>NZ_LAMZ01000001.1:0-600000 GCF_025558165.1 Candidatus Pelagibacter ubique HIMB140 | reverse complement strand
TGAAATGATTGATAATAAACTTCAGGGTGTAGAATTTATTGCGGTTAATACTGATGCTCAAGATTTAAAGTTAAGTAAAGCAAAAACAAGAATTCAAATTGGTTTGAATTTAACAAAGGGTTTAGGTGCAGGTGCAAAATTAGATATAGGACAAGCGGCTGCTGATGAATCTTTAAATGAAATTGTAAATACACTTCAAGGTGCAAATATGGTTTTTATTGCAGCAGGTATGGGTGGTGGAACGGGCACTGGTGCTGCTCATGTCATCGCTAGAGCTGCTAAAGAATTAAATATATTAACAGTAGGCGTTGTGACTCTTCCATTTTTATATGAAGGCCCCTCTAGAATGAGAAGAGCACAACAAGGATTGGAAGAATTAAGAAAACATGTTGATACTATAATTGTTATTCCAAACCAAAACTTATTTAAAATTGCAAATGAGCAAACAACTTTTGAAGAGTCTTTTAATCTTTCAAATAATGTTTTGATGCATGGTGTTCAGAGTATTACAGATTTAATGGTAAGACCTGGATTAATTAATCTAGATTTTGCTGATGTTGAAACTGTAATGGCTTCAATGGGCAAAGCTATGATGGGAACAGGAGAAGCTGAAGGTGAAGGTAGAGCACTCAAAGCCGCGGAGATGGCAATTAGTAATCCATTAATTGATGATTACACTTTAAAGGGTGCTAAAGGGTTACTAGTAAATATCACTGGTGGTAAAGACTTAAAACTTTTTGAAGTTGATGAAGCAGTTAACAAAGTAAGAGCAGAAGTTGATCCAGAGGCTGAGTTAATTATAGGAGCAATAACTGATGCTGACTTAGACGGAAAAATGAGAGTTTCAATTGTTGCAACTTCATTAGATGGACAACAACCTGAGTCTAAATCAGTAGTAAATATGGTGCATAGAATACAAAATCGTAATCCTGGTTACTCTGATTTTTCAAATATGGGGTCTCCAGCATTTAATTTTTCAAACTCATCAAGCCCAATTATTCATGGTGCAAACGCTCTTAAGGTTGAGAATGAAATGGTTCAAGAACAAGAGCAAGTAAGTGTTGAAAATAATATGATGAATGAAAATTTTGTTACAGAAAATAGTGTAGTAACAGAAAACATTGTAGATGACAGGACTCTAAATGAAATGGAAAAATCGTTTACTCAAGAAGCAGTAGAAACATTTGAAGAAAAAAATCATGATGAAAATGTTCAAGAAGAAACATCAAATGATCTAAAGGAATTTGGTGTAGACTCAGACGCACCAGATTTATTTAGCTCAGAGAGTGAAAACTCTTCACCTTCAGATTTGTTGAATTCTGAGGATCAAGAAGATGAAGACGATCTTGAAATTCCTGCTTTCCTAAGAAGACAAAAAAATTAATGGTCTTCAAAGAAATAAATGGAAGCCACTATAGTACCGGATGTACAAAAACATTATCCTGTACTGCTAAAAGAAATTATTAGCGTTATCACCCCTCAACATGGTGGCACATTTATAGACTGTACATTTGGTCAAGGTGGATATTCAAAAAAAATACTCGAGTTTGAAAATACAAAAGTAATTGGACTTGATAGGGATATTGAAAGTCAAAAAATTGCAAATTCAATTTTAGATGATTTTAAAGATAGATTTATTTTTAAAAATTTAAAATTCAGTCAATTAACTAATTTAAAAATCAAAAACGAAAATATCAAAGGTGTTATTTTTGATCTTGGATATTCATTAACACAAATGAAAGATCCAAAAAAAGGATTATCTTTCAATTCAATGACAGATTTAAATATGCAATTGGGTTTAAACAACTATTCAGCTGCTGATGCTATTAATAAACTTGATGCAAAAGAGTTAGAGAAAATTTTTAAATACTTTGGAGATGAAAAAGATGCAAAATATATTTCTAAAAATATTGTAAAAGAAAGATTAAATAAGAAAATTGATACACAGGGTTTAATTAAAATTGTTGATAAATCAAAAATAAGAAAAAATTTTAAAGTACACAATTCAACTAAAGTTTTTCAAGCTCTTAGAATTTTTGTAAATAAAGAAATAAGCGAATTAATTTATGGACTGATAAATGCTACAAAAGTACTAAAAAAGGGAGGTGTTTTAGCTGTTGTTACATTTCACTCTTTAGAAGATAAAATTGTAAAATATTTTTTAAAAAGTCTTTCTCAAAATAAAAGTATTTCAAGATACACACCTCAAACAGAACAACAAGAAACTCTTTTTAATTTAAGTCAAAAAAAACCAATTGTTCCATCTGATCTTGAGACAAAAGAAAATCCTCCTTCGAGATCTGCAAAACTTAGATATGCAATTAAGAAAAGTGATTTTTTTAATTTTGACACAGATATAGAGGAAAAATTTAAAAATTTTTTAGAAATTGAAAAGTTTGGAGATAAACTTTGAAAAAATTATCACTAGCATTAACAATTATAATTTTAGTTTTAACTACAGCAATTATCAAAAATACTACAAAAAAAATTGAAGATAAAATATTTGCTTATAAAGAAAGTGTAAGACTTTTAAAATCAGATTTAGAAAATATTCAGTTGGAATACGATTATCTAAGTTCTGCTGAAAAATTATTAGAATATCAATCTTTATATTTTGAAGATCAATTAGTTCAAAAAAAAATAGAAGATATTAAAATTTATAATATTTCAGAAAATGTAAACAATTTAGAGGATTATAAAATAATTAAGGAAAAATGAGCAATTTTAAGGAAAGATTAACAATTGAAGATCATAAAAATGATTTCGATTATAAAAAAAACAATACTGGATTAAATATTCAATTTAATCGAGTTGCTTTTATTTTTTTTGTCTTTTTTGTTATTTACTCAATATACACAATACATTTAATTCATTTAGGGTCTCGAGAGGCAAAAATTAAAAATACAAGCAACGCTCTCCCTTTCAGTAGTGATCTTTATAGAGCAGATATTTTGGATATTAATGGAAATTATTTAGCAAAAACAGTTAAGTCTGTTGATATTGGTCTCAAAACTTCAGACATAATTAGTAAAGAAAAATTACTTTTAAGTCTAAAAATTATTTTCCCAGACAAAGATTTTAATGAAATTGAAAAAAAAATAGAAAACAAAAAGTTTTTTTATTTAGAGAAAAAAATTTCAGAGGAAAAATATGAGCAACTTATGAAGTTGGGAGATAAATCTCTTATTCCCGAAGAAAAAGTACTTAGAATGTATCCGCAGAAAAACCTTTTTAGTCATATTTTAGGTCAAATAGATAATGACAATAATGGTATTTCTGGATTGGAAAAATCATTAAATGAAAATCTTAGAACATTTAGAGACCCAATTAAATTGACTGTTGATAAAGACATTCAATTTTTAATTAGAAAAGAATTATTAAAATATCAGGAAATTTTTAAAAGCAAAGGAAGTGCAGCAATTTTAATGGATGTTAATAATGGGAATATACTTTCTTTAGTTTCATTACCTGATTTTAATCCAAATGAGAGAAAAAATATATCAGATGTAAATTATATTAATAGAGTAACAAAAGGAACATACGAACTTGGTTCAGTTTTTAAAGTTTTTACTTTTGCAAGCGCTTTAAATGAAAAATTAATTGAGCCAGATACTGAATTTTTAAATTTACCAAAATCAATTAAGTGTGACAGATACAGAATTGGAGAATATGATAATGAAATACCTTCAGATTTAACCGCTGAGCAAATTTTAGTTAGATCTGGAAACATTGGATCTGTACGAATTGCACAAAAAGTTGGTCCAGAAAAATTTAAATCTTTCTTAGAAGATATTGGAGTATTAAACCAGATTAATTTTGACATTGAAGAAGTGGCACCTCAAATAGATTATGATTTTGGAAAATGTAGATTAGCAACAGCCTCTTTTGGTCATGGAGTAGCAACAACTATTCTTCAACTAGCAAAAGGATACGCTATTTTAGCTAATGGTGGCTATGATGTAAAACCAACATTGGTTTTTAATGAAGATAATAAAAAAAATAAAAACAAAAGAATAATTAATAAAGGAATTTCAAAACAAGTTGTTAATGCTTTAAGAAAAATTGTTAATACAGAGGAGGGTACTGCTAGATTTGCAGATGTTAAAAATTATGAAATTGGAGGCAAAACAGGCACAGCAGACCAACCAGAGGGAGGAAAATATTCAGAGGCAAAAATAAATACTTTTAGTTCGGTATTTCCAACATCAAATCCTCAATTTGTATTTATTGTGATGTTAGATACACCTAAAAAATCAAAAGATTATTATTATAAGTATAGGCATAGAAAAGGTGGATGGAAAGGAACACTTTATAATACAGCTGGGTGGACATCTGTAGAGGTAGCAGGAAAAGTAATTGATAAAATTGGGCCTATTTTAGCCACAAAATATATACAGGTTGATTAATAATGTTAATTGGAAATTATTTTGATGGTATCCCCAAAAATTATAAAAAATTATTTTTTTCAGGCATATCTTTTAATACTAGATCGCTAAAAAAAAATAATATTTTCTTTGCAATTAAGGGAAACAGTATAGATGGAAATAAATTCATTTCTAAAGCTATAGAAAAAGGTTCTAAAATAATTGTAACAGAACAAAAAATAAAAGATTACCGTAATGGAATATTGTTCATAAGAACAAAAAATATAAGAAAATTATTAGCAGAAGTCTCATTTAAAATTTACAACAAAATACCAAAAAATTTAGTAGCTGTTACAGGAACTAATGGAAAATCTTCAGTTGCTGAATTTTATCTTCAAATAATGCAATTAAATAAAAAAAAGGTTGCTTCAATTGGAACACTAGGGGTTAAATCAAAAAATATAAATTTAAATTTATTTAATACAACAACTGATCCAATTAATTTAGGTCAGATCTTACAAAAATTAAAAAAAGAAAAAGTTGATAATGTTATCATGGAAGCTTCCAGTCATGGATTAAAACAATATAGATTAGATGGATTAAACTTTAAATCTGGAATTTTTACAAATTTATCACAAGATCATCTCGATTATCATAAAAATTTAAAAAATTATTTAAATGCAAAACTTTATTTATTTGAGAATTTAATAGAAAAAAAAGGAAATATAATTACAGATAAAAATATACCTCAATATAAAACAATCAAGAAAATCTCTTTAAAGAAAAAATTAAAATTATCAGCAATAAATGAAAAACAAAATAATTTTCAAATATTATCCCATAGATATGACAATGAAAATCAATTAATTAAAATAAAACATAAAAATTCAATTAAGGAAATTAACTTAAATTTAATAGGCAAAATTCAAATCAAGAATATTTTGATGGCTGCAATTGCAGCACAAAAAAGTAATTTAAATTTTGAAAATATTTTAAAAGTCTTACCAAAATTAAAACCAGTTGAAGGTAGATTAGAAAAAATTGGAACAATTAAAAATAATTCAATTGTTATTCTTGATTATGCACATACTCCCGATGCTTTAAAAGTTTGTCTTTTAAATATTAAGGAGCAATTTCCCGATAAAAAGTTGAACCTTTTATTTGGTTGTGGTGGGAATAGAGACCAAAACAAAAGGATGAAAATGGGTAAAATAGCAAGTATTTATGCAGATAATATCTATCTAACAGATGATAACCCTCGTTACGAAAACCCAATAAAAATAAGAAAAGATATTAAAAAAGGCATCAATGCTAAGAAAATTACAGAAATTTCTAATAGAGCAATAGCAATATCTGAGGCCATTAAAAATTTAAAAAGTGGAGATGTTTTATTAGTTGCAGGAAAAGGCCACGAAAACATACAAGAAATTGGTAAAAAGAAAATCAAATTTTCTGATAGAAAAAAAATCCTAATTGAAATCCAAAAAAAAAACAAGGATTTGTCCAATCAACTAAAGGTAAATATTATAAAAGAACTTACTAAAACTCAAAAATTATCAAAGTCTATTTCTATAAATAAGGCAAGAATTAATTCTAATGAAGTAAAAAAAAATGATGTATTTTTTGCTATCAAAGGAAAAGTAAATGATGGAAATAAATTTGTTTCACAATCATTTAAGAAAAAAGCATCATTCGCAATTGTAAACAAAATTCAAAATAATCTTGATATTAAACGGCAGATAAAAGTTAAAAATACCTTAAAATTTTTAACAAATGTTTCAAAAGTATACAGAAAAAATATAAGTACTAACATTGTAGCTATCACAGGTAGTTGTGGGAAGACAACACTTAAGGAACTATTGGGAAGTGTGATGGGAAAAATTTCATATACAAGTATATCACCAAAGTCTTATAACAATAAATTTGGAGTTCCTTTAAGTCTTCTTAATATTAAAGAAAACGATAAATATGGAGTTTTAGAAGTAGGAATGGATAAAAAGGGTGAGATTGATTATCTAACAAAAATAATAGAGCCAAATATTGGAGTTATTACAAATATAAATTATGCCCATGCAAAAAATTTTAAAAATATAAAACAGATTGCCTTAGCAAAATCAGAGATTATAAATAATATTAAATCAAATGGTTCTATTATCTTAAATGCAGATGATAAATTTTTTAAACTTCATAGGCAAATTTCTAAAAAGAAAAATCTTAAATTAATTTCATTTGGTATCAAAAGTAAAAGAGCAGATATTAAGTTAATAGATATTAAATCGTTTGGAAAAAATTTTAAAATTAAAATTAGATTTATGAATAAAATTAAATATTTTATAATCTCTGATGACTATCAAAACAATATTTATAATATTCTATCTGCATTAGCTGTAATAAGTGTGAATCTAAATATATTTAATTTGAATAAAAATATTTTTTTAAATTTTAAAATTCCCGATGGAAGAGGGGACCATTCAACAATAAAAATAAATAATAAAAAAATAAATTTAATTGATCAAAGTTATAACTCAAACCCGCTATCATTAAGTTCTGCTATTAAAAATTTTGATAAAATAAAATTAAACAAGTCTAAAAAATATTTGCTGCTTGGAGATATGTTGGAGCTTGGTAGTTATTCTAAAAAACTTCATGAATCTATTGCTCCATTAATAAATCAAACTAAAATTGATAAGGTTTTTGTAAAAGGAAAGATGGCTTCTTTAATATATAAAAAAATTTTGAATAGTAAAAAGGGTAAAATACTAAGTAACAATTCTCAGATCGATGATTTGATTAGAAATGATATTAAAAACAATGATTATTTAATGATTAAAGCCTCACTTGCGACAGGTTTCAATAAGATAGTTAATGAAATAAAAGGTTTAAATTAAATGCTATACCAGTTTCTATTAAATTTTGTTGATAATTTTGGCTTTTTAAACGTCTTCAAATATTTAACTTTCAGAACTGGTTTATCTTTTTTCACGTCATTAGTAATAGTTTTGTTTGTTGGAGGTCCTTTTATAAAATTTTTTTCAAATCAAAAAATTTTTAATCCAATTAGAGATGATGGGCCTGAAGATCACATAGTTAAAAAAATTGGAACTCCAACAATGGGTGGAATTATTATTTTACTTGGCCTAATAATTTCAGTTGTTTTATGGGCAGATTTATCAAATAATAATATTTTATTTTGTTTATACATTGCTATTTCATTTGGATTACTCGGTGCATTTGATGATTATAAAAAAATTAAGCAAAGTAATTCCTCTGGTATTTCATCAAAGTTTAAAATAATTGCACAGATTATATTAGCGTTATTAGGAGTAAGTTTGTTTGTATATTTGAATGATTATCAAGATTTAAATAATTTATATTTTCCTTTTTTTAAAAATTTAATAATTAATCTTGGATGGTTTTTTATACCTTTTGCTGTATTTGTAATAATAGGTTCTTCTAATGCTGTAAATCTTACAGACGGTTTAGACGGTTTAGCAACGGTACCAGTAATATTGGTGGCAGCTTGTTTTGCATTTATAAGCTATGTAACTGGAAATATTGTTTTTTCAAATTATTTACAAATTCCTTACATTGAAGGTACAGGTGAAGTTGCGATTTTTTGTGGAGCAATTATTGGAGCTTGCTTAGGATTTTTATGGTTTAATGCTCCTCCAGCTAAAATTTTTATGGGAGACACAGGCTCTTTATCTTTAGGTGGTTCTCTGGGAGCAGTAGGTATTATAACAAAACATGAAATCGTTTTAGCGATAACGGGAGGTCTTTTCGTTTTAGAAGCAGTTTCAGTAATGGTTCAGGTAATTTCATTTAAACTTACAGGAAAAAGAATTTTTAGAATGGCACCTATACACCATCATTTCGAGAAAAAAGGTTGGCCTGAATCTACCGTAGTTATTAGATTTTGGATTATCTCAATAATTTTAGCAATGATAGGACTTGCTACGTTAAAATTAAGATAATGAAAAATAAAAAAAATATTTTTTTAAGAAAAAAAATATTAATATATGGATTAGGCAAAAGTGGAATATCTTCATATAAATTTTTAAAAAAAAAAGCAGATGTTTATCTTTTCGATGACAATTCAAAAATAAATAAAAAATTAATTAGTTTAAGTGAAATTTCAAAAATAAGTTTTGATATAATCATTATTAGTCCAGGAATAGATATTTCAAAATGTAAATTATCGACTTTCTTGAAAAAAAATTTACAAAAAATTTATACAGATCTTGATGTTTTGTACTCTTTTTATGATAATTTGAGCATAACAATTACCGGTACTAACGGTAAATCAACCACAGCAAAAATACTACATGAAGCTTTGGTTGATCAAAAAAAAGATGCTCGATTGATTGGGAACATAGGAAATCCAGCACTTGCAGAGAAAAAAATAACAAAAAAAACGATTTTTGTGATTGAAGCCTCTTCATATCAGTTAGATTACTCAAAGATTTTTAGATCAAAATTTAGCTTAATTCTAAATATTTCAGCAGACCACATTGAAAGACATAAGAACCTAAAAAATTACGTTAATGCAAAATTTAAATTAATCGAGTCTCAAGTTAAGGGAAATTTTGCGTACGTTAAAAAAAATGATTCATTAATTTCAAAAAAAATTAAAAAAAATAAATTTAAGTCAAAAATTTATAAAGTTGATATCTCAAATTTGAAAAACATAATTGATAAGATTAGCAATAAATACTTTGCTTCCGACGGTAATAGAGAAAATCTCTCATTTATTTTTGAAATTGCACCTAAATTGAAAATATCTAAAAACAGATTAATCCAAACAATTAATAATTTTAAAGGTCTTAATTATAGACAACAAATTGTTTTTGATAAAAAAAATTTAACAATAATAAATGACTCTAAATCAACAAGCTTCGCTTCTTCAGAAAATATATTAAATAATTTGAATGATGTTTATTGGATTTTGGGAGGAATACCAAAAAAAAATGATAAGTTCAAATTATCTAAAACAAAATGCAAAAATATAAAAGCATTCATTTTTGGTTCATATCGAAATAAGTTTCATAAAGTTTTGAGACATAAATTAAAGGTTAAAAAATATAAAACTTTAAATGAAACCTTACGTGCAATTTTCTTAGAGATAGAAGATCAAGAAATTAAAAAAAATATAATTTTTTTTAGTCCTGCTGGTGCATCATTTGATAGTTTTAAAAATTTTGAAGATAGAGGCAATTACTTTAATAAAATAGTTAAAAAATTAATATATGCAAAGTAATAGCATAATTTATAAATTTTATTACCAGTGGTGGAAAAATATTGACAAACCTTTATTGTTTTTAGTTAGCACTCTATTCACTATTGGACTTTTTTTCTCTTTAGTATCGACATCACTGATAGCTTCAGATAAATTAGATACCAACAATTATTTCTTTTTTTTTAAACATTTAATTTATCTACTTATCGGAATAGTTTTTATTTTTATTTTTTCTACTTTAAATCAAGATAAACTGTACAAATTTTCAATAATTCTCTTTTTTATTTCATTACTCTCTTTATTTTTAGTACCTATAATTGGCATAGAAGTTAAAGGATCAAAAAGATGGATCGATTTATTTTTTTTACCAAGATTTCAACCTATAGAAATAGTGAAACCTTTTTTTATTGTAATTCTTGCAATTATTTTATGCAAAAATGAAACTAATATTTTATTTAAATATTTAGCGTCAACAATTTTGATGACTTTAGTTTCTTTGTTGTTAATAATTCAACCAGATATTGGTCAAACACTATTAGTAGTTTTTTCCTGGGCTGTTCTGATTTTTTGCTCAGGTATTAATTTATATTTTTTACTCATAATCTTTTCTTTTGGAATAATTTTGATGTCTTATATGATTATTTACATACCAAAATTTAATTACATTAAAGCTAGAATTTTTTCGTTTTTTGATAAAGAAACAGGTACTCATAATTTTCAATCAGATAAAGCAATAGATTCAATTACAAGTGGGGGTTTTTTTGGAAAAGGTATTGGAGAAGGAACACTCAAAAATAGAGTACCAGAAGCACATACTGATTATATTATTTCAGTAATTTCTGAAGAGTTTGGTGTGATTGCCATAATTTTAATCTTAATTTTGTTTTTAGTCCTAATTTATATGGTTTTTAAAAAAATAAGTCTTGAAACTGAGGAGCAAAATAAACTTATTCTAATAGGTTCAGTAAGTTTAATTCTCATGCAGGCCACAATTCATATTGGAGTTAATATAAGATTGTTTCCAACAACTGGAATGACATTACCTTTTTTGAGTTATGGTGGCTCTTCAATTGTAAGTACCTCAATTTTAGTTGGGATAATTTTAAATTTAACAAAAAGAAAAATATAATTTGTGAAAGAAAAAGTATTAATTTCCACTGGAGGTTCTGGAGGACATGTCATTCCTGCAATTACAATTTATGACCATTTGAAAGAATCATATGATGTAATAATCTCAACAGACTCTAGAGGATTAAAATATTTAGCAAAAGATGATTATAGATATATTTTAATAGATACACCGAAGTTAAATAGTTTAATACTACTTCCTTTTATATTATTTAAAGTCTTAATATTAGCAATTAGTTCTCTAAAAATATTAAAAAAAAAAAAAATTTCTTATTTAATTTCAACAGGTGGATATATGTCTTTACCATTATGTCTGGCAGCAAAAATTTTAAATATTAAAATTTTTTTAATTGAACCAAATATGGTTTTAGGAAGAGCCAATAAATTCTTTTTAAATTTTTCTAAAAAATTAATTTGTTATTCAATAAACTTAAAAAATTGTCCAAAAAAATATGAAAAACAGAAAAAAATTTCAAAACCTTTTATAAGAAAAGAATATTATGAAGCAAATTTATTTAAAAAAGAAGCAAATTTATTTACCATCATGGTTATTGGAGGCAGCCAAGGAGCTAAAATTTTTGATACACTTATTAATGAAACGATTTTGAGTATCTCAAAAACTTGCTCAATAAATGTAATCCATCAAACTAGTAGAGAAAACATAAATAATTTAAAAAATTTTTATAAAATTAATAACATAGAAAGCAATGTTTTTAGTTTTGATCAAAATTTAAACGAACTTATGAAACAGTCTGACTTATGTATATCAAGGTCAGGCGCTTCAAGCTTAGCTGAAATGTCATTAATGAATGTTCCTTTTATCGCCATACCACTTCCTAGTTCAAAGGATAATCATCAATATGAAAATGCTAAATATTATTATGATAAAAATTGTTGTTGGATAGTTGATCAAAAAAAATTTGATAAAGATAAATTTGAAGAATTATTGTTAAAAATTGCAAAAAAAAATGAGGATTACATGTCAAAAAAAGAGAATCTAAAAAAATTAAATTATCAAAATACTTGGAATAATGTTAATCAAAATTTATTGGAAATTTTAAATGAAAATTGAATTAGCTAAATCAGAAGTTATTCATTTTGTTGGTATAGGCGGGATAGGGATGAGTGGCCTTTCAATGATTATGAAGAGAAAAGGTTTTAAAGTTCAAGGAAGTGATATCTCAAATAATAAAAATATTAATAGGATTAGAAAAGAAAAAATCAAAGTTTACGTTGGACATAAAAAACAAAATATCAGCAAAGCTACAATTTTGGTTGTCTCTTCAGCAATTAAAAAAAATAACCCAGAATTAATTGAAGCAAAATCAAAAGGTCTACCAATATATAAAAGAGGCGAAATGCTAGCAAACATTGTGTCTCTTTCTAAAAATATTGTAGTTGTCGGATCTCACGGCAAAACAACAACCACATCTTTAATTGCATCAATTTTTCAAAATACAAAAATAGACCCGACGATTATTAATGGAGGAATTATAAATTCAATCAATAATACCGCAAAATTAGGTAAAAGTGATTGGTCTATTTTGGAGGCAGATGAGTCTGATGGTAGTTTTATATTTATTCCACCAACTTACTCAATCATAACCAACATTGATAGAGAGCACATGGATTTTTATAATTCGATGAAAAAATTAAATAAATATTTTATTAATTTTGTTGAGAAGGTTCCATCTTTCGGAAAATCATTTATATGTTTAGATGATAAGAATAACAAAAATCTAATAAAAAAAATTAAAAAGAAAAATTTCTATACGTACGGTGAAGATCTTAGATCAAACTTTTCTATAAAAAATATAAATCAATATAAAGAATTTTCAAAATTTGATTTATTTATAAAATTACCAAATAAAAAAAATCGATATTTAAAAAATATAATTATTCCTCTTCTAGGAAATCATAATATTAAAAATGCAGTTGCAGCTCTTGCAGTATCGTTGACTGTTGGAATATCAATATTTGATATAAAAAAAGGACTTAAAAATTTCAAAGGTGTTGAAAGAAGATTTAATAAGATTTTTTCTTTTAATAATGTTGATTTTTTTGATGATTACGCACATCACCCAACAGAGATAGGAGAAGTACTTAATGGTGTAAGCAAAGTGTACAAAGGTTATGAAAAGATATGTATTTTTCAACCTCATAGAATATCAAGAGTAAAAGATTTAAAAAAGGAGTTTAGTCACGCTTTTAAAAATGCTGATAAAGTAATTTTATTTCCAATCTATAATGCAGGTGAAAAAATGAAACTTGGATTCAGTTACCATAGTTTTGCAAAACAAATTATCAAAAATTCAAAGGTTGAATTATTAATGATCGAGAATCCAATGCAATTGGCAAAATACGTAAAAAGTAATATTTATGGAAAAAAGATTGTTATAGCAATGGGTGCTGGTTCTATTTCAAGCTGGATGAGAGAACTGCCTAAATATTTAAAATGAAAACTAATTTGAAAGAACTATCAGAAGAATTTAGTAAAAACTTAAAGTTAGACTATGATTTAAAAAAAAAAAATTGGTTTAATATTGGTGGTAAAGCTAAAATTTTTTTTAAGGCTGAAAATTTAAAAGATTTAATCAAATTTTTAAAGATTATAGAAAATAAAGAAAATATTTTCGTCTTAGGTGGGGGGTCAAATACATTAATAACAGATGATAAATATGATGGTGTAGTAATCAAGCTTGCAAATAATTTTAACAATTTATCAGTTCTGTCAGATGATATAATTATTGCAGGAAGCAGTGTTAGTGACAAAGCATTATCAGAATTTGCATTAGAAAATAGTTTGGGTGGTTTTGAATTTTTGTCTTGTATACCAGGCACAGTTGGTGGTGGAATTAAAATGAATGCTGGCTGTTTTAATAGAGAATTTAAAGATATTCTTATTTCAGTTCAAGCAGTTACTAAAATAGGCCAGGTTGTAACTATACCTGCGAAGGAAATAAATTTTAAATACAGGGATAGCGGTATATCTGAGGACCTTATTTTTTTAAGCGCCTCGTTAAAAGGCTTTAAGAAAGAAAAACAACTAATTCAAAAAGAAATGAGTTTTTTAAAAGAAAGAAAAGAAAAAGTGCAACCAACAAGAATTAAAACCAGTGGAAGTACTTTTAAAAATCCTTTAGATCAATCTAAAAAAAAGGTTTGGGAACTAATAAAAGAGTCAGTTCCATTAGATATTTCTTTTGGTGACGCATATATTTCAGAAAAACACTGTAATTTTTTTGTAAATAAGGGTAATGCTAAATTTAAAGATATGAAGAATTTGATCGATTATGTCTCAAAAAATGTATTTGAGAAAACAGGTGTAAAGTTAGAAACTGAGATAAAAATTTTAGAATAATTTGAAAAAAAAAATACTTATACTATCGGGTGGAATTTCAAAGGAGAGATTAATTAGCCTTGATACAGGTAACCAAGTTGCCAAAGAACTTAAAAAAAATGGTTATAAAATTAAGATTTTTGAACCAGATAAATTTTTATCGTCTAATATCAAAAAATTTAAGCCCGATGTAATTTTTAATGCTTTGCATGGTCAATTTGGAGAAGATGGGTATATCCAAAGCATTTTAGAGACGCACAAAATCCCTTACACTCACTCTGGAGTTTTAGCATCATCTATAGCTATGGATAAAGAAATTTCAAAAAAATTTTTTATAAAAAATAAAATTATAACACCAAAATTTTTTGTTTATAATTATGATTATAAATCATTTGAATTAATAAAAAAAATTAAGTCAAAACTTAAATTTCCTGTTGTAATAAAACCTTTAAATGAAGGTTCTAGTGTTAATGTTTTTATATGTAATAAATCTAATTTAGTTCAAAAGATTAATTTATTGAAAAATTATAAAAAAATTATGATCGAGCAATTTATCGGAGGTAGGGAAATTCAAGTAGCAATTATGGGTAATAAAAAACTTGGAGCAATTGAATTAAAACCCAAAAGAGCTTTCTATGATTATCAAGCAAAGTACAGCACAAATGCAAAAACTAAACATATAATTCCTGTTGATTTACCAAATAAAAAATTAAATCAAGTATTGAATATTGCACATAAAGCACACAATATTATTGGTTGTTCTGGTGTTACACGTTCAGATTTTAAATATTACAAGGGTAAATTTTATTTGTTAGAAATTAACACTCAACCAGGTATGACTAAATTATCTCTTGTTCCAGAAATAGCCTCTTATAAGGGAATAAGCTTTTTAAAATTAATTGAATGGATTTTAAAAGATGCCTCAAAGAAAAAATAAAAAAATATTAATTTATTTTTTTTTGTTAATTTTAGTAGGCTCAATAAATAATAACTCAATAAATAATCTAAAATTTGAAAAAATTAAAAATATAAATATTTTTGGTTTAGATGAAAGTAACCAAAAAATGTTACTTTATAATTTAAATAATTTAGATTTAAAAAATATTTTTTTTATCAAAAAAAAAAATTTTCAAAGCATAATCGAGTCTAATTCAATAGTTGAAGAGTATAACGTTATAAAAAAATATCCTCATTCAATTGACATTAATATTAGGAAGACAAATTTTATTGCCAGGATCAACATAAACGGAAAGTTTTTTTTATTAGGGAGCAATGGCAAAGTATCAAATAACGATATTTCAAATATACAACTGCCATACATATTTGGGAGTCCAGATACAAATGAGGTAGTTGAATTAAAGAAAATTATCGATCAATCAAATATTGTTTATTCACAAATAGATTCTCTATATTATTTTAAATCTAATAGATGGGATTTAAAATTTACTAACAATTTATTAATTAAATTGCCTGAAAAAATTGATAAAGAAACTTTAGATAAAATATCATTTTTTTTAGGAAATATTGAATTAGACAATAAAAAAATATTAGATGCTAGAATAAAAAATCAAATAATAATTTTAAATGAATGATGTAATAGAATTTGAAACTTATTTAATTATTTCTAATAAAAAATTTGAAATACACCTATTAGATATAAAAAATTTTAAAAATTTATATAAAAGTGAATTTGATTATGAAACTGACTTAGAAAAAATAGATTTAAATCTTTTAAGTGAGTTTTTAGAAAAAAATATTTTCAAAATTGAAAAAGTGGCAAGAAACTTTGTAAATAATATAAATGTTATAATTGAAAACAATTCAATCCTTAACTTCGATTTAAGTTTGAAAAAAAAAAATTATTCTGGAAATATTACAAATCAATATTTAGAAAAAACTCTTTCAGATATTAACGAATTATTTCAAGAAAGTTATAATCAATATAAACTTATGCATATGCTAATAAAAAAATATAAAATTAATAATGATGAAATATTTTTTGAAATTAAATTAATTTCAATTTCAAAATTAATTATTTATGAAATTGAAAACATTTTAAAAAAATATCAAATTCAAGTTAATAGCTATCAAGATAAAGCATATATAGAAGATTTTTATAAAGAAAAAATACCAGATATTTCACAGAGGGCACATAAGTTAATAAACGGTTATAATATAAATGAAGTTCGTATTGCTTCAAAAACTTCACTAAAGCAAGGTTTTTTTGAAAAATTTTTTCAATTATTTAGTTAATTTTGTTTTTTCTTGTAACAATAGTTGTTTTTAAATTATTAAATATACAATTTAGATATTCACTGTGTCTTATTTAACTCAAAAAACAATAAAAGATAATATTTCATTCAGCGGGATATCTCTCCACAGTGGTTTAGATGTTAATATAAGTATCAAACCTGCGCTCCCTAACCATGGTATAGTTTTCAAAAGAATAGATTTAAAAAGTAATAACCTAGTTTATCCAAATTTTATGAATGTTACCAATACATCTTTAAATACTACAGTTGAAAATGAATTTGGTGTTAAAGTTTCAACTATTGAACATTTGATGTGTGCATTATTTGGATTAGGTATAGACAATGCTCTTATTGAAATTGATAATGAAGAAGTACCTATATTAGATGGATCTGCAAAAATATTTATCGAAAAAATTATTTCAGCTGGAATCGAAATTTCAGATGCTCCAATAAAAATAATAAAAATAGAAAAAGAAGTAACTTATTCTGACGGTGATCGTTATATCAATATTAAACCATCAACCTTAAGTTTGGATATTGATTATGAAATAAAATACAAAAATCCAGTAATTGGAAATCAACGCAACACATTTAAGATATATGAAGATGACTTAACTGATGTTTATAATTCTAGGACTTTTTGTTTATTTGAGGATATAGAATTAATCAAGAAAAAAGGCCTTGCTAAAGGAGGCAGTTTAGATAATGCAATAGTAGTTAAAGATAATATAACTTTAAACTCTGAAGGTCTTAGAAATAAAAAAGAATTTGTAAATCATAAGATCTTAGATTGTATAGGCGACTTATATACATGTGGATATAGAATGATTGCGAGTATAAAATGCTCTCAAGGTGGTCATTATCTTACAAATCAGCTCTTAAGAAGTGTTTTTGAAAATAAAAAAAACTTTTCTATTTTAGAAATAAAAGAAAAAAACTTACCTCATACTTTGATAAATAGAAATATTTTAAGATCTATAGCTTAAACAAAAGATCACTTTTAAAATATCCCTTTAAAAAGTATAAATTTATTATGCAATTTAAAATTATTTTAAAAATATTTGTAATATCAATTTTAATTTATTCTTGTTCAAAAAATGAAACAAAGAAATCTACCATAACTCAAAAAAGTTTAGATTTACAAATATTGGAAGCTTACCAAGAAGGAATGAAAAATCTGAAGGAGGGAGATGTAATTTTTGCAGCAAAAAAATTTAACGAAGTAGAAACAATGTTCCCCCAATCGATTTGGGCACCAAAATCTTCTCTAATGGCTGCTTACTCATATTATGTTCAGGATTATTATTCAGAGGCTATTGCTGAATTAGTGAGGTTTAAGAGAGTATATCCAACACATAATAATTTAGATTATGCAAATTATTTATTATCTTTATGTTATTATGAACAAATTGTTGATGAAACTAAAGACCTTGAATCAATTTTAAACTCAAAGCAAAGTTTTGAATCTTTAATTAATAATTATCCTAATTCAGAATATTCTATAGATGCAAAATTTAAGTTAGATTTAATTGAAGATATTCTTGCTGCAAAAGAACTTTATATAGGTAGATATTACCTAGAGAAGAAAAAATGGATTTCAGCAATTAACAGATTTAAGGTTATCATAAATGATTATGATAATAGTATTTATGTTGAAGAGGCTTTACATAGATTAGTAGAAATATATTATATAATAGGGCTGAAAGAAGAGTCATTTAAATATGCAAAATTGCTTGGATATAATTACAGGACTTCCAAGTGGTATGAACAGTCATATAAAATATTTAACAAAAAATATGAGATAAAGAAAAAGGAAAGACAAAAAGAAAAAAAGAAAGAGATAAAAGTTTTAAACAAATTTAAATCAATTTTTGATTAAATGTCTAGTAATATTAAGAAAGAGTATAATTTAAAAATTAAATTAATTAAAAAATATAATGAAAGTTATTTCGATCATAATAAATCAATAGTATCTGATGCTTCATATGATATTTTAAAAAAAGAAATTTTAGAATTAGAAAATAAATATAATTTTTTAAATTCGAAATATTCTCCATCTAAATATGTAGGTTTTAAACCTTCAA
Source organism: Candidatus Pelagibacter ubique HIMB140 (assembly GCF_025558165.1). Classification (NCBI taxonomy): domain Bacteria; kingdom Pseudomonadati; phylum Pseudomonadota; class Alphaproteobacteria; order Candidatus Pelagibacterales; family Candidatus Pelagibacteraceae; genus Candidatus Pelagibacter; species Candidatus Pelagibacter communis. The sequence continues at coordinate 581,596 of NZ_LAMZ01000001.1, read as the reverse complement.
AAAATTTTCACAAATCACCGCATAGAGTTCCTATGCTTTCTTTAGGTAATGCATTTTCAGAGGAAGATTTACTGAACTTCGAAAAAAAAATTAGTAATTTTTTATCATTAAACGGAAAGGAAATATATTATAGTGCGGAACCTAAAATTGATGGAATTTCAGCTTCATTAACATATAAAAAAGGTAAATTTTTTAAAGGTTTGTCTAGAGGAGATGGAAAAGAAGGAGAAGATATAACTTCAAATCTTTTAACCATAGAAGATATACCAAAAAAAATTTTATCAAAAGATTTTCCTGAAGAAATTGATATTAGAGGCGAAGTGTTTATTAAAAATGATGATTTTAAAAATTTAAATGTAAAATTTGCAAACCCTAGAAATGCAGCTTCAGGTTCATTAAGACAAAAAAATTCTGAGGAAACAAAAAAAATACCTTTAAACTTTATTGCTTATACATTTGGATATGAGAGAGGATTAATGGTTAATAATCAATTCGAATACCTTAAAAAATTAACTGAATGGGGTTTCAAAACTAACCCGTTAAACAAATTAATATCTGGAGTAAAAAATTTATTAAATAATTATAATCAAATAGAAAAAAAAAGAATTAATTTGGATTTTGATATAGACGGTGTCGTTTACAAAGTTAATGATTTTGCAATGCAAAAAAGATTAGGAAGTGTTGCAAACGCACCTAGGTGGGCAATAGCTCACAAGTTTTCCTCAAACAAAGCGATTTCTCAAATATTAGACATAGAAATTCAAATAGGAAGAACTGGTGCTTTAACACCAGTAGCAAAAATTAAACCAATAAATATTGGAGGTGTTTTAGTTTCCAATGCAACATTGCATAATGAGGATGAAATTAATCGAAAAGATATCAGAATAGGTGATACTGTAGTTGTAGAAAGGGCTGGTGATGTAATACCTCATATACTTTCAGTAGATAAACAAAAAAGATTAAAAAATTCAAAAAAATTTATTTTTCCAAAAAATTGTCCATCATGTGGATCAGAAACAATTAAAGAATTTAATAAAATAACAAAAAAAGTTGACGCTGTTAGGAGATGTTCCAGTGAAGGTTATTATTGTAATAAAATGTCAGTTGAAAAATTAAAACATTTTGTATCAAAAGAAGCATTTAATATAGATGGGTTTGGAAAGAAAATAGTTGAAAATTTTTGGAAATTGAAATTAATAAAATATCCTCAAGACATTTTCAATTTAGATTTTTCAAAAATTAAAAATTTAGATGGTTGGGGCAAACTTTCTGTTCAAAACTTAAAGTATTCAATTGATCAAAAAAAAATTATTTCTTTAGAAAGATTTATATATTCTTTGGGAATAAGACATATAGGTTTAGAAAATGCAAAATTGTTGTCTAAACATTTTGTATCATTTTCAAAATTTAAAAATTTAACTAAACAAATTGATTATGAAGATTTACTAAATATTGATGGAATTGGTGATACACAAGTAAGCTCAATCAAGATTTTTTTTTCAAATGAAGCTAACCAAATAGTTTTGAATGAATTAGAAAAAGTTTTATTAATTAAAGATGCTATAAAAAATTCAAATAATGGTTTATTAAAAAATAAAACTTTTTTGGTTACTGGAAAATTAAATGGAATAAGTAGAGCAGAAGTTAAATCTCTGATTGAAGAACATTCTGGAAAAACTGTTAGTAGTGTATCAAAAAAATTGAATTTCTTAATTATTGGTGAAAAACCAACTAAAAAAAAAATAGATGACGCTAAAAAATTAAAAATAAAAGTAATTGATCAAGTTAAATTTTTGAAGATGCTAAATAAAAGTAGCTAACCACTTTTTCTCATTTGGACTCAAGTATTTTGATATCTTTGAATAAACTTCAAAATGATACTTAAATAGATAGTTTTTCTCATAATTTGTTAATAAATTAAAATTTATTAAATCTTTTTCTATAGGAGCCATTGTTAAATTTTGAAATAACAAATTTTTCTTTATTTTTTTTACATAGACTAAATTTTCAATCCTAATTCCATATTCATTGGTTTTATAATACCCAGGTTCATTACTTAAAATCATACCCTCTCTTATTTTTACAGAATTTATTTTTGTAATAGATTGAGGGCCTTCATGAACATTAAGAAAAAATCCAACTCCATGTCCTGTACCATGTGCATAATCTAAGTTACTTTTATTTAAAAATTTTCTTGCTCTTTTATCTATCTTTTTGCCTGTATCTTGTTTATTTATATCACTTGTAGCTACAGCAATATGACCTTTTAAAACTTTGGTAAAAATATTTTTGATGTTTTGCTTTTGTTTTGAAAAACAAATTGTTCTTGTTACATCAGTTGTTCCATATTTATATTGACCTCCAGAATCACAAAGGAAAATATCTCTCTTATTTATAACTCTGCAATTTTTTTTCTTTGCACGATAATGAACAATCGCACCATTTTTGCCAGAGCCTGCTATTGTATCAAAACTTGGGTAGAGAAATTGTTTATTTAATTTTCTAAAATTTTCTAATTTCTTAGACGCTTCTACTTCCGTAATATTTTTTTTATTAATTTTTTTTATCCAGTATAGAAATTTTGTTAATGCTACACCATCATAGATATGAGCATTAATCATATTATTAATCTCAGTTTTATTTTTGATTGCTTTTAAATGATAAATTGGATCTTCTTTTTTTATTATCTTAAATTTAGACTTAATTAAATTTTCATAAAATATTGAACAAGATTTATCATCTACAATAAAGCTTTTTCCCTTAAGATTTTGTATTTTACTAGGTAAATAATTTACATCTAAAAATTGATCTTTCCTAATAATTTTATTCTTTAATAATTGCTTACACTTTCTAAGATTACTTATAAGTAATATTTTTTTTGATTTACTTATTATCAATCGTGAATTTGGAATTGGACTGTTGGGGCCATCTCCACCTCGAATATTTAAGGTCCACGCAACATTTTCTGGTGCACTAATAAAAATAAAATCTGTTTTACTTTTTTTTAAATATTTTGTTATTTTATTTAATTTAGAATTAATGCTTTCACCAACAATATTTTTGTCTAATGAAAAAAAAGGAATAGAGGCCTGTTCTCTCTGTTTTTTAATTTCATCAATTAGATTTTTTTTGACATGTTTAATTTTGTTATATTTTAAAAAATAATTTTTTATTTGAGTACTGGTAAATAACTTTGGATCTATACCTAGTGTAAGATTTTTAAATAAATTACAATTTATTAATTTTTCAAATCCATAAATTTTAAAATTTTTTCCACTCTCCATTTTACTTTGAATTGTGTATCTTCCGTCAGTAAATAAATAATTTTTATTTTTAAGAACAATTGCTAGACCAGCAGATCCACTAAAATTTGAAATAACTTCTAATCGATTTAATTTTGAATATTCTGTAAAAAAATCATCATTTTTTGGAATTACATAGCCATCGATCTCATATGTCTTAAATTTATTTCTTAAAATCTTTATGTAATCACTCATTTTATTCTCTTTTGATATCTTATCCACCCAGGACTTCTTGTTCCTTCGTCAATTTCAAAATCCTGATTAAACTCAAAATCATCATCATTGTTAATTTCTTCTTCAAAGAAAGAATTTTTTTCTAAATGTTTTTCTGGTAGTTCATCAATGAAACGTGAGGCCATACTATCTATCCAATCTCCTTGGTAAAATCTATTCATTGAAAAAGAAATTATAGCTTTCTTCTTTGCCCTTGTAATTCCTACATATGCTAATCGTCTTTCTTCCTCTAGGCCATTTTGACCTTTTTCTTCAATAGATTTTTGATGTGGAAACAATCCTTCTTCCCATCCAGGTAGAAATACAACATCAAATTCCAAACCTTTTGCTGCATGCATAGTCATCATATTAATTTTTTCACCATCCCATTCTTGATCTACCGAGGTTGCTAAAGATACGTGTTCTAAAAAACTTTCTAGATTATCAAATTCTTTCATAGCACTTAACAATTCTTTAATATTTTCCAGTCTATTTTCATTATCTAAATCTTTTTTATTTTTAAGCATTGCTGAATAGCCAGACTCATCTAAAACAATTTGTAATAACTTTATATGATTTGATTTCTTTATAATTAAATCATTTCTCCATTTGATTAGAGAATTAATAAATAAACTAAGTCCAATTTTAGTTTTTGGCTTAATTAGATTTTGTTCAAGCATTTTGATTGATGCTCTTTCTAAATTTAAATTATTTTTCTTAGCAAACTCATGAATATTTTTTAAAGTACTATCACCTATTGATCTCTTAGGGTTATTTACTATTCTTTCAAAAGCCAAGTCATCTTTTTCTTGATGAATCAATCTTAAATAAGCAACACAGTCTTTAATTTCAGCTCTTTCATAAAATTTTGTACCACCCAATATTCTGTAAGGCATACCAATTTTCAGAAATCGCTCTTCAAATTCACGTGTCTGAAAGATGGCTCTGACTAAAATTGCTATGTTATTATAAGAAAATTCTTTTTTAATTTTTTTTTCAATTTCATCAGAAACCCCAATTGCTTCATCTTTACCATTTTTAAAACAATTTAATTGAACTAAATCACCTTCTTCCATAGTAGTAATTAATGTTTTTCCAACTCTATTCTGATTATTAGAAATAAGGTTTGAAGCAACTGATAATATGTTTTGTGAAGATCTGTAATTATGTTCTAATCTTATTACTTTTGTATTTTCATAAACTTTGTCAAACTCTAAAAAATTTTTAATCTCTGCACCTCTCCAACTATATATTGATTGATCATCATCACCAACACAGCAAATATTTTTATTTTTTTCAGATAGAAGATTTAGCCATTTACTTTGAATAAAATTTGTATCTTGATACTCATCAACTAATATGTATTTAAAATTTTTAGAATATATTTCTCTTATATCAGGATTAAATTCTAAAATTTTTACTGTGTGTAAAATTAAATCGCCAAAATCACAAGAATTTAAATCAGTTAATTTTTGTTGATATATTTTGTATAACGGAAGTATAGTTTTCTCATAAATATCTTTTTGATTTATGACTACTTCTCCAGGATAAAAACCTTTATTCTTCCATCTATCAATTATTGCAAGTATAAATCTTGGGGATAATTGTTTGATATCTATATTTTCTGCTTTGCATATATTTTTTATCAATCTAATTTGATCATCAGTGTCAATAATAGTGAAATTTGAGTTTAATTGTGCAGCTGAAGCATGTTTTCTTAATAATTTAGCACAAATTGAATGAAAAGTTCCCAACCAAGAAAGACCAATAGCAGCAGATCCTAAAATTTTACTTACTCTATTTTGCATTTCTTTAGCTGCTTTATTTGTGAATGTGACTGCTAGAATTTGATTTGGAAAAGCTTTTTTTTCCTTAATTATATTAGCTATTCTTGATGTTAGGACTTTAGTTTTTCCTGAACCAGCACCAGCAACTATCAAAAGAGGACCATCTAGATGCATTACAGCCTCTTTCTGCGCTGCATTCAAATTATTTAAATATTCTCTATTTATCATTCAAAATAATGTTTTATAAGATTATTGCTTAAAATGAATAATCCTAAATTTATTGCTAGTTTTTTTAAAAAATTCAGTAAATTTATTAATAATCTATTAGAGAAAAATTTAAACAAGTTAAATGTTGATAATTTTAAAAATTTATTAATTAATAATAAAATATTTTTATCTATTGTCGCACTAATTATTTTATTTTTATCATATCTTTCATTCCCAAATATTCACAATAAAGAAGAAGTTTCTTTAGAAATTAAAAAAAATTTAAAAAATAAATTAAACCTAGAGTTTAATTTTCAAGAAAATCTAGAATATAAATTTTTGCCTAGACCTCATTTTACTACAAATAACTCTTCAATTAATCTTAAAGAAGATAAAATTACAGAAATAAAAAAACTTAAAGTTTATGTTTCTCTTGAAAATTTGTTTTCTTTAAAAAACATTAAATTAAATCATGTCATTTTAGAAGAAGCAAACTTTAATTTAAAAAAAAATAATTATAATTTTTTTTATGATTTATTGAATAGTAATTTCAAAGACTTCAAATTTGAAATATCAAATAGTAATGTTTTTTATAGAAACATAGAAAATGAAGTTTTGCTTATAAATAATATTTCTAATGCTAAATATTATTTTGATACTAAAGAGATTAAAAATACACTTGATGCAAATAATGAGATTTTTAATTTGCCTTATTCAATTAAAATCTATGATGATAAAATTAAAAAAATATTAAACTCCAAAATAAATATAGAAAGTTTAAAACTTATAATAAATAATCAAACAAAATATACTGATACAAATTATTCAGGTTTTTCAGAAATAAATTTTTTAAACTCAAAAAATTTATTTGAGTATCAATATAAAAATGATTTGTTTGAGTTTAAATTTTTTGATAAAAATCAAAATCCTGATTTTTCTTATAAAAGTAGATTTAATTTAAAACCATTTTATGCAAATATAACAGGTAATACAAAAAAAATAGATCTTTCGCCTTTGTTTTCGTCAAATGCGATTATTAAAGAGCTTTTAAAGATTGAAATTTTAAACAATAAAAATATTGATTTTTATTTAATTATTTCTGGAAACAGTATTAAAAAATTTGAAGATTTTAAAAATGTTTTAATAAAGTCTAAAATTCAAGAAGGTTTAGTCGATATTGATCAAACTAAAATGACATGGAAGAACAATATTAATTTTGAGTTTTTAAATAGCTTAATATATGTGAAAGAAGGAAAATTAATTTTAGATTCAAATGTTGAAATTAATATAAATAATACAAATGAACTTTATAAGTTCTTGCTTACTCCAAAAAATTTGAGAAAAAAGATTAGTAAGGTTAATGTTAACTTCACTTATTTTTTTGATGAAAAATATATTAAAGTCAAGAATATCATGGTAGACGAAAAAATACTTAAAAAATCAAATTATACTTTCGAAGACATTTTACTAAAAGAAAACAATCTACAAAATAAAATTTATTTTAAAAATTTACTGAATGAAGTGATAAAAAATTATGCAGGATAAATCATTTTTCTAGGATCAACTATTCTATTATATTCTTTTTCGCTAATTAATCCTGTTTGCAATGTTTCATGTTTAAGTGTTGTATTATTCTTCAAAGCTGTCTTTGCTATTTTTGCAGCATTATCATAACCAATGTGTGGAGCTAAAGCCGTCACCAACATTAATGAGTTATCTAAGTGCTCTTTAATTTTCTTTTTATTAGCTTTAATTCCTTTAACACAATAAAGAGCAAAATTCTTTGTACTGTCTGCTAATAAGTCAATAGATTGCAAAATGTTGTGAGCAATTAATGGCTTAAATACATTTAGTTCAAAATGTCCATGTGATCCAGCCATAGTAATTCCATTGTGATTTCCAATAACGTTTGCACATACCATTGTAACTGCTTCACACTGAGTTGGATTTACTTTTCCAGGCATTATAGATGAACCAGGTTCATTTTCAGGTAATATCAATTCTCCATATCCAGCTCGAGGTCCAGATCCTAGAAATCTGATATCATTTGAAATTTTCATTAGTGCAACGGCACAAGTATTCAATGTCCCAGAAAAATTTACTATTGCATCATGAGCTGCAAGTTCAGCAAATTTATTTGGTGCAGGTTTAAATTTTATTTTAGTAAATTTTGCAATTTCTTTAACAATTTTTTTGTCAAAATTTTTCTTTGAGTTTATTCCTGTACCAACAGCTGTACCACCTTGTGCAAGAAATAGTATTTCTTTTAAAGCATATTCAATTCTTTCAATACTTTTTTTTAATTGAGCATGATATCCAGAAAATTCCTGACCTAGAGACAATGGCGTTGCATCTTGAAGATGCGTTCTTCCAATTTTAACTATTTTTTTAAACTCTTTAGATTTTTTCTTGAGCTCTTTTTCTAAAATTTTTAAACTTGGCAACATTTTAGAAAGAGTTTGTGTCGCTATAGATATATGCATTGCAGTTGGAAAAACATCATTAGTCGATTGAGATTTATTTACATGGTCATTTGGGTGAACAGGTTTTTTAGTTCCCTTTTTTCCTCCCAACATTTCAATGGCTCTGTTGGCAATCACCTCGTTTACATTCATATTTGTTTGAGTACCAGAACCTGTTTGCCAAACTTTTAAAGGAAAATTCTCATTTAATTTTCCTTTAATTACCTCGTCTGAAGCTTTGATAATTGCATTTGAAATTTTACTGCTAATTAATTTATCTTTAGCATGAACTATAGCTGCTGATCTTTTAATAATAGCAATTGATTTTATTATAGAAATATTAACTAAAATTTTCCCGATGTTAAAAAATTTATTTGATCTTTGAGTTGATGCACCCCAGTATTTGTCATTGGGTACATTTATGCTTCCAATACTGTCAAATTCTTTTCTTAATTTCATTGATTAATTTCTTAGTAATAAATAATTATATTCATACAATAAATTTTAAAAAACATACAGGAGCAATATGTCGAATTTTAGTAAAGTCGGAACTTTTATGAAAACCTTTGGTCAAGATGTTAGAACTAAGCCATCTTTTAGCACCGATAAGATAAACAAATTAAGAATAGATCTAATTAAAGAGGAGTTAGATGAGCTTACTGAAGCTATGAATAATAAAGATTTATTAGAAGTTGCTGATGCACTTACAGATATTTTGTATGTAACGTATGGGGCAGGACATGCTTTTGGAATAGATTTAGATAAATGTTTTGAAGAAGTTCAAAACTCAAATATGAGCAAATTAGATGAAAATGGAAAACCTATTTATAATGAAGCTGGAAAAGTTATGAAAGGTCCTAATTATTTTAAACCAGATCTAACTAAGTTTGTGAGTTAAATTTCTAGCTTAAAGTCAACTGCAATAGCACTATGAGTAATGCTTCCTATAGAAATTCTATTTACTCCTGTTGAGGCAATTGCTTTGACAGTTTTCAAATTAATATTTCCAGAAGCTTCTGTTTCGTAATACTTTTTAGCAATTTTAACTGCAGTTTTTAAATTTTTTAAATTCATATTATCTAGTAGAACAGTATTAAATCTTAACCCCAAAATTGATCTAAGTTGATCAATTGTATCAACTTCTACTGTAATTTTTTTTCCTTTTTTATTTTTAATTGCTTTTATAACTAAATTTTTTAAATCTGAACTTGCGATGTGATTGTCTTTTATTAGATATTCATCACTTAAATTAAATCTATGGTTCGTACCCCCTCCTAACTTGACACCATACTTTTGAATTACTCTAAGATTTGGAATTGTTTTTCTTGTGCAGCAAATTTTAGTTTTTTTTCCAGCTAATCTTACAAATTCATTCGTCTTTGTTGCTATACCAGAAATATGTGACAAAAAATTTAGAGCAACTCTTTCAGCAATCAAAATATTTTTTGCCTTACCTTTTATCAAAGCAACTAAAGAACCTTTTTTAATTCTCGAACCATCTTTTTTTTTAACAATAAATTTTATTTTATTATCAATTAAGGAAAAAGTTTGTTTAACAAATAATAATCCAGCAACAACTGCATTTTGATTTGATAATAATTTTACAGTTACGATCTTATCGTTGTTAATTAATGCTGAAGTGATGTCACCTGAAGGATAAAGATCTTCGTTTAGAGCTAACTTAACAGTGCTTTTGATAAATTCTTTGCTTAATTTAATTTTTGACACTTATATTATCTGCCAATGGCTGCCATTCTTTCTACAGATATTCTGGCTTTATCAATTATTTCTTTGTCCATTATGATTTCGCCAGTCTCATTTTCTAAACAATCTAAAATTTTAGGTAAAGTAATCTTTTTCATATGTGGACACATATTGCATGGTTTAACAAAATTCACATTTGGATTTTCAATTTGAATATTGTCACTCATTGAACATTCGGTTACCATCATTACTTTTTTTGGCTGATTATCTTTTACATATTTAATCATTCCAGAAGTGGATCCTGCAAAATCGCTTGCTTCAATTACATCAGGTGGACATTCTGGATGAGCGATAATTTTAATTCCAGGATTATTTTTTCTAATATCTTCTATTTCTTTTCTATTAAATTGGTCATGAACAATACAAATTCCTTTCCAAGAAATAATTTCAACATCTGTTTGAGAAGCAACATATTTAGCCAAATAATCGTCGGGTAAAAATATTACCCTTTTTACTCCAAGTGATTTAACAATTTTAACTGCGTTTGCTGATGTACAACAAACATCTGTTTCAGCCTTTACTTCAGCCGAGGTATTTACATATGATACTACTGGAACACCTGGGTACTTCTCTTTTAGTAATCTCACATCTTTACCAGTAATTGAGGATGATAAAGAACAACCCGCATCCATATCAGGTAAGATTACTTTTTTATTAGGGCTCATTAACTTTGCAGTTTCAGCCATAAAGTGAACTCCTGCCATTAGAATTATATCTGCTGAAGTTTTTGAGGCTTCAATTGCTAATGCAAGTGAGTCTGCAGAAAAATCTGCAACACCATGATATATTTCTGGAGTTTGATAATTGTGAGCTAAAATTACAGCATTCTTTTCTTTTTTTAATTTATTAATTTTATGAATGTATGGAGCATGCACAGACCATTCAATTTCAGGTATAACCTTAGAAATTTTTTGATATATAGGATCTGTTGCTTTACGTACTTCTTGTGTAAATTCCATAAAGTTTTTTACCAATTTGAAACATACTTGTCATTCATTTATTATGAGACATATCGCGGTCGTGCTGAAATTGGTAGACAGGCACGGTTGAGGGCCGTGTGGACTTAGTCCATGAGAGTTCGAGTCTCTCCGACCGCACCAAATTTCAATTTTAACTGATCCATTCAGGTTTTTTTATAATTATTGAAGCTTCTTTAGTTTTAAATTCAAGCTTTTCATCAAAGTTTTCATCTAAAAATTTGATTAAAGCGAAAGGGTAATCATTATCTATTAACACTTTACCTATTTCATTTTCATTATTAAAAATACTTTCTCCTTCATTTAGTTTTCCATTAATTATATTTATAGGCATCAATCTTTTTGAAAGCTTATTTTTTAATTTAATTCTAGCTGTATTTTCTTGGCCAACATAACAGCCTTTTTTAAAATCTATTCCATTCAGTTCTTCAAAATTACATTCAATACCAAATAATTTGTCTTGTAATTTGTTTAAATCTTTTGGAACTATTCCTAGTTTATGACTTAAAGAATAGTATTCGTTTACATCTGTATCGTGGAGATCTAATTTTTTTAAGGACAAGTAAAGTTTTTCTAAATTAATAATTAATCTTGCTCCTAATTGTTTATTTCTTGGATCTAAAAATATTGGATCTTCTCTATATTTAATTGTGCATCCATGTTGATCTTTTGCTCCATCAAAAGTTAAGAATTTTTCATGAGAAAATGCTGCTACAACAAATTCATTACTTAAATTAAGAATTTCAACTTTAGATCTTAGCTTATAAAGAGATAACTGTTTAAATAGTCCATCTGCTTGATATTTTTCACAATCTAAAAGATAACCTGATTTATGTTTTACGATTATAAATTCATATAAAAATTTCCCTTGGGGTGTAAGTAAAGAACTAAAACAACTATTTACATCACTTACTTTGTTTATATCGTTACTAATAAGATTTTGAAGAAACTCTTTTGCATCTTCTCCGTTAATATAAAGAATTGCTCTATCTTCTAAAATGTAAACGTTTTTTATATTCATAATTGATTAATTATAGATTGTAATATAATAACAATTTCTCAAAATGTTAGATCTTATAATTAAAAACGGACAATGTTACATCGATGGTGAATTAAAAGACGTTGATGTTGCTATAAAAGATGGAAAAATTCAAAAGATTGGTCAAATTTCAGAAGAAGCAAAAGAGACAATCAATGTAGAAGGTCATACAGTATTGCCTGGTTGCATAGATACCCAAACACATTTTAGAGAACCAGGATCAACAGATACTGAGGATCTTCATTCAGGGAGTAGGGCAGCAATAGCAGGTGGGATAACCAGTGTATTTGAGATGCCAAACACTAACCCTCCAACTTCAAACATGAAAGAGTTTAAAAGAAAACTAGATCTTGCTAAAGATAGAATGTATTGCAATTATGCTTTTTACTTTGGTGCTACTGCTGACAATGCAGATGACTTAGCTAGTTTAAAAGATTTAAAAGGTTGTTGTGGAATTAAGCTTTTTGCTGGCTCTTCGACTGGTAATTTATTAGTGGCTGAAGAAGATGATATAGATAAAGTTTTTCAAAACGCTTCCAAAGTCGTTGCAGTGCATTCCGAAGATGAAGCAATATTAAAGATTAATAAAAAATTAATTAAAGAAGGAAATGTCCACACACATCCCGTATGGAGGAGCGCAGAGTGTGCCATAGCATCCACAAGAAGAATTGTTAGAATTGCAGAAAAACATAAAAAAAAAGCTCATGTTCTTCATATTACAACGAAAGAAGAAATTGATTTTCTTTCTCAGCATAAGGGCAACATTACATTTGAGATAACTCCCCAGCATTTAACTCTTTATGCTCCAGATTGTTATGACAAACTTGGAACGTATGCTCAAATGAATCCACCATTAAGGGATAAAACTCATTATGATAGATTATGGTATGGGGTCAGAAACAACTTCAATGATACTATCGGATCAGATCATGCGCCTCATTTAAAAGAAAACAAAGATAAGGTTTATCCAAATACTCCTTCAGGTATGCCGGGTGTTCAAACTTTAATGCCAGTAATGTTAAATCATATTAACGATGGAAAACTAAGTTTAAATCAGTTGATAAACTTTGTTTGTGAAAATCCAGTTAAAATTTTTGGAATTAAAAATAAAGGATTTATTAAAGAAGGTTATGATGCTGACTTTACAATTGTAGATATGAACAAAACAATCGAAATTAAGAATGAAAATATTGAAAGTAAATGTAAATGGTCTCCATTTAATGGATTTAAATTCAAAGGAACACCCACTCATACTATCATTGCAGGAAAAATTAAAATGCAAGATGGCAAAATTTTAGGAGATCCAGAAGGCACTCCTTTAGTTTTTAGTTAATTGTTTTAGAAGAATAAATATTTACAAGCGTTAATCCCAATACGATTAAGAACATACCCAAAACAACCTGCCAACTTAATGACTGTCCGTAAAAAATATATCCAAGTATAGCAATAGTAAATATTCCTAAACCACACCAAGTTGCATAAACCACAGCCAATGGAAGTTTAGTAACTACAATTGATAGACAAAAAAATGCACATACATAAAAAAATATTAAAGCACCTGTTGGAACTGGTTTTGTAAAACCTTTTGTAACAGGTAAAAGCATAGTTCCTGAAACTTCAAATATAGTTGCTGCAATTAAGATTAAATATGTTTTAAGCATTATTTTATAATTCCATTTTGAGATAAGTTTTCTTTAATTTCATCTAAAATTGCTGGATCATCTATTGTAGGTGGAATTTTATATTCAACACCATCCGCAATTTTCCTTATTGTTCCTCTTAAAATTTTTCCTGATCTGGTTTTTGGCAATCTTTTAATAACAATAACAACTTTAAATGCTGCTACAGGTCCAATTTTTTCTCTAACCATTTGAACACATTCTTTTGATACAGTTTCATTATCTTTTTCAACACCAGATTTTAAAACTACTAAACCAATCGGTAATTGACCTTTTAATTTATCTGCAATTCCAAGAACTGCACATTCAGCAACTGATTGATGTTCAGACAAAACCTCTTCAATTGCACCAGTTGATAACCTATGTCCTGCAACATTGATAATGTCATCAGTTCTAGACATAATCCAAATGTAACCTTCATCATCAATATGACCTGCATCATATGTTTGATAATAGCCTTCATAATTAGTCATATAGTTTTCTTTGTATCTTTGATCAGCATTCCATAGAGTAGGGAATGTCCCAGGAGGCAAAGGTAGTTTTACAACAATATCTCCCATTTCATTTGGTTTAGCTAAAGATTGGTCTGGTTTAATGATTTTGACATCATATCCTGGAACTGCTTTACAAGCTGAGCCGTATTTGGTCTCCATCATTTCAATTCCTGTACAATTTGAGCTGATTGCCCAACTAGTCTCAGTTTGCCACCAGTGATCAATCACTGGGACTCTTAATAAATTTTCTGCCCACTTGATAGTATCTGGGTCTGCTCTTTCTCCAGCAAGAAACAAGCTCTCAAAACTAGATAAATCATATTTTGAGAAAAATTTACCTTCTGGATCTTCTTTCTTGATGGCTCTAAATGCAGTTGGTGCAGTGAATAATGATTTTACTTTATAATCTGAGATGATTTTCCAGAAAGCACCAGCATCTGGTGTTCCAACAGGCTTTCCTTCAAATAAAACTGTTGTGCATCCTTTAAACAATGGGGCATAAACAATATAAGAGTGCCCAACAATCCAACCAATATCACTAGCCGACCACCAAATATCATCAGTATCAATATTGTAGATATTCTTCATAGTCCATTTAAGAGCAACGATATGACCACCAGTATCCCTAACAATTCCTTTTGGTGTCCCTGTCGTTCCAGATGTATATAAGATGTAAGCAAACTCATTTGAATTCATCTCAACACAATCAGTATCTTTTGCATTTGAGATTGCTTCTTCCCAACTAATCTCAGTTGGAGCATTTAATTTGACTTCGTTTCCTGGTCTTTGGAACAAAATCGTCTTTTCAATTTTATGATTAGCTATTTTTATAGCCTCATCTACCAGAGGTTTGTATTCAACTGTCCTTCCAGGTTCAAAACCACATGAAGCAGTTACTAATAGTTTTGCTTTACTGTCATCTATTCTGCTTGCAAGCTCATTTGAGGCAAATCCACCAAAAACAACTGAGTGTATTGCACCAATTCTCGCACAAGCAAGCATAGAAATTACAGCCTCAGGGATCATTGGCATGTAAATAATTACTCTATCTCCTTTATTTACACCTTGTTGTTTTAAAGCACCTGCAAATCTTGATACTTTTGCTCTAAGTTCCTCATAAGTAAACTTAGCTTTATTACCTGTGATAGGACTATCGTAGATTAAAGCAGTTTTTTGACCTCTTCCTTGGTCAATATGTATGTCTAAAGCGTTATAACAAGTGTTGGTGACGCCATCTTCAAACCATTTATAGAAAGGAGGATTAGATTTGTTTAAAATTTTTGTTGGTTTTTTAAACCAAAAGATATCTTCACTTGCTTCTTGCCAAAATTTTTCAGGGTTTTGAATGGAATTTTCGTAAATATTTAGAAATTTTTTTGACATGCTAATTTGATTCGATTTTTGTTATTTTTTTGGTTTTTAACTTATAAATTGTATTTAATTTTAAAAATTCAGTAAAATCAATGCAAATTAATGACAATTAAGTCTTCATAAAACTAATTTAATTTGCTATTTAAGCCCAACTTTGACTTAGGGTTACTTAAGTCTAGTTTATATAAACTAAATAAATAAAAACTAACGAAGAGGGAGTTTTTTATGAAAAAACTTAAATTGTTTGCTCTTACAGTTGTTGCTCTTATGGGCGTAACTGGTGTTGCAAACGCTGAAACAGCTATGCTGGCTCAAGACGATTTCGTAGGTATTTCGTTTTGGTTAGTATCTATGGCTTGTTTAGCTGCTACTGTATTCTTTTTCTTAGAAAGAAGTTCAGTTCCAGCTGGATGGAGAGTTTCAATGACAGTTGCTGGTCTAGTAACTGGTATTGCATTCGTACACTACATGTACATGAGAGATGTATGGATCGCTACTGGTGACTCACCAACTGTATACAGATACATTGACTGGTTAATTACAGTGCCATTATTGATGTTAGAATTCTATTTTGTTCTAGCAGCAGTAAACAAATCAGACTCTGGAATTTTCTGGAGACTAATGATTGGTACACTAGTAATGCTAGTAGGTGGATACTTAGGAGAAGCTGGATACATCAACGCTACACTTGGTTTCATAATCGGTATGGCTGGTTGGGTATACATCTTATATGAAGTATTCTCTGGTGAAGCAGGTAAGAGAGCAGCGAAAAGTGGTAACAAATCACTTGTAACTGCTTTTGGTGCAATGAGAATGATCGTTACTGTAGGTTGGGCGATCTACCCATTAGGTTACATTTTTGGTTACCTAACAGGTGGTGTAGATGCTAACTCACTAAACGTGATTTACAACGCAGCTGACTTCTTGAACAAGATCGCTTTCGGTCTGATCATTTGGGCAGCAGCTATGCAACAACCTGGTAGAGCTAAGTAGTAGTTTTACTTAAAATTTGAAAAAGGGCAGGTACAATTTTGTACTTGCCCTTTTTTTTTGCGTTATATAAAATTATGTATAGTTATTATACATATTATTTATTATGGATGTAAAACTAGAAAAATGGCACCGATGCCAAATTGATATGGAGGTTCTTAAAGAACTTTCAAAAAAATCTGACATTAAAGGTCTTCAACATGTTTCAGTTTTTTTTGGGTTATTATTAGTAACAGGAATTATGGCCTATATAACGTGGGGTACTTGGTGGTCTGCTTTTTGGTTTTTGGTTTACGGAAATATTTATGGTTTTTCAAATCCATTGTGGCATGAGACAGGTCATAAAACTGCGTTTAAATCAAAATCTTTAAATGAATTTTTTTACTATATCTCTTCTTATCTTTCTAATTTTGAACCACTGAGATGGAGATACACACACTTTGTTCATCATGGAAATACATATTCAACAGAAAATCCGTTTGATCATGAAATTGAATATGGAAATAATTTAAAAGAAACTCCAAAAAATTTATTAATGAATTTAATTCCTTTTATGGAACTTATTTATTTCAAAAAAAGTATTGCTTACGAAATTATTCAACATACATTTGGTGTAAAAACTAAAGTCATGCAAGATTGCATTCCTGAAAATGCACAATCAAAAGTTATTTTTAATTCTAGAATTTTTGTTGCAATTTGGATTGCAATTATATTGTGGTCTTTAATTGCATCATCTTGGTTACCTGTTTTGTTTTTTTTATTACCAAAATTTTATGGAAGAACTTTACATAAACTAGTTTCTTTTACTCAACATGCAGGTTTAGCAAGAAATATTAAAGATCATAGATATACAACAAGAGAAATGTATCTTAATCCTATTCTAAGCTTTTTATATTGGAAAATGGAATATCATGTAACTCATCACATGTTTCCAACAGTTCCATCTTATAATTTAGATAAACTTCATCATCATATTAAAGATCAGTTACCAAGAACAAATGATGGTTTAATTGATGCCTACAAAGAAATTTTACCAGCTATAATGAAACAAACAGAGGACACTAGCTACTTTTTTAAAAAAGAAGTGCCAGAACCTCAAAATGCATAAATCTTGCTAAGTATGTTTTTACTTACTTGCTCATTTTAGATAAAAACCTATATATAACACATGGCAAAAATTACTTACCACACACACGACAGTAAAACTCACACTATTGATATTCAAAATGGATTAACAGTGATGGAAGGTGCGGTTCAAAATGATATTCCAGGAATTGATGCTGATTGTGGTGGTGGAATGGCATGTGCTACGTGTCATGTTTATGTTAAAGAAAATTGGTTAGAAAAACTTCCAGCAAAAGAAGACGGTGAAGAGGATATGTTGGATATGGCATATGAGCCAAAACAAAATAGTAGATTAAGTTGCCAATTAATTGTTTCAGATGAATTAGACGGATTAGAAGTTACTATTCCAGAAAAGCAAGCTTAGATGAATAAAACAGATGTGTTAATTATTGGAGCAGGACCAACAGGATTGTTCTGTGCTCATCAACTTGGAATTATAGGACTTCAATGTGAAATCGTAGATAATCTAGATAAGGCTGGAGGGCAGTGTATCGAACTTTATCCTGATAAACCTATTTATGATATTCCAGCTGTACCAGAATGTACTGGTGAAGAATTAACAAATAATCTCTTACAACAAATAAAACCTTTTAATGTTAAATTTCATTTAAATGAAAGAGTAGAAGAACTCAAAAAGATTGAAAATCGTTGGCATATCAAAACAAGTGGAAACCAAGAGTTTGATGTAGCAGCAATTATTATTGCAGGTGGAGTAGGATCTTTTGAACCTAGAAAATTTCCAGTTAAAGAATGTGAAAAATTTGAAGGATCCTCATTATTTTATTCAATTAAAGATAAAACAATTTTTAAAGACAAAACTATCTCAATATTTGGAGGAGGAGACTCCGCACTAGATTGGGCTATAGAATTATCAAATACTTCTAAAGTTAATTTAATTCATAGACGTGATGGATTTAGTGGAGCTGAATCTAGTGTTCAAAAAGTGAAAGAATTAAATGATCAGGGAAAATTAAATTTGTACACCAAATATCAAATGGACTCTATTAGAGGAGACAACCACATTAGTTCAGTAAAAATAAAACATGACGATGGAGAAGTAAAAGAATTACAATCTGATTATGTTCTTGGATTTTTTGGTTTGATTATGCAGCTAGGCCCTATTTTAAATTGGGGATTAAATATCAATAAAAAAACAGTTGAAGTAAATACTGAAAACTTTGAGACAAATGTCGATGGTATATTTGCAATTGGTGATATTTGTTCTTATCTAGGTAAATTAAAATTAATACTTTCAGGATTTCATGAAGGAGCTCTTGCTGCAAGAGGCTGCTTTAAGTACGCAAGACCAGACGAAAAACTAAGATTTGAATTCACTACTACATCAAAGGCTGCTCAAGAGAGACTTGGTGTAAAAAAATGATAGAGTTATATTCTGCTAATACTCCAAATGGCTGGAAGATAGGTATTATGCTAGAAGAAATCGGTTATCAGTACAAAGTAACTAAGATTGATATAGGAAACGAGGAACAATTTAATACAGATTTTTTAAAGATAAGTCCATTTGGTAAAATTCCCGTAATTACTGATCATGAAAATAATAAAAGTATTTTCGAATCTGGTGCAATATTGATGTATCTGGGTGAAAAAAGTGGAAAGTTTTACAATGAAAAAGATCGATTAGTGATTAATCAATGGTTGATGGCTCAAATGGGAACTGTAGGTCCTATGATTGGTCAGCATCACCAGTTTCATCATTATAATCCAGGAAAAAGTGAATTTGGTGAACAAAGATATTTTAAAATTGCTAAAAGAATTTATGGAGAATTAGATACAAGATTAAAAGTTTCTAAATTTTTAGCTGGAGATAATTATACCATTGCTGATATTGCAACGTGGCCATGGCTAGCAAGGCATGAATGGCATGATATTGGATTAAAAAATTATCAAAACTTATCTAGATGGTATCAAGAAATTTCTGAGCGTGAGGCTGTTATAAAAGGATATGCCTTTATGGATAAAGAGGCAAAAATTCCAAAGATTTAATTAATCATCCACATGAACTTTTTCTTCTTTTTCATGCTTTTCTTGTGCAGCAATAGTGTATTTAGCAACAGGTCTTGCCATTAATCTTTTTAAACCAATTGGTTCAGCCGTATCTAAGCAATACCCATAAGTATCATCCATAATTCTTCTTAAAGCTTTATCGATTTCAGAAATTAATTTAATTTGTCTGTTAATTGCTTTCATCTCTACATTCTTGTCGATGTATGAACTTGCCTGATCTACTAGATCAGCTGAAATATTGTTGTCATCCATGCTTCCATTGTAAAGTGCTTCATTGTTTGATTTAATTAATTCTTTCTTCCATTCATTTAATCTCATTCTAAAAAATACTTTATGTTTTTCGCACATATATTTTTCAGTTTCTTTTGGAACATAAGTTTTTGAAATTTTTATAGGAACTTTTTTAGCTGGCGAAGCCACAGTTTTCTTTGGCTTACTTGCAACTTTTGCTTTTGGTTTAGAAACTTTTTTCTTTGCTTTAGCAGTCTTTGGCATAGCGTAATTTTGAATGGTCGGAGTATATTCAGCAAAATAGGGGTGTCAAGCAAGCTGAATTGTTATAAATATTTAAATAATGACCATTAATACCAAAAATATAGATAATCTTTTTTATATTTTTGTGACATCTCATCTAATTTTTTGGACCTTGATTCCAACTCTCACAAATCACAATTTACCCCTAGATACTATTGAGGCTTTAGCTTGGGGAAGTAATTTAGATTGGGGTTTTAATAAGCATCCTCCTATGAGCGCTTTTTTTCCAGAAGTTTTTTTTAAAATTTTTGGTTCACAGGATTGGGCTTATTATTTACTAAGCCAAATTTTTGTAATTATTTCATTTTATTATGTTTTCAAACTTTCTAACGAAATACTGAAAAACAAATTTTTTGCTTTAATTTCAGTTTTATTAATTGAAACAATTTATTTTTATAATTTTACTACAGCTGAGTTTAACGTAAATGTGTGTCAGTTACCTTTTTGGTCATTAACAGCATATTATTCTTGGAAAATTTATAGTGTTAAAAATATTAAATTTTGGGATTGTTTTTTAATAGGTTTATTTGGTGCATTAGGATTTTTATCAAAATATTTGTTCATTTACTTACTAGTATCTATCGCATTTTTATTCATTTACTTAATTTTTAAGAAAGAGAGAAAGTTTGATTTTAAATATTTGATTACAATAGAAGTTTTTATAGTTGCTTTAGTTCCTCACTTAATTTGGCTTAATAGTAATGAATTCATTACAATTACTTATGGACTAGCAAGAACTGGTTTAGAGCAATCAAGCTTTATAGATCATATAAAATATCCATTAATATTTTTAGGAAAACAAATTGGTATATTAATACCATTTATAATTTTAACTTTGTTATTGGTTAAAAAAATTAAATTCAAAATAAATTTTAAAGATAAAAATTTATTATTTTTGTTAGCAATTAATATCTTACCGATTGCCTTGATGTTTCTAACGTCTTTGATAACAGGATCAAAAATTAGAACAATGTGGATGACACCGTTTTATTTGTTCTTTGGAACGTTAATTGTTTATTTATTTCTATCTCAAATAAATTTGAAAAAATTAAAACCATTTATGGTTGGATTTTTGTTCTTTTTCTTTTTATCTCCTATTTTGTACGCTTATGTTTCAGTATCTAAAGATGACAAAAGAACAGATTATCCAGGAAAAGAAATTGCCATGAAAACTCAATATGCTTGGGACCAACAATTTAGCTCTAAGATAAATGTTGTGCTTGGAGATGAGTGGAATGCTGGCAATTTATCTTATCACTTAAAATCTAGACCAGTTTGGGAAGGTATAGTTGAAAGAGAGAAACTTGATCAATTGAAAGATTATATGTGTCTTGATAGTATCTGTGTTGGATCAAGATAATCTATGAAATATGTAATTTTAGTACCTATTTATAATGACCGCGAGTCTTTGAAGTTATTGATAGAAAATATTAATTACGAGATAAAAGATTTAAATTCTGAAATATCACTATTGGTAATCAATGATGCCTCTTCACAACAAATCATTGATGAATATCCAAATATTGAAAATATTCAATCTATTGAAATCATCAACATGAAAGAAAACAGAGGTCATGCAAGATGCATTGCTTCAGGTTTGAAATATATCTATGAAAAAAAGGAGTTTGATTATGTCATCCCTATGGATGGAGATGGCGAGGATAGGCCTGAAGAAATTAAAAACTTTGTCGAATTATCAAAGGAAGCTGGAGACAGATCTATAGTTGGTGAAAGGGTTAAAAGATCAGAAAATATGATATTCAAGTTATGTTACCAATTTCATAAGTTTTTAACTTTAGCATTTACAGGGCAATCTATTAAATTTGGTAATTTTACATGTCTTTCAAAAGCAACTGTTAAGAAAATGATAGATGAAAAATCTACTTGGAATAGTTTTTCTGGATCATTAAAAAAAATTGAAAAAGATTTAATTTCTTCTCCATCAATAAGAGGAAAAAGATATTTTGGTCCATCTCAAATGAGTTTTTTTAATTTGTTGAAACATTCTCTTTCAATAATAAGTGTATTTAGAAAAAGAGTTTTAATTCGTTCAGCTTTATTTATTGTTTTTTATATTTTGTTAATTAAAAGTAATGCGTCAATTGTTACTTCATTACCTTTAGTTTTGTTATTAATAATGATTTATTCAATTTCTAGTTTAGCTTTAAGAGAAAATATTGAAGAATTTAATAATTCCTTAACAAACATTCACGATATTGATAAAATAAAATAATATGAAAAACTTTTTTAGAAAAGTTGCTTTTGGAATAGGACCCAATGAAGAAGTTCCTTCAGATCCATTAAATTGGGCATTAAATCAGGTAGATGAAATTCCAGAATTTTCATGGAAGGGAAAAATTCTTACTGAAAAAGAATTAAGAGGTCATTATAGAGATTGGGTTTACGGCGATAGAGAAGTTTTAAGAAAAAAATATAAAGATAATAAAAATCTCTACAAAACTCACAAAGATCAATTGAGACATGATACAGGGCAAAAATTTTGGGAGTCTTTAGATATAGCTATCAGACACAATGAGGGAATTAACGGTAAAAATCCTGTACTTGCAAAACTATGGATGTTCTGGGGAAATTTTTTTGCAATAAGTGAAAAAGATTTTTTAGCGAACTATTCAACAGGGCCATATCAGAGAGAAATTATTTGGCCAAATTTAAATCAATCATTTGAAAAAATGGTTTATGATGTAACTACTTCATGGGCAATGATCCATCATTTGGATAACAGTGAAAGTGTTGGTCCAAAAAGTATTTCAGCAAGAGAGGAGTGGCGAAGAAAAAAAAAGAAACCCGCTACAATTAATGAAAATCATGCAAGAGAACTTATGGAGCTTCACACAGTTTCTCCTAAAGCGGGATACACTCAAGAAGATGTAATTCAGCTAGCTTATATAATGACAGGATGGGAACATCGTTGGAGCAAGAAAAAATTAGAAACTGGCAATGTTTGGTTTAATTCTGAGCACCATCAACCTGGTAAAAAAAATGTTTTAGGGAAAGAATATAAAAGAGGAAAAAAAACATTAGCAGTTGTAATTAAAGATTTAGTTAACCACCCAAATTGTAGAGATTTTGTTGCTGAAAGATTGTGTAGGTTTTTAATTACTGATGAACCAACTCAAGAGATGAAGCAACCAATAATTGACGCATTTAAGAAATCAGATGGTCATATTCCTGATATTCATAAAGCAGCTATAAAAGTTGCTTTTGATTACAATGATAAATATAAAAAATTTCAAACACCTGAGAACTGGTTAATTCAAGTTGCAAAAATTGGAGATTTACAATGGCCTCCGTCACCAGAAATTATGGACTCATATGAACTGGGCACTAAACCAACAAGAAAACAAAGAATGCCAGAAAGATTATTAAACAATATTGGCCATCACCCTTATAGGGCAAAACAGCCAAATGGATGGTCTGATCATTCAGAAGATTGGATGTCACCAGAATTATTAATTAGAAGATTGGTATTCGCTGACAGAAGCTATTCATTCACTAAACCAGAAAATAATAATAATGATTTTTACTACAACGCAGTTAACAAAAATTTTGATAACCCTGATAAGATACTAGACTATATGTATAAAAATATGGTTCAAAGGAAAAGTGAGAGAAACGTTTTATTATTTAACCACCCGGAGTTTTTAAAAGCATGAAGATAAATAGACGAGATTTTCTAAAAGCAACTGCATTGACTTCTTTATACTTTGCAGGATTTGGAACACCAACCTTAGCAAGCAATAGTCCTAAAAAAAATTTAGTAGTCATCATGTTGCGTGGTGGTATGGATGGATTATGTGCGATACCAATCAAAGGTGACAAGAATTTTGAAAAGCTTAGAAGCAAAATAAATCTTGATAAGACTTTAGATTTAACAAGTGATTTTGATTTACATCCTGCTCTAACATCATTTAAACGATTATGGGATCAAAATTTAGCTGCAGCAGTACATGCAACAAATATTCCTTATACTGGAAGATCACATTTCGATGGTCAAAACTTAATGGAATCTGGAGGAAAAATTCCATATCAAGAAAAAACTGGATGGCTTGGAAGAGGAATGAATATTGCAGGTCTTACAGGAAATGGCTTAGCTCTTGCTTTACCTATGCCATTATTAATTCGAGGTGTACCTATGAACAATAATTATTATCCTGTTGGAGATAAGCTACCAAGTAATTCTACACTAGGTTTGATTGAGCAAGCGTTTAAAGAATATGATGAAAAACTATTAAGTGAAAATTTAAAAATCGTTATGACAAGAGAATTAAAAAATACTGGAAGCAGAAAAAATTGGTCTCTTGCTGCAAATGCAGGGGAGGAACTCTCAAAACCTAATGGTCCGAGAGTAGCTGTTTTCGAAGTTGATGGATTTGATACTCATGCTGCACAAGGAGGAACAAATGGAGCTCATGCAGATTGCCTAAGTGATTACAATGAAATTGTAAGAGGATTAAAACAATCAATGTCAAAAGAAGCATTTGATCATACTTTGATTGTTACACTTACTGAATTTGGAAGAACTATTAAACAAAATGGTAGTAACGGTACAGAACACGGATATGGATCTGCAATCTTTTTAGCTGGTGGATTAGTTAAAAAAGCTCAAGTTCATACAGATTGGCCGGGTTTAAAAAGAAAAGAATTATTTGAAGGAAGAGATTTAAATTCAACAATTGATTCAAGATCAGTATATGCATCCGCTATGTCTACAGTGTTTGATGTAGAGTTTGAAAGAATTCAAAAAGATGTTTTCTGGGGTGATAAGTTAGACAACTTATCAGATAAGCTATTTAAAGCTTAATAAATTACTCTTAAATTTTTCAAATTAAAATGTATATAGGCACGCTTATGCCTGAAAAAAGATTAAATAATGAATTACTTGGTATCCTCTACATGGTTATTGCACAATTTTCTTTTGCAACCAATGATGCATTAGTCAAACATATTTACCAAAGCTTTGATGAATTAGCGGTATTAAATCAGATAATTTTCTTAAGAGGAATTTGTTGTCTAATATTTATAGGAATGTTTTTAAGTATTAAAAACCAATTTAATCTAAAAATAATATTTTCCTCTAACAAACTAACTTTAAGAGGAATTTTAGAAGCTTTAGCTGCTGTTGGTTTTTTTATAGGAGTTGCAAAATTACCTTTTGCAATGGTTTATATTTTATTGAGTTTAGCTCCAATCATAATGACAACTTTTGGTGCGTTATTTTTAAATGAAAAAGTTAGATGGAAAAGATGGAGCGCAGTTATAATAGGTTTTACAGGTGTTGTAATAGTCATTAATCCAGCTGAATTAAAATTTGGTTATTACTTTATATTTCCACTTCTTTCTGCAATCTTTTTATCAATAAGAGATTTGGTAACTAAAAATATAAAAACAGGACACAATAGTCTTCAAATAGCGTTTATTACTTGTTTGGTAGTTACAATATTTTTTGGAGTTCTTTCTGTTTATAAATTTTATTCATTTAACTTAGAACAAAGTATTATCTTAATTATTTCAGCTTTCTTTTTATCTTTTGGTTATATTTTCTCAGTACTGACAATTAAAGCTGCATTAGTTTCTGTTACATCAACTTTCAGGTACACAGCAATACTTTGGGGAATTTTATATGGATACTTCTTTTTCAATGAGACACCAGAATATAATACTTATCTAGGTGCTGTGATGATTGTTATAAGTGGACTTATAATTATAATGAGACAGAAGCAGTTGGGTAAAATTAAATAAAAAAATTGTCTAAATTCGATACTTTAAACTTATCCACAGGCTACAATTTAATTGAAATAGTATTTTAGAAATAATAGCATTTTGAATTATGAGAATAGAAGAAGAGCTTAAGCTAGATTACTCTGATGTCTTATTCAGACCCAAGAGAAGTACATTAAAAAGTAGAAAAGATGTAAATCTTCTTAGAACTTATAGATTTAAATATAGTAAAAATGAGTGGTCAGGAATTCCTATTATGGCAGCCAACATGGATGGTGTTGGTGAATTAAGTATAGCTGAAAAATTAAATGATCATCAAATGATAACCTGTTTAACAAAGCAACATGATGTAAAAAAAATAAAACAAAACAAAAATATTAAAAAAATCTATCCAAATATTGCACTTAGTGTTGGTATTAAAAAAGAAGACTTTCATAACTTAGATAAGGTTTTAAAAGAATTTAGTTTTTTCAAATTTATTTGTATCGATGTTGCTAATGGTTACTCAGAGCATTTTACAAATTTTATCAAATCAGTAAGAGAAAAATATCCAACTAAAACTATTATTGCAGGAAATGTTGTAACTGCAGATATGACACAGGAATTAGTTCTTAGTGGTGCAGATATTGTAAAAGTTGGAATAGGACCCGGAAGTGTTTGCACAACTAGAATTCAAACAGGAGTAGGGTACCCACAATTAAGTGCTGTTATTGAATGTGCTGATGCAGCTCATGGTCTTGGTGCACATGTCATTGCTGATGGAGGATGCACATGTCCAGGTGATGTTGCAAAAGGTTTTGGAGGTGGTGCTGACTTTGTAATGCTTGGAGGAATGTTAGCAGGTCATGATGAAGGAAAAGGAAAAATAGTAAAAGTAAATGGATCTAAATATATTGAATTTTATGGATCAAGTTCTGAAGTTGCTAACAAAAAGCATTATGGTGGCTTAGCAGATTATAGAAGTAGCGAAGGAAGAAAAGTTAGAGTTAAATATAGAGGAAAAATAAACGATACCGTTTTAAATATTCTTGGTGGCGTTAGAAGTAGCTGCACTTATGTAGGAGCACCATCACTTAAACAATTAAGTAAATGTACAACTTTTGTAAGAGTATCTAATCAATTTAACGATACTTTTGTAAAATAAATTAATAATTTTTTTTAAGCTCTAATCGTTGGTAAACAATAAAAATCAGCTGTATCAATTTTAGAAGAATACTGCCTTCGCATGTTCCATTTTTTATGAACCCCAGCACTTGCAACACTTAAAGTAGATCTTCCATATCGATGATTGGTGTTGTCAATTGATCTCATTAAGCTATTAATTTTTTCATCTTTTTCAGATGTAAATAAATTTGTTTTGTCACTTGCATTAGATAATCCTGTTAGCATTACACCTGCTTTTTGATAACGGTAACCATTTTTAAATATGCTCTCAAGAATTGAAACTGCAGTTTTAACTGTTTCAATACTGTTGTTTGTTGCAATTGGAAAGTCAACTGTCTTTGCATTTGAATAATAACCAAAGTTTCTATGAAAAGGACTGGTTCTGACAAATACTGTAATTGCTTTTGCAACTAAAGATTCTGATCTAATTTTTTCAGATGCATTTAAACAATAGTTTGCAACTGCTTCTTTTAATTCTTGAAAAGTTTCAATTCTTTTTCCAAATGATCTTGAAACAACGCAACTCTTTCTTTTAGTAGTAGTTGTTTCTAAATCAATACAAGGAATTCCTCTAAGCTCCATTGCAGTTCTTGAGCTTAAAACATTGGAACTTTTCTTGATCCATGTATTAGATTTATTTTTAAGCTGCTTAGCATTATAAATTCCGTGCTTTTGATAAAATTTAGTTAATTGTCTACCAACTCCCCAGACATCATTAATTTCAACTTTTTCTAAAATAGGATCTAAATTATCTATTCCAATTAAACTTGTAACACCTGATTGTTTTTTCTTTGCAATATGATTTGCAACTTTACTCAATGTTTTTGTTTTTGCGATCCCAATACTGGTTGGAATACCAGTCCACTGTAAAACTGTTTCTCTAATTTCTTTTCCAACTTTTTCTACATCCTGGTCTTTAAAGTTCGATAAATCTAAAAAAGCTTCATCAATTGAATAAACTTCTATTTCAGAATTAAATCTTTTAAGAGTTCTCATTACTCTTCTAGATAAATCTCCATACAGAGAATAGTTTGATGAAAAAACATTTACATTATTTTTAACAATAATATCTTTTGCTTTAAAATAAGGTTCACCCATTTTAATTCCTAAAGCTTTTGCTTCATTTGATCTTGAAATGATACAGCCATCATTATTAGATAAAACGACAACAGGTTTTTTTCTTATTTTAGGATTGAATAATCTTTCACAAGAAACATAAAAAGAATTGCAATCAACGAGTGCTATTTTCTTAGTATACTGAGTGAATGACATAAGTAACTACTCCCCAAATAAAAACATCTTGTTCTTCATTAATTAAAATTCTGTCAGAAAACTCTTTAGAACCAGAAGTTAAAAATTTTTTATCTCGTTCTTGAACTAAAGTTTTAACTACAAGTTCATCATGAACGTTTGCAATCACTGTTGAAAAGTTTTTTGGTTTTAAACTTTTATCAACGACCAATAAATCTCCATCATTAATACCAACATCAACCATGGATTTACCTTGAACCCTGATGATGAAAGTAGCTGGAACATTTCTTATTAAATGCATGTTTAGATCGATATCTTCTTCGATATAATCTGTTGCAGGAGAAGGAAAACCAGCGCCTGCTTTATGTAGATAATAAGGGATTGTTAGTTTCATGTTCTTGTTTTGTTCTAATTTATAGACTATTTATGAGATACACTCAATAGGTTGTATTTTGAGTCTGTAACTGAATCAAAAGTGAATCAAAACGTGAACATCTAATCCACATATTGTGGACTTGTGGATAACTTCAACCATAGATAGTTTAAGTTGGTTATTTAAATATATAAATTCTGAGTTTGGTTATGAATATTTTAGATTTTGTCATGGTTGGTTCTAATGATCATCAAAAATCAGGAGACTTTTATGATGCTGTTTTTGAACCTTTAAACTTAAAAAGAATTTTAAAAACAGAAAAGTATTTGGGTTACGCTCATTCAAGTGATCCTGATAAAGTTCAATTTTATGTAACACATCCTGTAAATGGTGAGCCTGCAACTTTTGGAAATGGTTCACAAACTACTTTGTTAGCTGATACTAAAGAAGCAGTGGATAAATTTTATGAAGTTGCAATATCAAAAGGAGCAACAGATGAAGGTGGACCAGGGGTTAGAAAAGATGGAAATTACTATGCATACGTTCGTGATTTAGATGGAAATAAGATTGCAGCAAAAAGTATTTTAACTTAAATTAAGGAGATATATGAAACTAAGTTGTCATTGTGGATCTGTAGAAGCTGAAATTAATTCAACAGTTAATGAATTAGCAAAAATTGTCAGATGTAATTGTTCAATTTGCAAAAGAAAAAATGCAACAATGGGCATGGTTAAAAATGAAGATTTTAAACTTACCAAAGGTGAAGATAAAATAAAACTTTATCAATATCATACAAAAGTTGCCAAACATTATTTCTGTACTGAATGTGGAATTTATACTCACCACAATCCAAGAAGTGCACCAGCTATGACTGGATTTAATTTAGGTTGTGTCGATGAAGTTAAAGTTGAAGATATAAAAGAGATAGCTCAATTTGATGGTCTCAACCATCCAATGGACCAAGAAAAATAAAAGTTCAATGCAATCTACTGCTGAGTGTTTTAAAAAAGTTAAAAGTGATTGTCTAAAATTTATTAAATCTCAAGAAACCGCAAAGGAAAAATTTAGCAACAAAGATAAGATGTTAAAATCTTTTCTAATTCCAGTGTGTTTTTGGATTGCAAAAAAAGCTAATAGTAAAAAACCTTACTTTGTAGGTTTAGCAGGAGGACAAGGAACTGGTAAGACAACTATAAGTTCAATTGTAAAAATAATATTAGAAAAATATTTTAAATTAAAAGTATTTAAAATTTCTATTGATGATTTTTATAAAACTAGAAAAGAAAGAACTATTTTATCCAATAAAGTCCACCCTATGTTGATGACAAGGGGAGTGCCAGGAACACATGATGTAAAAATTATGTTAGATTTCTTTAAAAAATCAAAAAGTAAAAAATTTAAATCAATAAAGTTACCAAGTTTTAATAAGGCAGTAGATGACCGATCTCCTAAAAAAAATTGGTATAATATTAAAAAGCAACCAGATGTAATTATTTTTGAAGGTTGGTGTGTTGGTGCAAGAGCTGAAGTTAATAAAACACTTAAAAAGCCAATTAATTCACTTGAAAGAACTAAAGACCAAAAACTTATTTGGAGAAAATATGTAAATGAGCAACTTAGGACTAAATACAAAAAATTATATTCCCAATTAAATTGTCTGATTTATTTAAAAGCAAAAAATTTTAGTTTGCTACAGAAATGGAGACTTAAACAGGAGCATAAGTTGTGGTTAAATACTAAAAATAAATCTAGTCATAAAATAATGAGCAAAGGAGACGTTATTAACTTTATGCAAACTTACCAAAGAATTACGCAGAACATGTTTAAATTTGCTCCAAAATATTCTACAATTATCTTAAATTTAAATAGCAACCATCAAATTAAGACAATAAAATATAGTAAATGAAAAAGTTTTTAATAATTATCTTTTGTGCATTAGTTTTTCCGTTGAGTGCATTTTCAGCAACTTTAAAGGAAGCGCTAAAACAAACATTTGATAATAATCTTGAGCTTCAAGCAGAGAGAAAAAATTTAGAAATTCAACAAGAAGTAATCAACATGTCTAGAAGTGATTTGTTACCTAGCTTAACTCTTTCTAGTACAAAAAATTTTGAGGACACCAACAAACTTACAAATCAAAGTGGGGGTGATGCATCAATCACTGATACTGATACGATGACTTCTTCAATTAAACTTGAACAAACATTGCTTGATGGTAGCGGAAGAAAAACAGAATATGAAAAAAGTAAGTTAGGATTAAATTTAACAGAAGCAAAATTAATTAAAAAAGAACAAGAGATTTTCTTAAGAGCTATTGAAGCATATACAGGATTAATTTTAGCTTATGAAAAATTAAATATTAATGAAGAAAACGTAAACTTACTTCAAAGACAATTTGAGTTAGATAATGCAAGATTAAGTAGAGGACAAATAACAGCATCTGATTTAGCACAATCCCAATCTTCTCTTGCAGGAGCACAAGCAGGATACATTGAGGCTCAAAACAATATAGTAACTAGCAGATTAAATTACGAAAATGTAATTGGTGCTATTGCTGAGGAAGCAAAATTGAAAAAAATATATAATGCACAAGTAACAATCCCTAAAAATTTAAGTGAAGCTAAAAAGATATCTTTAGAGAAAAGTCCTGAATTAATTATTGCTGAAATAGAATACGGACAATCAGAACTAGATGTAAAAATTGCAAGATCTGATCTTTCGCCAACAGCAAAAATTTCATTAGAGAGAACTTATACTGATGACTTAAGTGCAACTTATGATGAAAGAGAAAAAGATGTCTTACAAGCAACAGTGTCTTGGCCTTTTCAATTTGGTGGAAAGAATAAATCTAATATAAGCAAAAATCTTCAAGCTAAGGGAATGAAAAGATTGTTATTAGAGAATGCACAAAAAAATAATACACAATCAGTGACTTCATCTTGGTCAACTTTACAATCTTCTAGAAGTTTTTTACAAGCTGTACAATCACAAGTTAAAGCTTCAGAAGTTGCAACTGAAGGAATTAGCTTTGAATATGAGAGTGGATCTGGAAGATCTACTTTTGATGTTCTTCAATCTAGATCAAACTTAATAAACGCAAAAATTAATCTTGCTGAAGCTGAAAGAAGCTACTTGTTAGCTCAATACAGAGTTTTAAAATCAGTAGGTCTTTTAAATAGCGACTATTTAAATCTTAAGTAATTCAGTCTTTTTTGCTCACTAAAAACAAAGATCTTGCCAATGAGAACAAAATGTGTACATTTAATTCATGATTCGACTGTTAAAAAACGTAAAAAAAGAGGCAAAAAATGACGAAAAGTAACCTAAAAGTAGTTAAATCTACTAAAGATCAAGAAATGGATAGTAAAGAAAAGAACAAAGCATTAGATGCTGCAATAGCTCAAATTACAGATAATTTTGGAAAAGGCTCTGTAATGAAGCTTGGACAAAAGAGAGCTATGGATATTGAGTCTGTTTCAACAGGATCTTTAAGTCTTGATTTAGCTTTAGGTATAGGCGGATTGCCAAAAGGAAGAATTATTGAAGTTTATGGACCAGAATCATCTGGAAAAACAACATTAGCATTACAAGTTGTTGCTGAAGCTCAAAAAGCTGGCGGAATTTGTGCATTTGTTGATGCAGAGCATGCTTTAGATCCAGTTTATGCAAAAAAATTAGGTGTAAATACTGAAGAACTTTTAATTTCACAGCCGGATGCTGGTGAGCAAGCATTAGAAATTGCTGATACGCTAGTAAAATCAGGCTCTATTTCAGTTATCGTAATCGACTCTGTTGCAGCTTTAACACCAAAAGCTGAGATCGAAGGTGAGATGGGAGATCATCATGTAGGTCTTCAATCAAGATTAATGAGTCAGGCTTTAAGAAAATTAACAAGCTCAATTTCAAATACAAACACAATGATGATTTTCATTAACCAAATCAGAATGAAAATTGGAGTTATGTTTGGAAGTCCTGAAACTACATCAGGTGGAAATGCGCTTAAGTTTTATTCATCAGTTAGAATGGATATTAGAAGAATAGGTGCCATCAAAGATAAAGATGAAATTATTGGCAACTCTACAAGAGTGAAGGTAGTAAAAAATAAAGTAGCTCCACCATTTAAAGTAGTTGAATTTGATTTGATGTATGGAAGAGGAATTAGCAAGATGGGTGAATTAGTAGACCTTGGTTCCAAAGCAGATATTATTGAAAAATCAGGAGCATGGTATGCTTATAAAGGAGAGAAGATTGGTCAAGGTAGAGAGAACGCTAAGACTTATCTAGCTCAAAATCCTAAAGTTGCTGCAGAAATAGAAATGGCAATTAGGGAAAAAGCTGGTGTTATTTCTAAAAAAATAGAAGGAAACCCGATAGATCCTGAAAAATTGGAGAAAGAAAAGAAAGTAGCTGAAAAAGAAGAAGAAGCAAAAGCTGAAGCTACTCCTCCATCTAAAAAGAATTAATAGGTCATCTTTATTAATAAAAGGCGCTTAATTTTAAGCGCCTTTTTTCCCGTACTGCATCTAGACATAAAATAAAAAAGCTGTATTTTAAAAATATGGCAGACAAAACTCTCAATGAAATAAGAAATACTTTTCTAAAGTATTTTGAAAAGAATGATCACCAGATTGTGGAGTCTAGTAATTTGGTTCCAAATAATGATCCAACGTTGATGTTTGCTAACTCTGGAATGGTCCAGTTTAAGAACGTTTTTACTGGTTTAGAGAAAAGAGATTATGTAAGAGCTACCACTTCACAAAAATGTGTAAGAGCAGGTGGAAAACATAATGATTTAGAAAATGTTGGTTATACACCTCGCCACCACACTTTCTTTGAGATGTTAGGAAATTTCTCATTTGGAGATTATTTTAAAGAGCAAGCAATCGATTATGCATGGAATTTAATCACTAAAGATTTTGGAATAGATAAAAATAGACTTTATGTAACTGTGTTCCATGAGGATGATGAGGCCTTCAATTTTTGGAAGAAAATAGCAGGTTTTAGCGATGATAGAATTATTAGAATAGCAACTTCAGATAACTTTTGGTCCATGGGTGAAACAGGACCATGTGGACCTTGTTCAGAAATCTTTTTTGATCATGGTGATCATTTACATGGAGGATTACCTGGTACTAAAGATGAAGACGGAGATAGATTTATTGAAATATGGAACTTGGTCTTTATGCAATTTGAACAAGTTGCAAAAGACAAAAGAATAAATCTTCCAAAACCCTCTGTTGATACTGGAATGGGTTTAGAAAGAATTGCTGCTTTGCTTCAAGGTACTCATGATAATTATGAAACAGATCATTTTAAAAAAATAATTAATTCTGCTTCAGATATAATTAAAATCAAATCAGATAAATCTAATCTATCTAGCTTTAGAGTTATTGCTGATCACTTAAGAGCAAGTTCATTTTTGATTGCTGAAGGAGTATTGCCATCTAATGAAGGAAGAGGATATGTGCTTCGAAGAATTATGAGAAGAGGGATGAGACACTCCCATTTATTAGGTGCTAAGGATCCAGTTTTCTCTAAATTGTTTGATACATTGTTAAATGAAATGTCAGGAAATTATCCTGAACTAAAAAGAGCAGAGTCTTTAATTAAAGAAACTTTGAAGATGGAAGAAGAAAAATTTTTAGTTCTCTTAGATAGAGGGATTAAAATTTTAAATGATGAAATTTCTAAAATTGATAAAGTTCTACCAGGTGACATTGCATTTAAACTTTATGAAACTTATGGTTTCCCAATTGATCTTACAGAAGATATTTTAAAATCAAAATCTTTAGAATTTGATAAAGAAAGATTTGGTGAGTTGATGAGAGAGAGTATCGAGCTAGCTAGAAAAAATTGGAAAGGATCTGGAGATAGTGCAGTTGAGCAAGTTTGGTATGGAGTTAAAGAAAAACATGGAGCTACAGAATTTTTAGGATATGAAAATGATCAAGCACAAGGAGTTATTAAATCACTTCTTAAAAATCATAAAGAAGTTGATACTTTAAATGAAGGTGACGAAGGAATTATCGTTGTCAATCAAACACCATTTTATGCTGAGTCTGGAGGTCAAGTAGGAGATACAGGATTGATCTCTAAGGATGAATTTGAATTTGAGGTAACTGATGTTCAAAAAAAATTGGGAGATTTGTTTGTTCACTATGGAAAAGTGAAAAAAGGCTCAATAAAATTAGAACAAGATGTTGAAATGAAAATAAATATTGAGAAAAGAAATGACACAAGGGCGTATCATTCAGCAACACATTTATTACACGAGTCTTTGAGAAGAGTTTTAGGTCCACACGTTACTCAAAAAGGTTCTCTAGTTGAGCCAGAAAGATTAAGATTTGATTTTAGCCATATGAAGCCAATTTCAGATGATGAGATGGTAAAAATAGAAAGTCACGTAAATGATATGATCTTAAAACAATCTGATGTAACCACAAGAATTATGACACCGAAAGAGGCAGTTGATAATGGGGCTTTAGCATTATTTGGAGAAAAATATGGAGATGAAGTAAGAGTATTATCAATGGGAGATGAAGGAGAAAAATACTTTTCAACAGAGTTATGTGGTGGAACCCATGTAAAAAACACTGGTGATATTGGTAAATTTAAGATTATTAGCCAATCCTCAATTGCTGCAGGGGTTAGAAGAGTAGAAGCTTTAAGAGATAAGCAACTAGAGGATTACCTTAAAAATAAAGAGAAAATGTTAAATTTATCATCTGAAAAAGATGATGAACAAATAAATGAATTAAGTAAGCAAATTTCTGAACTAGGTGGAAAACCTAACTTAGATGAAACTGATAAAAAAGTTTTAATCAAAAATTTAAATAAACAATTGGAAACTTTATCAATTAATTCAATACTACAAGATCAATCCAAAAATAAAGTTAATGATCTAGATGTTAATGGGGTGAAAGTAAGATTTCAAAATGTTGAAGATCTTCCTCCTAAAGAATTAAGAAAACTTGTAGACAAAGGTAAAAAAGAATTGGGCGAAGGTATTGTAATAGTTTTTGCAAGCAAAGATGACAAAGTCGGTATTGCAGTAGGTGTGACAGAAAAATTATCTGACAAATTTGATGCAGTACAATTTGTAAAAGCAGGTTCAGAAGTAATTGGTGGCAAAGGTGGAGGTGGAAGAAAAGACTTTGCTCAAGCTGGTGGTCAAGACCAATCCAAAATCAATGATGCTTTTGAAAAAATAAAATCTTTAATTTAATTTCTTTTTAAGATTACTATCAATTTCATCTAAAAACTGATTAGTAGTTAAAAACTTACTATTTGGTCCAACAAGAATTGCTAAATCTTTTGTCATCGAACCATTTTCAACACACTCTATACATACAGCTTCTAATGTTTGAGCAAATTTAATTAATTCTTGGTTGTTATCTAATTTTCCTCTGTGAGCCAATCCTCTTGTCCATGCAAATATGGATGCAATAGGATTTGTGGAGGTTTCTTTTCCTTGTTGATGCATTCTATAGTGTCTAGTAACAGTTCCATGGGCAGCTTCAGCTTCCATCACTTTTCCATCAGGAGTTAACAGAGTACTTGTCATTAATCCTAGTGATCCATAACCTTGCGCCATAGTATCAGACTGGACATCACCATCATAATTTTTACAAGCCCAGATATATTTTCCACTCCATTTCATTGCACATGCGACCATGTCATCAATTAATCTGTGTTCGTAAGTTAATTTGTGTTTTTCAAATTCTTCTTTGTATTCGTTGTCAAAAACTTCTTGGAAAATATCTTTAAATCTTCCGTCGTATTGTTTTAAAATTGTATTTTTTGTAGACATATAGACTGGCCACTTTTTAATTAATCCATAGCTAAAACATGATCTTGCAAAGTCTTGAATAGATTTGTCTAAATTATACATTGATAGTGCTACACCAGGACCAGTGAAATTAAAAACCTCATATTTTATTTCTTCTTTTCCATCTTCAGAAGTCCATTTAACTTCCATTTTACCTTTACCAGGTACTTTAAAATCAGTTGCTCTATATTGATCGCCAAAAGCATGTCTTCCAATGATTACAGGATCTGTCCATGAAGGAACCAACTTTGGAATATTTTTACAAATAATTGGTTCTCTGAATACCGTTCCTCCAATAATGTTTCTTATTGTTCCATTTGGAGATCTCCACATTTTTTTTAAATCAAATTCTTCTACTCTTGCTTCGTCTGGTGTGATTGTTGCGCATTTAATTCCAACACCTATTTTTTTGATAGCATTTGCTGAATCTATTGTGATCTGGTCATCTGTGTTATCTCTGCTTTTCATTCCTAGATCGTAATACTCGATGCCAAGATCTATATATGGAAGGATTAATTTATTTTTAATAAACTCCCAAATAATTCGAGTCATTTCATCGCCATCTAACTCGACAACTGGGTTATTTACCTTGATTTTGCTCATTAAATTAAATTTATCTTATTAATTGAATTTGATTGGTTTATATACATATTAATCGAAAATTAGCAAATAGAAGAATATGTTTACCAAGATATTTCCAAAGATACACACAGAGGGTTATAAGTTTATTGTAATCGCAGGCTTCATCACAATCATCTTATTATTAGTAAATGGATTTTTAGGATTAATTGGATTGCTTTTAACTATATGGGTTTATTATTTCTTTAGAGACCCTGAAAGAGTAATCATAGGAGATGACAATTATCTAGTAAGCCCAGCAGACGGTGAGGTAATTAAAGTTGAAGAGGTAGATGGACCAAAAGAATTAAATTTAGAAAACAAGAAATTTAAAAAGATTAGTATCTTCATGAACGTATTTGATTGTCATGTAAATAGAACTCCTTGTTCGGGTAAAGTTGAAGATATTTTATACAAGCCAGGAAAATTTTTAAATGCTTCACTCGATAAGGCGAGCGAAGATAACGAGAGGAATTACTATAAGTTAAAAGATAATCATGGAAATGATATTGTCATAGTTCAAATAGCAGGTTTGGTTGCAAGAAGAATTGTTTGCGAGACAAATAAGGATCAAACATTAAACCAAGGTGATCGAATTGGAATGATAAGATTTGGAAGTAGAGCAGATGTTTATTATGAAAATTATGAGCCATTGGTTAAAATTGGTCAAACTGCTATTTCAGGGGAAACTCTATTAGCCAAAAGATAGATATGCAACAACCTAAAAAAAATTTTAAAATAGTTCCTGAAAAAAGGAGTGCTAGAGTAATTTTACCTAATATGCTTACACTTATAGGTGTTTGTATTGGTCTTACTTCTATAAGATTTGCTTTAGATGGAAGATATGAGTTTGCAATCATTGCAATAATTATTGCAGCTGTAATTGATGGACTAGATGGAAGAATAGCAAGATTAATCAAAGGTACATCAAAAGTTGGAAAGGAATTAGATTCTTTGACTGACATGATTAGCTTTGGGGTTGCTCCTGCTTTTATAATGTACTTTTGGAAATTAAATGAACTTGGAAGGTTTGGATGGCTAGTTTGTTTAATATATGTAATTTGTGTTGCATTAAGATTGGCACGTTTCAATGTAAATACAGGAGGCGAACCATCTTGGAGAGATAATTTTTTTGAAGGTGTTCCTTCTCCAGCTGGTGGAATTTTAGTATTAACACCACTGATATTTAGTATGTCTAGTATTGAATTATTTAAAATAGATTATGCGATTATTGTGCCGATATTTTTTATTGTCACTTCTTTTTTATTGATTAGTAAATTTCCAAGCTATTCATTTAAAAAAATTGTAATTCAAAGAAAGGCAACAATTTTCTTATTATTTGGAATTGTTCTATTCTTTGGATTATTGTTAATTTATCCTTTTAATGTAATTTCATTAAGTGCTTTAATTTATCTAACTATGCTCCCAATAAGCTTTTTTCATTATCAAAAACTTAAAAAACAAAACGAAGGTCAGAATTATGATGATGAAGATGACGATCTTGAAGATGTATTGTAATGAAAAAAAATACCATTGTTTCTTTAGCAGACTCTAATTATTTCCCTTTATTGGATGAATTAATAGACTCCATCAAACAGTTCGAAGCTAGCAAAGATACTGCAATATGTGTTTTGGATGCTGGATTATCAGAAGAACAAAAAAATAAATTATTATCTAAAGTAGATGAGATTAAATCTGCAGAGTGGGATATAAAAGTTCCTGAAAGTAAAATTAAAGGAAGAGAATGGTTAAAAAGCCAAGTTTCAAGAGCATTTCTACCAAAATATTTTCCTAATTATGAAAAATATCTTTGGATTGATTGTGATGCTTGGGTCAATGATTGGCAAACAATAGAATTATATTTCAAAGCCTGTGATGATAACAAATTGGGAATAACCCAAACTATTGGACCAGGTTATAAAATTACCTCAAAGGTAAATTGGGTTTTTGGAAAACTCGCAATAATTAAATCTCAAAATTTTAAACATGCAGTAAAATCTAAAATTAATATGGACAAAGCTAGGAAATTAGCTTTTGCACCTCATATAAATATAGGTGTCTTTTCTCTAGAAAAATATTCTAAATCTTGGGAAATTTGGCAAAATAATCTCAGAGAAACTTTAAAAGGCGGAGATATTTTTGGCTCCGAACAACTTGCAATGAACATTTCGGTTTATCATGATAATATTGAAACTGAATTTTTACCTTTAAATTGTAACTGGATAACAAGCAATCTTTTACCAAAATTTGATCAGGTAAATAATACATTTGTTGAACCTTATTTACCAAATTACAAAATTGGAATAATGCATCTTGCTGCTGGCATATGGAAAAACAATCAAGATATGAGAGTAAATAAAGATATCAAAATAGAAATCCAAACTCTTGATGGTAAGATATTAAATAAAAGCTTAAGATTTGAAAATTAATTGAAAAAAAATAAAATTTCAAAAAATTGGGTTAACAAACAGCGAAGAGATACATACGTTAGACAATCAAAAGTTGATGGTTATAGAGCAAGATCTGCCTACAAACTTATAGAAATTGACGAAAAATTTAAAATTTTTAAAGGTGGATTAACTGTTATTGATATTGGAGCTGCTCCTGGAAGCTGGTCCCAATATGCAAATAAAGTATCTAAGAATGGGAAATTAATTTCAATTGATTTGAAAAAGATGGAGCCAATTGGATCAAGTCTTCAAATACAAGGTGATTTCACAGAAGAAGGAGTTCAGCAAGAGATAAAAAAAAACACAACCTCTAAAGTAGATGTTGTGATGTCAGACATGGCTGTAAATACAACAGGAATCAAAAATATTGATTCAATTCAAACAGGAGAACTTTGTAAAGAAGCAATGGTATTTGCAAAAGATTTATTAAATGAAAATGGTTACTTTGTTTCTAAAATCTTTATGGGGGGAACTTTTAACGAAATAGTCGCAGAAGGTAAAAAATATTTTAAAGAAGTTAAGGTTTTTAAACCTAAATCGAGTAGAAAAGATTCAAAAGAAAGTTTTATAATTTGTAAAAAACTTAGATAGAGACTTTAAAATTAAAAGGAATCGTATATAAAAGATCATGGTTCCTATAAAAGAAGCACTCACCTTTGACGATGTTACGTTAGCCCCGAAGTATTCGGAGATATTGCCATCTGAAGTAAATACATCAGTCAATTTAACGAAAAATTTAAAACTTAAAATCCCACTTTTGTCTTCTGCAATGGACACTGTTACAGAAAGCAATATGGCAATAGCAATTGGTAAAGCTGGAGGAATTGGAGTTATTCACAGAAATTTAGATATCCAAAAACAAATCTTGGAAATTAAAAAAGTTAAAAAACAAAAATTATTAGTTGGTGCAGCTGTTGGAGCATCAATTGCTGAATTTGATAGAGCAAAAGCCATTCTTAAAGAAGGCGTTGATTTAATCGTAGTGGATACTGCCCACGGCCATACCAAAAAAGTAGGAGAAATAGTTAAATATATAAAAAAAATTAAAGGTAAAAATATCGCTTTATGTGCTGGAAATATTGCAACACCAGAAGCAGCAAAATTTTTAATTAAATTAGGAGTAGATATTATTAAAGTTGGGATTGGACCAGGATCAATTTGCACAACAAGATTAGTAGCAGGGATAGGTGTTCCTCAGTTAAGTGCAATTTTATCTGTAAGAAATGGACTTAAAAATAAAAATGTAAAAATAATTTCTGATGGTGGAATAAAATATTCTGGAGATTTGGCAAAAGCTTTTGCAGCAGGCGCTGATGCAGTAATGATAGGTTCTTTATTTGCAGGTACAGATGAAACGCCTGGTAAACTAATTAAAAAAAATGGAAAATTATTTAAAAGTTTTAGAGGGATGGGATCAGTAGGTGCAATGAACAAAGGTTCAGCTGATAGATATTTTCAAACTAAACAAAAAGATTCATCTAAGTATGTTCCAGAAGGAGTAGAGGGTTTTGTAAAATACAAGGGAGATGTTGGCAGCATTATATTTAAATTAATAGGTGGCCTTAAATCATCTATGGGTTATCTTGGTTCAAAAGAAATTGTGAAATTGAGAAATAAACCACAATTTGTTAAAATTACTAAAGCTGGATTTTATGAAAGTATGGTTCATAATGTAGACGTAATCAAAAATGATAGTAAATATTAATGAATAAAATTTTGAAATTTATTTCGCTGGTTGTTTTAATTATTTCGTTTCAATCTAGTTCTTTTTCAAAGGAAAATTTTTTCAATAAAGCGATTCAATTATATGAAAAAGAAAAATATGAGGATGCGAGATTTTTATTTGAGAGAAATATTGTATTTAATCCAAAGGATGCAAATTCATATTTGTATTTAGCAAAAATTTATAATCACGAAGAAGATCAAAGAAAAGAAGAATACAACTTAGAAACTACTCTATTAATTGATCCTCAAAATGAAGAAGCTATTTTAATGCTAATGAAAATTGCACTTGAAAAATCCAATTACGATAAAGTTAAAGAATTATCTGAAACATTTGTTCAAGTATGTAGGTCATTATGTGATGAAAATAATGAAATTTTAGAGTCTTTAAAAAATCTAGAACCAAGCAATGAGTCTTGATAATAGCCTTAACAAAATCTTAATTGTAGATTTTGGTTCACAATTTACTCAATTAATAGCAAGGAGAATTAGAGAGCTTGGAGTTTTCTCTGATATTGTAAGTCATAAAAAAATTAAACTTAATCAAATTAATCAAAGCGTAAAAGGTGTAATTTTATCAGGAGGTCCTCTGAATGTTTATCAAATTAATAAGTACTCATTTGATAAAAAAATTTTAGAACTAAATATTCCTGTTCTTGGTATTTGTTTTGGACACCAAATATTATCAAAACTTAATGGCGGAAGAGTAAAACAATCAAAGCACCGTGAATTTGGTTTAGCAAATGTAATTAAAAAAAATAATAGTCTCTTAACTAATAATTTTTTTGGTACAAAAAAATCTAAAGTGGTCTGGATGAGCCATGCTGATCAAGTATCTAAATTACCTAAAAATTTTAAAGTAATTGCATCAAGCTCAAATTCTAAATTTGCAATTGTAGAAAATAAAATTAAAAATTTTTATGGTGTTCAGTTTCACCCAGAGGTAACTCATACAGAGAACGGAAAAAAACTAATTAGTAATTTTATTTTTCTTATTTGTAAAATTAAGAGAAATTGGTCTTCAAAAGATCAAAAGGTACAATTAATTAAAGATGTAAGGTCTCAAGTTGGAGATAATAAAGTTATTTGTGCGTTATCAGGTGGAGTAGATAGTAGTGTGGTTGCTCAATTATTGAATAAAGCAATAGGAAAAAAACTATATTGTATTTTTGTTAACACTGGATTGCTTAGAAAAAATGAAGAAGTTCAGGTTGTTCAAACTTTTAAAAAACGACTAAAAATGAATTTAATCTACGTGAATGCTGAAAAGGAATTTTTAAGTAAATTAAAAAATGTATCGGATCCAGAGAAAAAAAGAAAAATAATAGGAAATTTATTCATTAAAATATTTGAGAGATACGCAAAGAAAATAAAAAATGTAAAATTTTTAGCACAAGGAACGTTGTACCCAGATTTAATTGAAAGCAAGTCTGTTACAGGGAGTCAAACTTCTAAAATAAAGTCTCACCATAATGTGGGTGGTTTACCTAAAAAAATGAACTTAAAGTTAGTAGAGCCATTAAAATTTCTATTTAAAGATGAAGTTAGAAAATTAGGTTTAGAGTTAAATTTAAGTCATGAAATAATTTCACGACATCCATTTCCTGGCCCTGGTCTAGCAATTAGAATGCCTGGTATTATAACAAATGAAAAAATTAAAATTTTAAAAGAAGCTGATCATTATTTTATTCAGGCTTTAAGAGATCACGGGCTTTACCACAAAATTTGGCAAGCTTATGCAGCATTACTTCCAGTTAAAACAGTTGGAGTTATGGGTGACAATAGAACATATGAATATTTATGTTTACTTAGAGCAATTACCTCTGAAGATGGAATGACTGCAGACTTTTATGAATTTAAAAAATCATTTATGCAAACTATTTCTAACAAAATTGTTAATAGCATAAGAGGAATTAATAGAGTTGTGTATGATATTACTTCTAAGCCTCCAAGTACTATTGAATTAGAGTAATTTTAATTATAAAAACACCCTATGAAATATTTACATACAATGATCAGAATTAAGGATGTAGATGAGTCTTTAAGATTCTTCTGCGAAGGTCTTGGTTTAAAAGAAACAAGAAGAATGGAAAATGAAAAAGGAAGATTTACTTTAATTTTTCTTGCTGCTCCTAATGATGACAAAGCAGAAATTGAGTTAACATATAATTGGGACGGAGACGAGCTAGGCGAAGGTTCTAGAAATTTTGGTCATCTTGCATATAGAGTAGATAACATTTACGAGACATGTCAAAGATTAATGGACATGGGTTATACTATAAATAGACCACCAAGAGATGGTCATATGGCATTTGTTAGATCACCTGACAAAATTTCAATAGAAATCCTACAAGAAGGAAATTTAGAGCCTAAAGAGCCATGGGCTTCAATGGAAAATACCGGCTCTTGGTAGGTCGATGAACAAAAAGATTTCAGACTTTATAAAGAAAAAAAATAAAACTAAATTAGTAACTTTAACTGCATATTCTAAAAATATTGCATCAGTCTTAGACAATTATTGTGATCTAATTTTAGTAGGGGATTCACTGGGATCAGTTTTATATAATTATAAGTCTACAAGAGAAGTAACTTTAAATACTATGATTGAACACTCCAAAAGTGTTCGTATGGGTATTAAAAAAAGTTTAATGATTGTCGACATGCCTCATAACACTTATCGAAATCCTAAAGAGGCATTGAAAAATGCAAAATTAATTATGAAAAAAACTAAATGTGATGGGGTCAAATTAGAGGGAGGAAAGAAAATTATAAATACTATTAAAACCTTAGTTAACAATAATATTCCTGTAATGGGCCATATAGGAGTTTTACCTCAGTCAGATAAAACATTTAAATTTAAAGGTAAGA
Organism: Candidatus Pelagibacter ubique HIMB140; assembly: GCF_025558165.1. Classification (NCBI taxonomy): domain Bacteria; kingdom Pseudomonadati; phylum Pseudomonadota; class Alphaproteobacteria; order Candidatus Pelagibacterales; family Candidatus Pelagibacteraceae; genus Candidatus Pelagibacter; species Candidatus Pelagibacter communis. The sequence goes on along the minus strand of NZ_LAMZ01000001.1, from coordinate 537,614 downwards.
AACAAAGTGAAAAAGAAAATATTATGAGAGACGCAAAGTTACTTGAAGAAGCTGGTTCATTTTGTATGGTTTTAGAGTGTGTTCAAACATCATTAGCAAAACAAGTAACTAAAAGTGTTAGCGTTCCAACAATTGGGATAGGCGCATCTAATAATTGCGATGGTCAGATTTTGGTATTTGATGATTTAATCGGTTTAAATCCAATCAAATTTAGATTTGTTAAGAAATATACAAATATAAAAACAGAAATATCAAAAGCAGTCTCTAAATATGCAAATGAAGTTAAAAAGAGAAAATTTCCCTCAAAAAAATATTCTTTTAATTAAAAGTATTTTTTAAATTCTTCGTTAATATTAAGTATTTCTAGATCTACCAAACCACCAATAATTAATTGTAGACCAACAACTAAAATAAAAATTAAACCAATGTAAGCTATCCAAATATGTTTTTGAATATAATTAGCCATATAAGTAGCTAATGCACCAGTAAGAACGACCGATAGGACAAGACCAAAAATCATATAGCCAAAATATCCTTGAGCTGCAGCAACAACACCTATAACATTGTCAAAACTAATCATCAGATCAGCAAATAGCACTTTACCTATACTATTTATGTACGAAGGTTGTTTTGTTTTTTTAACTGAAGGTTTTATATTTTTAATATCAACGAGGTCTTTTCTTAAATCATTAACTATCCACACTAACAACAACCCACCCAAAATTTTTATAAAATAAAATTCAAATAAAAAAGTAGCAAAGATTGCAAAAAAGATTTTAAATACAAATGCTCCAATTACCCCCCATAAGATAATTTGCTTTCTATTTTTGGGTACAAAATTTGATGCAATAGATCCAACGATCACGGCATTATCTGCTGTTAAGATAATAGTGATAAAAATAATCTGGGTTAGAATTATGAGCTCTTCAATCAAGATGTCTAATTATTATTTCAATTTAACAAGATTGCAATCAAAAGAATAAAAAAAAGGCGGTCAAAAAATTTGACCGCCTTAATAATTGTATTTTTAATAAATTATCTTTCAGACCAAGTAGGCATAGGATATTTTAACTCACAAGCTGCTAATTCAAATGGATATACTGTACAGTATTTTCCATTTTGAACTTGCATTAAAATACCTCTAGTTTTTTCGTTTTGACCATCTGCTCCAAATTTAATTCCTCTGTAAGGAACAATTAAAGACTCAGATGACATATCTAGATTTACTAGAGCTTGTCTGATTTTCTCAGGATCTGTTGATCCAGCATTATTAATTGCATTAGCTAAAGCCATAAAACCTGTAAACGCTCTTGCAGGTACATCTGATAAATCTCTTCCACCAGAGTGTGTTTTAAACAAGTCGTTTACAGTTCCAATCATAGGAATAGTTTTTGCTAAGTCAGTGTTAAAAGGTGATCTTGTGATCACACCTTCTGCTTTGCTTCCCATTGTGTCTATGAACTTAGGATCTGTATAACCAGCGTTTTGAGCAACTAAAAGTTTAGGATTATAATCAAGTTCTTTTGCAGTATTTAAAAATAAATATGCATCAGCTGTATAAGATGAAGGCAATAAAACATCTGGGTTTTTCGCTTTCAATCTTTGTACTTCAGAACTTAAAGTTGTTGTTTTAGCTTTGTAGCTAATTTTCTCTATAACATCATAACCTTGTTCTTTAGCCATTTTGTCTTGAGTTCCACCACTGTCAGCACCCCACAATGTATCTTCATGAATAATACCTAGTGTCTTTAACTTATTACTATTCTTTTTGTTAAAGTCGTTCATGAATTCAAACATAAGCTGAGTAAACTCACCATCGTGTGGAGTAACTCTGAAGAAGTATTTAAATCCTCTTGTTGTTAATTTTGGAGAAGTAGATTCACCGTTTACCCAAGGTATTCCTGCTCTCTCAGACACTTGACTAGCAGCACCAGTTACTGATGAGTAGTAAGCTCCAAACATTGCATGAACTTTATCAGAATTTAACATTTTCTCAGTCTCACCAACACCGATATCTGGTTTTCCACCATGGTCTCCAACAACGATAGATATTTTACCGCCATCTAATCCTTTTAATCCTGCATCTTTCGCAAGTGGCATACCTGGAATGTTATGACTGTTATTGATGATATCTAAAGCTGTCTTAACTGCTGCAACAGCGTCTTTACCAACCTGAGCAACAGGTCCTGTAAGTGGATAAAGTACTCCAATTTTTACATCTTCTGCGTAACTAATTGCTGGCGCAGATACTAATGAAAAAAAAGTAAATACTGTAAGAATTAATTTTCTCATTTTTTTCCCTCTTGTTTAATTTTTAAATGTCTAACTTAATACTATTCAATTGATCAATTCAATGATTTAGTTTTTTTATTTTACTAATGCTTAAGAAGTATTTGTTTAATATATACATTCTTTATATATACTTTAATAATAAACCAAATGACCTCTGAAATTATAATTCAAGCTATAGTCACAGGATTAATGATGGGATTAATCTATGCATTAATTGCAGCAGGCTTAAGTTTAATTTTTGGATTAATGGAAATTGTAAACTTTGCTCATGGAGAGCATTTGATGTTGTCTATGTTTTCATCATTTTGGCTTTGGTCTTTATTTGGGTTAGATCCGTTATTCTCAATACCAATAACAATACTCTTGTTGGCATTTTGTGGGATCATCACACATTACTTTTTAATTCGCTATATCTTAAAAGCAAAAATGCTTATCCAAATTTGTGCAACATTTGGATTGTCTATTTTTATTAGATCGATTGCACAATTATTATGGACACCAGACTTTAGAAACGTTGATAAACCTCTATTAGAGGGACGTATTGAAATTGGATCTGTGTTTATTGGTCAACCTCAATTATATGCAAGTCTTGTTTGTCTAGTTGCTTTTTTTGGTTTGTATTGGTTTGTAACAAAAACAGAAACTGGATTAGCTCTTCAAGCAACAGCTCAAGATAGACACGCTGCAGAAATTTTAGGAATTCCATCAAATAAAATGTTTGCAATTGGTTGGGCAATTGGACTTGGTTGTGTAGGAGTAGCGGGTGGAATGATGGCAAACTATTTTTTTATTTTTACTGATGTTGGTATCAATTTTGCATTATTTGCTTTCGTTGCAGTAGCATTAGGAGGTTTTGGAAGCATTATTGGGTGTTTATATGCTGGTATAATTATAGGATTAGTAGAATCTCTTGGTGGATTATTGATAGATCCATCATTTAAACTTTTATATGTATTTGCAATTTATCTTTTAGTTGTGATTTATAAACCTCAAGGTTTGTTCGGTAGATATTAATGGATAGTAAGTTAGAAATTGCAAAATCAGAACCGATTTGGAATACAAATAATAGAGTAATATCAATTATTGCTGGTTTGGTTATACTTTTGTTTGCACTCCCACTATTTGGGATGAATTCATTTTATCTTCATTTATTTATTATGATTTTTATGCATGCAGTTATGGCTCAGTCTTGGAATGTAATTGCAGGTTTTTCTGGTCAAATTAGTTTAGGTCATGGAGCGTTTTTTGGAATAGGTGCTTATGCAACTTCATTTTTTTATATGGAGTACGGAATAACACCATGGATCAGTATATTTTTTGGTATGTTTGTTTCAGGAATTTTTGCTGTCTTAATTGGTATACCAATGCTCAGACTAAGTGGTCACTACTTTGCAATTGCCACTTTGTTAATTGGGATAAGTTTCCAAGTAGTTTTTCAAAGATGGGATTTAGTAGGAGCCGCATCAGGATTGTGGGTGACAATGACACCAGAAGATTCATGGTCAGCTTTGCAGTTTCATAGCAGTAAAGCTCCTTATTATTATGTTTTTTTAATATTCTTTTTAATTACATTTTTTTTGGTTTGGTTACTAAGTAGATCAAAACTAGGTTACAGACTGAGAGCAGTTAGAGATGATCCACAAGCAGCATTAAGTTTGTGCATCAATGTTTCAAATTATAAAATAATAGCTTACGTGATTTCAGCAATGATCATGGCTCCTATGGGTAGTTTGTTTGCTCAATATATTTTAATTATTGATCCAGATAGAGTTTTTAATATTGAGATATCAATTATAGTTTTATTAATCACAGTGCTAGGTGGAATTGGAAATGTTTGGGGTCCAATTATAGGAGCAGCAATACTTGTACCAATTTCAGAATATTCAAGAATTTATTTAGGAGGCACAGGTGGTGCTGTTGATTTAATTTTTTATGGTTTGATTTTAATGATTATTTGTATTTTTAGACCAAACGGTCTGATCTCATTTATTCCTAAAGATATTCTGGAAAGAAAAAAACAAAGATGAAAATATTAACTGTTGAAAATTTAAGTAAATCTTTTGGTGGAATCCATGCCAATAGAGATATTTCTTTTGACGTCGAAGAGGGATCAATTTTAGGAGTGATAGGACCTAATGGTGCTGGTAAATCTACTTTATTTGATTTGATTACTGGTTTTACAAAACCAGACACTGGAAAAGTTAAATTTTATGACAAAAATATTTTTGGAATTAGTCCTGATAAAATTAGTAATCTTGGAGTAGGTAGAACTTTTCAAAAACTAAAACCATTTGCAGATCAAACATTACTTGAAAATGTTATGATAGGAGCGTTTGTTAAAGAGAAAGATATTAAAAGAGCAAGAGATAGAGCCTTAGAAATTATTGACTTTGTAGATCTGATTGAAAAAAGACATCACTTCGCAAAAGAGTTATCAACTGGACAAAGGAAAAGATTAGAAATGGCTAGAGCTATGGCTATTGATCCCAAATTACTTTTGATGGATGAAGTAACAGGAGGAGTGGATCAAAAAACTATTCCTGGACTTGTTGAACTTGTTAAAAAATTAAAAAATACAGGTGTAACAATTATTACAATTGAACATAACATTAATATTATAATGGAAATTTCTGACAATGTTCTCGCTTTAGACCAAGGAAAAAGAATTGCATTTGGTGAACCAAAAGAAATTCAAAATAACAAACAAGTAATAGATGCTTACCTAGGAACATTTGATGCTGCTTGATGTAAAAAATATTGATGTTTTGTATGATGATTTTCAAGTTATCTGGGATGTTTCTATTAATGTAAATAAAGCTGAAATGGTTGCACTTTTAGGACCAAATGGGTCTGGTAAAAGTACTGTTTTGAATACTATAAGTAATTTAGTTGAGCATAAAAAAGGGTCTATCACTTTTGATAATACTTTAATTTCAAATATTCCAACTTATAGAAGAACTGAATTAGGAATTTCACATGTCCTTGAAAGAAGAAGGGTATTTCCTCATCTTACTGTTAAACAAAATCTTTTATTGGGTGCTTGGCATCCTAAGGCTAAAGAAGAGTTAACAAATTCATTAAACAAAGTTTATAAGATATTTCCAAAACTAGAAACCAGATCAGACCAATTAGCAAAAACAATGTCTGGTGGAGAACAACAAATGCTAGCTATAGCTAGAGGAATGATGGGTTTGCCTAAGCTTTTAATGGTCGATGAACCTTTTTTAGGTTTGTCGCCAATGGTTATGAAAGACTTAATTAAGATATTTAAAAATATTGTTGCAGAAGGTATTTCAATTTTATTTGTAGAGCAAAATGTAAGATTAGCTCTAAGTATGGCAGACAGAGGCTATGTTTTAGAAAGTGGAAGATTAGTTATCGACGGTAAATCAGAAGATCTAATTGATAATGAGAAAGTAACTAAAGTTTTTTTAGGAAATTAATTAAAAAGCAGCAAGATCGTTATTTAGTTTATCAGTTATAAGCATTTTACCTGGACTGTGAGTGATACAAAAATCAGGTTTTGAATTTTCTAAAACAGATTGAGGAGTAACACCACATGCCCAAAATACAGGAATTTCATTGTTCTTTATTGTCCTAGGTGGATCACCATATTCAGGTTTCATTATATCTTTAATCCCAATTTCATCTGGATTACCAACATGTACTGGTGCACCATGCACAGCTGGAAATCTGGAACTAATTTGAATTGATCTAATTGTATCCTTTGAACTTAAGGGTCTCATAGACACAACTAGTTTTCCTGAAAATTGTCCAGCAGGTTCACAGTCTATTGAAGTTTTATACATTGGAACAATAGTATTGTTTTCTATGTGTTGAATTGGAATACCGGCTTCAATTAAAGGCAGCTCAAAAGACATTGAACATCCTAGAACAAAAGTTGTTAAATCTTCATTCCAATATTTTTTAATATCATATGGCTCATCAACTAATTTTCCTTTTTCCCAAACTCTATATTGAGGAACATCAGTTCTAATATCAATATCACCAAGATCTTTTAATGAAGGATCTCCTTTAGTACCAAATCCAATTAATGGACAAGGTTTTGGATTTTTTTGGCAGAAAGAAGCAAAGTCCATTGCATATTTGCTTGGTAAGATACAAAGATTTCCTTGAACATACTTATTAGCAGCGCCTGCAGTTTGTTCCTTATAATTATTTTCTCTGATAACTTTTCTTGCCTCTAATGGATCTTGAATATCTAGCATTAAATTAGTATTTAGATTTCTTTGTACCTTCTATTATTTCTTTTAACTCGTTGTATTCTTCACATTTACAAGTTTCCAATACTTTAAGTCTTTCTTTAGCTAAATCCATTCTATTTGTAGCAACATATAATTCACCTAGATACTCATTTATTCCAATATGGTCTGGTTTGATTGCTAGACCTTGAAGATAATATTTTTCTCCATTTTCAAAATCACCAAGTTTTCTTGTTGTAAAACCAAGATAATTAAGTGTATCCGCTTGATTTGGTTTTTTATCGTTTGATTTTATAAGAAGTTTTTGAGCTTTTTCATATCTCTTTTTAGCTTTTTCTAGTTTGCCTTTTTTTTCAAATTTTTTTGCAGCTTTAACATGAGTAACTGCTTTATCGTAATCTGACTTTACCTTCTTCGGTGTTGAGTCTGAACCTGCTGATATTGCATTGGACGCAAACAAAACAAATATCAAAGTAATAAATATTTTTTTAATCATTATAAAAATTTCTCCATTTGGCTTAAAGGTTTTAAATTAAGTCCATTTTCAATTAAATTTTCTCTAATTGATCTTGCTGTAGCAAGTGAACTTTCGTTATCACCATGTATGCAGACAGAGTCGATTTCACAAGGTATGTGCTTTCCACTGTGACAATTCAGTGCCTGATTTTTTACCATGCTTAATACATGTTTTTTAGCTTCTTCAGGATCGGTGATTAATGCATGTGGTTTTTTTCTAGAAACTAAATTTCCATCATCTTCATAGGTTCTATCTGCAAAAATTTCACAGGCAATCTTCATATCTAATTTTTTAGCTGCTTGTTCCATTTTAGAGCCAGTAGGAACTAAATAGATCAAATCTTTACTTATTTCATTGATTGCTTTCGCTAAAGTAGTTGCTAAATCAATATCTTCACACGCCATATTATTTAACGCTCCATGTGGTTTTATATGAGTAACATTTTCTCCATGATCTTGAGCAATTTTTTGTAAAATTTCATATTGGTCAATAATTAATTTTCTAATTTCTTCAGGTGCTAGGTTCATTCTTTGTCTTCCAAAGTTTTCTGGGTCGTTAAATGATGGGTGGGCTCCAATACTAACGCCATTTTTTTTTGATATTTGAACCACTTGGTTCATGGATTCTTCATCACCAGCATGAAATCCACATGCTACGTTAGCAGAATTTACTATATCAAGTAAGTCTGGATCATATTTATTTGAATGGTGTTTTGATTTTTCACCTAAATCACAATTTATATTAATTTCCATAGTTCTAATTGTTGAAGTATAACATGCCATGATAAAAAATATATCAAATCTTGGTGACGCAGCTGTTTATTGCGATTTTGGTGTAGAGGTAAATAAATCAGTTAACTCTGAAGTAATAAAATATTTTAAAGCTTTAAAAAAAGAGAACGTTGAAAGTATAAATAATCTTACTCCTTCTTATAATAAATTAATAGTTTCTTACGACCTTAGAAAAACAAACTTTAAAGAAGTTAAAAAATTGATTGAAAATTTAAATGTTAATGAAACTCAAGACAACAATAGCACCAAAATAGAAATTCCAGTTTGTTGTGATGATCAATTTTCTCTTGATATAAAAAGATTAGAAGAAAAATTAAATATTAATCGAGATAAAATTTTAGAAAATTTTTTTAGTAAGGAATATTTTTGTTATATGACCGGATTTATTGCCGGTATGCCTTTTTTAGGTGATTTGGATGAAAATATGAGAGTACCAAGATTAGAAACACCAAGAGTAAAAGTCCCCAAAGGATCAGTTGCTTTAACTGAACAATTTGCAAATATTTATACATTTGAAAGCCCTGGCGGATGGAACATACTTGGTAATACACCTGTAGATGTTTTTGATAATTCAAAAGAGGAAGAGCCAAATTTAATAAATCCTGGTGATATAGTAGTTTTTAAACAAATAAATCTTGAAAAATATAATAGCTACAATGACAAATAATTTCCAAATTATAAGAGCTGGAGTAAATACAACCTTTCAGGACCAAGGAAGAAATAATTTATATCATATAGGAATTCCATTTAGTGGAGCAATGGATAATAGAAATTATAGTTTAGCTAACAAGCTGGCAGGTAATAAATTAAATTCTCCAGTTATAGAATTTGCATACCAAGGACCACATTTAAAATATTCTGGAGATAAAATTAACATAGCAGTTACAGGTGATATTGTTTTTAAAATTATTAAAAATGGCACAGAAATTGATGGTAATTGTTATGAGAGTTATCAAATCGAAAGTGGAGATGAAATCAATCTTATCTCAACAAATAAATCAGTTTATGGCTATTTAGCAGTTGGTGGAGAATTAGATTTAAAATTTCAATGGAATAGTTGCTCTATAAATACCAAGGCAAATATCGGATCAAATGATGGAAAAAAATTAGAGAACGGTCAAAAAATAAATATCTTAAATATTAATACAGAACAAAGTAAAAAAAAAACTAACTATATAAATTCTAAAGTTGAAAATATCAGAGTAATAAAAGGACCAAACTTTGATTATTTTTCAGAGGAAGGAAAAAAGATATTTTTTGAAAAAGAATTTTCTGTATCAAAACTCTCAGACAGAATGGGGATGCGTTTAGAAGGTCCAAAAATTGAAAACATTGTAAATACCAATATTAAATCAGAAGGTTTGTTAAAAGGAGTTATCCAAGTACCCGCAGATGGAAACCCGATTATTATGCTGTCAGACCATGGTACTATTGGAGGATATCCAAAAATTGGTGTGGTGGCCAGCGTTGATTATGATCGTTTAGTACAAATATCACCTGGCTCAAAAATTAAATTTAAAGAGATAAATTTATCTGATGCTGAAACTTTGTTTAAATTATATGAGATGGACACTCAGAACTTACTTAATCAAATATAATGAATATTATTAGAAAACTTCCTGGACCCTTCTTAGTTTTTCTAGGTGCATGTAGTCTTAGTTTTGGAGGTTTGATTGTAAAATCATTTGAGGGAGCAACTCTTTGGCAAATATTATTTTGGAGAACGGTATTCTTCCTAATTGTTATTAGCTTGTATTTAACTTTAACTTATAAGAAACAAGTATTTAGATCCTTTTATAATTTAGGATTTCCTGGTTTCTTTGGTGGATTTATTTTGTCACTTGGGTTTAGTGGGTATGTATTTGCGATGTATAACACAACAGTTGCTAATGCTAATTTTATTATTCAAACACAAACAATCTTCTTAGCAATATTTGGTTACTTTTTTTTAAAAGAAAAAATTTCAGTAATTACTCTTACTTCAATAATTCTTGCAATTTCAGGAATACTTTTAATGGTTGGAAGTTCTTTATCTCCAGGTCAAATGTCTGGAAATATTGCAGCTTTCATAATGCCAATATCCTTTGCCACATTAATTTTGGTAGTAAGAAAATATCCAACTGTTGATATGGTTCCTGCTCAATTTGTTGCAGGTGTTTTTGCGTTGTTAATAGGTTACCTAATGTCAGAAAAAATAATGATATCTCCTAATGATATTTTTTTAGGATTTTTAGCTGGGTTTTTACAATTAGGATTAGGTTTTATATTTATTACTATCGGTGCTCAACGAACACCATCAGCAATGGTTGGAATCATAATGTTAACAGAAGCAGTACTTGGTCCCTTATGGGCATGGTTGTTTATAAATGAACAGCCACCTTTCATTGTCATAATTGGAGGATCAATAGTTATTTTTGCAGTTTTACTTCAATTTTACAATTTATATACCTCAGAGAAAAAAGCGATCTAATAACATTTGACATTAAACCGTATTTATTAGAATATTTGTTAACGGGAGAGATCACAAACTTTGTGACACCGAAGGAGCAACCGCCCAGGAAACTCTCAGGTAAAAGGACCGTATTATATTAACTCTGGAAAGAGATTGGGTTCTCGCCGAAGGAGTAAAACTCTCAGGCAAAAATACAGATGGGTACGACAGAGTTAGTATGGGAAAAAAAACATCTTTAAACAAACTTCATCAAGATAACCAAGCTAAATTTGTAGAATTCGCTGGATATGAAATGCCCATACAATACAGCAAAGGGATTGTTGAGGAGCATAAATTTACAAGATCAAATGCAGGTATTTTTGATGTGTCTCATATGGGTCAATTATTTATTCATGGTGGAGATGACTTAACTACTGATCTTGAAAAAATTTTTCCACTTGATTTAAAAAATTTGAAACAAAACTGTTCTAAATATAGTTTTTTAATGAACGATAGTGCTGGAATTTATGATGATTTAATAATTACTAAAATTGAAAAAGGATATTTAATTATTTTAAATGCAGCATGCAAAGATAATGATTTTAAAATTTTATCAGATTTACTGAAAAGTAAATATGAAATGGTTCTTGATGATCAAAGAGCATTAATTGCAATTCAAGGTCCAAAGTCAGTTGAGATTTTAAATAACATAATAGAAGGTGTTGAAAAACTTAATTTTATGACAGGGAACTGGTTTGATTATAAAGATCAAAAAGCTTTTGTTGCAAGGTCTGGTTATACTGGAGAGGATGGTTTTGAAGTATCTATTAACAACGATTTAGCTGAAGGATTTACTCAGAATTTGATGGAAAAAGGAGCACAACTTATAGGACTTGGGGCAAGAGATACCTTGAGATTAGAGGCTGGATTATGCTTATATGGACATGAACTTGATACAGAAAAAACACCAATTGAAGCAAACTTAAAGTGGGCAATTTCTAAAGAGAGAATTTCAAATGGTGGATTTATTGGTTCTGATAAAATTATGAAAGAAATACAAGAGGGTACCTCTAAAATTAGAATTGGGATTAAGCCAGAAGGAAGATTGATTGCTAGAGAAAAAACTAAAATATTTGATGAGTCAGAAAAACTTATTGGCGAGGTTACTAGTGGAACTTTTGGACCAAGTGTAAATGGTCCAATAGCAATGGGCTATATTGATAAAGAGTTTTCTAAAGTTGATACAAAAGTTTTACTAGAAGTAAGAGGAAAAAAACATCCTGCAAGTGTTTGTGGGTTACCATTTTATAAAAAAAGTTATGTGAAAGGAGTAAACTAATGAGTGAAGTTAAATTTTCAAAAGAGCATGAGTGGATTACAGTGGAAGGAGATGTTGCTACCATTGGAATTACAAAACATGCAACAGAAATGTTAGGAGACATTGTTTTTGCTGAGTTACCTGAAAAAGGTTCAAGCGTTGAAAAAGACGGAACTGCAGGAGTAGTTGAGTCCACTAAAGCTGCAAGTGATGTTTATACCCCAGTAAGTGGTGAAGTAGTAGATACTAATCAAGCTATAGTAGATGATCCTGCAAAAATTAATGAAGATCCTGAAGGATCAGCTTGGTTTTTTAAACTTAAATTAAAAGATAGTTCAGAAATGGACAGCTTAATGAACAAAGAAGAATACGATAAATTTGCAAAGGAGAGTGCTAGCTAATGTTACATAACTCACAAAAAGACTTTTTAAAAAGACACATTGGCCCTTCAGAAGAAGATCAAAATAAAATGCTGAAGGAGCTAAATTATAATTCATTAGACGATTTAATAAAAAGTACAGTTCCAGAAAAGATACAATTGAAAGATGGATTAAATATAGGAGAGTCTAATTCTGAATATGAAGCATTAAGAAAATTAAAAGCGATTTCAAAAAAAAATCAAATTTATTCAAATTTTATTGGTATGGGTTACTATGGAACTTACACTCCATATGTAATTTTAAGAAATATTTTAGAAAATCCAGGTTGGTACACATCTTATACCCCTTATCAGCCTGAAGTAGCACAAGGAAGATTGGAAATGCTTCTAAACTTCCAACAAATGATTGTTGATTTCACAGGCATGGACATTGCAAATGCATCGTTGCTTGATGAAGGAACAGCAGCTGCAGAAGCTATGGGATTAAGTCACAGGTTAAATAAAAAGGATAGTAATTTAGTTTTTGTATCAGAAAATTGTCATCCACAAACAATTGATGTAATTCAAACTAGAGCAGAGCCAATGGGATTAAAAGTACTTGTTGGCAATGAAGATAAAGTATTGGATCAACTTAAAGAGGATTTAGTTTGTGGAATTCTTCAATATCCTGGAACTTTAGGAGACATCAAAGATCCAAGTGAAGCTATCAGCAAAATTCATAAAAAAAGTGGAAAAGCTGTATTAGTTTCTGATTTATTAGCTTTAGCGCTACTTAAAACACCAAGAGAATTAGGTGCTGATATTGCAGTAGGAAGCTCTCAAAGATTTGGAATTCCAATGGGTTATGGTGGACCTCATGCAGCTTTCTTTGCAACTAAAGATGAATTTAAAAGATCTATGCCAGGAAGAATTATTGGTGTGTCAGTAGATAGACATGGAAATAAAGCTTACAGATTATCACTTCAAACAAGAGAGCAACATATTAGAAGAGATAAAGCGACAAGTAACATTTGTACTGCTCAAGCATTGTTAGCAATTGTTTCAGCTGCATATGCTATTTACCACGGTCCAGATGGAATAAAAACTATTGCAGAAAGAGTTTCTCAATTAGCTAAAAATTTTGCAGATAAATTAAAACAATCTGGATATGAAATTTATTCAGATCATTTCTTTGATACAGTTACAATTGTAACAAAAGATAAAACTGATCAAATCTATAAAAATGCTTTAGATCAAAAAGTAAATATAAGAAGAGTAAATTCTGAAATGTTGGCTGTTTCTTTTGATGAAAAGAAAAATGTTTATAGAGTAAATCAATTGTTGAAAATTTTTAATGCAGCCGAGTCTATTAAAAAAGAAGATCCAACAGTAAGTTTACCTAATTTACCAAAAAATTTACTGAGAACTTCTAAATACTTAGAACATCCTGTTTTTAATTCATATCATTCAGAAACAGAGATGCTTAGATATTTAAAAAAATTAGAAGATAAAGATATAGCTCTTAACAGAACTATGATTGCACTTGGTTCATGTACTATGAAATTAAATGCTACTGCAGAAATGATTCCTATTTCATGGAGAGAGTTGGCTGAACCTCATCCGTTTGTACCAGTAGAGCAGATGGAAGGTTATAGAGCATTATTCACTGATCTTAAAAATTGGTTAAGATCAATTACTGGTTTTTCTGGTGTTTCACTTCAACCGAATGCAGGTGCTCAAGGAGAATATGCAGGCTTAATGGTAATTAGAAAATATCATTTGGACAGAGGAGAAGAAAATAGAAATATATGTTTAATTCCAAGTTCAGCACATGGAACAAATCCTGCTAGCGCACAAATGGTTGGAATGAAAGTTGTAGTTGTTGATTGTGATAAAGAAGGAAATGTTGATTTTGAAGATTTGAAGATAAAAGCAGAAGCACATTCTGAAAATCTTGGAGCATTAATGGTTACATATCCTTCTACCCACGGTGTATTTGAAGAAAAAATTACAGACATTTGTGAACTGATACATAAACATGGTGGTCAAGTTTATATGGATGGTGCAAATTTAAATGCACTTGTTGGAATAGCAAGACCTGGAAATTTTGGTCCAGATGTTTGTCATATAAACTTACACAAAACATTCTGCATTCCACATGGTGGTGGAGGACCAGGAATGGGACCAATTGCATGTAAAAGACATTTGCAAGTTTACCTGCCTAATCATCCAGTTGTAAAAGATTGTGGACCTGCTACAGGAATAGGAGCAGTTTCAGCTGCACCTTGGGGAAGCTCAAGTATTTTATCAATTTCTTGGATGTATATTAAAATGATGGGTTCTGAAGGTTTAAAACTAGCTACACAAGTCGCCATCTTAAACGCAAATTATATAGCTCATAGACTTAAAGATCATTTCCCAATTTTGTACAAAGGTTCAAATGGAAATGTTGCTCATGAATGTATTATAGATATTAGATCAATTAAGAGTGAGACAGGTATCACAGAGGAAGATATTGCTAAAAGATTGATCGATTATGGTTTCCACGCACCTACAATGTCTTGGCCAGTTGCAGGAACTATGATGATAGAGCCGACAGAGAGTGAGAGCTTATCCGAGCTTGATAGATTTTGTGATACTTTAATAAATATCAAATCTGAAATAGATAAGATCAATTCTGGAGAGTTTGATAAAGTAGACAATCCTATTAAGAACGCTCCTCATACAGATATAGAACTTGCATCAGATGATTGGGATCATAAATATTCAAGAGAGCAAGCTGCTTATCCTGCTAAGTTCTTAAAAACAAATAAATTTTGGCCACCAGTTGCAAGAGTGGACAATGTTTATGGAGATAAGAATATTTTTTGTACTTGTCCAAGTATGGATGAGTTTAAAGAAGACGCGGCATAATCATTAATGAAAATTGCTGTAGTTGGTTCTGGGATATCAGGCTTAAGTGCTGCATATTATTTATCAAAAAAACATCATGTAGATCTTTTTGAAAAAGAAGATCATTTTGGTGGTCATTCTCACACAATAGATTTAATTTTTGATGAAAAGAAAGTATCTGTAGATATTGGTTTTATTGTATTTAATTTTCAAACCTATCCAAATTTAATTAATTTTTTTAAAGAAAATGATGTTCAGATTGAAAAAAGTGACATGTCATTTTCTGTATCAGTAGAAAATACAAACTTTGAATATTGTGGGAAAGGTTTAAATGGAATTTTTTCCAATAGATCTAATTTATTTAATCCTAATTTTTTAAAAATGTTTTTTGATATCATTAAATTTTATAAAAATAGTGATCAAATAAATGTTAGAGATCAAAAACTAACTTTAGGTGAATATTTAGAAAATAACAAACTATCAAAAACGTTTATTGATTACCATATCATCCCAATGGTATCAGCAATCTGGTCTATGCCACCTTATGAAGCTAGCAAGATGCCAATAACATTCTTTTTAAAATTTTTTCAAAATCACGGGCTCTTTAAATTAAAAAATAGACCTCAGTGGTATACTGTAACCAATAGAAGTAGAACTTATGTGAATAAAGTAATTTCAAAGATAAGTGGTGAATACTTTAAAAATTATAAAATTAAAAAAATTATAAGAAAATCAAAAGGGTTAGATTTATATTATGGTGGTGAAAGTGAATTTTTTGATTACGATAAAGTTGTAATAGCAGCTCACGCTGATGAAGCTTTGAAGTTGATCGATAATCCTACTGAAGAAGAGACAAAAATTTTATCTAATTTTAGTTATAAGGAAAATATTGCATATATTCATACAGACAAAAGAGCGATGCCAAAAAATAAAAAGGCATGGTCCTCATGGAATTCATCAATCAATGACAAAGATTTAGAAAAAAATTCTATTACTTATTGGTTAAACCTTTTACAAAACCTTAAATGCGATCAGGACATTTTTTTAACTCTTAATCCTTATTTTGAAATTGATGAGAGTAAAATACTTAAAATAGTTAAATTTACTCATCCTTACTACGATCAAAAAGCATTAGATGCTCAATCAGAGCTATCTAGTTTGCAAAATAAAAAAGATTTACTTTTTTGTGGGAGTTATTTTGGTTACGGTTTTCATGAAGATGGAATAAAATCATCGATTGAAATGCTAAAATACCTAAATGACTAATTCATGCATATATAACGGAAAAGTAATCCATAAACGTTTCAAACCAAAAGAGCACTATTTTAAGTATAGTGTTTTCTCACTTTTAATTGATTTATCTGAGTTAAGAAAAATAGATCAAGAGATAAGCTTCTTCTCATTGAATAAGTTCAATTTAATTAGTTTTCATGAAAAGGATCATGGTGAACGTGACGGATCTTCTCTTGAAGAGTGGGTAAAGAAAAATCTAGAACAAAATAAAATAGAGACTGTAGATATTAAAATTAAGCTTCTCTGTTATCCAAGGATTTTTGGATATGTGTTTAATCCTCTAAGTATTTTTTTTGTTTACAACCAAAATGACAAATTAATATCTATATTATATGAGGTGAAAAATACATTTGGTGAGCAACATACTTATGTTTTTAGAGTAGATAGTGAAAATAAATTAATTCAGAATAATTGTTCTAAAAAATTTCATGTTTCACCTTTTATAGAAATGAATTGTAAGTATTTCTTTAGAATTCTTAATCCTGATGAAAAACTTTCTGTAATCATTGATCAATACGATCAAGAGGGAAAAATTTTATTTGCATCTCAAGATGGAAAAAGAACAAACTTAAATAGCAGCCAATTATTAAAGTCTTATTTAAAACATCCTCTAATGACCATTAAAATAATATCAGCAATCCATTTTGAGGCCTTTAAATTATGGATGAAAGGAATTAAGATTATTAAAAAAAAAATAAAAATAAGAAACAATTTAACGGTTGAAAATTAATGTTATTAAATAGAGCTGCAGATAAATTGGTTTTTAAATTTTTAAGTAAAATTAAAAATGGATACCTTGAAATAACTACCTATGAAGGTGAGATATTAAAGTTTGGTAACCCCGATCAATCTTTAAGGGCAAATATTAAGATAAAAAATCCAAATTTTAATTATAATTTAATTAGAGGTGGAAGCATTGGTTTTGCTGAAAGTTATATGAGAGGTGAATTTGAAACTGATAATCTTTCAGATCTAATTGAGTTAACAGCTAGAAATATTCAAGTGATATATAAATTCTCAGGTTTGCTTGATCTACCTGTAATCAATTTCATAAAAAATAAAATAATCAAAAACACAAAAAGTCGAAGTAAGGAAAATATTGCAAAACATTATGATCTTGGAAATGATTTCTTTTCATTATGGTTAGATGATACTTTAACTTATTCAAGCGCAATCTTTGATGATAGTTCAAAAAATCTAAGCGTTGCACAAAATAATAAATACCAAAAATTAATTGATTTAATCAAACCTAGTTCTGGTGATAAAGTTTTAGAAATTGGTTGTGGTTGGGGTGGCTTTGCAGAATATTTAGGAAAGAAATACGATGTGAAACTAGACTGTATTACTATTTCTAAAAAACAATTCGAATACGCAAAAGAAAGAATTCATAAGTGTGGTCTAAATGAAAAAGTAAATATTGAGATTAAAGATTATCGTGATCTTCAAGGAAAATATAATTCGATCGCTTCAATTGAAATGATTGAAGCAGTTGGGCAAAATTATTTAGAGAGTTACTTTAAAACAATTAAGGATAATTTATCAAATGGCGGAAAGGCTGCAATTCAAGCAATAACCATTGATGATAGTTTGTTTGATAGATACAAAAATAAACAGGATTTTATTCAAAAATACATTTTCCCAGGAGGATTTCTTCCTAACAAAAATAGCATTAATAGATATGTTTCAGACAATGGCTTAACAATAAACTCATATATTTCATATGCAGATCATTATGCAGAAACGTTAGCTATTTGGAGGGAAGAGTTTTTGAGAAAATGGGATCAAATTAAAAATCAAGGTTTTGATCTGACCTTTAAAAGAATGTGGGAATTTTACCTATCTTATTGTGAAGCTGGATTTAAATCTAAAAATATTGATTTGATTCAATTTTCAATGCAGAATAAATAACACCAATAATATGAAAATAATTAAATCAATTTCGTTGATAATTCTGGCTTTCTTAATTACAAGTTGCTCAAATAATAATGCCATGAAACCAGAAGATTTTAAAAATAAAGAACCCAGATTAATTATTGAAGAATACCTTACAGGAAACGTCAAAGCTTGGGGTGTTTTGCAAAATCGATCAGGAAAAGTTACAAGACAATTCTCAGCCGATTTAGACGGAACATGGGATGGCAAACAACTAATTTTAAAAGAAAAATTTAATTGGGACGATGGTGAGGTTCAAGACCGAGAGTGGACAATTACTAAAATAGATGAACATAATTATGAAGGTACAGCAGGGGACGTTGTTGGAAAAGCAATAGGATATTCTTACGGACCTGCATTTAAATTTGAGTATGTTTTATTAGTTCCAGTTAAAGGAAAAGAATTAAAAATTACTTTTGATGATTGGATTTTTAAACAAGATGAAAGAGTTGCAATCAATAGAGCTACAATGACTAAGTTTGGATTTAAAGTAGCAGAGCTAACGGTTGTATTCGTTAAAGATTAGTTATTTCTTTTGATGCTTAGTCATCTTCCCCACTAATTTAAAATAAATTTTACTTGGAAGAAAACTAAAGAACTTTAAAGTTAAAGTAAGCGCTTTTGGAAAATGTATCTCGAAAACATTTTTATTAATTAAGCCATCATAAATTTGATCAGCTGCAAATTCAGGTGTTTTCAAAAATGGCATTTTAAAATCATTTTTATCAGTCATGGGTGTTTTAATAAAACCAGGAGAAACTAAACAAACTCGAACATTGTACCTTTTAAAATCAAAATATAAACTTTCTGCTAAATTATTTAGTGCAGATTTCGATGGTCCATAACCAGTTGAATTAGGTAATCCTCTATAACCAGCAATAGATGAAACTATAGTGATTATACCATTTTTTCTTTCTCTATAATATTGCTCAACTGCTTTAATCGAGTTCACTGTTCCAAAGAAATTTACTTTAAAAACATCTTCCATTTGCTCAACATCGATTTCTTTTTCTTTTTTTGGATTCCATGTACCAGTTGAAAAAAAACATATATCAATATTTTCAAACTTCGTTTTAATCTGATTGAAAACTTCTATACATTTTGCTTTGTCAGTAACATCTAGAGGGAATGATGAAATATTTTCATAATTTTTTGAAAGTTCATCTAAGAGCTCCACTCTTCTCGCAGATACCACAACATTCCAACCTTTGTTTGCAAATTTAATTGCTAAGGCTTTACCAATTCCTGTACTACCACCAGTTATCCAAATAGTTTTTTTGCTCATTTTTTGTTATGTATAAACATTATGTTAAAAAATAAAATTGTAACATTTATATTATTTCTTATCATTACATTTTCAGCTTCATTAATTGGAGGATTAGCTACAGTTACTTTCAAAGAGCCTTGGTATTCTCTATTAAATAAACCTGTTTTTAATCCACCAGACTGGGTGTTTGGTCCAGTATGGACAATATTATATTTATTGATGACAATTTCTATTTGGATGTATTGGCATTCTAAAAATAAAGAGATGAATACAGTTTATATTTATTTTATTCATTTAGTCTTCAATGCAACTTGGAGTATAGTTTTTTTTGTATTTCACAACATGGTTTTTGCTTTATTTGTATTAGTTGTATTAATTGCATTTATTACCAATCTAATCATAAGATATAGACGCGTCACAATGATGAGCTCGTATTTAATGATTCCATATTTACTTTGGTGTTGCTTTGCTCTAATTTTGAATACAAGTTTGATAATATTGAATTAATTATGGATGATGTTGTTGTAGTTGGTGGTGGCATAATTGGAGCAGCAACAGCTTATTTTCTCTCAAAAGAAGGGAGAAAAGTTAAGGTCATTGAAAGAGATCCAACTTACAAAACAGCTTCATTTCCATTGTCTTTAGGAGGTTTTAGAAGACAATTTTTTCAAAAAGAAAATATCTTACTTGGTAAATTTGCAAGAGAATTTATTTTTCAAATACCAGAATTATTGAAAACTGAAAAAAATCCTAATCCAACAGCAAGTATGGTAACCAATGGCTACCTTTTGATGTTTGGTCCTGAACATGCTGAAGAACAATATAAAGCTTTAGAAAATCATAAGGAATGTGATGCAGGTACAAAAAATATTAAAGGCTCAGAGCTATCGAAAGTATTTCCATATATAAATGATGAAGGTGTTGAGACTGCTACTTACACAGACAATCAAAGTGAAGGTTGGATTGATCCTTTCATGTTTCATAGTGCACTTAAAAGCAAGGCAATAGAACTTGGAGCAGAATTTATAAAAGGAGAGATTAAAAGTCTTTCAGAGATAAATGCTAAAACAATTGTTTCTGCAGCTGGTTGTTGGACTAAAGAATTATTAGAAGACATTCCTGTCGAACCTCAAAAACACACGGTGTTCAGAGTAAAATGTCCAACATATATAAAAGAAATGCCTCTAACTGGTGATTTAACTACGGGTGTTTATTGGAGACCTGAGGGTGGAGAGTATTTAGCAGGATCACCATTGTCAGTATTTGGTGCAAACGATTTAGAGCCAGCATGGAATGATTTTGAAGAATTAGTTTGGCCAGCACTAGCAAAAAGAATACCAGCTTTTGAAGAATTAAAATTAACTGGAGGCTGGGCAGGTTACTACGATTGTAACAGATTAGATAATAATGCTGTTGTTGGGAAACATCCTAAGTACGATAATGTTTATATGGCTACTGGTTTTACTGGAAGAGGATTAATGCAAGCTCCAGGTATTGGAAGAGCATTAACTGAATTGATCACAACTGGTTCATACCAAACAATTGATATAAGTGATTTTGCTGTTGAAAGAGTGTTGGGCAAAACTGCAAGAAGAGAACCTTACGTTTTATAATTAAGTTCCACAAAAAGTTTGATATTTTTCATTACCTATCGGTGTAGGCTTTTGAAATTCAATAATATTTTCTTGATCAGAATAAGGATTATTTAAAACTTTTAAAAGTTTATTCATTGTTTCCAGATTTCCTTTGTCTGCATCAGCTAGAGCTTCTTCTACTTTTTGATTTCTTGGTATAACTATAGGATTAGTTTTTTTCATCAGTTCTAAATGTTTGTCTGATGAATTATTTAGTTTTAATCTTTTTTCCCATTCATTAGTCCAACTTTCAAAATCATCATTTTTGTAAACTTCATCATCAAACTCAACACCCATTAAATGACAGAAGGTATTTGTATAATCTGCATCATTATTTTTCATCCAATCTAAAAGTTTATTAATTAATGTTAGATCATTTTTATCTTCACCAAATAAACCAAGTTTATCTCTCATCATATTTAACCATTTTTCTTCATAAATATTTTGAAAATTATCGATTAACTCTGTTGCAATTTTAATTGCTGTATCTTCATCTTTATTAATAAGTGGTATCAAGCATTCTGCAAACCTCGCTAAATTCCATTTTGTAATTGGTGGTTGATTTGAAAAAGCATACCTTCCAAATTTATCTATAGAGCTAAAAACAGTTTTTGGATCATACTGATCCATGAATGCACATGGACCATAATCAATTGTTTCGCCAGAAATAGCCATATTATCAGTGTTCATCACTCCATGAATAAATCCAACTCTCATCCAATTAATCACTAACTGACATTGTCTTTCCATTACAAGACTTAATAAATCTAAAGCTTTGTTTTTAGAGGATTTAATTTCTGGATAGTGTCTATCAATTGTGTAATCAACTAATGTATTAAGATCTTCTAGATTTTGAGTTGCTGCAATATATTGAAAAGTGCCAACTCGAATATGACTGGATGCAACTCTTGTTAAAATTGCTCCATTTAACAAATTTTCTCTAACAACTTTTTCTCCAGTTTTAACAACAGCAAGACTTCTAGTTGTTGGAATATTTAAAGCGTTAATTGCTTCACTAATTATGTATTCTCTCAGCATTGGACCTAAAGCAGCCCTTCCATCACCACCTCTAGAAAAAGAAGTTCTCCCTGAACCTTTAAATTGTATATCGAAACGTTGATTTTTATTATCTATATGTTCTCCTAGTAGAACCGCTCTTCCATCACCAAGCATCGTGAAATGACCAAACTGATGACCAGCATATGCTTGTGCAATTGTATTAGTTCCATCAGGCAAACTATTTCCTGAAAATATTTCAGCTAATTTTTTTTTATCTATTCCTGAAAAGTTTAAATTTAAATTTTTAGCAAGTTCTTCATTTAAAATAACAAGCTCAGGCTCATGAACTGGAGTAGGCTTGATGTCTTCTTTAAATGTTTTTGATAGTTTTGAATATGAATTATCAAAATGCCAACCAATGGTCATTTTAATTAACTAACTTCAGCTTGATGTTCTTTTGGCTTAACTTCTGTTTTAAATTGATTAGAAATTTTTTGAACCTCAACTGATGAAACTTTGTATTCTGCACACATTGTTTCTTCATCTTTTCCATGACCAGTAACCATATTGACCATATGTTCTGGGAAGTGGAATGTTGTAAATACAATTCCTTCCTTCACTTTATCTGTTACTTCAACTTTTAAAGCAACTTCTCCTCGTCCAGAATATAATCTTCCAATATCACCTGTATTTAAATCTCTATGAGCTGCATCTTTTGGATGAATTAGTAATACATCCTCATCAACAATGTTTATGTTTTTTGTTCTTCTTGTCATTGTTGCTGCATTGTAGTGTTGTAAAACTCTACTTGTAGTTAAAATTAATGGATAATCTTTTTGATTAGCTTCTATCTCACTAGATTCTTTCCAATCAAAGTTTTTCAATCTTCCTTTTCCAAGTTTAAATGTTTCTGTGTGTAGAATTTGTGTATCTGTTCCATCTTCTTTTACAGGCCATTGTAATCCTAATTTACCAAGTCTCTCTCTAGTAACACCTTTAAAGAATGGTACTACATCAGCAATCTCTGCTAATACTTGATCTGCATCATAAGATGGTTGATCAAAACCTAATTTTTGCATCATCTCAGTTACAATTAGTCCATCTGGTTTTGTACCTGGTAATGGAGGAACTGCTCTGTTAACTCTTTGAATTCTTCTTTCAGTATTTGTAAAAGTTCCATCTTTTTCTAGGAAAGTAGTTCCAGGTAAAACTACAGTTGCAAGTTTTGCAGTTTCACTCATAAATATTTCTTGAACCACCAATAGCTCTAATGAGTTCATTGCCTCAATAACATGAGCACTATTTGGATCTGTTTGAACTATATCTTCACCAATAATCCATAAACCTTTTAGTTCTTTACTGATTGCGGCCTCAAACATTTGAGGAATTTTTAAACCTGGTTTAGTAGGGTGAGTTACACCATATTTTTCAGTATAAAATTTTTGATTGTTTTCATCTGCTACCTCAAAATAACCTGCACCTTGGTGAGGCTGACAACCCATATCCGCAGCACCTTGTACATTATTTTGGCCTCTAAGTGGATTTACACCAACACCTTTTCTTCCAATATTTCCTGTAATCATTGCTAAATCAGCAATCAACATCACAGTTTTAGAACCTTGTTCGTGTTCAGTAACTCCTAATCCATGAAACTCCATTGAATTTCTTGCTGTAGCATAAGCAATTGCAGCTTCTTTAACTAATTGTTTATCTACACCTGCAACTTTTGCTAACTGATCAACATCTTGTCTTTCAATTTCTTTCAAGAAGTTGTCAAAACCTTCTGTTCGATCTCTTACAAAGTCAGCATTATAAAGTTTAGATTTAATAATAAAGTGTAACATCATATTTAGAACCGCAACGTTAGTTCCTGGTCTAAGTTTGATATGATAATCTGCAAGTTTAGCCAATTCAGTTGTTACTGGATCAAGGACAATTAATTTTTTACCTTTCATCACTTGCTGTTTAATTTTTGCTCCTGTTACTGGGTGAGCATTAGTTGGGTTTGCACCAATAACTAAAAATAAATCTGCATGATAAATATCTTCTGTTGAGTTAGTTGCAGCACCTGTTCCAAATGTTTGCTGCATACCCCAAGCTGTAGGTGAATGACAAATTCTTGCACAACAATCTACACTGTTAGTTCCAACAGCCGCTCTAATCATTTTTTGGAAAACATAGTTTTCTTCGTTTGTACATCTTGCAGAAGAAATTCCAGCAAAAGCATCTGGTCCGTTTTCTTTTGTAATTCTATTCATTTCTTTTTTGATAAAGTCATACGCTTCATCCCAACTTGCTTCTTCAAACTTTCCATTTCTTTTTATCAATGGAGTTTTTAACCTGTCAGGGTGTTCATAAAAACTAAATGCGTATCTTCCTTTAATACAAGTATGACCAGCGTTTACTTCCGTTTGTTTAGGAGTATCTATTGCAACCACCTTGTCATCTTTAATAGATGCTTCTAAGTTACAACCAACACCACAGTACGAGCAAGTTGTTCTAACTTTTTTGTCTACAGCTGCAGATTTAGATTGGAATACATCTGAAATTGCATCCGTTGGACACGTATGAGCACAAGCTCCACATGACACACAAGAACTATCTCCGAACATCATATCGTTGTCTGTTGTAATTCTAGACTCAAACCCTCTACCACTCATTGTTAAAACAAATGATCCTTGAATTTCATCACATGCTCTGACACATCTTCCACAGTTAATACAGTTATCTAAATTCATTCTCATATAATCATGAGAAGTATCTCTTGGAATTCCTTTATGTTGCTTAGGACTATTGTATCTATGATCAGCAACACCTAAATCATTTGCAACCGTTTGAAGTTCACAGTTATTGTTTACTTCACAAGTATCACATTCCATAGGGTGGTCAGTTAAAACTAACTCAACAATATTTTTTCTAAGACTTGTTAATGCTTCGTTTGAAGTAAATATGTGCTGGTTTTCAGCAACTGGTGTATGACAAGACGCAACTACTCTAGTTGGTCCGTCTTTTTCTAACGCAACTTCAACTGAACAAACTCTACAAGCTCCATATGGCGCTAAGTTAGGGTCATCACATAAAGTTGGCACCTTTTTTTCACCAACATAGCTTTTAACGAATTTTAAAATAGATGTATGATTAGGACCTATTTCGTAAGGTTTTCCATCAATATAAGCAATTTTTCTTTTCTCTGAGCTCATTAATTATCTTTCACCATATCATTTTTCATTTCATCGCCAAAGTATTTTAGGATGTTTTGAATAGGAGTTGGGATCGCTCCACATAGAGCACATAAGCAGCCTTTTTGCATAGTAACCAACAATTCTTCTAGTAATTTTAAAGGAATTTTAGCTGTTTTCTTCTTAGCTTGATCAAACATTTCTTTTCCTCTGTAAGATCCAAGTCTTCCAGGAAAACATTTTCCACAAGATTCTTCTGCAGAAAATTCAAATAAATGATGAATGTATTCAGCCATTGGAAAATCTTTTGGGATACTAACTACACTTGCGTGACCTAACATAAAACCTTTTGCAGTAAACTCTTGAAAATCTAAATTTAAATTTTCTATTTCACTCAAAGGAACAACTCCACCTAAAGGACCTCCTATTTGAAAAGCTTTGACAGGTTCTTTATATCCACCACCAATTTCATTAAATATTTTTTTCATTGGTGTTCCCATATCAATTTCATAAACACCAGGATTATTAAAGAAACTATCTAAGCAAACTAATTTTGTTCCAGCTGACTTTTTATTTCCAACTGAAGAAAATTTGTCTGATCCATTTAATAAAATTCCAGTTGCAGCTGCTAAAGTTTCAACATTGTTAACTACAGTTGGTTTTTTATATAACCCTTCTGTTACAGGGAAGGGAGGTCTTACATCTACTTCAGCTCTTCTTCCTTCAATAGAAGCTATCAAAGCTGTTTCTTCTCCACAAATATATGCTCCTTGACCAATACAAATTCCAAGATCAAAAGAAAAATCTGTTCCTAAAATATTTTCGCCTAATAAATTTAATTTTTTAAGTTCATTAATACACCCATTGATTGCTTCGATCGATTTTGGATACTCACCTCTGATGTATAAAACTCCTTCATCACTTCCAATTACAAATCCACAAAGCACCATTCCAAAAATAACTTTTAATGGTTGATCTTCTAACAGGTATCTGTCTGAAAAAGCACCTGAGTCACCTTCATCTGCATTACAGATAACATATTTCTTATCACCTTTTGCTTTACTACAGAAATCCCATTTCATTCCTGTTGGAAAACCTGCACCACCTCTTCCTGTAAGGTTTGAATCTAATAATGATTTTACTATTTCTTTTTTATCTGTTTTTAAAAATTTACTTAGTTGTTCTTTAAATTGATCTGTTGATGATAACTTGTCATCCATTAAAAAACTTGTTGTTGCATAACTCTTAGAGAAAAACTTTTCTTGTTTAATTTCTTCACCTTTTAAAATTTGATCTATTTTTTCAATATCTTTACCAGCATAATTTTCACCATCATAGTGAAATGCATGATTTTCATAACAATGACCTAGACAAAACATCTCTCCAACTTTGTCATCACCTAATTTTTCTTTTAATTTATCTTTTAGTTTGTCTTGAGTACCTGCACACTTGCATGCACTACCATTACAAACGAAAGCTTTTTTTTCTCTATGTGAAGGTCTTAAAAATTCATAAAAAGATTCAGCACCGTGAAGTGTTGAAACTCCAAGGTTATGTTTTTTTGCAATTTCTTTAATATCTTGAGGGTTTTCACTTAATGTGTTCTCTGAAATTTGCTTAAATAGGTTGTCTTTTAAGCCTATTCTTCCAGATAAATTACTTATATTTTTTGACACAATTTCCCTTTTTTTATTATTCCACCTTAACTTTTTTGTTATTTGTGTAAATATTAAAACTGTCCCTCTTTACGAAACCTATGAGGGTAATGTCAAACTTATTAGCTAAATCGATAGCAAGACTTGTTGGCGCACCAACCCCGATCATAATCCCAATATCTGTCATTAAAACCTTCTGAACTAGCTCAAAATTAAGTCTCCCAGAACACGTAATAAATTGGTCTTTTGGATCAAATTGGTTTTTCTCCAAAGCACAGCCGATAAGTTTGTCTAAAGCGTTGTGTCTTCCAACATCTTCTCTTAGAGCTATCAATTTTCCATCACTGTTAAATAGACCACTTGCATGGATACCACCAGTTTTGCTGAATTCAGACTGACCTTCTCTTAAAATATCAGGTGATTGAATAATTACATCTTTTGAAATTTTAGGTTCGGAGGCATTTGTCTTTGTAGTTTTAATTATCTCTAGTGCATCCAATGAAGATTTCCCACAAACACCACAAGAGGAGTTTGTTAAAAAATCTCTTTTAATTTTTGATATATTAACATTTTCTGAATTATTAAGTGTTGCTAGTATTTTATTTTGAATTTTATATTGACCAACTTTGTCTCCATAACTTTCAATGCTATCGATATCATTTAAACTTTTTACAATTTGTTCATTAAATAAAAATCCTCTTACAAGATCTTCATCATTACCAGGAGTTCTCATCGTAATAGATAAAGGTTGCTCAACCCAATTATCTTTTTCTTTGTACTTTAAAGAAATCTCTAATGGTTCTTCAATTGAAACTAAATCATCAACATCTTTAAAATTATTAGATGAATACTTTAAAACTTTATATTTTGAATTCATAATTATTTTAAAGGATAATTTTTTTGCAATAAATATTTATTGATTATGATTGCGAGTAACAAAATTATGATACATCCAAATATAATTGGATTAATTAAATAATCATAAGAAGCACTTCCAATAATAACAATTATTGGATTTCCTCCTGCAGGAGGATGAACAACATTTAATAAAATCATTAAGAACACTCCAATACCTACTGCAAATGCAATACTCATATAAATTGGAAGTGGAATAAAATTAACAAATAATACCCCCACTAAAGCAGTTAACAAATGTCCAAAGAAAACATTTTTTGGTTGAGCAAAAGGACTTTCAGGAAATCCAAACAATAAAACCATGGATGAGCCAAATGATGCTGCAATAAAATATCCAAGGGTACTTTTATAAGTTAATACTGTAAGCACTCCTATAGTGATTGTTGAAAAAAAACCTGCAATCAATGCTTTTTGTAATAATGGTTTTGTGATTTTGATCATTTAAATTTTTAATGCTTTAACAATTGTTCTTAAAGGTAAAAGCAAACATTCTTTCCTTGAAAGATTTTTTTTATCTAAAATTTCTTTAAAATCTTTCCAGTGTTTTTCTAGACTTACTCTAACATCTTCAAACAACTTTTCACCAGCTGTAACAAAATCTTTTATTTCCCTTAAGTTTTTATCCTTAATTTTTCTAGATAATAAGCTGACTGATGCTTGGCAATAAATACAAGATTTACACTGATAACCCATATCTTTTACAACGTCATCTTTGACAATTAAGCTTATTTCCATCTCATCTCCACAAATTGGATTTTTATTTTTTGATTTGTGAGTAAAGTTTTCTAAAACTTTATTATTTTCTGTGTGAGACGCGATTTCTAAAATTCTTAAATCCATTTAATTTCTTTAATTCAACTTTGAATGTTTTATATTTTATTCATGGAACATAACAATATTTTAGGAACAGTGCTAGCAGGCGGTAAGTCACAAAGGTTTGGTGAAGACAAATCTCAGATATTGCTAGCTGATAAAATATTAATTGATTACATCTTGGCAGAAATAATTAATGAATTTAAGGAAGTATTAATAGTATCAAATAATTCAATTAAATTTACTAATTCAGATAAAATTTCACTAACTGGAGATATTAAAAAGGATCTTGGTCCTCTAGGCGGAGTTCTGTCAGCAATGAAATGGGTCAAAGATCATAATAAAAACTATCAATGGATAGCAACTTTTCCAGCAGATACTCCTTTTTTTAAAAAAGAAATTTTAGAGCAATTCATTAATCAAATTGATGAAAAAGAAAGTAGTTTATTTTTTATAAAATCAAAAAATACTAGACATAACATTTTTGGCTTATGGTCGATGAATTTATTAGATCAATTAGAAAATGATCTAGAAAAAGGAGCTCGAAAAGTTGAATTGTGGGCTAATAGTATTGGAGTTAAAACAATTAATATGGAGTTTCCAAATCAAGATCCTTTCTTTAATATCAATACAAAAGAAGATTTAGAACAAGCTAAAGAATTATTAAAAAAATGATTAGTTACGATCAATCTAGAAAAATTTTAAAAAAAGCAAAAATTAAAATTAAAGATGAAACTATATTGAGTGAAAACTCTCTTAACAGAGTGATTTCAGATAACATTTATTCAAAGATTAATTATCCAGCAGGAGATAACGCTGCATTTGACGGATTTGCAGTTAAATCAAAAGATACTGATGGAATTAAGAAAAATTCACCAAAACAATTTAAAATAATTGGATCTATTGCAGCAGGAACAAAATCATTAAATAAAAAAATTAAAAAATATGATGCTGTTGAAATAATGACAGGTGGTATAATTCCAAAAGGTTTTGATACAATTATCCCAATAGAACAAATTATTTTTTATCCAAATAAAAATAATAAAAAATACATTTTAGTTAATCAAAAAATTAAAAAATTTAATCATGTGAGATTTGCAGGTTCAGACTTTAAAAAAGGTGAGATGATTGTCAAAAAAAATACAATTATTCAACCAAATCATATTTTAGCTTTTAAAACTTTGGGGATAAAAAAGATTAAAGTTAAAAAGAAAATTAATATTTTGTTTTTTTCAACAGGAAATGAAATTACTGACCAAGACGAAATCCCAAACTGGAAAGTTAGAAACTCTAATAGTCATTATATAAAAAATCTAAAAGAAAATTTTTTATTCAATTTTAAAAATGGTGGCATACTTAGAGACAACCATCAAAATATTTATAAATCTCAAATTAAAAAACTTGTAAATAGTGATACCGATATATTGATAACTTCAGGCGCTGTTTCTGCTGGAAAATATGACTATATTCCAAGTGTTGTTAAGACATTTAAATTATCCAATTATTTTAAAAGTGTAGCAATCCGACCAGGAAAACCAATTTTATTTGCCAAAATTAAAGGAAAACAAAAAGCAATCTTTGGTCTTCCAGGAAATCCAATGTCATCATCTGCTTGTTTTAGATTTTTCGTTATCCCTTTTATGGAAAACATTTTAGGGCTAAGTGAAGAACAGCCTATTAGGGCAACTTTAAAAAATAGTTTTTCTAAAAAACAGAATTTTACAAGGTTTGCAAAAAGTAAGTTAAGCACAACTAAAAATGGAAAAATAGAAGTTGAGATTTTACAAGGGCAAGAGTCTTTTAGAGTAAAATCTTTTGTTAAATCAAACATTTGGTCTTTGTTGCCAGCAGGGAAATCAAAATTTAAAAAAGGAGACATCTTAGATTGTTTTTTCCCCAACCACTCTAATCAATCTTTGATTTAGAAACGTATTTTTGTTGTAGAAAAATCTTTTTAGAATTAGATTTCTACAAATGTTAGAGTTAAGAAATCCAAAACTTGCTGTTCCAATTGTACTGTTTGCGGGTATTTTATGGTCATTTGGACCATTGGTTGTAAGATATATGGATAGTCCCAATCTTGTTCCTTGGCAGTATATATTTGGAAGAGGTTTAACTATTTTTATTCTACTTAATCTCTACTTATATTTTGAAGAGGGAAAAAATTTCTACAAAAATTACTATAAAATAGGATTATCAGGGATAGTTGGTGGCTCAGGTCTTGGGGTTGCAATGATCACGTTTATTTATTCAATAACCAATACTAGTGCTGCTGTTACTTTACTTTGTTTGGCTGCAATGCCTTTCTTTACTGCACTTTTAGCATTTTTATTTCTTAGAGAGCGAATTTCACTTAATGTTTGGATATCAATCATAATTGCTTCAGCTGGTATATTGATAATGGCTATTGGTAATACTGGTGAAAAATCTTTAATTGGTTTTGTCTTTGGACTTACTTCATCGATAGGTTTTTCAGTATTTTCAGTTTCACTAAGATGGAGAAAAGAAACTCCTAAATTTACAACAGTTGCTTTTGCTGGTTTCTTTTGTTTTGTGTTTGCATCAATTATGATTTTGTCTACTGGACAAGCATTCTTTGCTACGAGTTATAACAGCTCTTTATTTTCACTACATGGATTTTTAGTTTGTTCAGGATTAATTTTATACTCAATTGGCTCAAAAGCTATTCCAGCTGCTGAGTTAACATTATTGTCTTTAACAGAAGTCGTGGGAGGAATATTTTGGGTTTGGTTACCAATTTTAGGAATTAATGAAGTCCCATCAACAAATACAATTATTGGAGGTTTTTTTCTGTTTGTATCTTTATTCTACTACAGTTTAATTATGAGATGGAATAAACGCTACATAGCATTAAATTAAATTATTATGGAACGACCAGATTTTTTTGAACTTAAAAATGGTAAAAAAGTAAAATTACCATTTACAGATAAAGAGTATAACGATCGAGTAAGTAAACTTAGATCGGTAATGGATAAAAATAATTTAGATATGATTATTTTAACATCCATGCATAACGTTGCGTATTATACAGGTTTTATTTATTGTTCTTTTGGAAGACCATATGGATGTGTGATTACTCAAGATAAAATTTCAACAATTTCAGCCAATATTGATGCAAGCCAACCATGGCGTAGATCGCATTGTGATAACGTAATTTATACTGATTGGAAAAGAGATAATTTTTTAAGAGCAATTGTATCAATTATCGGAAGAGATGAGCCTCCTAAAAATATTGGAATTGAAAATGATCATGTCACTTTAGATATGAGAGAAAAAATAGGATCTATTTTTACTTTCTCTGTTTTTAGTGATGTTTCAAAAGATTTAATGAAACTTAGAATGATTAAATCTGATGAGGAAATTGAGATCATTCGAAATGGTGCAAGGATTGCAGATATTGGTGGTGAAGAAATAGCAAAAAATATTAGAGAAGATAATACGGAGATCGAAGTAGCAATAGCAGCAAGAGATAGAATGGAAAGGGAGATTGTTAAAAGTTATCCAGGTGCAGAGTACATGGATACTTGGGTATGGTTTCAATCTGGTATCAATACTGATGGAGCTCACAATCCAAAGACTAATAGAAAATTAGTTAAAGGAGACATTTTATCTTTAAATACTTTCCCAATGATTTCAGGTTATTACACTGCACTAGAGCGAACTTTGTTTTTGGATGATGCAGATGATGCCTCACTTAAAGCTTGGGAAGCAAATGTCAAAGTACACGAGCGTGGATTAGAATTAATTAAACCAGGTGCAAAATGTTCAGACATTTGTCATGAGCTAAATGAATTGTTTGCAGAACTTGGTTATCTTCAATACCGAACATTTGGCTATGGTCATTCATTTGGTATGCTTTCACACTTTTATGGAAGAGAAGCTGGTTTAGAATTAAGAGAAGATATTGATACTGTTCTTGAGGAAAATATGGTGGTGTCTATGGAGCCAATGATAATGATCCCAGAAGGTAATCCTGGTGCTGGTGGATATAGAGAACACGATATTTTAGTAATAGGTAAAGATGGAGCAGAAAATATTACAAAATTTCCTTTCGGGCCTGAGCATAATATTATAAAAAACTAACCTTTATGAGTGAGAATAAAACTATTGTTAATAGTTGGAATGAGTGGGATCCGTTAAAACATGTTATTGTTGGAAGAGCGGATGGCACTTGTATTCCAGCACCAGAGCCAGCATTAGATGCAAAAGTTCCTGAAGATAGTGATATGCGAGGACAGTTTGGTCCAAGAACTAAAGACACTGTCGATAAAGCAAATGAATTATTAGATAACTTTTCAAACATTCTTCAAAAAAGAGGCATTAAAGTTGATCGACCAACACCAATTGATTTTAATCAAAAAACATCAACACCTGATTGGGAAGCAGAAACTATGTTTGGTTGCATGCCTCCAAGAGATGTTTTGTTAACTGTAGGTAATGAAATTTTAGAAGCAACAATGAGTTATAGATGTCGTTGGTTTGAATATTTATGTTACCGACCACTTCTTAAAGATTATTACAATCAAGACCCTAACATGAGACACGAGTCTGCTCCAAAACCTAGACTAACAGATGCAGATTATAGAAAAGATTATCTATCGGATAAAATTGGTGTTCAAAAAAGATTAGAGTGGACTGAGAAAAAATATTTTGTAACTACTGAAGAAGAGCCATTGTTTGATGCAGCGGATGTATTGAGATTTGGAAAAGACTTGGTTGTTCAACATGGATTTACAACTAATTTAAAAGGAATTGATTGGCTAAAGAGACATTATAAAGATCATAGAGTACACGCAGTAAATTTCCCAGGAGATCCATATCCTATTCACATTGATGCAACCTTTACTCCAATAAAAGAAGGTTTAATTATCAACAATCCTCAAAGAAGATTGCCAAAAGAACAAAGAAAACTTTTTGAAGATAATGGATGGGAAATTGTTGATAGTGCTCAACCAGCACATAACGAACCACCGCCACTTTGTTATTCGTCAACATGGTTATCAATGAACGTTTTAGTTTTAGATCCTAAAACAGTTTGTGTTGAGAAAAGTGAAATCTATCAAGCTGAACAATTAGATAAATTAGGAATGGAAGTAGTACCTGTAGAATTAAGAGATGCCTATGCATTTGGTGGAGGACTTCATTGTTGTACAGCAGATGTATATAGAGAAGGTACTTTAAAAGATTATTTTCCAAAACAATAACAATGGCTAAAATAAAAACAAAAAGAGAGCGAGTTAAATTCGCCTCCGATAATGTTGCGGGTGCTTGCCCTGAGGTATTAGAGGCAATCATTAAAGCAAATG
The DNA here is from genome assembly GCF_025558165.1 of Candidatus Pelagibacter ubique HIMB140. Taxonomy (NCBI): domain Bacteria; kingdom Pseudomonadati; phylum Pseudomonadota; class Alphaproteobacteria; order Candidatus Pelagibacterales; family Candidatus Pelagibacteraceae; genus Candidatus Pelagibacter; species Candidatus Pelagibacter communis. The sequence goes on along the minus strand of NZ_LAMZ01000001.1, from coordinate 503,778 downwards.
AAGGAGATAGCACTCCTTATGGAAATGATCCTTTGTCAACAGAGTTACAAGATAAGTTTTCAGAAATATTTGAAAAAGAAGTTATTGTTTTTCCAACTGCATCAGGAACAGCCGCAAATGCTTTAGCTTTATCAACCATGACACCTTCTTATGGGAATATTTATTGTCATAAGATGTCTCACATCAATACTGATGAATGTGGTGCGCCTGAATTTTATACAGGGGGTGGAAAATTAATCCCTTTAACTGGAGTAATGGGAAAAATCACTGCAGAAGAATTGCACCAATCGATAGGTGGAAAAGGAATTGTACATCACACCCAACCTTCTTCAGTTAGCATTACTCAAGTGTGTGAAACAGGCGAAGTTTATCAATTAGACGAAATAAAAAAAATTGCAGAGATAACTCACAAACATAAACTAAATTTACATATGGATGGTGCTAGATTTGCTAATGCATTGGTATCTTTAGGTGTAACTCCTGCTGAAATGACTTGGAAATCAGGCGTAGATGTATTGTCATTTGGAGCAACTAAAAATGGATGTTTAGCGGCTGAAGCAATTATATTTTTTAATAAAGAATTAGTAGGGGATATTGCTTTTTTAATGAAAAGAGCAGGGCACTTATTATCTAAAATGCGTTTTGTATCTGCTCAATTAGATGCCTACATTTCAAATGATGTTTGGTTGAGAAACGCAAAACATGCTAATGCAATGGGCAAAAAATTAAGTGATGGTCTAAGCAAGCATAATGATATTGAAATTGCTTATCCAACGGAAGCAAATGAAGTTTTCGCTAAATTTCCAAGAGAAAAAATAGAACATCTTAATTCGGAAGGTTACAAGATGAATGAAGAAGAATTGGATGGCAAAGCTGTGAGGCTAGTTGCTGCTTGGAATACTAAAGATAGCGATGTTGATGAATTGTTAAATACAATTAAAGCTAACTAGGATTCTCTTTTAAAAATTCAATATACTTTATAACTTCATCAAATTGTTCATCAGGAATATCTTTGTAACTTGCATTGAATTTGCTTTTTACGCATATAGCTACATGAGCATAGGGGTTTCTTCCTTTAGGGTGATTTGGATGGTCCGGTAATTGTCCCACCAAATAATCGCCAGCTTCCTGAATAATTTTCCAGAGTTTACTTGCGTTTTCTTTGTTCATATTATTTTAAAATATTATAGTCTTTAATTATGTCAGATAAAGAAATTCATCAAGGTGGCTGTGCTTGTGGAGAAAACAGATATGAAACAACTGGTAATCCAGAACGAGCTAGAGTTTGTCACTGTAGATATTGCCAACTAAGATCAGGAAGTCCTTTTGGTGTTGGTGCTTGGTTTAAAGAAGAAAATGTAAAACACCATTCACAACATTATAATCAATATAAATTTGTAACAGAGAGTGGAAATACTTTTGAAACAAATTTTTGTAAAAAATGTGGAACCAGTGTTTATTGGACAATATCAGCACCTGCTTTAAAAGGTTTAACAGCTATTGCTGCTGCAACATTTGACCCACCAAGTTTTTGGTTTGGTGTATCAGGTGAAATTTTTACAAGATCAAAAGCACCTTATATTGATATTAAATGTGAAGAACAATTTGAAACATCACCTACTTACAATCCAACTAAACAGGATGAAGATAGGTTTGATGGATCTAAATAGATTTACTTTCCCATAAAAGAGGAAAATATTCTTCATCTAACAAATCACTATTTTCTTTTTTATATTTTTTATAAGTCTTAGCTGTTCCACCTTCATTTGTTGGATGAAATTTAGCATTACTCGGAACACAATGAGAAACGATTGCTCGTCGATTGTTACTTGAAGTATTTATTCCCGATCCATGCCAGGTGAAGCCATGATGAAATGAAACACCACCAGCTGGTACTTCTACATAAGCAACTTCTATTTGTTTATTATTTTTTTCAGCAAAAATATTTAATTCTTTTTTATAATCTTCAGGGGAGTGAAATTCTCCTTTAGGAGGTTGAAGACCCCATTTATGAGAGCCTTTAATATACTCTAATGTTCCAGTTTCTTTTGAAGTATCATCTAATGACATCCAACAAGTCATCATGATTTGTGGAATAAGCCAATCATCATAAGCAGCATCTTGATGAAAACCTAAGGTTTTTCCTCCTGGCGGTTTCCATAAAACATTATCCTGAACCAATCTTGCACCTTGCCAATTCATTAAACGAGAGCAAACTTCACCAATTATTTTATGACAAACTACTTTTTTTATTAAATTATCTGCTTTCCAAGCATTACAGATTTGACGAGTAACATCTTCAGGATCTTTACCAAATTTCCAGTTCCACTCATCTGGCTCAATTCCTGTTTCAAAATTACCTTTAAATAAAGGCTCAAATTTATTTCTAAGATCTTCAATATAATTTAAATCTAAAAAGTTATCTAAAATCAAAAAACCATTATTATTAAACTCTTCAATTAAACTCTCATTGAGCTCAAAGTTTATCATGAATTATTCGGTAACCATGAATGATAAAGTGGATTATCTTTATCTATTGGAAGTTTAATGTTTTTATTTTGTCTCGAAGAATCGTAGACAGCAGTAACAAATTCTAAAGATTTTCTAGCATCTGATAAAGTTACCTCATCACTAGTAGATCCATCTAATTTATTTGCAATTTCTTCAAACATACCTGCATACCAAGATTGTGGTTCTTTTACTTTTAACAACACTTCATCTATTTGAGATTGAGTAACTGGGGATCTTGGTAAAAAATGCCACTCATCATCAGCTGGACTGTAGGGTTTATCTGGAGATGCTCCAGACTCAGCTGTTAATCCTTCAAAACAAAATCGAAGTCTGCTGGTATCATTTGCAGCACCAAGTGTAATTGAGCTTGTAACAAGTGTTCCATTTTCCATTTCAATTGATAAAGCTGCACAATCTTCAACTTCAATATCATTTACTCTAGTTGATAATTTTGCAAATACATTTGAAACTTGACCTAAGATCATGCTCACTAAGTCATGAATATGTATCGAATGACTTAATATAGCTCCACCTTGTTCACCTTCCCAAGTTCCTCTCCAAGGTTTTGAATAGTAATCTTTTCCTCTATTCCAATGCGTTTCTAAAGAAGCAACTAATGGTTTTCCTGCTAAACCAGATTTTATTAATGCTTTTAATTTTGAAAATCCTAGACCATATCGATATTGGAAAACTGGAAAAATAATTTTACCAGTTTCTTTACTGATCTTTTCTAATTGATCTACTTCTTTAAGACTTGATACTAATGGTTTTTCACAAATTACATGTTTTCCAGCTTCCATTACTTTTTTACAAGCTGAAAAATGTAAGTGGGGTGGAAGACATATATCAATGATATCTATTTCTTTTACTTTTAATACATCATCAAAATTAAGTGATACCTTAGTATCAGTGTCATTTGGCAAAAAGTTATCAATAGCTTCTCTTGTAAGCCCACATAAAGTGTGAACATTAAATCTCTCTTTAACTTTTTGAAAATCTTCATAGTGTTTAGCGCCAATGTTAGTTCCTATAATTGCTACTTGATACTTTTTCATTTTGTTTCAGCTTTTAATTGTGCTTTTATTGCAAGTTCCATTGAAAGATAAGTTAATTCCTGAGAGCAAGCAGTTTCAGTTCTGTTGATTACATCATTAATTAAATTTCTAAAGTAGGGGAGCTTAACATCAGAGCAATCGATGTATTTAACTTCTTCATTATTAGCTAAATATAAATGATTTCCTTTTTTTGATTTTGCTAAATCTGTATATTTTCTTATTTCTATATAGCCTTTATCTCCAAGGATTAATAATCTCCCATCTCCCCACGTTGGAAGTGCATCTGGAGTAAACCAATCTAATCTAATATAGCCATGTCCATTATTTCCAGTTAGATTAACTTCTCCAAAATCTTGAAAACCAGGTTTTTCCTTTTTGGTAGTATTTTCTACAAGAGAATGATTAATTTTCGCTTCGTTTGAATTTGTAAATACTAAAAACTGATGAATTTGATGTGAGCCAATATCAGTAATTATCCCTCCATAACTTTCTCGATCATAAAACCAATCAGGTCTTTCATAGTTACCTTGTCGATGTGGACCGGTACCAATTGTTTGCTTTATTTTACCAATTTTTCCTTCGTTAATTAATTCTTCAGCTTTAGCAACAGCCGCAACATGAAACCTTTCTGAAAAATTAACTGACCAAATTTTTCCAGTTTCTTTTACTGTTTGTTTAAGTTCATTTAATTGATCTAAAGTAGTACAACCTGGTTTATCGACAATCACATCTTTTCCAGCTTTTAAAGCTTCTATTGAATTGTTAGCTCTATCTTTAGGCACTGAAGATATTAAAATCATATCAATTGATGGATCATTTAATATTTCTTCCTTGTTTTCTTTTCTTTTAATATTTGGATATTTTGAATTAAACTCTTTTAAAGTTAATGGATTATCTCCAGTCCAAAAATGATCACACGTACATCCTTCTTTTAACATTTCATCTAACATGTCAAAGATGTGACCATGATCTATACCAATAACACCAAGATTTAATACTTTTTTCATAATTATTTTTTTATTTGTAGATAAACTTTGAAAAAACTTTCATCTGGAGATGTGCCCCAGATTTTATCATTAAGCATTCCGTTAAAATAATAAATTTCTGATCTATCTTTACCACTTAATATATCAAGTTTAATAGATCCGTTTAACTCACCATTCGGGTTTATATTAATTTCTGCTGTTTCGTAATGATCCTTTGAACCAGTTTTTAATTTACTTGGTTTGATAAAGAAGATTAGTTTTCCATTTTTAATTTCAAGTTTTCCATTACCAATTTTTTTATTTTTACCATCTTCCGATACTCGATGTAATTTGAATTTATATTCTCCATCAAATAATTTTGATTTTTTATTAATTTCAGCTTTTTTTTCATCACTAAGCAAATAATCAACAACAACTGCATTTCCTTTTCTATCTATCCAATTATTGACTGCTTCTTGAAGACTCATATCAAAGTAGTTCTTAGTATAAGTTTTATTATCCCAAGCTAAGACGTGTCCCCAATCTTCAAATCCTGAAATTTTTCTTTTGTCAGCTTCAATACTAAATCCAGCGTTATAAAACTCTAAATCTTTCTTGATTGCTTTTTTTAAAGCTAATTTATCTTTAATTGGGTCCGCATATCTGTCTCCAATATTCCAAATAAAAAATACATCCTTTATATTATTTTTTTCAAAGTTCTTTCTTGATGGAAAACAACTAACCCAACTATTGTTACAAGCTTCCATGGATCCTTTATAAATAAAGCTTCGATCATTATTTTTTTCAAAAATTTCATAAAATCTAGTTGTTTCCTCATCGAACCAGAAACTATCCACTAAAACCCTTACATTGTTATACCGTCCAATTCTTTCGGCATGAAATCCAATACCTATTGCTCCTGCAGAATAACCTAAAAATATAATCTCATCTGCTTGTTTAAGCTGATCATTAAGTTGGTCTAAAACATCATTGACTATTACTCTTCCTTTGAAAGGAATTTCTTTACCATCTACAATGTTGAAATGGTTACCTTGATAAAGATCACTAGAACAATAAGGAATAAACACCATATTATAATTTTTATCCTCAACATCTTTCTCTATGGCTTGTCCAAAATAATGAGGTTTTAATTCAGGAGATTTCATACCCTCAGATCGCGATTTGTATTCATCAGCATTTCGTGCAACACCACCACCCGGTAAAATTATTGCCCATTTTTTTGATTTTGCTTTTTTAATTGTAAATGTAGCTTGCTCACCATTGTTACAAATAGCATCGGGATTTTTAGTAAGTTTTAACTCGTTTGAAAAACTAGAGCTGATAGTAAAAATTAAAAAAAATAATGTAATAAAAAATTTTATCATTCAATAATTTTTGGATTTTTAAAATATTAGTCGAAGGCACATCTAAAACCAACATAAATTGCATAGAAATTAGATGGTTTGTATTGCGCTCCACTTTTAGAAGTCTTAGAACCTCCATACCACCAAGAAGCACCGGCTGTTAATGAATTATCATTTTTTTGATCGTCGATCCATTCCCAAACATTTCCTCCCATCGCAACTAAACCATTAATTCCGTCTGGTAGTTTAGTTACATCAATATGTTTGTCATAATTTAATAATCCTTGAGAATTCATATTTTTTGCTTCATCCCCACTTGGGTATTTATAGACTTTGCCTTTTTCAAACTCTGAAGAATTAAATACCTGCTTGTATGCAGCGTAAGACCATTCATCAAAAGTGGGCAGTCTACCATCTATTGATTTACAGTAATCCTCAGCTTCGTATCTACTAACATGTACCGCTGGTTCTAATTCACTATCAGGATTTTCACCGTACGGGGTTTTATATGTCCAACCAGCTCTTTTTTCCCAACCAGCACCCCATTCATATCCACCACCAGTTTTCTCTGCTTCAGTGATTAAATTATTTTTTTTGGCATAATTTTTAAATTCTTGGATAGTAATTTCATATTTATTTAAAGAAAAATTTCCAAAATCAATTTTGGTGTTTTCAAAGGCAAATGTTTTAGAAAATAAAAAAAAACTTAGGATAATAAGTTTTTTCATTTAATTAGTAGGACCCCTTTTTTTCTGAACCGTTATAAAAGATTTCTTGTAGATATTTATTTTCTCTAATTCTTAAAGACTTGCCTTCCTCACTCATTAATGAATTAGCACGATTAATAACTTCGTGATATTGATATTCATCTTTTCCTCTAGCAATTTGAACACTATTTTTTCCTAAAATTTGTTTAACATTAGTTCCTATGTAACTTTGAACTACAAAACCAATTCTTCTATCATTACTTTTATTTATTCCAGAGCCATGAACTATTCTTGGGTGATGTAAAGACATTTGACCTGCTTTAAGCTCTACGGGTTTAACTTCATTTTCTGGCACTCCTTCTACTGTTTGACCACGTGTTAATAGGTTTCCTTCATTAAACTTTTGGTTATGATCTTTTAGTTCGATATGAGACTTAGGCCACATTCTCATGCAACCATTTTCATTATTTGAATTCGTAATTGCTATCCATGCAGTAACCCAATTATGAGGTTCTAACCCAATATATTTTGCATCTTGATGATAACTTACAAATCCCTCTTGTTTAGGGTTTTTAATAAATAAAGTAGTACTACAAACTAAAATATTTTTTCCAATAATACTTTCAACTGCATCAAGAATTTTAGAATTATGAACAATCGCATCTAGTTTAGGAGAGATTAAGTGAATATTGTATCTGCCAGATTTATCAATTTCATTTGGCATTTCTTTTTCAATTAGCTCAATTTCATTTCTTGCTTCTAAAGCTTCTTCTTCAGTCAAAATATCTAGGGGTGCTACATATCCTTCTTCATTGTACTGTTTCAGTTGATTTGAATTAAGATAAGTCATATTATTTTTAAAGATTATATGAGTGCTATTATTACTTCAATACATAACTGTCCTGTAAAATCGATTTCATTTCAAAATATTGAAAATTGTAAAATTAATAAAAGTGTTGGTATAGAAGGTGATAGAGTTTTTGCTTTTTCACAAAATCTTAATTTAGATCAATCTGTAGAATTCGAAAAAAATCCTGAAACAAGAAAAGGTAAATGGAATAAAATCGTAACACTTAAAAACACACCAGTGTTTAATAAGTATAATTTTTTACATGAGGATAATAAGTTAACTTTAACGCTAAATAATACAGAAATTATTACTGTTAACGTTAATGAAACAAATGAAAGAGATGATCTTGTAAGAAAATTAATTGAACTAGAGGGGTCTTTAAAAAACGATATGAGACTTATGAGAAATGACGAGTATCCTTTTTATGATACCTCTATATCTAATAAGTCTATGTTTAGAAACTCAATTTCTCTTTTAAATATTAATAGTATTAAAGATTTTGGAAATAAAATTGATCAAAAAATTGAAAAATCTATTTTTAGAGGCAATCTATATTTTGATGGAATAGATGCTTGGGAAGAAAGAAACTGGATTGGTAAAATTATAAAAATAAATGATGTTTTCTTTAAAGTTGAAAAAAATATTCCAAGATGTGTTGCAATAAACTTAAAACCTGAAACAGATGATAATTCTTTCAATTTACTTAAAACTTTAAAACAAACTTACGATCATTATGACATGGGTGTTTATCTGACACCTGAAAATGATGGTGAAATAAATTTATTAGAAAAAATCTTTATAAAATAAATTACAGACAACTCAGGATTGAATATTTATTTCAATTACCCTGTACACATACCCCCCAATCTGGTTAACTTTATCAAAACATAACGAAGGGGATATAATGAGAAAAATATATAAGACTTTAACTGTTTTATTTGTTCTTCTGTTTAGTATTTCGACTGTTAATGCAAAAACATTAACTGAAAGGCTTGCAGATGGTCACAAATTAAGACTAGGTTTTGGTACTGCTGTGCCATGGGCATATGCTGGAGATAATGGTGAAGCATTAGGTTTTGTAAACATGATTGCTTTAACTGTTTTAGAAGAAATGGGAATTACTGAGCATGAAACTAAAGTTTTTGAATGGTCAGGTCTTATTCCAGGAATAAATGCTGACAGATCAGACATGATTACTGGTGGTATGTACATTCTAAAAAGCAGATGTGCCAACATTGATTTTTCAGATCCAATCGGAGTATTTGGTGATGCGATGTTAGTTCCAAAAGGTAACCCTAAAGGAATTAATAATTACGAGGATGTTATAAGAACTGGAGCTAAACTTGTAACAGGAACTGGTTTTAACACTGTAGAAGCTGCAAAAAAAGCTGGTGTTCCAGATAGCCAAATGCTTTTAGTAGAAGGTGAAGTTGGTATTTTAGCAGCAATGAAAGCTGGAAGAGCTGATGCTGCTGTACAAACTTTCTTTGGTGCAAAAGAGCATGAGGAAAAAACTGGTGGAGCTTTTGAAGTAACTGATCCTAAATTAATGCCTAAAGAAACTGTAAACGTAGTAGGTATTGGTTTTAGAAAAAGTGATAGTAAATTCAGAGATGCTTTCAACGTAGCTTTAGCTAAAGTTTTAGCTAATCCTGATAAAATGTTAGAGAGAGCTGGTAAGTATGGTTATGATAGAGCTCAACTACCTCCCGCTGACATGACTACAGAGTGGGCTTGCTCAACTAAATAATTTACATTATTAAAAAATTAAACCAGGCAACTCGATTGTTGCCTGGTTTTTAAAATCTAAAGGAAAATACTTTGACATATTTTGAATTTTTAAACGAACATGGCGTTACACTTTTGTTAGGAACAGTAACCACAGTAAAAGTACTTGTTTGTTCTATGATTCTATATGTGATTATTTCCATGATTTTTGGTCTGATGAGGCTCTCTAAAAATCGAGCGATACAAGGGATTGCTACAGTATATATAGAATTTTTCAGAGGAACTTCTTTATTGGTTCAATTATTTTGGGCCTATTATGTATTACCTTTTTTTGGAATATCACTTGAAGCATTTACAGCAGGAGTAGTGGCACTTGGTTTAAATTTTGGTGCTTATGGTGCAGAAATAGTTAGAGCAGGAATACTTGCAGTCCCTAAGGGACAATGGGAGGCGGCACATGCTTTAAATTTTACTCCAGCAAAAAGAATTAAAAGAATTATTATTCCACAAATATTTCCAATAATTCTTCCGCCTGCAGCAAATTTAACTGTCGAATTGTTAAAAGCGACAGCATTAGTTGCATTGGTAACAGTTGTGGATTTAACTTTTGAAGCAAAACAAATTAATTCAATTACTTGGTTATCTGCTCAGTGTTTTGGAACAGCACTACTGATTTATTATATTATTGCTAGATTTGCATTAGTCCCATTTTTAAGATGGTTAGAAGTGTTGGCAGCTAGAAAAGTTGGAAAGGAAAGAATTTAAGTTATGCAAATGGGATGGAGATGGGATTTTACATTTGAAATATTGCCACAAATGGCAATTGCAACTTTAAATACTATTCTTGCAGCTGGTGTAGGTTATGCAATTGCTTTAATAGTTGGTTTATTTTTTTTACTAGGTCAAAAAACTCCTTTTAAAATTGTTAACTGGATTAATAGAGAAATAGTAGAGTTTATAAGATCGACACCACTTTTGATTCAGTTATTTTTTGTTTATTTTGTATTACCACAATTTGGAATTACCCTATCAGCTTGGGTTTGTGGAATGATTACTATTGGTCTTCATTTTGGAACTTATTTATCTGAAGTTTATAGAGGTGCTTTGGAAGGAGTTCCAAAATCTCAATGGGAAGCATGTAGAGCTCTTAATTTTTCAACAATTTATACTTACAGAAGAATAGTTCTGCCACAGGCATTTCCTATTGCTATACCGGGCATGGGTAATTATTTAGTAGGTATCTTTAAAGATACACCGTTACTTTCAACAATAGGAGTTGCAGAATTATTCCATGCAGCAACAGCAGTGGGTGGATATAATTATAGATATTTAGAACCTTATACTTTGGTTGGACTTATATTTTTAACTCTTTCAATTCCTGCTGCAATGTGGGTTAGAAAATTAGAAAATGATGTTAATAAAGCACAAGGAAAAATAAAAAAATAAATTATGAAAAATGCATCTGACGAAATAATTGTAAAATTTGATCAAGTAACCAAACAATATGGTGACCTAGTAGTTTTGGATAAATTAAATCTAGATATTAAAAAAAATGAGATGGTTTCAATAATTGGACCTTCGGGATCAGGTAAAACCACAGTTCTTAGAGTTTTGATGACTTTAGAAAAAATAAACGGAGGTGTAATTAATCTCGACGGAGAACCTCTAACACATATGAATGAAAATGGTAACCTTGTTGAGGCAAGCGAAAAGTATTTAAGAGAAAGACGTTCAAAAATTGGGATGGTGTTTCAGCAATTTAATTTGTTTCCCCATATGACAGCTTTACAAAATTGCATAGAAGCACCAATTGAAGTTTTAGGTCTTAAAAAAGAAGAAGCAGAGGAAAGAGCTTTGGAATTATTGGAGTTAGTAGGTTTGACAGATAAAAAAGACCAACACCCAAGTAGGCTTTCAGGAGGTCAACAACAAAGGGTTGCTATAGCAAGAGCTCTTGCAATGAGACCTAAAGTTATGCTTTTAGATGAAATAACTTCTGCGCTTGATCCTGAGGTAGTAGGAGAAGTATTAAACGTTATTCGTTCCCTTAATAAAGAGCACAGTTTGACTATGATAATGGTCACTCACCAAATGGGTTTTGCGCGTGAGATTTCTGATAGAGTTTGTTTTTTTAATGAAGGTAAAATATTTGAGGAAGGGCCACCAGAAAAATTATTTGGAGATCCTCAAAACGAAAGAACTAAACAATTTTTACATGCAGTATTAGACTCGCATTAAAAATTTAATAATTTTTAATTTCAGGATTATCAGTTTTAGAAGTTTCTTCCAATGTTGCTGGAGTATCTGGGTCTAATTCTAATCCAGCAGGTGTAATGGTTGCAGGCACAGGTGTAAATGTAGAATCTGGATTATCGACTGTTTCTCTTACTCTCATTCTATATAAGCCAAATGCTCCAATTAAAGCATGGACTATAATTAAAAATCCAAAAAATCCATTTAATCCAAACCATTCCATAAACAATGAACATAAAATTGGACCACTTATTGCACCAACACCAAAAATTAATTGAAGTCCTCCTCCAGCAGCAACGAATTTAGACTTTGGAACAAAGTCATTAGTGTGCGCAAGATTTAATGAAAATAATGGAAGGCATAAACTTGAATAAAGACCAACCGCAATAAAGAAAACTATTTTTTTAAATGCAAGTTCATCCATATAATAAATATTTTGTATAGGATCATTAGATGTTAAAATTGATAATAATGCTAAAGCAGAACTTCCAAATGTTGTTACAATAATTACTCTTCTTCTATCGTATTGATCTGAAAAATATCCAATTGGTCCTTGACCAAAAACACCTGCAATCGTTGCAATAAATAAAAGAATTGAAGTTTCAAATAAACTTAGTTTAGCAAGAGTTGCATAAACTGAGATCAATGAAAAAAATGCAGCATGAATTACTCCAGTGAAAAAAGAACTAAAAGTTCCAAGAGGAGAAATTTCATAAAGTTCTTTAATACTAATTGTTTCAATTTTTTTAAATTTAGGAGCTGGTCTTTTAGTTAGTAGAATTGGAACAAGCGCTAAAGATAAAAGCACAGATACCAAAATAAAAGGTTCATATGCTTTTGGTTCACTTAAGTTAAGTAATAACATTCCAACTGCAAGACCAAAATAAATTACCATCATGTATGCAGATAATAATTGTCCTCTATTTTTATTTGTTGCTCTGTCGTTTAACCAACTTTCAGTGACAACATAACAACTAACCAAACTGATACCTGTTATAAATCTACTTACTGTCCACATAAATGGATTTACATAAACTACTGCAAGCAATGCACTAAGTGATGCAAGGGATGCAAAAGCTGCAAACACTCTGATGTGGCCAACCTTAGATACAAAATTTGGAGTTGTTCTTGAGCCAATAAAATAACCAACATAATAACCTGACATGAATATTCCTGTGGTAAATACACTAAAGTCTTCAAGTACAGATCTAATACCCATTATCTGCATTTGTAATCCATGAGCTATCATCATGGTTCCAATACCTATAAATAGAGCCCAGGATTTTTTTACTTCTTTTTGCATTTCTAAATTTTAAGTATTAATAAATTGCGCGCTAAGTAGTTTTGGTTTGTGTTTTTTTTATGGCTAGGAATGAGTGAATAGCGATTGTTAAAATGATCACCACTCCTCCTTGAATTGTCTCCATTGAAGGTTGTTCTTTAACAACCATCCACACCCAAATAGGTCCCAAAACCGTTTCCATTAGAAAGAATAGATTTACCTCAGCTCCTGTTATGTATCTTGGAGCTAGTGTTACCAACACAAATGGAATTGCCACACAAAGGATACACATCGCTGGAATGATGTAAATATCATTATCTTTTAGCTCAAATGTATCGATAAAGAATAAAGCAACTAATGCTACGACCAGTTTACCAACCACAGCTGAAGGAACTAGGTTAAGGCTTTTTCCAGCTCTGATGATTGTTGCTCCTGCAGCAAGACCGCACGCAGTAATAAAACCTAAAATATCACCAAAAATATTTCCTAATTTCACAGAGTCGTAAAATATATAAAGAACACTTAAAAACGTAATTGCTATAGCAACTAAAGTATTTCGATCTGGTTTTTCTTTTAAAAATATTGCACCAAAAATAGCTGACAACATTGGCGCAAGTGCAATCATAACAAGCGTGTTTGCAACATTTGTGTTTTGAATTGATAATACAAAAGTAATATTAGTTACGGAAAACGTAACTATATAAGCAACACCATAAATTGAATTTCCATAAAGTAATTTAAAAAAACTTGATTTGTAAATAAACAACATTCCAGCAAATACAGTTACAAAAGGAATGATACCTCTATAAAAAACTAATCCCCAAGTATCTACATTTGAAAGCCTAATAAATAAACTATCAGGAGTGATAAACATCACTGCAACAAAAGCCATTAACGAACCTTTTTGTTGATCAGTTAAATTATTCATGCTTTTAACTCTTTCCAAAAAGTTTTTGCTAAGTTTATTCCAGATAAATCAAAAAAAGTTTTAAGTCCTGTAGGAGAAGTAACATTGATGTCTCCATTTAATTTTTGATCTATAAAATCAATCCCTGCAAAATATATATTTTCTTTTTTTAAATCTTTAGCAATTAACTTTGAAATTTTATTTTCTTGCTTTGTTAAATTGATATTAATCGGTTTAGCACCTTTGCTCATATTACTTAAATAAGATCCCTTCTTAGGAACTCTAGAAATTGCACCACAAACTTTTCCATTAATTATAAAAACTCTTTTGTCTCCTTTATTTATTTTAGGTAAAAATTTTTGACACATAATATGATCATGTTTTTTAATAAATTTATTGATAAGTTTTGAATTAAATTTGTTTAATAAGTGAATATCATTACCACTATAACTATGAATAGGTTTGATAATTACTTTTTTATATTTTTTAATAAAATTTTTGATTTCATTTGTATCCTGAGAAAAAAGTGTATCAGGCATATATTTTAAATATTTGGTTGAATATAACTTTTCAGAAATATTTCTAATAGATGTTGGATTATTGATAATTTTAACTTTATTTTTAATAAAATCTAAAATGTAAGTCGTTGAAATATATTCTAGATTAAATGGGGGATCTTGACGGATTAAAATAAACTTACACTTTGTAAGGTCTAAAGTTTGTTTTTTAATGATTTTGTAAAATTTTTTGTCTTGATAATTGAACTTAATGAAGAAACCTTTAGCTAAAACTTTTTTGTTAATTATTGATAGATCTTTTGGATCGTAATAAAAAATCTTATATTTATTTTGAATTTCGTTAGCTAAAAAAACACTAGTATCAGTTACAGGGTTTAATGTAGAGGGATGATTGCCTTGAACAGCTACTATTTTATTTGTCATATAATTCTTCTAAATTTTCATCTTTCGAAAATTTACTAATCATATGATCTGCATTTGTAGTCTTATTATCAACTACATTTTGTAAATGATTTAAGAAGATAGTTTCGTTGTTCCCTTTTTTACTAATAATGTCTCTTTTCTCTAATCCTTTTCTAGAAATGTCTAGAAGAGCAGAAGTCCAGTACAATAAGTCTTTACCCATTAATTGAGTATTAAATCCTTTTTGAGGAGCTTCTAAATAAGCATTGATTATTTTATCTGTTTCCCATGAAGAGACTAGTTCGTATGCTTCATCTAAATTTCCATACAACATACCAATATTGAAAGCTGGTCCAGCACATAAGCAATCCCAACCACAGGTATCCATTGATCTAAGCTCAATATATTTCTTCAGTCTATTTTCAGTGAAGATTGTGCTTAAGTGGGTTGTAAGATCAGCTTCAGTTGGAAGTCTATTTCCTATTTCTTCAATTTTTCCATCCATGAAATCTTTAAATGTATATTTTCTTCCAGAAATATACTGATCATTATGTTGAATGAATAAAATTGGAAAGTTTATTACAAATTCTGCATATTTTTCAAAATCTAAACTTTCAAAAAATAATTTAGGCAAACCTCCTCTTGAAGTGCTTTGCCATACTTTAGATCTGTAAGATAAATAATTACTGTTCTTTTTTTCAACTATTGATGAGTTTGCAAATAGTGCAATTGAAATAGGAACAATAGAATTAGCTAGTTTAAATTTTTTAATAAAATCTTCTTCTGAATTGTAATCAATATTTAATTGTGTTCCACACGTTCGATACATCATATCTAAACTAAGCTCTCCACCTAGTGGCATGTCTTTTGTCATTAACTCATAACGTTGCTTAGGATTGTTTGGAATATCTTCTAATTTTGAAATAGGATCAAAACCTGCACTAACTATTTTGATATCTAATTTTTTTGTAACTTGTTTTAATTCAAATAAATAATCTTGAGACTCTGCACATGCTTCATGCATATGGTTTAACTTGTCACCTGATAATTCAATTTGGTTACCAGGTTCTAGTGTAATATTTTTACCACCTTTATTTAGACCAATAATGTTTTCTTTTTCAAAAACAGGGTTCCAGCCAAACTCAGTTAAGGCTGTAAACATTTCTTTTACTTTAGGGTAATCAATTCTTTTATTGTCTTTAGTATTGAACAAGAACTTTTCATGTTCGATACCAATTCTAAAATCTTTATCTTCTTTGATTCCAGATTTAAAATATTCAATAATTTTTTCTTTACTGTTAATCATGCGCTTTAGATAGTGGATTTTAATTTAATTTAAAGTAAAGAATAGGGCTTTCTTGAGAATATTTTCCTAACCATTGGCGCAAATTCCTCTAATTTCATACTTTTATAGTCTGGATCAAAAGAAGCCTGGTCCCATTTCTCACAAAACTCTACAGCATCATTAAAATATTTATGATCTTTATATTTATCTCTTTGATTTTGATTCTTTCCAAGATGATGCGCGTAATAATACATTTGAAACTCACCATGCTTTTGAATGATCCAATGTGTTTTTTCTGAAACGTAGGGTTTTAAAACTGAAGCTGCATATTCTGAATGATTAATAGGAGCTAACTCATCTCCAATATCATGTAACAAAGCTGCAACTACCATTTCTTCATCTGCATTATCTTTAAAAGCTCTTGTTGCAGTCTGAAGAGAGTGTTCAAGTCTAGTTATTTTATATCCTTCTAAAGTAGAATTTAATCCACTCATAAATTTTAATATTCGATCAGCAGTACCATCAATATATTTTTGTTCATACTCATCAAGCAACAAGTACTCATCCTTGGTTCCATTTTTCATTTCAGTAAAATTTACTGTTTTCATATTTTAATTATTAGATGCTGTACTTAATAAAGAAAGCTGAGTTATTTTATTATCACCCAATTCATCAACAGGTTTAACAGGGTAATCTCCTGTAAAATAATGATCTGTTAATTGAGGATAAGCCTCATTTCTTTTGTCAAAACCAATTGCTCTATACAAACCATCAATAGATAAAAACTTAAGTGATTTTGCACCTATATATTCACAAATTTCATCATTTGTTTTATTTGCTGCTAGTAACTCTTTTTTAGTCGGAGTATCTACACCATAAAAATCTGGATATTTGATTTCAGGACAAGCAATTCGAACATGAACTTCTTTTGCACCTGCATCATATAACATTTTAACAATCTTATAAGAGGTAGTTCCTCTAACTAGCGAGTCATCAATTAGAATAATTTTTTTATCTTTAATTGTGCTTTGGTTTGCATTTAATTTTAATTTTACACCCAAACTTCTAATTTGCTGACTTGGCTCAATAAAAGTTCTTCCAACATAGTGATTTCTAATTAGACCATGCTCAAAATTCATTTTTAAATGCTGAGCAAAACCGAGAGCTGCAGCATTACCAGAGTCTGGTACTGGTACTACTATATCTGCTTCAACATCATTTTCTTTTGCAAGTTCTTTCCCTAAATTTTTTCTGTGCTCATAAGCTGTTTTATTATCAAGTAAGCTATCTGGTCTTGAAAAATAAATATACTCAAACACACATGGTCTTACTTTTTTAGGAGGAAAGGGCTTTATGCTAGTAAGTTCATCATTCTCAATTAACACTATTTCACCATTTTCTACTTCTCTTATAAATTTCGCACCAATGATATCTAATGCACAAGTTTCAGAAGCTAGCACGTAGCTAGTTCCTAGTTTTCCAATCATCAATGGTCTTATTCCATATGGATCTCTTACACCTATCAAAGATTTTTGTGTCATCATTACCAATGCGTATCCTCCTTGGATTTGGAATATAGCATCAATCACTTTATCAATTGTTTTTGATCTTTTCGATTTTGCAATTAACTGAACTATGGTTTCAGTATCAGAGGTAGTGTAAAAAATTGCACCTTCTTCTACGAGCTTGTTTCTTAAAGATATTGAATTTGTTAAGTTTCCGTTATGCGATACCCCAATTCCACCCGCGTTAGTATCTGCAAAAAAAGGTTGGATATTTCTTAAAATATTGTTGCCAGTAGTACTATATCGATTATGTCCAATAGCATAATTACCTTTAAGGTTTTTTAAAACTTTTTCTTTATTAAAATTATCACCAACTAAGCCAAATCTTTTTTCTGAATAATATTTTTCCCCATCAAAAGTAACAATTCCACAGCCTTCTTGACCTCTATGCTGCAGTGCGTGCAAACCTAAAGCTGTTAATGCAGATGCATCTTTTGCATTGCTTATGCCAAATACTCCACATTCTTCTTTTAGTTTTGGATCAAATATCTTCAATTTTTTCTTTAGATTCTTGATATGTTTTTTCATTAGGAAATTCTTCAACAAGATAACTACTACCTTTTTTCAAATATGGAAAGACGTATGATTTATCTAAATTAATTGGCCATTTATCATAATTATAAACAATATGTACTCCGGAAAAAATAGATACACATACAATATATGCTTTTACAAACCCAAAAAAGAATCCAAAGGTAGTATCTAAGCCACCAATACCAGTATATTTTATTGCTTTACTGATACCTTTGTTAACTAATAAGACTAAAAAGATAACAACTATAAATATTGCAATTCCAAGTCCAACATCGAGAACATATTCGTTGTCAATTATATCTTTTACATAGGGTTTTATACGTGGAAATAAAATTAGTGTAATAACATAGGCCAGGAGCCATTTTGCCATTGAAAGGATGCTTAAGACAAATCCTTTTCTATAACAACTAATTAAAGACCATATTGTTATTGCGATATAGATTAAATCAATAATAGAGGATGCTTCAAAAAAATCTTTAAGAGCATCTACCATTAAGCATCTTTTCCAAATGGTTTAACCACTAATATCAATGCTGGTAGCAAAGTTAACACCGATATCATTGCAAGTAACATTGCAAGACCTGTAAACATTCCAAAATAGATAGTTGGTATAAATTTAGACAATACTAAAATTGAAAAACCAAAAACAATTGTGATCGAGGTATTTAAAATTGCAACCCCAACTGTTGAGTGACAAGTTTTTAAAGTTTTGTTGTAATCTTTAAGTTTATTAAACTCTTCTTTGAACCTGTAAATATAGTGAATACTGTTATCAACGGCTATTCCGATTGTAATTGCAGCTATTGTAATAGTCATCATATCCAATGGAATTCCTAACAAGCCAATAATTCCTAAAATGAAGAATGCAGCTATGAAATTTGGGACAACCCCAATTAATGAAAGTTTAATATTTCTAAATAATATAATGAACATTGAAAAAATACCAATCATAACCAAACCAAGTGTCAAAATTTGTGACTTAAATAAACTTTGTAGCAAATTATTAAATAATATTAATACCCCTGCTAATTTGTAATCATCTTTTTCTAATCCTAGTTCATTTTCTAGATCAAAATTAATTTTATTAATTAAGTCATTTCTTCTCAAATTTTCTTGCGAGTCTATTATTCTAAGACTAATTCGAGCTTCATTATTTTCTATTGATAGATATGGATCAATTATTTCTGTTTTAATGCTTTCAGGTATTTTTGAATATAACACCCCCATCTCTAAAGTACCTAGTGGGTTATTGTTATTCAGTTGTGTTGCAACATCAATAATTGATGAAAAAGATAAAACTTTACCAACCTGCGGAAGACTATCTAAATAATTATGAACAGATGCAATTCTATCTATTTTATCTTTAGTAAACCAATATTTTTCATCATTTGTATCTTCTTCGTCTCCCCAATCTTCAAATTCATCATCTTCCTCTGATTTCTTTTCTTCTTTTTTAGGAAATTTTAAAATAACTTCTAAAGGAGTAGTTCCGCCAAGTTCTTCATCAATTAGCTTCATTCCTTTGTATATTTCGGTGTTTTTATCGAAATAATTTATAAAACTATTCTCGACTTCGAGTTTGCTTATTCCAACCACACTTAAGACAATAATAATTGCAGTTGCAGAAAAAATTGTAAATTTGTTATTTAAAGAAATTGAACCAAGTATTGAAGTAATTTTAGAATCTTGTTCTTTTTTTAAAGATACATTTCCAGTTGAAGTAAAACTTAAAAGAGTAGGGAGTAAAGTAAAAGTAATTATAAAAGAAGTAATTAAACCAAAAGTCATCATCCACCCAAAATCAATAATAGGTTTAATTTCACTAAAGATTAAAGACAAGAAAGCCAAAATTGTTGTTAAAACTGTATACAATATAGGCCAAAACATTTTGCTAGTTGTTAAGGAAATAATTTCAAAGTTATTTTTTGTTGGAAAATTTTTTTTAAGCTGAAGAAACCTGGTGCTCATATGAATATTCATCGCCATTGTAAGAATAAGCATTAAGGCAATAAAGTTTGATGAAATAACAGTTACTTTCCATCCAAGTAATCCAAGCAGACCCATCATAATAATTACAGAGAAAAAACAACTACTGATAGGAACAATAATCCAAATTAGATTTCTAAATACAAACCATAGAGTTGCTATAATAAATAATAAAACTCCAATACCAAATACAATGATATCACTTTTAATAAAAGTCATCATGTCATCTGCAATCATAGGAATACCACCTAAGTAAATTTTTCCTACATCTCCATAACTTTGAATTACTTGTCTTATCTCTAAAATGTTTTGATGATTTTGTTTTTTTATTTGATCTTTATAATTTTCAATTTCTTCTCTGGCTTTATTTTCAATATCTTCTAATTTTTTATTTTGTTTTATATTAACAATAATCCCACTTGTCTTACCATCTTCACTAATTACAAAATTCCTAAAGACAGGACTATTTAAAATTTCACTAAATCCTCTTTCTCTGTCTACCTCTTCATCTTTTAAAGTTTTAAAGCTTTCTAATCTTTCCTGAAGTGGTGCATCTGAATTATTTAAAAGAGGTATATCTAAAAGTGTAATAACACTATGAACCCAATCTAAACTTTGAATTTTGTATTTTATACTCAGTAGATTATTTATTGAAGAGTCTGTAACCATTCCTTCATTTGGAGTGTAGGTAAGAACTAAAAATTCTTTAGACCCGTATCTTTCAGTAATTTCTTGCAGGTAAGCTAGGTCTGGATCTCCATCAATTAACAATGTTTCTGATGAAGCATCTAACCTGAAATCTTTAGAATAATATCCAAAACTTAAAATAGAAATAATAAGCATTACAAATATTGCCTTTGGGTTCTTTAAAACTAAGTTTTGATACATTTGAGCCAACATTAGCTCTTTTATATTGGAAATTAATTAGTTTGAGTATCTTTAAATTTGGTAAATCTTTCCTCAAACTCAAGTGTAACATTACCAATTGGACCGTGTCGTTGTTTCCCAATTATAATTTGCGCTAAGTGTGCCACTTCATTCATTTTAGCCTGCCATTCAGCATGCTCTACAGTTGCTTCTCTTGGTTCTTTTCTAGATAGATAATATCCTTCTCTGTAAACAAACATTACAACATCAGCATCTTGCTCGATTGAACCCGATTCTCTTAAATCTGCTAATTGAGGCTTGTGATCATCTCTCTGTTCGACCTGTCTTGATAGCTGCGAAAGTGCAACAACTGGAACAGCTAGCTCTTTTGCAATTGCTTTTAGTCCTTGTGTAATTTGAGAGATTTCCTGAACTCTACCGTCTTTATTGTAAGTCGTTCCTCTCATTAACTGAATATAATCAACCACAATCATATCTAAACCAAATAGTCTTTTTATTCTTCTTGCTCTATTACTTAAAGCAGCAATGCTAATAGCTGGTGTTTCATCAATATAAAGTGGAAGTTCGGCTATGTTTTTAGAAGTCTCAAGAAATTTATCAAATTGATCATCAGAAATTCTTCCTCTTCTTATATCATTAGAGCTAATTCTTGCCTGTTCTGAGATAATACGAGTTGAAAGTTGTTCAGATGACATTTCTAAAGAGAAAAAAGCTATAGAAGATTTTTTACCGCTATCTTGTAATTTTTGAGCAGCATTGAATGCAATATTTGTTGCAAGTGAAGTTTTACCCATTGAGGGACGACCTGCAATAATTATCAAATCAGATTGGTGTAAACCACCAAGTTTATCATCTAAATCTCTAAGCCCTGTTGGAACTCCAACAATTCCTTCTTCGTTTTTGTAAGCGGCAGAAGCCATCTCTATAGTTTGCTTCATGGCATCGTCAAACTTTATAAGAGAAGAACTAAAAGATCCTTTTTCAGCTAAATCAAATAATTGTCTTTCAGAATTCTCTATTATAGTTTGACCACTAGTATCAAGGTCATTAAGTTTTGCACTATCGATAGTTTCTTCAGAAATTTTTATTAATTCACGTCTGACAAACATATCGTATATTATTTTTGAATATTCTACTGCTTGTCTTACAGGTGTAGAAAATTTAGTTACTTTAACTAAATACTCTGGAACATTAATGTCATCTTTTTCATCTTCAAAATAATTTTTTAAAGTAATGGGATTAGCAAGCATACCTTTATAGATAAGGCTTTCAATAGCATCAAATATCTTTTGATGCATAGGATCATAAAAATTAATAGATGAAATAATTGTATTAACCTCATCAAAAATATCATTGCTCACTAGTATCGAACCAATTACAGCTTGTTCTGCTTCTATGTTGTTTGGTAATTCTTTGAATTTATCTTTAACGAGACTTAAATTGCTTTCCATAATTATGAATTTATAGAAAAAATTTAGTATTTAAATTTTAATTTTTAGCTGTTGAAAAGAATGTATAATTATTGGATTGTGTCTGCTGATGTAACATTAACAACTATTTCAGTATCAACTTCTGAGTGTAAAGAAATTTTAACTTTGAATTTTCCTAAAGACTTAATTTCTTCAACTGGTTGTATCATTGAAGGTTTGATTTCAACTTTATTTTCATCTTGAATAAGTTTTGAAATTTCAGTTGGTTTCACTGAACCATATAGCTCATTGTTTTCAGTACTTAATTTTTGAACTGTGTATTCTTTATTATTTATTTGTTCTGCAATATTAGTTGCTTCTTGTTTTCTCTCATTATCTTTTTTAGATAAATCAGCTTTTATTTTTTCAACTTCTTTGATGTTTTCTTTAGAAGCATAAAGTGCTTTTTTGTTAGCTATTAAAAAATTTCTAGCAAAGCCTCTCTTTACTTCTATTACTTCACCAATAGATCCAATTCTTTTAACGTTTTCTAATAAAATTACTTTCATTATATTAAAGCTAAGTTTCTTGCTCTTTTAATTGATAAAGACAATTCTCTTTGTTTCTTTTGAGAAACATTTGTAATTCTTGAGGGTAAAATCTTGCCATTTTCAGAAACGTATCTTTTCAAAAGTTTGATATTTTTATAATCAACTTTAGGGGCGCCTTTTACTGAAAGTGGGCAAGTTTTTTTAAATTTATATTTATTAGGTTGAAAAATACTTAACTTAGCAAAATTACTTTGCTTTCCTTTTTTATTTCCACTCTGTCTTTTTGGCATTAGTTTTTAGCACTTTCTTTGTTTTCACTATCTTCTTTTTTTCCAAAGTAATTAGTATCTAAATCAAATTCTTTAACCCTAACTGTTAGATATCTTAATAATTTTTTATCAATAGCTTCATTTTTCTCTAACTCTTCAACCACTTTACCTTTACCTTTAATCTTAAAGTGAATGTAACTTCCTTTTTTATTTTTCTTGATTAGGTAGGAAAGGTTCAGAAGGCCCCAGTTTTCAGTTTTTACAACTTCACCTTCATTTTTTTCAACAATTTTTGAATATTTTTCAGTTAATTGTTTTAACTCGCTTGGAGAAGTATCTTGTCTAGCTATAATAGTATGTTCGTATAAGTTCATTTAAGTTCTTTAATAAAAAGTGAGGATATACTATTATAAAAGTTCAATTACAATAGATAAAAACACAAAATTAATAATATTTTTATATGTTTTCAGTAATATTCCCTGGTCAAGGATCTCAAATAGTTGGAATGGGAAAAGAGTTTTATGACAAATTTCAGCTTGTTAGAGGGCTATTTAAAGAGGCTGACGAGACATTAAATTATTCAATTTCAAAGCTAATATTAGAAGGACCTAAAGAAGAGCTTGATTTAACTGCAAACACTCAACCAGCAATTTTTTTAATAAGCTATTCTATATTTAACGTTATTAAAAAAGAATTTAATATTAATTTAAATGAAGCAAAGTATTTTGCTGGCCATTCTTTAGGAGAGTATTCTGCTTTGTCTTGTGCTGGATATTTAAATTTTGCAGAAACATTAAAAATTTTAAGAATCAGAGGTGATGCTATGCAAAATTCTGTACCAAAGGGTGAGGGTGGTATGGTTGCAGTGCTTGGTTCAACTGTTGAAGTTATAGAAAAAATACTAAAGGAGAATGAGTCAAAATTTACAGCACAAATTGCAAATGATAATTCAGAAGGGCAGATAGTATTGAGTGGGAAAACTCAAGATTTAGAAAAATTAATTGAAGTATTAAAAGGAAACTCAATTAAAAATATAAAACTTCCAGTTAGTGCTCCTTTTCACTGTAGCCTGATGAGTAAAGCAACAGAGATTATGACAGAAGAATTAAACAAAATTTCATTTTCTGATGGAAGTAATAAGTTGATATCAAATGTAACAGCTGAAGTCATTTCAAATTCCGAAGATTTAAAATCACTTTTAATAAAACAAATTCAAAATAGAGTAAGATGGAGAGAAAGTGTTTTAAATATGATTAACAACGATGTCGATCATTTTATAGAAATTGGACCTGGGAAAGTTTTGTCAGGTTTGGTAAAAAGAATTAATAGAGAAGTTAAAATTAACACGATAAACAGTCAAGAGGATATTGAAAATTTAAAAATATGAATGATTTAAAAGATAAAAATATAATTGTTACGGGTGCCTCAGGTGGAATAGGAAATTCAATTGTTAAAATATTAAATGAAAGTGGTGCTAATATTTTAGCTTCAGGAACAAGAATTGAAAAACTTGAAGAATTAAAAAAAGAATTTGAAAAAATAAAAATATTAAAATTTGATATATCTCAAAGTGAAAAAATTGAAGAATTTATTGAAAATGCAACAAATGAATTGGGTGGTAGTTTAGATTGCATTGTTAATAATGCAGGCATCACACAAGATAACTTGACAATTAGAATGAGTTTGGATGAGTGGAGAAAGGTGATTGATATTAATTTAACTTCAACATTTTTGATGAGTAAATTTGCTATAAAAAAAATGTTAAAAAATAAATCTGGAAAAATAGTCAATATTACTTCTGTTGTTGGACATACTGGAAATTTAGGACAAGCTAACTATACAGCATCAAAAGCTGGAATAGTTGCTATGTCAAAAAGTTTGGCAATTGAGTATGCTAAGAAAAATATAAATATTAATTGTATCTCTCCAGGATTTATTAAAACTGCAATGACAGACAAGATAGATGAAAAGTTCAAAGAGGTTATTATATCAAAAATACCCTCCGCACGTCTTGGAGAGCCTGATGATATTGCCAATGCTGTAGGTTTTTTATGCTCAAATCAATCTAGCTATATTAATGGTGAAACCTTGCATGTTAATGGTGGCATGTATATGGCTTGACAAAATAGCTTTTTAAACTATTAACGAAATATAACAAAAAGGATCAATATGTCAGAAGACGTTTCAAGCAAAGTAAAAAAAATTGTAGCAGATCACCTAGGTATTGATGAAGCTAAAGTAACTGAAGAGTCTAGTTTTATAGATGATTTAGGTGCTGATAGCTTAGATACTGTTGAATTGGTGATGGCTTTTGAAGAAGAGTTTGGATCTGAGATTTCAGATAGCGAAGCTGAGAAAATTTTAACTGTGGGAGATGCAGTTAAATTTATCGAAGGAAAAGCTAACTAGAAATTTTAATGTCCTCAAAAAATGATGGGGTCATGATTATACTTTCCTCTCCATCTGGAGCAGGAAAGACCACTCTCGTTAACTTATTGTCTAAAAAAGACAATTTTGTTACTTCCATATCACACACCACAAGAAACCCAAGACCTGGCGAAGAACACAATAAAGATTACTTTTTTGTTAAAGATGAGGAATTTAAAAGGTTGATAAAAAACGAAGAATTCCTTGAGTACGCAAAAGTATTTAATAATTTATATGGTACCACAAGAACACCAGTTATAAATAATTTAAATGCAGGTAAAAATATTTTATTTGATATTGACTGGCAAGGTGCTGATCAAATAAAAAATAAAAAATTAGATTATAAATTAATCACTTTCTTCATACTTCCACCAAGCAAAGAGGTTTTGTTTAAAAGACTCTCAAACAGAGATATGAAAGATAAACTAATTGCAGATGAAAGAATGAAACAATTCGAAAGAGATGTATTGCATTGGATAAATTATGATTATGTAGTGATTAACGATGATATTAAGAAGTGTTTTGAAAAAATTGAAAATTTAATTGAAGCAGAAATCAATAATGGCTCAAAAGATTATGATTTAAATTTTATTAGAGAACATGTCGAAAAATTAACTGGTTAATTTTTCATATTCTTCAGTTAATTTGTAATAAATATCAAAACCTAAATTTTGAGGTCTAAGATTTAAATCTAATTTTAGTTTTTCTAAAACTTTTTGATCTCCGTTAAAAATTTGATTATATGGTTTTTTAATCATTTTTCTTCTATTATTAAAAAATATTCTCGTAATTTTTTCTAAATTTTTTGGATTTTTTATTTTATAAAAGTTTTCTCTAGGACTAAATATTAGTAAGCTGCTATCTATTTTTGGTATTGGATTGAAGGAAGTAGGTTTTATATCACATACTTTTTTTACCTTTAATTTCCAATTAACTAAAATTGACAATCTTCCATAATTTGAATTATTATAATTAGATATAATTCTGTTAGCTACTTCTTTTTGAAACATTAAAACAAGATTTTCAAACCAGAAATTATCTTTAAGATTTATTATCCATTTACTTAATATTTCTGTTGATATGTTATAAGGTAAATTTCCAAATACTAACGTTTTATCTTTAAACAACGAGGTTTCATCCACATTTAAGATATCATTATTTATAATGTTTAATTTTTGTTTAAATCGTAAATTTAAATCTTTCGCTAAATTATTATCTTTTTCAATAACAGTAACTTTTTTTGGTTTTTTATCTAAAATATATTTTGTAAGATTACCTGTACCTGGACCTATTTCTAAAATATTTTTTTTTTCAATTTCAACACAATTAACTATTTGCTTTAAAATAATATCATCAATTAGGAAGTTTTGACCTAAACTTTTTTTTGCTCTTATCAATTTTTATCTAAAAATGAGATAGCTCTTATTAAACTAAGAGGGTTTGACTTATTTTTTCCAAGCATATGTTCATTTGGTCCATGATCAGGAGATATTCTTATAAATGGTAATCCTAAGGTAATATTTATCGCATCGTACTCAAATAGCGTTTTTAACGGTGATAAAACTTGATCATGATACATACCAATTATTACATCAAATTTTGTTCTATTTTGTTTTAAAAAAATTGTATCAGACGAATACGGTCCATGAACACTATATTTCTTACCTTTAAAAAAAGCTACTGCAGGAGAAATTATTTTTTTATCCTCATCAAAATTACTTATGGTTTCACAATGAGGATTGAGCCCTAATACAGCTATTTTAGGTTTAAAATTTAATTTCTGTTTATAGAAATTATTAATAAGTTTTATTTTTTCGATAATAAGGTTTTTGCTTATTCTTTTTGGAACATATTTTAGAGGAACATGGGTTGTTAGAGGACATACAGCAAGTTTTTTATTGTAAATTAACATTGCTTTATTTTTAACATGAAATTTATCTGAAATATACTCAGTAATACCTAACTTTTTTTTATTCAAAAAAGTTTTTTTAGATATTGGACCATTTATTAGTTTATCGGTAACTCCTTGTTTAATAAGTTTGGTAGCAATAAAAAAAGATTTATCGATATAATTATTTGATTTTTTTGAAATTTTCTCAAAGGGTCTTTTTTGATTAAAGTTTACGTTTATTAAATTTATTACTTTATTGTCAATGGGATATTTTTCAATTTTTTTTAAATCAATTAATTTAATTTTTTTATTAATTTTAAGTTTTTTCATTTGCAAAATCAGTAAATTGTATGATGCAATCAAAATTATTGGACTTTTGATATTTTTCTTTATAGCTTTAAAAAAAATTTCAAAAAAAACACTATTAGGTTCTCCAGCAACAATTAAAATTGGCTTAAAGTTCATTGATTTGGATATCTTTTGTTAATTTTTTTAAGTGAATATTTGAAAATTGATTTAGTTGTTGTTCTGTTTTTTTTTTAATAATAAAATCAACTTCTTTTTCTATATCATATTCTTTAATTGACTCTCTAAGGTCTTCAATTTTTAAAATTAAAAAACCACCTGGTAGAACTATTGGATCAGTTATATTACCTACATTTGTAGTAGATAAATTTTTCTCAATTTCTTTGCTTAACACCGAGCTTTTAACCCATCCTAATTTTCCTTCAGTTTTAGATGTATCTGATAAACTATAAATTAATGCTGCTTGTCCAAAACCTTTCTCACTGATTTCAAATTTAATTTGATTAAATTTATTTTCTAATTTTTCATTTTCTTTAAGATTAAATAAGATTTCAGATAATAAATATTCTTTTTGAACATTGTTTTTTTTAATTTCTTTTTCTATTAATTTTTTATCAATTTTAACCTTATCATTAAACTTAGAAAAAATTAGTTGATTCCAAAGTATTTCTATTGAAATTTTTTTTCTTATAATTTCTGGGTCAATTTTTCTTTCTAAAAAATAGTTATTAAAGTTTTCTAACGAATTAATTCCAAATCTTTTAAAATAATTTAAAGTGATTGAATCTAGCTGATCACTTTCAATTTCTATAGTTTTTAAAATTTTTTTTAATTCTATTTCCTTAATTTTTTCTCTAATCAAAGAATTTTTTGCAATTTCAATGTAGTTTTCAGGCTGTAAGTTTTTAAGGTTTTTATTAATAGTACTTAGATAACTTATTTCTATGAAGAGATCATAAGATGAAATTATTTCGTTATTTACTTTTATTAAAATCTTATTTTCACTTGCTATAGATTTTAAATTATTAGTGAATATAAATAAAAAAAAAAATATTATTATATATAATTTTTTTATTAGCATAATTAATTTCCTAAAAATTCTTTAGCATCATACTCATAATTTGTTAATGGAAATAAAGTAATTGTGAAAAGTAGGTTTTCGGAAGGTTTTAAATCTCCATCAGAATAATATTTCTTATTATACTTTATCCCCGCCGCTAAACAATCATATTTATATTGGTAAACCAAATCGTAATATTCAGTTAAATTTAGCTTCCTATTTCTTCTTGTATTAAAAGTAAAAGAATTTTTTGCATTAAATTTATAAGTTAAAGAGTTACTAAAAACATTAGCATCACCAATTTCACCACTTTCTTCAATAAATCCAAATGTAGTAATTAAATTGTTATTAGAATATGTTGCACTTATGTCATTATATTCAAAAGTAGAATAATCATTATCTATTGAAAAATTATAATTAAAACTAATTTTATCTGAAATTTTATTCTCAATTGAGCCAAAAAGATTTGAGCTTTTTCTATTCAATGTAGATTTCTTTGGTATCATATTTTCTTCCTTGTCTCTAAAAACAGTTCCAAGTTTTAATTCAAAATAGTTGTTTATTTT
Organism: Candidatus Pelagibacter ubique HIMB140; assembly: GCF_025558165.1. Classification (NCBI taxonomy): domain Bacteria; kingdom Pseudomonadati; phylum Pseudomonadota; class Alphaproteobacteria; order Candidatus Pelagibacterales; family Candidatus Pelagibacteraceae; genus Candidatus Pelagibacter; species Candidatus Pelagibacter communis. Next base: position 474,499 of record NZ_LAMZ01000001.1, on the reverse strand, counting down.
TTCTAAAGTTTCTTTTTTTTCATTTTTATAATTTAAACCTACTGTTAAAGATCTTCCTGCTTCCAAGGTGTCCACTAAACCTAATCTGTTTTCTAAAAATAAACTATTAATATTTACTTTGTTATCTGTGTCTGTATAATTTTTCATATCGGAAGGATTAATCCTAAGGGATATTTTAGGTTCTAAGAAATTTGAATATTTCTCAGTTTCTTTTTGTAATGGTAAAGCTATCTCTGCATTAATTAAACTATTAAGTTCTGATTGAAGACTTGATTTATATTTAGAGCTATTTTTAGAAGTAATATTAGTATTTTTTAAATTAAAATTTAATTTACTTTTAAAACCATTATCCGAGTAGTATTCTTTACTTTCATAAACAATATCGTTTATTAAGTTAGTTTTTAATTTATTTGTTTCGTTTAGTTCGTTACTTCCACTTGATGAAAAACTTATATTTCCCGAAAAAAAATTTTCTGATATTGATTTATCAAAATTATAATATGGCAAAATATATTGATATCTGTCACTACCTTTCATATTAAGTGTTTCATAAGTTTCTACACCACTTTCGAAGTTGAAACTCTCATTAGTTAAAAATAATTTTAGATTATTATTTAATTTGTCAAAATTTTCGGGCCTTACTTTTGAAGTAGTAATAAAATTATCAAAAATCTTTAAGTATGTATCGCTAGAGACTCTCTCTATATTTGCTGATAATTCGCTAGTTGAAAAATTAATAAATTTTAAGTCTAAATCAAATTTACCAAAAAAATGAGATAAATTTTTAGTTTTTTTTGTAGAGTTTGACTTAAAATTGTTTACAAATCCAACATCAGTAACTAATGAAGAATTAGAGTTTTTTTGTCTATATTCAGTTTGTAAGATTTTAGTATTATTATCAAATAAAGATGGTTTAATTGTTAAGTCTTTATTATTTGATAGCACTTTATAGTATGGTATTGTCAATGAACTGCCAAGAATATTTGAGTTATTTAATTTAGGTTTCAAAAAACCAGATTGTCTATTCACCGACGGATCTGGATGAAAAAATTTAGGAAAATATAGGATGGGTACATCAAAGATATTTAATACTGCATTTTCGTAAGTTAATTGTTTTTTTTCTCTGTCATGCTCTATTTTGCTAGCTTGAATTGACCAAGGAGGACATTCTTCATTTTGATTACAGCTAGTAAATATACCTTTATTTAATTTTATTTTATTATGGTTTCCTTGGACAGAAACACCTCTTAATCTAGGATCATTCTCAGAATTGTTAAATGCATTCTTCTGGATATTTATTTTTACATCAGTGCCTGCAAATTTTTGGTTTTTTAAATCAATTATTGCATTTGAAAAATAAAATTTATCACTATCAGGTAAACTATAATCTGTTACAATTAGAATTTTCTCTCCTTTAAGTATTTGATGTTCTATAGAATAATTAAACTTACTTAAATTAAATACCTGATTTTTGGTATCTGTTATTTTTGTTTCATACTCTGAATTTAAATTATTTTCTTTAATTAAGTATATAAGGTCCTTACTTTCAATTTTATAATCATTTTTTATGTTCATCAAAGTACTACCCTTGGTAGTCATTTTTTCATCTTTCTTAAAATATGTTAATTTGTTTGCAGATAAGTTGTGTTGATTAAGTTTATCCTCTACAAAAACATTGCCTTTTGCTGTTAAAATATTTTTAGAAATATCAAATTGAAAATATGAAGCTGTGATTAATTGATTTATATTATAAATTGCTCTTGAATTACCTTCGGTATTGATAAAAGCATCATTCTTTTCATAGATAATTTTATTTGCATAAATCTCAATATCTTTATTACGATCAAAAACTTTTACCTTTCCTTCCGCATGCAAGATATTTTTTTCCTTGAAGTATATGAATGAATTAGCCTCAATTTTCAAACCATTGTCTGCAATTGCTGAACCTTTATTTAAACCTTTAATTGTCTTTCCTTCATTAATTATTTCTATTTCAGTAACATTTAAAGTAATTTGTGTTTCACTACTTGAAAAAGTAGAAAAACTAAAAAAAAATAATATTAACAAGCTAGTTATGAATTTATTTTTCATTAATTTTATTAAGTAAAGTAGAGTTGATTAATGTTAAAATAAGCAAAGGTGTAAAAATTGCTGTTGTTACAGTTATTTTTTCAGCGTTACCCATAACAAAGAAAAAATTGTTAAAATAATAAATTATTACTGAAAAAAATAATCCTATTGAAATTTGAAAGGTTGTGTTTGTAAGTCTTTTTGTTCTTAACATTATTAAAAAGGAGAAAATAGTCATCAATAATAAATTAATTGGATAAGACGCTAATTTAAATAGTTGTAGATTAATTTCTGTTAATGAATAATTTAATTTTTTATAATTTTCTCTTAATTCAAGTAATTGAGTTATATTTAAGGATGATAAATTTGAGTATAATTTCTGAATTCTCTCATAATTAAAATTAGTATCTAGTTCAAAATTTTTTTTAACTTCATAATTATTATTATCATATATTTTTGCATTATAGATAATCCATTTTTTATTTTTTATATTAATTTTTTCACTTCTTATATTTCTTACAACATTATAGTTATTATCAAACTCAGTAATAAAGTTATTTATCAAAAAATCTTTTTCAACTTCTGATGAATTTATCATTAAATTGCTATTATTTATTTTATCTTTTATCCATAATCCATTATTAGTTATTACTGCCAGATACTTTCCATCGTTTGTATATTTAGATTTTATTTCCAGATAGAAATTTTTCAAATTTGAAGAAAACTGATAAAAAAAAATTGAAATTAATAGTGATAAGACTAACGAGGTTACGCTAATTATTGTAAGAATATTAATATTTTTCAAACCTGAATATTTAAAAATTTCAATTTCATTATTTTGAAATAGCTTTATGAAGAAAAGCTGTGTACTTATTAAAAATATAAATGGAAACATATCAAATATCATTGACGGAGAATTCAAAAAAGATAGGATTAAAGGTAAAACTATTTCTATATTTTTATCTTTAAAAAATTCAAGTTCAGTCAAAAGATTTAAAATAAAGACTAGACATAACATAATTGCTGTGACGAATAATAAAGATTTAACAAAATTATTTACTAAAAATTTTATATAAATTTTCATTTTGATTTTATCTTATAATTAAATGTCACCAAATTTTTTAAATATATAAAAACGAAAAATATTATAGGTAACAATGAAATATATAAATTAATAAGTATATTGTTTGAAATTAATCTAATCGTAGTTTCTGAAAAAATAATAATCGCTAGCCCAGAAAAAAAAGTAATTAACTTAAATAGATTATATTTCAAATTCTCTTTTGAATAATATATTAAAAAATAATTTACTAATACTAACAGAGGTATGTATAAAGGTATGATTAGTCTTTTATAAATTTCTTTAAATATACTTTCTAAGTTATCAATCCTACAATTTTCAATTTTATTATAATCGTTTTGAAAATTTGTATTAATAAGATTTTTTATACATGTAAAAATTTTTAAAGAGGATAATTCTTGTGTTTTTTTGTAAGTAACAGTATTAGTTTCTATTTTATTTAATGGAAAATCATATTTTGAAAAACTAAAGTTTGTGAGTTCATTGTTTTTATTTGTTATTGTTTCACCATCATACAATACTAAAACTGGAACATTTTTAAATTCTTTAAAAATACCTTTTTTAGCATAAGTTAATTGGAAATTATCATTATCAGTTTCTCTTTTTAAATATAAATTATATAAGTTTCCATCTTTATCTTTTTTTTCTGTAAAAATAGTTACGCCTTTGATTGTATCATTAAATTTTTGTTGCTTGATAAAGTTTTCGAAAAAATTTATTTTTGAAGATCGTATAAAAGATTTGGCTAAATCCTGAGATTTAGGTACCACGATAGTTAAAAAAAATATTTGAATCAACATAAGTGCTAATGAAATTCTTATCATAAAATTGATAAGTTCAATTTTATGAACACCAAAGTTCCAGAACATAATTAATTCATTGTTAGTTTCGAATCTGATTGTTACGTAAAATAAAGTAAAAAAAAGAACAAATGGTAAAAGTTTGCTTAATATTTTTGGAAAATTTAATAATGAGTATTTTACGTAAACCATATAATCTCTTCCATCTTCAATCATTATATCTAAGTAATTTACTGATTGAAAAACCCAAATAATTACACTCGAACTAGTGAGAGCTATCAAAAAGAAATATAAGTATTCTAAAAGTAATTTCCTAAATAACAATTTTTTCATTGAATAATGGTAATTTTATTCATATATAGCACTCATCTCATTGAGAGTGAATAAAATTTATGTCAATCCAAATTAATTATAAAAAAAAATTATCTAAAAAAGGTTCTTATAACCTTGTTTTATTTGTTGATGATAAGTTTAATATAACAAATTTAAAAAAATACCTTTCCGTTTCTGAATATTCTTTTGTTTTCGATTTATTAAAAGTAAGAGACTTGAATAAGAAAATCATTTCTTACAATTTAAATTCAAAAAAAAACATTATTCTTGTTTCATTTGAAAAAAACCTTAGTGCATTTGATACCGAAAATTTAGGTGCAAATTTTTATGATCTTTTTAAGAAAAGTAAAATTAACCAATTTTATATTTTTACAGATACCTTAAATGACAAAAATAATTTAGTTGGAAATTTTTTGCACGGTCTAAAACTAAAATCCTATTCGTTTGAAAAATATAAAAGTAAAAAGAATAATTCAAAAATGATTTTAATGGTTAATGGAAAAAACATTCCTTCTAAAAAAGACCAGATTAAATTTCAAGCTGTTGAAGAGGGTACATTCTACACTAGAGACTTAGTTTCAGAACCTGGTAATGTTTTAAATCCTGATGAATACGCAAAAAGATTAAAATCTTTAAATAAAAATGGTTTAAAGGTTACCATTTATGATGAAAAGAAGTTAAAAAAATTAGGAATGAATACACTACTTGGTGTTGGTCAAGGAAGTATTAGAGGCTCGTATTTAGTGACCATGGAATGGAAGGGCTTAAAAGATAACTCTAAACCGTTAGCGTTTGTAGGAAAAGGAGTTTGTTTTGATACTGGAGGAATTTCACTTAAGCCAGCAAAATTTATGGAAGATATGACTTATGATATGGCTGGTTCTGCTGTTGTTGTTGGTTTAATGAAAAGTTTAGCTATTAGAAAAGCTAAAGTTAATGCTGTTGGTGTGGTAGGGTTAGTAGAAAATATGCCAGGTGGAAATGCTCAAAGACCAGGAGACATAGTTACATCTTACAGTGGAAAAACAGTAGAGATTTTGAATACAGATGCCGAAGGCAGATTAGTTCTTGCAGACGCACTTACTTATACAGAAAAAAAATTTAAACCAAAATTTATAGTTGATTTAGCAACCTTGACAGGCGCAATTATTGTTTCTTTAGGATCAGAGTATGCAGGTTTATTTTCTAATGATGACAAACTATCAAAACAATTAATTGAAGCTGGGGAAAAAGTGGAAGAAAAGGTTTGGAGAATGCCTTTAAATAAAAATTTTGATAAATTAATAAACTCAAAAAATGCAGATATGCAAAATATAAATTATGTTGGTGGAGCAGGCTCTACAACTGCTGCTCAATTTTTGCAAAGATTTATTTTAAATAAAACACCATGGGCTCACCTAGATATAGCTGGAATGGCTTTCTCTAAATATGGAGGAGCATTGAATTCGGGTGGAGCAACCGGTTATGGAGTAAGATTATTAAATAAACTAATAGAGGATAAATATGAGTAATATCGAACAAACTTTATCAATTATAAAACCTGATGCAGTAGAGAGAAATCTCGAAAATGAAATAAAAGAAATGTTTAAAAGTAAAGGTTTTTCAATTTTAAAAGAAAAGAAAATTCAAATTGAAAAATCTGAAGCTGAGAATTTTTATAAAGTTCATGAAACAAAGCCATTTTACAATGATTTATGTGAATACCTATCTTCAGGCCCGATAGTGGTAATGGTGCTTGAAAAAGAAAACGCTGTATTAGGAAATAGAGAATTGATGGGTGCAACAAATCCTAATGATGCTGAAGATGGCACAATTAGAAAGAAATACGGAATTTCAATTGATAAAAACTCAGTTCATGGATCTGACAGTGTTGAAAATGCTAAAATTGAAATTGATTTCTTTTTTAAAGACTAAAAATTTTTAAAATAGCTTTGGGATACAATTTATGCTCTTGAACTAAAATTCTTTTAGCAAGACTATTTGGAGTGTCTTTTTTTAAAATATTAATCTTTTTTTGAAGAATTATTTTTCCAGAGTCTAATTTTGAATTTACCAAATGTACAGTACATCCTGAGTATTTATCCTTATTTTCTATGGCTCTTTCATGAGTATCTAAACCTTTGTATTTTGGTAAGAGGGAAGGGTGAATATTTAAAATTTTACCTTTAAAATTTTTAATAAAATTTTTTGAAAGAATTTTCATAAATCCTGCTAAACAAACTAATTCAATTTTATTTTTTTTAAGTTCATTAAGTATTTTTTTTTCAGCAATTTCTTTATTTTTGAAATCAATTATTTTTTTTTTAATTTTAAAAATGCTTCCATATTTCAAACCTTTAGCTAACTTATTATTGGTAAAAATTAGGTTAATAGAAATAGGTGATTTCTTTAATTTAGAAAACTTAATAAGTGATTTTAAATTACTACCTGTTCCAGAGATAAATACTGCAGTTTTTATTTTATTTGTTCCAGTTGATAGAACCATTTAATTTTACTTTATTTTTACCACTTATAATTTTTCCAATTACATAAGGTTTGTAATTTTTAGGAAAATAACTTTTAATTTTGCTCAAGTTTTTTTTATTAATAATTAAGCAAAAACCAATACCACAATTAAATGTTTTTAACATCTCGTTTTCTGATATTCCATTTTTTTTAAGCCAATTAAAAATTTTTAAAGTTTTAATTTTATTTAAATCTATATCAGCAATCAAATTATCAGGTACAACTCTTTTGATGTTATCAGAAAGTCCTCCCCCTGTAATATTTGCACAACCATTAATAAGATTTTTTGAAATTAGCTTGATTATTTCTCTCACATATATTTTTGTTGGTTTCAAAAGTTCTGATTTTAAAAATTTGTTTTTATTTATATTAATTTTTTTTTTATTTATTAAATACCTTACAAGCGAGAACCCATTTGAATGTAATCCACTAGATGGTATTGCTAAAATTAAATTATTTTTTTTGATTTTATTTTTATTTAAGATTTTATTTTTACCAACAATACCAACAGCAAAACCAGCTATGTCAAATTTACCTTTTGAATAAGTACCAGGCATCTCTGCTGTTTCTCCACCCACAAGTTCACAATCTGATAGTTTGCATCCTCTAACAATTCCTTTTATGATCGATTTAAGTTTAATTAAATCAATCTTGTTTATTGAAATGTAATCTAAAAAAAGCAACGGTTTTGCACCTTGAACAATTAAATCGTTTACACTCATTGCCACAAGATCAATACCGATTGTATCAAATTTATTTAAAGAATTAGCTATTTCAATTTTAGTCCCAACACCATCAGTACATGCAACTATTTGAGGATGCTTTATATTACTTGGAATATTTGAAATAGAACCAAATCCCCCAATATTAGAAAACTTTTTTTTGCCCTTTTTTTTTGATGATACTGATGAAATGAAATTTACAAACTTATCGGCGGCTTTAATGTTAACACCACTTTTTTTATAGGTAAAATTTTTATTATTCATTACAATATTTTATGAGGTGTTTTTCAAAATTAATTAAATTAAAGAATTTATATAATCTTTTTCTATTTCTTGCTTTATTAAATATTTTTTTTTCCACAGAAAATAGTGTTGCAAAAACATTTTCTATAAAAGAAATCGAAATATCATCTCCATTTAACGCTTCATTTGATAAAAATAAGATCATAAATCGAGGCTTTGTTGAAGCATATGAGGAACTTATTTTAACTATTGTTCAAAGCAAAGATCAAAAAAAACTTCAAAATTCTTCCACCAAAGAAGTTAAAAGCTTAGTTGAAACATTTTCGATTGTTCAAGAAAGTTTTATTGATGAAATATATAATCTTACCTTAAATGTAGAATTTAATAAAAAAAGTTTTTTTGATTTATTAGAAAAAAAAAATGTATTTCCTTCATCTATTATTCAAAAAGATTTAATTTTTTTTCCAATAGAGGTAGATGAGGAAAAAAATGAAATATTTCTTTTTTCAGAAAGTCAAATATTTAACAATTGGAATTTAAAAAAAGAAAAATACCATCAACTAAATTACATTTTACCAAACGAGGATATCGATGATTATAATTTAATTAAAAAAAATAGTAACAATTTAGAAGATTTTGATTTTAGAGAAATTTCAAAAAAATATAATTTTGAAGATTTTATCATAATGATTGTTTTTAAAAATAATCAAGAAATTCGAGTACTTAATCAAATAGTATTTAACAAGAACCAAAATTTAAAAAATTTTAAATTCAAAAATATCAATTTAGAAAATTTAGAAGATTTAAAAAAATTTATGGATAAACAAAAAACAGTTTTTGAGGATTATTGGAAATTAAAAAACATAATAAATACATCAATTAAATTGGATTTGAATATATCAGTTGATAATAGCAATATAATTAAAATCGATCAGTTTGAAGAAACACTCTCAAGTATAGAATTGGTTAATAAATTCAATATATTTAAATTTGATAATAAAAAAAACATTTATAAAGTAATATTTAATGGTACTCGAGATCAGTTCTTAAATGTAATGAAAGATTATGATTATTTTTTTGAAATCAAAAATAAAATTTGGGTATTAGAATGAAATCTTTAAATCAAGAAATCTTAAAATTTGATTATGAACAAAACTTTCAAGATCAGGATTTTTATGTATCAAAATCTAATGAATTTTCATTTTTATTATTGAATAGTTGGCCGAAATGGGAAAAAAATTTTATAAATTTAATTGGCGAAAAATTTTCTGGAAAATCTCATTTAATTAATATTTTTTTGCATAAATTTAAGGGTATTAAAATAAACGCAACTGAAATTAGTAATGAATATTTAAAAAAAATTAAGATCTATGAAAATATAATTATTGAAGATTTAAATAAAAATATTGATGAAAAGTTATTATTTACTTTTTTGAACAATATTGAGCAAGACAACAAATACTTAATTGTTACTTCAACTAAACCCATAGTTGATTACTCCTTTAAATTAAATGATTTAAATTCTAGAGCTAAAAATTTTATTTTATCAAAGATTGATAAACCAGAGGATGATTTATTATATGCTCTAATATTAAAAAATCTTTCTGATCGTCAGATTTCAATTGATAAGAAATTAATAGATTTCATTATAAAAAGAATAGATAGATCCTATGGCAAAATATCTGAATTCATATATAAGATCGACGAAATCAGTTTAAAAAGGAAAAAACCAATCGATTTTAAAATTATTAAAGAGGCTTTAGGAGATTAATTGAGTAAATATAGAACACATACTTGTAACGAATTAAGAAAAGAAGACGTAGATAAAAAAGTATTTCTTTCTGGCTGGATCAATAAAAAAAGAGATCATGGCAACTTATTATTCATAGATTTAAGAGATAATTATGGTGTCACACAATGTATTATAGATAAAGATAACAAAAATTTTTCAAACTTAGAAAAAACTCAATTAGAAACTGTAGTTAAAATCGAAGGTAAGGTTGTAGCTAGATCTGAAGACACAATTAATAAAGAAATAGGCACAGGAGAAGTTGAGGTAACAATTGAAACTTATGAAGAACTAGGTTCTTGTAAAGAATTGCCAATGCCAGTTTTCAGTGATCAAGAATATGCTGAGGAAATAAGATTAAAATATAGATTTTTAGATTTAAGAAGAAAAAAAATACATGAAAATATAATCTTAAGATCTAAGGTTATTTCATACATTAGAAATGAAATGACAAAATTAGGTTTTTTGGAATTCCAAACACCAATACTAACATCCTCCAGTCCTGAAGGTGCAAGAGATTTTTTAGTTCCAAGTAGATTAAATCCAGGAAAGTTTTATGCATTACCACAAGCACCACAACAATTTAAACAACTAATTATGGTATCTGGTTTTGATAGGTATTTTCAAATAGCTCCTTGCTTTAGGGATGAGGATGCAAGAGCAGACAGAAGTCCAGGTGAATTTTATCAACTAGATTTAGAAATGTCTTTTGTAGAACAAGAAGATGTTTTTAATGTGGTTGAAAAATTAATGGTTAATACTTTTAAAACATTTTCAAATAAAAAATTATTAAACGATAAGTTTCCAAGAATTTCTTACAAAGAAGCAATGTTAAAATATGGAAGTGATAAACCTGATTTAAGAAATCCACTTATAATAAATGATATTACTGAAATATTTACAAGAGAAGATGTATCTTTTGAAATATTTAAAAAGTTAGTAAAATCTGGTTCAAGAGTAAGAAGCATAATAACAAAAAATACTAAGGATAAACCAAGAAGCTTTTTTGATAATATTGATAAATGGGCCAAAGAACAAGGAGCATCAGGTTTGGCTTATTTTACATTTGAAAAAGATACTGAGTTATCTGGTAAAGGACCTATAGGAAAATTTTTCACTAAAGAAGCATTGCAAGAAATAATGAATTTAACTAATGCGGAGGTAGGGGACAGTATTTTTCTTGCTTGTGGAAAACAAAATGAATTAGAAAAAATAACTTCTCAGGCAAGAAACAAAATTGCAGAAGATTTAGGTTTAATAGATGAGAATGTTTTTGCGTTTTGTTGGATAGTTGATTATCCAATGTTTGAAAGAGATGAGGTTACCAACAAAATTGAATTTAGTCATAATCCATTCTCTATGCCACAAGGTGATTTGACAGAAAAAAATCTTGAAAATCCTTTAGAACTTTTAGCTTATCAATACGATATTGTTTGTAATGGTATTGAATTATCCTCTGGCGCTATAAGAAATCATAAACCTGAGCTTATGTACAAGTTATTCTCAATTGCTGGTTATGATAAGCAGCAAGTAGATGAAAAATTTAGTGGCATGATAAATGCATTAAGTTATGGTGCTCCACCTCACGGGGGTATTGCTCCAGGAATCGATAGAATTGTTATGCTGTTAGCTAATGAAAAAAATATTAGAGAAGTAACAATGTTTCCAATGAACCAAAATGCACAGGATTTAATGATGAACGCTCCATCTGAAGTTAATCCTGAACAGTTAAAAGAATTAAACTTGTCTTTAAAAAATAAAAAATAAAATTATTTTTTACCTTTAAGACTTATTTTTACATCAGATAAATCGACTAGATTTTTTTTGTAATTATTTCTTACAAATCCTTTGCTAGTAATATCCTTAACAATTTTTAATAATTGATTTTGATCTTCATTTTCTTGATCATTCATATCGTTTCCACCAATTGCAGGAGTATGTGCAAGATCTTCTCTATTTTGATAAGATATAGCTAGTTCTCTAAAAATATAATCTAAAATAGAAGTAGCGCTCAATATTCTATCATTTCCATGAACTTTACCTGATGGTTCAAATTTTGTTCCTACAAATGCACTTATAAATTCATCTAATGGCACTCCGTATTGAAGACCTAAAGACACTGCTATAGCAAAGTTATTCATTAATGCCTTAACTAGCTCTCCTTCTTTACTTGTGTCGATAAATATTTCTCCAATTTTTCCATCTTCATATTCGCCTGTATGAAGATAGACTTTATGATCTCCGATTGTAGCTTTTTGGATATAGCCTTTTCGTCTGTCAGGCATACTAAATCTTTTTCCACTTTTTTCTGAGTTTTTGTTTAAGTTTTGAACAACTGTTTCTTTACTTATAGAATTTTCACTTGCACTTTTTGAAACTATTTCAATTTTTTTATTTTCAACTACTTTTTTATTATTTGGATCTAAACTTTTAGTTTTTCTATTGTCTAATTTGACATCTAAAACTTCGAATTTACCATCGTCTCTTTTTTCTAGATTTTTAAGCTCTGTTTCATTTATATCCTCTAAGTAATGATTCACCTTAAAGGTACAAGTGTAATAAGTTTCTACAAGATATTTTGCCATTTCACCTCAGTTTAAAATTAGTTTGAAAATAGATTCTTTTAATTTATATACTTATTCAAATTTTAGTCTAATTTAATTTTTACAATTTTTAATTGAAATAAAAAATAAAATAACATGTTGACACTTTTTAAAAAAATTTTCACTTGGTGGAATCAAGATACTTTTGGAACAAGATTAAAAACAATTTTTTTTGGAAAACTTGCTGGTACAGATCAGTTTGGAAACAAATATTATGAAGATAAAAAAGGAAAAAGATGGGTAATATATTCTGATGTTATTGATGCATCAAAAATTCCAGTTGAGTGGTACTCATGGATGCATTTTACACCTAACAAAATAGAAAAAAAACATGAGCTAGAAAAATATGAGTGGCAAAAACCTCATCAATCCAATTTAACTGGTACCAAAGAAGCATATTATCCAAATAAAAATAAAGATGGTGTTAAAAAAAAATATACTAGTTGGAAAGAATAGTTTTTTTCTTTACATACTTATCTTCTTTTTTCTATTTACATCTATTTCACATTCTAAAAGTCAACTTGAAGGTTCTTTTACTGAAATAAAAATTTTAGATAAAATTAGTTCTAAAAATACTTCATTGAAACTTGAAAATGGCCAATTACTAAAATTTAAAGACTTATCAATTCAAAGTTTAAAATGTAAAAATTCTGAATTTGACGATAATCCAGAAATTACTGCCTACATACAAGTAAGAGATTTATCAAATCAAAATAATGATGAAGTTTTTGTTTTTAATGGATGGATGTTTTCCTCAAGCCCTTCAATAACTCCGTTTGATCATCCTATTTATGATGTGTGGCTAATAAAATGTTATTAAACTATAGTATCTTTATCTAGCCAGCTTACATTAAAATCTGAATTGATAAATTTTTTATGATTTAACAATTTTTTGTGAAGTGGAATAGTAGTTGTAATACCTTCAATAACAAATTCATCTAAAGATCTATTCATTCTTTGAATAGCTTCAGTTCTATTTCGTCCATGACAAATTAACTTGCAAACCATACTGTCATAATAAGGGGTAACTTTGTAACCTTGAAATATAGCGCCGTCTACTCTTGTTCTGAATCCTGATGGTTGGTGGCACATGCTTATAACTCCTGGAGAAGGTTGAAAATTTTTACTGGCATCTTCAGCATTTATTCTGCATTCAATAGCGTGACCTCTTGGGTTTATATCGCTTTGCTTTAGTGCTGTTTCCTCAGAAAACGCTATCCAAATTTGTTCTTTGATAATATCTACTCCGGTCACCATTTCTGTAACAGGGTGTTCTACTTGAACTCTTGTATTCATTTCAAGAAAGTAAAATTTCCCATCTTCATAAATAAACTCGACTGTACCAGCCCCCATGTACCCAATTTTAGAGACCATTTTTACAGTTTTTTCAAAAAGATCTTTTCTAATTTCATCATTCAAAACAGGACTAGGAGTTTCTTCAATAAGTTTTTGATGTCGTCTTTGAACAGAGCAATCTCTTTCATGCAAATGCACAACTCTATTTTTTCCTGCAAGAATTTGTACTTCTATATGTCTTGGATTTTGAAAGAATTTCTCGATATACACCTCATCATTACCAAAGTATTTTTGTGCCTCTGATTTTGCTATAGAAAATAACGTTTCAAATTCTTCCTCTTTATGTACAATTTTCATACCTTTTCCACCACCTCCACCTGAGGCTTTAATCAGAACAGGAAAACCAATTTTTTTACAAAGATCTTTTGCTTCATTAATATCTCTAACACCTCCTTCAGATCCTTCAATAACAGGTAAACCATTTTCCTTAGCTATTCTTTTAGCTTGAATTTTATCTCCCATCATTTCGATGTGTTTTGAAGATGCACCAATAAATTTAATTTTATTTTCTTCCAAAATTTTAGCAAAGTTAGCATTTTCTGATAAGAAGCCGTATCCCGGATGAACAGCGTCTGCATTAGTCAGTTCTATTGCAGACATTAATGCAGGAATATTTAAATAACTGTTTGCTGGTTGATGAGAACCTATACAGATACTCTCATCTGCCATTCTCACATGCATACTTTCTCTATCAACATCTGAATGGACTGCTACAGTTGCTATACCCCATTCTTTACATGCTCTTATAATTCTAACTGCAATTTCCCCACGGTTTGCAATTAAAATTTTTTTAAACATTATTTATTCTAAAATAAGAATTGTTTGACCAAACTCAACTGGCTGACCATCATCAACACAAATTTCTTTTACAACACCATCATGGGTAGAAGGTACATGGTTCATTGTTTTCATTGCTTCAACAATCATTATTGTGTCACCCTTTTTAATTTTTTTACCGACTTCAACAAATTTTTTTGCTCCAGGTTCTGGTGCATGATAAGCAGTTCCAATTATTGGAGAAGTAATTTCTGTACCAGATTTAACGCCTTCAGAAGATTGAGAAGCAGCAGTTAAATTTGTGTTGTTTACAGATGCTGGAATTGTTTGATTGCTTATTGATACGTTGTTTTTTGAAACTTTAATTTTGGTATCTTTTTCAGTAATTTCTATTTCAGTTAAATTAAATTCATCTAAATAATTACTAAGTTCTTTAATTATGTTTTTATCTATTTTCATTTTTTAACTGCTTTTGTAATGAAATTATGGCCAAAATATATCCTTCAGTGCCTAATCCAAAAATCCCACCTGTTGCAACTCCACTTATAAGTGATTTATGTCTAAATTCTTCTCTTTTGTATATATTTGATATATGCATTTCAATTATTGGTTTCTTGAACAATTCAAGGGCATCTCTTATTGCAACTGAAGTATGTGTAAATGCAGCGGCATTTATAATCATTCCATCATAAGTTTTACGTGCATCTTGAATTGTATTTACTAAATCTCCCTCCAAATTTGATTGGATAAATTCACAGTCTAGCCCAACTTCTTTTGATTTTTTTAAACAATTTTCTTTAAGTTGTTCATAATTGTCAGATCCATATTGTGATTGTTCTCTTTCACCTAATAGATTAAGATTTGGACCGTTAATAATAATTATTTTATTATTCATTCAGCTTTTATATACGATGAAAAAAATAAAAATCAAAGTAAATGGTAAAAACAGATCAATTTCTAAAATATATAAACTTTCAGATTTAATAAAACACCTTAAAATTCCTATAAAAAAAGTAGCAATTGAACTTAATGAAGAAATAATAGATAAAAAAAATGTTAACAAAATTAAATTAAAACAAAATGACAAAATTGAGATTGTTCATTTTATAGGAGGAGGGTAACACGAAAAAAGATAATCTTATCATTGCTAAAAAAAAATTTAAATCCAGATTAATTGTTGGTACTGGAAAGTATAAAACGATGTCTGAATGTGCGAAAGCTATCAAATTGTCAGGAGCAGAGATAGTAACTGTTGCAGTTAGAAGAGTAAATATTTCTGATAAGAACAAACCTTTGTTAATGGATTATATAGATCCAAAAAAGATTACCTATTTGCCTAACACAGCAGGTTGTTTTAATTCTAAAGAAGCTCTTAGAACTTTGAGGTTAGCAAGAGAAATTGGAGGTTGGAAATTAGTTAAATTAGAAGTTTTAGGAGATAAGGAAAATTTATTTCCAGATATGATCGAAACTTTAAAATCTACTGAAGTTCTTACCAAAGAGGGATTTAAAGTTATGGTTTATTGCAACGATGATCCATTAATGGCAAAAAGATTAGAAAATGTTGGAGCTGCTGCGATAATGCCATTAGCTGCACCAATTGGATCAGGTTTAGGAATCCAAAATAAAATTAATATTCAAATAATCAGGAAACAAACAAAACTTCCATTAATAATCGATGCTGGTCTTGGACAGGCTTCAGATGCAACAATTGCAATGGAGCTGGGTTGTGATGGAGTATTGGTAAACACTGCAATTGCGAAAGCAAAAAAACCATTTGATATGGCTCTTGCATTTAAAAATGCTGTTATTGCTGGAAGACAATCATACAACTCAGGAAGAATAGATAAAACTTTAATGGGAAACCCTTCTTCTCCATTAAAAGGTATTATTTAGTTTTTTTTATAATATTTCTTTTTTTTATAATTCTTTTTTATTTTTTTTACTTCTTTTTTTTGAGAAATTTTATCTTCTTTATTTTGGGTTTCTAAGTTTTTTAATTTTTCATAATGTTCAACAAGTTCAATAGTTTTTTTGGATTTGTTCTGAACGTTGATAATATATTCTGGAATTATCAGAGAGTTGTCACTGATGATATCAATTGTCATTTTATTTTTTTTTTCAAAGTAAGTTAAATCATTAACAAAGTTTTCTTTTAGAAAATCTGAAATTTTTTCACAGACTCTTACTTCAACAAATTTTGCTTTATTGGTTACAGCCTTTAATTCAACAATTTTTAATAATTTTTGAGCAAAAGACTCGTCTGTTAAAGTTACCTTCCATTTAACAGCACTTTCTCTCAATCTTTGTCGAGACATTTCTAAAAGGCCAAAATTACTTATTCTTCCTATTTGAATTCTTGCTCTATCAGATCTACATTTTTCCTTAAGCTTTCTTTCTACTAAGCGTCGGTTTCCAAAACTAAGCATATCAATGAAATCTATAATTATTAATCCTGATAAATCTCTTATTTTTATTTGTCTCGCAATTTCTTCTGCCGCTTCAATATTTGTGTCTAAAGCTGTGCTCTCAACATTTTTACCTTTAATTGAGCTACCAGAGTTAATATCTATCGATACAAGTGCTTCTGTAGGATTAATAACTAAATATCCTCCTGATTTGAGTTTAATTTCTGAGTCAAAAATTTGATTTAATTTTTGTTCAATATTTTCCTCAATAAATAGCGGTGTTCTTCCTCTATATTTTTTAACTTTTTTTACACTTGATGGCATCATTGTTTTCATAAAAGATTGGGCTTTTTTATAACCTTCATTTCCTTCAACAATAATTTGGTTAGTGCTATCATCGTACATATCTCTTAAAGTTCTTTTAATTATTTCGCTTTCTTGATGAATTAAAGATGGAGCTATAGAATTAATTGCATTATCTTTTATCTGCCCCCAAGTATTAATAAGAGTTGTTAAGTCACTATTGATTTCATTTTTTGTTTTATTGCTTCCTGCTGTTCTTACAATTAAACCCATCTCTTTAGGAATTTCAATTTCATTCAGAATGGATCTAATTTTTTTTCTATCTGCAGGATTAAATATTTTTCTAGAAATTCCACCACCTTTAGGTGTATTTGGCATCAGAACTATGTATTTCCCTGCAATCGAAATAAATGTGCTTAGTGCAGCACCTTTTTGACCTCTTTCATCTTTGATGACTTGGACAAGAATTACTTGATTAGGTTTGATTACTTCTTGAATTTTGTATCTTTTAAATTTGAATCTTTTTTCAGATTTTTTTTCAGTTTTTTCCTCTGTATCTGAATTTTCTTTTGTCTCTATTTCCTCTTTATCAGATTCTACATCTTCAACTTTTTCCTCTAATGGATCATCTATTTCAAGTTTGCCCTCAGCAATATTTTCTTCTTCTTTTGCTTCAACTTTTTTTGAAAGTTCTTCCCTTGCTTTTTCTTCTTCTTCTTTTATTTTTTCTAGGTCAGCCTTTGGTATTTGATAATAATCTGACTGAATATCATTAAATGATAAAAATCCATGTCTTTCTCTTCCAAAGTCAACAAAGGCTGCTTGGAGAGAAGGTTCAATTCTGCTTACTTTGCCTAAATATATATTATTTTTTATTAAATTGTTTTTTAAACCTTCGTACTCGTAGTCTTCAATATTTTCGCCTGATTTAAGTACAACTCTAGTTTCATTTGGATGCGATGCATCGATATATAAATTTTTTTCCATAATATGTTGATTGTTAAGTTCATTAATTTTTTTTAGTAAATTTTGTTTATCTCTGATGCCTTATCTTTAACAAATTCCAAGATATAATGGAAATAAAATGAGTAAATTATTCAAAAATATTTTGTTATTTTCCTCTACTATTTTAATATTATTGGGTATTTTAATATTTAGTATTTTATGGAAATACTCTAACGATATTCCAGATTATAAATTTCTAAAGAGTTATAAGCCACCAGTTTCAAGCAAAGTTTACTCAAGAAATGGAGAATTGGTTGCAGATTTTTCAAAAGAAAAAAGAGTTTTTGTTCCTTACAACGCTATACCAAAAAATGTAATTAATTCATTTTTATCTGCAGAAGATAAAAATTTTTTCTCTCATCCCGGTGTAGATGCGAAAGGTGTTCTAAGAGCAGTTATCAATAATATTTCAAATATAATGGCTTCTAAAAGACTGGAGGGTGCCTCAACTATTACTCAACAAGTAGCAAAGAATTTTTTACTAACAAATGAAGTAAGTCTAAATAGAAAGATAAAAGAGGCAATATTAGCATTTAGGATTGAGAGAGCGTTGTCTAAAGAAAGGATATTAGAACTTTATTTAAATCAAATCTATCTTGGTAGTGGAGCCTATGGTGTAGCTGCTGCAAGTTTGGAGTATTTTGATAAATCTATAAGAGAACTTAATTATTCAGAAGCTGCATTGTTAGCTGCTTTGCCTAAAGCACCCAGTAAATACAATCCTTATAAAGATAAAGATTTAGCAAAATTTAGAAGAAATTTAGTTTTAAAAAATTTATATGAAAATAATTATATAACATCTGAATGGTTAGAAAAATTAAGCAATCAGGAAATTAAATTAAAGAAAAAACAAAAAATATACTTAGAAGATGCGCAATATTATATTGAAGACGTTAGAAAAAATGTCATAGAAAGTTTGACTTATGATAAAGTTTATAAACAAGGTCTAAATATCAATACTCCAATAGATTTAGATTTACAAAAAATTGCAACTAATTCACTAAGATCTGGATTAATTTCCTATGATCAGAGAAAAGGTTGGAGGGGAGCATTAATTAACAAACCTTACAATTCGAATTGGTACAAAGATTTAGATAAATACAAACTTGAAAAATCAATTAATTGGAAATTAGCAATTGTAAAAAAATTAAATAAATTTTCAGCAATTGTAGAAACGATTGATAAAGATGATGGTGTTATTGAATATAAAGATATTTCTTGGACAAAAAAAGAGTTTAACCAATTATTGAAAATTGGCGATATAATTTATGTGAAACAAATAAAAGATAAAAAATATAGCTTACAACAATTGCCAAAAATAAATGGAGGAATTGTTGTAATGGATCCTTATACAGGAAGAGTTTTGGCTCTTAATGGTGGTTTTAGTTTTAAAAAAAGTGAATTTAATAGAGCCACTCAAGCGAAAAGACAACCAGGGTCTGCATTTAAACCATTCGTTTATGCTCTTGCTTTAGAAAATAATTACACACCTACATCATTAGTTTTGGATGCACCTTTAGTGTTAGATCAAGGAGATGATTTAAAGTTGTGGAAACCAGAAAATTATGGAAAAAAATTTTACGGTCCATCTACAATTAGAACTGGGTTAGAGAAATCAAGAAATCTAATGACAGTTAGAATAGCTCAAGATCTAGGGTTAGACAAAATTATCAACTATTCTAAAAAACTGTCAATTTACGAAAATCCTGAGGAACTTTTGTCAATTTCCTTAGGTTCCGCTGAAACTACCTTGTTGCAACTTACATCTGCTTATTCTGTTTTTGTTAATGGAGGAAAACTTGTTGAACCTGTATTGATTGATAGGATACAAGATAGTGAAGGCAACACTATTTATAATAATGATAAGAGATCTTGTTTAAATTGTGATGTAATATCATATCTTAGTGATGATTATCCTGAGTTAAAAAATAAATACAAACAAATTTTTTCTGAAGAAACTGCGTATCAAATGACATCTATACTTGAAGGGGTAGTTCAAAGAGGAACTGCAAAAAAATTAAGAGATTTAAAATTAAATATTGCAGGAAAAACTGGAACTACGAATAATAATACTGATACTTGGTTCATTGGTTTTACATCAAACTTATTAGTAGGTGTTTACGTAGGAATGGATAGTCCAACACCACTCGGTAAATTTGAAACAGGATCAAAAACGGCTTTACCTATATTTAAAAATTTTATTAAAAATTCTGTTAATAAGTCTGAGGCTAGACCATTTAAAGCTGCAAAAGATACTATTATGATGGTTGTGGATCCTTCAACAGGTCAAAAAGCTAAATTTACATCCAAAAATACAATAATTGAGGTTTTTAAAAAGAAAAATGTTGTAGATGGTAAAGTTCTTTATTCAAATTCTGATAGAATGGATATAAACAATATATTAAAGTTTTACTAATGGATAACAATTACCAAAATTACAAAGAAGAAATAAACAAGATTAATCAAAGAATTAAGGAGTATCTTTGAAAACAATAAAATTTACTCAAAACTTGAAAAATTAAATTCTCAAATGTTAGATGCCAATTTTTGGCAAGATAAAAATAATTCAAAAAAAGTTATAAAAGAGAAAAAACTCTACGAAGATTTGGTAAATTCTTTAAATCAATCTCTTCAAAAATTAAATGATTTTGATGATTTGAATGAACTTGCTTTAGAGGAAAATAATCTAGCAGTTCAGGAGGAAACATTACAAAATATAAAAGATTTAAAAAAAGAGGTAAAAAAAAATGAAATCAAATGTTTTTTATCAGACGAAGCAGATTCATTAGATTGTTATATAGAGATACATGCAGGTGCCGGAGGCACTGAAAGTCAAGATTGGGCAGATATGTTGAGAAGGATGTATTTGAAGTGGTCTGATAAAAAAAGTTTTACTTCAAATTTAATTAGTGAGCACAAAGGAGATGAAGCTGGTATTAAATCAGCAACAATAAAAATTGAAGGTGATTATGTATTTGGTTGGTTAAAAAAAGAATCAGGTATTCATCGTTTGGTTAGAATTTCACCATTTGACTCAGGAGCAAGAAGGCACACGAGTTTCGCAAGTGTCTGGATTTACCCAGTAGTGGATGAAAATATAAATGTTGAAATTCTTGAAAAAGATCTGAGGATAGATACTTATAGATCAAGCGGTGCTGGAGGACAGCATGTAAATACAACTGATAGTGCTGTTAGAATTACTCACATTCCATCGAAAATAGTTGTTCAATGTCAAAATGAAAGATCACAACATAAAAATAAAGAAACATGTATGAATATGTTAAAAGCAAGATTATACGATTTTGAAATTAAAAAAAGAGAAGAGGAGAACCAAAGTACAGAAAACAGTAAATCAGAAATTGGCTGGGGTCATCAAATAAGATCATATGTTTTGCAACCTTATAGATTGGTAAAAGATAACAGAACAAATTTTGAAAGCACAAGTCCAGATAAAATTCTTGATGGAGAATTAGACGATTTTTTGGAACAATCTCTTTATAAAATTAAATGAAAATAAATATTTTTAAATACTTTTTATTATTACTAGGATTTTTAATATCACTAATATTTTATTTAAGCATTGTTGGAATAGAAACCGACAAGTTTAATCAGCAGATAAAAGACACAGTTGTTCAAAGTAATAATAATTTGGATGTATCTTTAAAAAAAGTAAAATTAATTCTTGATCCACTTAAACTTAAAATAAATGCAAAAACTATTGGTGCAAAGATCTATTATGCAAATAGACCACTTGAGCTCGAATATATAAAAACTCAAGTATCACTTGATTCTATTCTTAAAACTAAATTAGTTTCCTCTAATTTTGAGGTGGCAACAAAGTCAATATTATTAAAGGATTTTGTAAAATTTATAAGAGCCACAAGTAACAAACCAGAATTATTAATTTTGGAAACTTTCATTAAAAAAGGACATATAATTTTAGATCTAAATCTTAACTTAGATCAAAATGGAAAAATCAAAAATGATTATAAAATTAGAGGATTGTTAAAAGATGGAAAATTTAAATTTTTTAATGGACCAGATTTTAATAATATTGATTTTTTATTTAATATAGAAAAAGACAAATATTTATTCGAAGATATTAAATTTGCATCAGATCAAATTAATTTTTCATCTAAATTATTAAAAGTTAAAAAAAAGAATAATAATCATTATGTTGAAGGTAAAATTCAAAATTCCGAGGCAGTTTTATCTGATAATTTAATTAATATATTAAATTTAAATTTAAATAACTTTAGTTTAAAAAATACCAAGTTTAGTTCTGAGAATATTTTTAATTTTGAAATAACTAATAAATATAAACTAACTAATTTAAAATTAGACTCTGACATAAATTTTAAAAAAGTTATTTATAATAATAATTTAATTCCAAATTATTTTTCAAATCAAAATAGTGAAATCTTATTAGATAATCATAAATTAAAATTAATTTATGAAAACAAAGCTCTTATAGCTAATGGTGCAGGTGAATTTAAGTTAGATAATAAAACAAATAAAATTGAATATACTTTTAAAAGAGATCAAAATAAAATCGAATTTGAAACTAATTTAAATATTAAAAAAGGAACATTAAAAAATCAAAAAACTATCCAAGAATATTTTCCACTTACTAAGGATCAAATAAATATTGAAAATCATAAAATAAATTTAAAGTATAAAAACAAAGATTTTACCCTCAAAGGTGAAGGTAAAGTAAAACTTAATAAAGATTTTGATTATATTAAATATTTTTACAACAAAAATGATAAAGATTTTGAATTTATATCAGATATTAATTTAAAAAATGTTGATTTAAAAAATCAAGAATTCTTAAAACAATTTTTCCCTTCTAGTAAAAAATTTCTTAACCTTCAAAATCATAAACTCAATATCAAATATAAAAATGATTCATTAACTCTTTCAGGTAATGGAAATATAAAAATTGGTAAAAACTATGATGAAATAAATTACTTTGTTCTTAATGATAAAGAAAAAACCAATTTTGATTTAAAATTAATTTTAAATCAAACAGATTTTGAAATTAAAAATTTAAATTATAAAAAAAATATAAATGAAAAAACAAATTTAGTAGTTTCTGGAATATTAAAAAAATCAAAAAATTTAAATTTTGAAAGTATAAGTATTTTAGATAAGAGAAATAAAATTAAGATTAATAATTTAATATTAGATAAAGATTATTTAATAGATAGATTTGATAAAATTGATTTTGACTATATTGATACTGAGAATAAAGATAATCAATTTATTATTCAAAGACAAAAACAAAACGATTATAAGTTAAATGGGTTGTTCTTGAATGCTAATTCAATAGTAACAAATTTACTTGAGAGTAAAAAGGAAAATGAAAATAAAATTTTTAAGAATAATTTTAAATTGAACTTAAATTTGAATGAAGTTTATATAGATGAAATTAATTTTGTTAAAAATTTACAAGGGTTAATTTTTATTAAAGATAATGAAGTAGTAGATGCAAATTTATCTGCAAATTTTGAAAATAATAAAAATATAGTTTTTTCTATTGAAACAAAGAATAACGGTGAAAAAATAACTAAACTTTATTCATCTAAAGCAAAACCATTGGTGAAAAGATATAAATTTATAAAAGGATTTGATGAAGGAGACTTAGATTTCATATCAATAAAAAAAAATGAAAAATCCGTATCAAATCTTAAAATTTATGACTTTAAGTTAAAAGAGGTCCCAGCATTGACAAAACTTTTGACTCTAGCTTCCCTTCAAGGAATTGCAGATATACTGACTGGAGAAGGGATAAGATTTGAAGAATTTGAAATGAATTTTAGTAATGAGAAAAGCTCAATTGTAATAGACGAACTTTATGCAATTGGTCCAGCCATCTCAATTTTAATGAGTGGTTATATTGATGGAGATAATTTGGTGAGTCTAAGAGGTACTTTGGTGCCAGCAACTACTATAAATAAAACAATAAGTAAAATTCCATTATTGGGTAAAATTTTAGTAGGTGAAAAAACAGGAGAAGGTGTTTTTGGTGTAAGTTTTAAAATTAAAGGACCTCCAAAAGATCTCGAAACCTCAGTAAACCCAATAAAAACATTAACTCCAAGATTTATAACTAGAACTCTTGATAAAATTAAAAGAAACTAACTTAATTCAATCTTGATGTGTCTTTTTTTACCTATAGAAAGCTTTAAATAATTTTCTGAAAATAGCTCCTGATTAATAATAACTTTTTCATCTGAAACCACAGCATCATTAATCTTAATAGCTTTACCCTTAATTAATCTTCTTATCTCACTTTTTGAATTTTCTAATTTAGATAAAATTATTAAGTCAATTATATTGATTTTATTTTCTAATTGTTTTGCTTCAATTGTAACGCTAGGTAAGTTAGAGCCTAAAGAATTTCCAGAAAATGCCTCTTTTGCTGCTTGCTCAGAATTTTGAGCAGTATCTTCTCCATGTAACATAGACGTCGCCTTGTTAGCTAATAATATTTTTAAATCATTGATATTTTTTTCCTCTAAAGCATTGATTTCACTTATATCAATATCAGTAAACATTTTTAAAAATTTCATTACATCTCTGTCATCAACATTTCTCCAAAATTGCCAATAGTCATAAGCTGATAAATATTTTTCGTCTAACCAAATAGCACCGTTTTCAGTTTTTCCCATTTTTGCACCTGAGGCTAAAGTAATTAATGGCGTTGTTAATCCGTATGTTTGGTTATTAGAATATCTCTTAATAAGCTCTACACCGTTTACAATGTTTCCCCATTGATCAGAACCACCTATTTGCAGAACACAATTTTCTTTTTTATTCAATTCTAAAAAGTCGTAGGCTTGGAGTATCATGTAATTAAATTCCATATAACTAAGCGACTGTTCTCTTTCTAATCTTAGTTTTACACTATCAAATGTAAGCATTCTATTTATTGTAAAATGTTTTCCTATATCTCTTAGAAAAGAAATATAATTTAAATCTTTAAGCCAGTTATAATTATTGACATATATAGGTTTTGTTTTTGGATCATCATTATCTAGAAATTTTTTTAGAATATTTTGAATATTTTTAATATTTTTTTCAATTTCACTTTCTTCTAAAATTTTTCTTGTCTTATCTTTTCCTGAGGGATCACCTATTCTTGTTGTACCCCCTCCCAACAATACAATTGGCTGATGTCCATTTTTTTGTAACAACCTCAAACACATAATTTGCAATAAACTACCAACATGTAAACTTTCAGCAGTACAATCAAATCCTATGTAAGCTTTAATTTTTTCTTTATCTAATAAATTAGATAAGTCAGCTTCACTTGTGCATTGATAGAAATATCCTCTATCTTTAAATTCTTTTAAAAATTTATTCATAAGACTATAGTTACTATATACAAATTTTTTTTAAAAATAATATCAATGAAAAAAAAATTATTTTCAGCTATGGGCTTAATGAGTGGCACATCCATGGATGGGGTAGATGTTTCAATAATTAAATCTGATGGATATAACGAGGTAGAACTAATTTTGGATCAATACTTTGAGTACGATACTAATCTCTATAGGCAATTATCAACTTTGAGAGACAAAATTAAAAGTGGTGAAGATTTGACAAAATATTCTAAAGAATTGAGTGATTTAGAGAGAGCTTTAACCATTTTTCATGCTGAAAAAATTAGCAAAATTTTATTAAAAAATGGAAGAGAAATTGATCTTATAGGTTTTCATGGACAAACAATTTTCCATAACCCTAAGATTAAAATTACTGAACAACTAGGTGATGGAAATTTATTATCTCAACTATTAAAAAAACCAGTTATTTATGATTTTAGACAAGCAGATATTGATAACAATGGTCAAGGAGCACCTCTAACACCAATTTACCACAGATTATTAATTAATAATTTTCTAAAAAAAGAAAAAGATAATTCAACCCAATCTTTTTGCATTGTTAATATTGGAGGAATATCCAATGCTACAATAATAAATGATATATCTAATAATATAGAAGATGATTTGATTGCTTATGATATTGGTCCAGGAAATTGTTTAATAGATGAATGGATCAGGAATAATTCAAATTTAACCTTTGATGAAGATGGTAAGATTGCAAAATCTGGAAAAATAAATCAATTAATTTTAAATCAAGCAATAGATAATTTCAAAATTGAGACTTATGCAAAATCACTTGATGTAAAAGAATTTGATATATCTTTTGCAAGAGGTTTATCTTTAGAAGATGGATGTTCAACAATTACAGAATTCACATCACATTTGATTGCAGAAGGAATAAAATTTTTAAATAAAAATAATTCTAACAAATATTTATTTTGTGGTGGAGGTCGAAAGAATAAATTTTTGATTGAATCAATTATTAGAAATTCAAATTTAAATAAGAATAATTTTGATATGATAGATAATTTTCAGCTGAATGGAGATTACATCGAGTCTCAAGCGTTTGCTTATTTAGCAATCAGATCTAAATTAAATTTGCCAATTTCCTTCCCAAATACGACAAGATGTAATGCCCCAGTCATTGGAGGCAAGTTGGCAAATAATTATTAATATAAAGCTGTTTCTTTTTTTATATATTTATCCAAAGTTTTAGTTAAAGCATCATTTGTTTTAGAAAAGAAATGATTTGCCTCAGTTATTGTTTGAAATTCAACTTTGATACCTTTTTGAGCGCTTAATCTTTTATCCAATTCAGTAATATATTCTACTGGCACTAATTCATCTTTTTTTCCATAAACAACCATTCCAGATGTTGGACATGGAGATAAAAAAGAAAAATCATAGACATTAGGTTGTGGAGATATAGCTATAAATCTATTTATTTCTGGTCTTCTCATAAGTAGCTGCATTGCAATCAAAGAACCAAAAGAAAATCCTGAAACCCAACATTGCGAATTATCAAAGTTTTCTCTTTCCAACCAATCTAGTGCTGCAGCAGCATCAGCTAGTTCACCTTGACCATTATCAAATTCTCCATCACTTTTTCCAACTCCTCTAAAGTTTACTCTGCAAACTGAAAAATCATTTTCCATGAATGTATGAAATGTATCTACAACTACTTTATTGTTCATAGTTCCCCCATACTGTGGATGAGGCTGTAGGACTAATGCAATAGGAGAAGTGTTTTTTTTACTTTTATAATATTTAGCTTCCAGTCTACCAGCTGGTCCAGGTATGAAAATTTCTAAAATTTTATTATCCATATATGCAATTGATTATTGTTCTCAAAAAAAAGGTACGTTTATCACAACTGAGCGACAAAATGGTAGTCTTTTTTTAATTTATAAACTTGACCATTTTAGTCGGATATATATAAAAAGCCACATTTTAAGGGTAAAAATGAAACTAACATCAAAAGGAAGATATGCCGTAATGGCATTAGTTGATCTAGCAAGGTTTGATAATATCAATCCTGTGTCATTAAGAGATATTTCTTTAAGACAAGGAATTTCATTAGATTTTTTAGAGCAAATATTTTCAAAACTTAAAAAAAATCAAATTGTAAAAAGTATTAGGGGTAATCAAGGAGGTTACATTTTATCAAAAGACCCATGTGAAATAAAACTTACAAATATTTTCAATGCAGTAGATGAAAAAGTTAAAACTGTTCAGTGTAAAAAGGAATCTAAAAAAGGTTGTAACGGTAAAGCTACAAAATGCATCACACATAATCTATGGGATGAACTTGAGGTTCATATTAATAGTTTCTTTGAAAATAAAAGCTTAAACGACTTATTAAAAAATAATAAAGAGAACAGAGTATAGTATGGATAGTAGGCAGAAAGAAATAGATAGTTTGAAAGATTATAAATATGGTTTTTCAACAGATATAGAAAATACAAAAGCTCCTAAGGGTTTAAATGAAGATGTAATAAAATTCATCTCCAACATTAAAAAAGAGCCTCAATGGATGTTAGATTTTAGATTAAAAGCTTTTGAAAGATTTAAACAATTAAAAGAGCCTGATTGGCAGAAACCGAAATATCCTAAAATAGATTATCAGGATCTTTACTACTACTCAGCTCCAAAAAGCATGAAAGATAAACCAAAAAGTTTAGATGATCTTGACCCTAAATTATTAGAGACATATAAAAAATTAGGAATTCCTCTTCAAGAGCAAGCAAGATTAAATGGGATTGCTGTGGATGCAGTTTTCGACTCTGTTTCTGTTGCAACAACTTTTAAAGAAGAACTTACTAAGCAAGGAATTATATTTTGCTCGATGTCTGAAGCTATTCAAAAACATCCTGAGTTAGTTAAAAAATATCTTGGATCAGTTATACCTACAACTGATCATTTTTTTGCAACTCTTAATTCTGCAGTTTTTACAGATGGCTCATTTGTATACATTCCAGAAAATGTCAAATGTCCTATGGAATTGTCTACTTACTTTAGGATCAATGCATCAGAAACAGGACAATTTGAAAGAACATTAATCATAGCTGATAAAGGAAGTTATGTAAGCTACCTAGAAGGATGTACAGCTCCAATGAGAGATGAAAATCAATTGCATGCAGCTAATGTTGAATTAATTGCTCTTGACGATGCAGAAATAAAATATTCAACAGTTCAAAATTGGTATCCAGGAGATAAGGATGGAAAAGGTGGAATATATAATTTTGTTACCAAAAGAGGATTATGCAAAGGTAAAAATTCTAAAATTTCTTGGACTCAAGTAGAAACTGGTTCAGCAATTACTTGGAAATATCCAAGTTGTATTTTGAAAGGTGATAATTCAGTAGGTGAGTTTTATTCTATAGCGATTACAAACAATCATCAAAAAGCTGACACTGGTACTAAAATGATACACTTAGGAAAAAACACAAAAAGTAAAATAATTTCAAAAGGAATTTCAGCAGGTAAATCAGATATGATGTACAGAGGATTAGTAGATATATCATCAAAAGCTGATAATTCTAGAAACTTTACTCAATGTGACTCTTTATTGATGGGTAATAAATGTGGAGCTCATACCATTCCTTATATCAAGAATAAAAATCTTAAATCAAATATAGAACATGAAGCAACAACATCAAAAATAAGTGATGAACAGCTATATTACTGCAATCAAAGAGGATTAAACCAAGAAGAGGCAGTTAGTTTAATTGTAAACGGTTTTTGTAAAGAAGTTCTGCAGCAGCTACCAATGGAATTTGCAGTAGAAGCACAAAAACTTGTAGGTATTAGTTTAGAGGGGAGTGTTGGATAGATGTTATCGATAGAAAATCTTAAAGCAAAGATTGATGAAAAAGAAATATTAAAAGGTTTAAATTTAGATATTAAACCAGGAGAAGTTCATGCAATTATGGGTCCAAATGGATCTGGAAAAAGCACATTATCAAATATTTTGTCAGGCAAAAAAGGTTACGAAATAAATGGTAAAGTTACATTTGATGGAGAAAGCTTATTAGAATTAGAAACAGAGGAAAGAGCTCATAAAGGAATTTTTTTAGCGTTCCAATATCCAATGGAAATACCAGGTGTTAACACAAATACTTTTTTAAAAACGTCAATAAATGCAATTAAAAAGGCTAGAGGTGAAAAAGAGCTAGATGCAATTGAATTTTTAAAATTAATAAAAGAAAAATCTGCAGAACTAAAATTTGATGAAAAAATTTTAAACCGACAACTTAATGTCGGATTTTCAGGTGGAGAAAAGAAAAAAAATGAAATTTTACAAATGTCCATCTTAAATCCAAAGTTATCAATTCTAGATGAAACAGATTCAGGATTAGATATTGATGCTTTAAGGATAGTTTCAGAAGGAGTTAATTCACTAAGAAATAAAAACAATTCTTTTTTAATAATAACTCATTATCAAAGATTGTTGGATTATATCAAACCTGATTTTGTTCATGTTCTTAAAAATGGACAAATAATAAAATCAGGTGATTTTGAATTAGCAAAAGAATTAGAAAAAGTAGGTTATGAGGATTTCAATTAATGCAAAATGAACTTAAATTAAGTTTTGATAAAATTATTAGTTTAAATAATTTTTCTGATAGTCAGAAAAAAATTAAGCAGGAAAATTTTAATAATTATTTTGAAAAAGGTTTACCAAATAAAAGAACTGAAGATTGGAAATTCTCAGATATAAATCAAGTAATTTCAAAAAATTTTGATAATTTAAACTTTATTGTTGATCAAAAAATAGTTTTTGAAGAAAAAGATTTCCCATTAGATTTTGAACATAATAAAATAACTTTTGTTGATGGAAAATTATATAATTTTGATTTTAAACATGAAGACATAGATCAAATCTTAGTTGATGAGAATTTAGACTTAGATGATACTATTTATCAAAATACTCTTTTGAATTTGAATTCAGCATTTCTTACTAGTGTTTCGAATATTACTATTAAAAAAGGTTACAATGTTAAAAAACCTTTGATTTTATTTAATTATTTAAGTGATGGTTTAAAATCTTCTGCAATTAATTCTAGAGTAGATATTAATTTAGAAGATGACAGTTCATTGTGTGTAGTTAATTTTTTAAATGAAAATTCAGAAAAAAATTTCATTAATTTTAGACAAAAAATTAAGATTGGAGAGAATTCAATTTTAAAAAATTACAGTCTAGATTCAAATACTTCGGAAAATATAAAGTATTTCAACAAAGATATTAATTTATCTAAAAATAGTCATTTAGAATATTTTATTTTATCAGAAGGTTCAAAATTTATAAAACAAGATATCAATTGCAATCTAGATGACGAATATGGTTCTATTGCATTAAATGGAATTATCAATTTAGAAAATGAAAAACATCATGAAATAAAAACTGTAATTAATCATAAAAAAGAAAATTGTAAAAGTTATCAATTAATTAAAAGTGTATTGAATGATAAATCAAAAGGTATTTATCAAGGTAAAATTTTTGTAAATCCTGAAGCACAAAAAACAGATGGATACCAATTAAGTAGAGCTTTATTGTTAAATGAAAGTGTTGAATTTAATGCTAAACCAGAATTAGAAATATATGCAGACGATGTTAAATGTTCACATGGATCTACATCAGGAAATATTGATGAAAATTCAATTTTTTATTTAATGTCTAGAGGTCTCAGTTATTCAGAATCAAAAAAATTATTAACAAATGGTTTTCTTAACGAGGTAATTGAAAAAATTTCTAATGAAGATGTAAAAAAATTAGTTAAAAAATTATCAGGTATAAATGTATGAACATAGATCAAGTTAAAAAAGAATTTCCAATATTTGATGAGAAAATCCAAAATAATGATTTGGTTTATTTGGATAGTGCAAATTCATCACAAAAACCAAAAGTAGTGGTAGATAGAATTAATGAATTTTATACCAAACAATTTTCTAATGTTGGTAGGAGTGTTCACTATCTTGCGGTTGCTGCAACAAATTTATATGAAAATACTAGAACATCAGTTCAAAAATATATTAATGCTAAAGATAAAAATGAAATAGTATTTACCAAAGGTGCTACCGAAGCATTAAACCTTGTTGCTAATACATTGGGTCAAAATCATTTAAACGAAGGTGATGAAATATTAATTACCGAATTAGAACATCATTCAAATTATGTACCTTGGCATTTTTTAAGAAAATCTAAAAATATAAAAATTAATTTTGCAGAAATAAATGAAGAAGGAGAAATTACACTAGAAGAAATTGAAAAGAAAATTACTCCTAATACAAAAGTTATTTCAATTACTCATTTATCAAATGTGACTGGAGCAATATTACCAGTAAAAGAAATTACTGATTTAGCACATTCAAAAGGAATAATAGTTGTCGTAGATGGTTGCCAAGGAGCTCCTCATTTAAAGCTAGATATGCAAGACTTAGATTGTGATTTTTATGCAATTTCTTGTCATAAAATGTATGGCCCTACAGGATTAGGGGTTCTTTATGGTAAGAAAAAGTGGTTGGATGAACTTCCTCCTTACCAAGGTGGTGGCGGAATGATTAGAGAGGTTAAAAAAGATAGAATTACCTATGGTGATTTACCTAATAAATATGAAGCTGGAACTATGGCTACAGCTCAAGTTATTGCTTTTGATCAATCAATTAAATTTCTGGAGAGTGTAGGTATTGAAAATGTTATGAAACATGAAGCAGAATTAGTTGAGTATGGCCAAGAATTATTAAAAAAAAATAATTCAGTAAAATTAATTGGAAATCCAAAAAATAAAGGTGGAGTTTTGTCTTTCACTTTAGAGGGTGTACATCCTCATGACATCGCAACAATTTTAGATGAAGACGGAGTTGCAATAAGAGCTGGTCATCATTGCTGTCAAATTTTACATGACAAACTTAATATACCAGCGAGCGCACGAGCTTCAGTTGGAATATATAATACTAAAGAAGATTTAGATAAACTTAATGATGCAATAAATAACTGTAAGAAAATATTTAACTTAAAATGAATTTAAAAGAATTATATCAAGAAATAATTTTAGAGCATGGAAAAAATCCAAGAAATCTTCGTAAGACAGAAGATTTTAATAAAGATGCCAAAGGCAACAATCCACTGTGTGGTGATAACGTTCATGTCTATTTAAAATTAAATGGTCAAAGAATTGTAGAAGATATTTCATTTGAAGGTAGTGGTTGTGCCATTTCTATGGCTTCTGCATCAATAATGACTGATTTAATTAAAGGCAAAAATGAAAATGAAGCAAAAGAAATTGTTGAAGATTTTTTGGGGATGATTAAAGAAAATCCTGAGCTTAAATCAGAAAATCTTAAAGAAGACGAAAAAACAAAACTAATGTG
Source organism: Candidatus Pelagibacter ubique HIMB140 (assembly GCF_025558165.1). Lineage (NCBI taxonomy): Bacteria > Pseudomonadati > Pseudomonadota > Alphaproteobacteria > Candidatus Pelagibacterales > Candidatus Pelagibacteraceae > Candidatus Pelagibacter > Candidatus Pelagibacter communis. The sequence continues at coordinate 441,745 of NZ_LAMZ01000001.1, read as the reverse complement.
CTTATCTGGTGTAAAACAATATCCAATGAGAGTAAAGTGTGCCACATTATCTTGGCATACACTAGTCTCAGCTTTTGATAATAAAACTGATGAGGTTAAAACAGAAAATTAATTATGTCGAAAAAAGATCAAATTGTTGAAGAAATTAGAAAAATTTATGATCCTGAGTTACCAGTGAATATTTATGAACTAGGTTTGATTTATGATATTAAAGTTGTGGATGATAAATTTGCCAAAATTAAAATGACCTTGACCACTCCTAATTGTCCAGTTGCTGAAAGTTTACCTAAAGAAGTTAAAGATGGCGCTATGCAAGTTGAGGGTATTGAGGACGTTGATCTTGAATTAGTTTGGGACCCACCTTGGAATAAAGATATGATGTCAGAAGCTGCAAAACTGGAGTTAAATTTATAATGAATCCAATTATTAAATTAAGTGATAATGCTGCAGAAAGAATTAAAGAAATTATGTCTAATGCAGAAAAAGATTCTTTAGGTGTAAGAGTTTCAGTTAAATCAGGAGGTTGTGCTGGTATGTCTTACGTCATGGAGTATACCAAAGAAGTAAATCCAAATGATGAAGTCATTGAGGAAAAAGGTGTAAAAGTATTTGTTGATTCTGCAGCTATTATGTATTTGCTTGGAACAGAAATGGATTATAAAAAAGAAGAGCTATCTTCTTCGTTTGTTTTCAATAATCCCAACGAAACAGAGAGATGTGGTTGCGGAGAATCCTTTAAAATCTAGCAAAAGTAGAATATTCCCATATAACGCATATCAGTATTGCGTCACATGCATACCTAGTATATACACTTAGGTATGAACAAATTTGAATTTAAAAATCTTGTTAAAAACCTAAAAGATACAATTAAAGAAAGAACATTCTTTAAAGATTTACGTAAAGAAGTTGAGACCGGTGCAAACGGTACTCAAGATTACGTTGTTAAAAAAGGTATTAACAAAGATACAATTGCAACAACCAAACAGTAATTAAATATTAACTACTGTAATACATCTCAAACTCTACAGGATGAGGTGCGTGTTCAAATTTATGAATTTCCTCAAACTTAAGAGCTATATAAGCATCGATTTGGTCGTCAGTAAATACACCACCTTGAGTTAAAAACTCTCTATCTTTATCCAAACTTTCCATTGCTTCTCTTAAAGATCCACAAACAGTTGGTATAGCTTTTACTTCTTCCGGTGGCAATTCATATAAATCTTTATCAAAAGACTCACCTGGATGTATTTTGTTTTTAATTCCATCAATACCAGCCATTAGCATTGCTGCAAATGTTAGGTAAGGATTACCTGCTGCATCTGGAAATCTAATTTCACATCTTGCACCTTTTTTACTTAAAGTAATTGGAATTCTACATGATGCCGATCTGTTTCTTGCAGAGTAAGCTAGCAATACTGGAGCTTCAAAACCAGGTATTAATCTTTTGTAACTATTTGTTGTAGAGTTAGCAAAGGCATTAATCGCTTTAGCGTGTTTTAAAATTCCACCAATATAGTGTAATGCAGTTTCTGAAAGTCCTGCATATGCTTCACCTGAAAATACAGGAGTATCACCTTTCCAAATAGATTGGTGAATATGCATACCTGAACCATTATCACCTGCAACTGGTTTTGGCATGAAGGTTGCAGTTTTTCCGAATGAATGTGTTACCATTTGAACTACATACTTATAAAGCTGAACATTATCTGCTTGGTCAACTAAAGTTCCAAAGTACATACCAAGTTCGTGTTGACTTGGAGCAACTTCATGGTGATGTTTTTCTACTTTGATACCAACTTCTTTTAAATTTTTTAAATATTCACCACGCATATCTTGTTCACTATCTACTGGCGGCACAGGGAAATAACCTCCCTTGATTTGAGGTCTATGACCCATATTCCCATTTTCATATTCTTTACCTGAATTATATGGACCTTCTTTACTATCTATTTTAAATCCACTTTCATTCATATCATTTTTAATTCTTACATCATCGAAAACAAAAAATTCTGGCTCAGGTCCAAAAAACGCTTTATCGCCAATACCTGAAGCTTTTAAATATTCCTCTGCTTTTTTCGCAACTCCTCTTGGATCTCTTTCGTAAGGATCTTTTTTGATTGCATCTAAAATATCACAGAACAAAACTACAGTATTATGAGACGTGAAAGGATCCATGAACATTCTTGCAGTATCAGGTTTTAAAATCATGTCAGATTCGTTAATTGCTTTCCATCCAGCAATAGATGAGCCATCAAAAAACACTCCTTCATTAAGCATGTCAGCATCCACTATTGATGCATCCATAGTTAAATGTTGAAGTTTTCCTCTTGGATCAGTAAATCTTAAATCTACGAATTCTGCTTCTTTTTCATTAATAAATTTTAATACGTTTTCTGCACTCATTTTGTCTCCTATGTAATTTTGATGGTGCCTAATTAGCAAAAAAAAGTTAAAAAATAATGCTTATTTAATAAATAACACCTATGCATTTTTTACATAAGTAGTGTATCTACTCAATCAAATTAAAGAATTTAAAAAATTCAATGGAATCAATACTAAATAAAGAACCTGTAAAAAGAGCAGAAAAAGCTCTTAAATCATTCGATCAAAATTTAAATGTTATCGTCTTAGAAAAAACAGCAAGAACAGCTAATGATGCTGCTACAGCTTTGGGTTGCAACGTTGGTGCTATTGTTAAAAGTTTACTTTTTAGGGCAGGTGATAACTATATATTAAGCTTGGTATCTGGAGACAAGCGTTGCTCATTAAATAAATTAAAAAAAATTCTCAAAGAAAAAGACGTGTCTATGGCATCTCCTGAAGCTGTTAAAGAAAATACCGGATATACAATTGGTGGAGTGTCTCCAATAGGGCACTTGAAGCGATGCAAAATCTTTATTGATAAAAGTCTTGAAAGGTTCCCAGATATATTTGGAGCAGCTGGACATCCAAATGCTGTTTTCAAAATAAATTATAATAAGTTAATTGAAATAACAAGCGGAACACCAGAAGATATTATTGAATGAGAGAACCAAAACTAATTGATTATAGCTTATTAACGTTGCTAGCATTAATTTGGGCATCTGCTTTTTTCAATATTAAAATTGCAACCTATTCATTTGGACCTGTTACGATTGCATTTCTAAGAGTTTTTTTTGGTTCAATTCCAGTTTTACTACTTTGCATTTACAAAGAAATTAAAATCGAGGCATTTTCAAAAGACTGGTATTGGTTTGCGATGATTGGATTTATAAATTTAGTAGCTCCATTTTTTTTAATAGCATATGGGGTTAAATCTGTTCAAAGTAACTTAGCAGCAATTTTAATGTCATCAACTTCACTTAGCTCAGTAGTACTAGGACATTTTTACACCAAAAATGAAAAATTTAATTTAACTAGAACAACAGGAGTTCTAATTGGATTTTCAGGAATAGTTTATTTATTTTCAGATAATTTATTAATTAATGAAAACAACTTTACTTCAGCATTATTAATTTTGTTAGGTGCTACTTGTTATGTAATTGGAGGTCTTTTAACATTAAAAATAAGTAAGAAAAAAAATGAAAATGTAACCAGTTCAATTTTGATTTGGGCTACTATTATATTGCTACCTTTAGTATGTTTGATTGAACAACCTTGGAAAACTGTTCCAAGATTAGATTCTACTATTTCAGTTATTTATCTTGGTTTGGTATCTACTGGAATTGCTTGGTTATTGAGATTTAGAATTTTAATTAACAATGGTTTAATTTTTCAATCTCAAGTATCTTATTTAATTCCAATTTTTGGTACTATTTTAAGTTATATCTTTTTAAAAGAATTAATAACAACAAAAGTTATAATTTCATTGATAGCTGTTGCTACAGGTATCTATTTTGTAAGAAAAGGTACAAAATTTAAATAATGTTTTTTATTGCTTCTATATGTGAAGGGTGAGTTTCACAAAATCCTCCAAGAATAGCGACACCATTTTCTTTTTATGCTATAACCGTTATGCCCATCCTTATAGCTACAAAAATTACTAAGCATGCGGTTAACAGAGCTAATATTTTGTTAGATAGGAATTTTATATTTAAAAAACTTCCAATTTGACCACCAATTAAGACAGCAACAAATAGTGGCCAGTAATTTAAAAATTCATTGAAGACTATATCCTTTGTTAATTGTCCACCTATACCAAAAATTGAATTTACTAAAATAAATAAGGATGCAGTACTTGTTATATGTTTTGGAAGCCCTGCTCTCATCAAAAATAAAATAGGACTTAAAAATATCCCACCACCAATTCCAACCAAACCAGATATAAAACCAATTATTGATCCTATTAATATTGATAAAACTAGGGGTATTTTTTTAATTACAATTTTTTGTTTGTTAAAGGATTTGCTTTCAATAAGTAAAAAAACTCCAGCTGATATTAAAATAAAGAAAAGTAAAATTTCAAATAAATTTTTGTCAATAGAGATCGATGCTCCTATAAAAGCAAGAGGTATAGAACCAATTAAATAAGGATAAAGTAAATTAAAATTAGTATTCTTTGATTTTAAAAAATTTATAGAATTTCCAGAAACTACAATAATATTACAAATCAAAGCTAAAATTGGAAAAATATAGTAAGGGACATCCCAAATTAAAAGTAATGCAAGATAAGTAGAGCCACCACCAAATCCTATACTCGAATATAATATTGCAGTTATAAAAAAAAATATTGTAAGTATAATCATTAAAAAAATTTATTTATGATTGTAAATATAGCTTTATTAACTGTAACAGATACAAGAACAATTGATAACGATAAATCTGGTTCGATCTTGGTTGAAAAAATTAAAGAGGCCAATCATCAATTAATTGATAGAAAAATTTGCAAAGACAATAAAGCAGATATAGTTAAAATTCTAAAAGACTGGACTAATCATAAAGATATTGATGTTATCATTACAACTGGTGGCACAGGTTTAACTGGAAGAGATATTACACCCGAAGCTGTTGATGAAATAGCAGATAAACATATTCCAGGATTTGGCGAAGTTTTTAGGACTATTAGTTTAAAAACAGTTGGTACGTCTTCAATTCAATCTAGAGCTTGTGCAGTTCTATCAAATGGTAAATACATATTTGCCTTACCAGGATCTTCAGGAGGAGTAACAGATGCTTGGGACGGTATCCTTAAACATCAATTAGATATTAATCATAAACCTTGTAATTTTGTAGAATTGTTTCCTAGACTAAAAGAGAAATAAAAAAATATCTCATTATTTTTCCAAAACTCACAAGCAATAAAAAAATTAAAAATTTAATTCTCATCGTTCCAGCAATAAAAGTAATTGGATCACCAATAATTGGTACCCACGCAAATAACAAAGACCATTTACCATACTTTCCAAACCACCTGGATGATCTATCAATTTGTGTGTTAGTAAAAGGAAACCATTTTTTATCTTGAAATTTCAAGAAATAAATTCCTAGAAACCAATTGAAGGTAGATCCTAAAATATTTCCAAAACTTGCAAAAAATATTAACAAAAATTTATTATAAGTTTCTGACAATAGATAAGTTGCTAATATAGCCTCAGATGAAAAGGGAAGTATTGTTGCAGCTAAAAATGAAACAATAAATAGACTTAAATAAGCAAACATTAACTTGAATTGAATAGAAAGTTATTTTTGATATTTTTCTTTCCATTCAGAGTAGGGCATTCCGTAAATATGTTGCCTTGCATCAGGATCTGATATTTCTACTCCTTTTTTTTCAGCTTCTTCTCTATACCATCTAGACAAACAATTTCTGCAAAATCCAGCTAAATTCATTAAATCAATGTTTTGAACATCTTTTCTTTCATCTAAATGTCTCATTAATCTTTCAAGTGTAGCTGATTGAATTTCTTTTTTTAGATTATCATCCATAATTTACGTTCCTATTTTTAATTTTAATTCTTAAAGCAAGTAAAACAAGTATTATTACCAAATATACTAGTGGTCTAAAAAAAATTGTTTTAGATAACCATATATAATGAAGAGCTCCAAACATCGCTATTACGTAAATTAATCTGTGTAATTTTTTCCAATTATTTTTGAGTAACTTTATCATCATTTGAGAAGATGTAATTGCCAATGGAAGTAGTAATACCCATGCTGCAAATCCAATAAAGATGTATTTTTTTTTCAGAACATCATCAATTATCGGCTGTAAATTAAATCTATAATCTATACCTACGTAAGTAAAGAGATGAAGAGATGCATAAAAAAAAACAAACAATCCCAACATTCTTCTAAAACTTATCCAAATATTTAAATTAGTTAGCCTTTTAAGTGGCGTCATACTTAATGTTAGACAGATAAATATTAAAGTCCACTCTCCAGTAAAATGAGTAATTTCTTTTACAGGTTCTGGCCCAAGTTTATTGAAGTATATTTTGTAAAAAATTAATAAAAAAGGAATTGTACTTAAAATAAATACACCTGGTTTAAAATATTTTCTCATTAAAAATATTTTTTTAGATCCATCCCTGTATATAAATTTGCAACTTCATCTCCGTAACCATTAAACATAAGCGTTTTTACTCTTGGCACCCAAATATCTTTACCAATTATTCTTTCTGTTGCTTGAGACCATCTAGGATGATCTACATTAGGATTAACATTAGAGTAAAATCCATATTCTCGTGGAGATGCCCACATCCATGATGAAGTCGGCATTTTTTCTACAAATTTTATCTTAACAATTGCTTTTGCACTTTTGAAACCATACTTCCAAGGGATAAATATTCTCAGAGGCGCTCCATTTTGATTTGGAAGCTTTTTACCATACAAGCCTGTTACAACCGTAGTTAAAGGATGCATTGCTTCATCTATTCTTAATCCTTCTTTATAAGGCCAGTTCAAAACTGGATATCTTTGACCTTTCATTTGTTCAGGATCATAAACACTTTCAAATTCAACATACTTCGCTTTGCTAGTTGGGTTTACTTTTGACAATAATTTACTTAGCGAAAAACCCATCCATGGAATAACCATTGACCATCCTTCCACACATCTTAATCTGTATATTCTTTCTTCTGAGACAAATGTCTCAGTTATTTCTTCCATAGAAAGTTTAATAGGTTTTTCAACTTCCCCTTCAATACTTATTGCCCATGGTGATGTTTTAAAATTTTGTGAATTAACATAAGGATCACTCTTTGAAGTACCGAACTCATAATAATTATTATAAGTTGTTATATCTTTAAAACTTGTAAGTTCATTCCTATCATCAGCTTGAGATTGACTTGCAAAAGGAATTGTGGCTAAAGCTAAAGAACTTGCTCCATACCCAAGAGATTTAACAAAAGATCTTCTATTTTTATAAATTTTCTCTGGTGTTATTTCTGAGTATTTAATTTTTTTCATGAATAATAGGATTTCCTTTTAACCAATCACTTTGATTATTTGTGTAATGTTCTTTTTTCCATATAGGAGACCTTTTTTTAATTTCTTCAATTATATATCTTGATAGTACATAAGCCTCATCTCTATGCTTGCACGCAACTGCTATAATAATACTAATTTCGCCTAAGTTTAAGTAACCTTTGGCATGTTCAATAAAAACACTCTTACTCTTTATGTTTAGTTTTTCTTCAGCCTCACTATAAATTTCTTCAAAACTTTTTATTACCAAAGCATCATGACTGTCATATGTAATACCTAAAACACTTTTATTATTATTTTGATTACGAACTGTGCCACTAAAAATTAGCGATGCTCCAAAATCATTGGATGTTATAAATTTTTCAGCATCAATTAATGATAATTTTTTAACTTTACTATCTACAATGTCAGTATGAAGCATTAACCTCCTCCAATTGGAGGTATGATACCAATTTTTTCATTATTTGTGATTTTATAATTGTCGCTAACAATATTATTTTTTTCCGAACAAAAAGCTGAAGAGTTAATGATTTTTATATAATTTTCATTTCCATTAAATTTCTGATCTACATATTGAATTATTTTATTCCTTATATCCTTGATTGTTGTTTTTTGACCTAGATCTAGTTCTAATAAATTTTGGTCATTAAAATCTCTTGCGGCTCCAAACAACTCAATTTTAACTTTCATAAATTTTAGAAAAAATCTTTTAAAAAATTCGGAAGTCCATCTGGATTTTTCCATAATCCAGTTTTTCCACCTTCTTTAATTAATAATTTTACATTATCTATTTTTAGATGAGGATTTACAATTTTGCTTAAATCGTAAATTGTAATCAGAGCTGCATTTACACCCATTATTGCTTCCATCTCCACACCTGTTTTGGCATAAGCGGAAACCACACAGTATACTTCTAGTGAACTATCTTCTTCATTCATTATGATTTTAGTAGCCGTATGATCTATTGGAAGAGGATGACACAAAGGTATTAATTCACTTGTTTTTTTAACACCTAATACTGCAGAAACTTCTGCTAAAGTAATTGGATCACCCTTAGGCATCTTTTTATTTTTAATAAGTTCGAATACCTCTTTGCCAACATAAATTTTTCCTGATGCCAAAGCTCTACGGAATGTTTCCTTTTTTTCAGAAACATCAATCATTTTAAATGAATTTTTTTCAAAAATTTCCTTTGCCCAGTTTTTTAAATCGTTATTAGTTACAATCTTTAAATTTTTCATTTTATCCACCTGTTGTTGATAGATTTTTTGTTAATCCTGTTTCTCCTATTTCAAGATAGTGAGATTCTTTTTTATAATTTAATTGTTTCAAAATTAAATCTTTCAGTTCTTCAGTTTGGTCATCTCTTTGCATCAAGTGTCTAATATTTATTCCAGTATTTCCAAATAAACACAATCTTAAATCACCTTTGGCAGTTATTCTTAGTCTGTTACAACTCTTGCAAAAATCTTTTGAATAGGGTGCAATAACACCAAATTTTCCTTTGTATTCAGGATTTATATAATTCTTGGAAGGACCAGCATCTTTACCAAATGTTTGAATCACCCAATTATTATTATTTAAATAATCTGTAAATTTATTTGCAGACACATGATACTGATTAAAATAATCTAAATTATCTCCAGTTTGCATTAATTCTATATATCTAAATTCAATTTGATTATTTTTTATAAAATTAGCCCAACTTTTAAAATCTTCTTCTTTATCATTAACGCCTTTAAGAAGGACTGCATTAACTTTAATATTTTTAAAATTTAGTTTTTGTAATTTTTTAATTCCTTCTAAAATTTCATTTAATCTATCATGTCCAGTAATTTTTCTAAAAGTCTTTGGATCAAGACTATCAATACTTATATTTATACCATCAAGACCACTCTTATTTAAATCATCTGCAATTCTATTTAAGTGATATCCATTAGTAGTAATTACAGTTTTTTTAATACCTGAATTTTTTTTAATTATTTTAATTATATCCAAAAAATCTTTTCTAACTGTAGGTTCTCCTCCAGTTAATCTTATTTTAGATACACCTAATTCTGATAAAGCTTTTGCAAGTCTTCCAATTTCTTCTTTAGTGATAAAGGTTCTGTTATCACTTTTATCAATTTTATAACCATTAGGTAAACAGTAGCCACATTTAAAATTACACACATCAGATATTGACAATCTTATGTATGGAAACCTCCGCCCAAAACTATCTTTGAGAATATTCATATGATATATTTTGTATTATTTCTTAAATAATCTATGAGTCAAATTTTAAATGATAATGAGATCAAACTATTTAAAAGAGATGGAGCGGTATTTTTAAGAAATAAATTTGATATCAAATGGATTGAGCTTTTAAGATCTGGAATAAATAAAGCAAAAAACAATCCAAGCCCCAGGTTTACTAATCATACCACAGATCCAAATTTACCTTGTTATTTAGAGGATTTTTGGACATGGAACTTACATAAAGAATTTGAGAATTTTATTTTTAATTCACCTACAGCTAAAATTGCCTCTGAATTACTAGATGCTAAGCAGATTAATTTAGTAATGGATAATTGGTTTTTTAGGGAAGCTGGCTCTAAATCTAAACCACCATTTCATCATGATATTTCTTACTTTGATTTTGAAGGTTCAATGTGTGTTTTGTGGATACCTCTTGAGCCAGTAAGAAAAGAAGACTCTATAGCCTGGATAAAAGGATCTCATTTGTGGAATAAATTATTTCTAAGAACTCGTTTTAAAGACGGTCATAAAGTTGATGGAACTGAAGGAGTTGTTAATGGCGTTAAGTATGAATTAACTCCAGATATAATTTCTAATAAAGAAAGTTATGAGTTTTTAGAATGGGATTTAGAGGTAGGAGATTGTGTATATTTTGATATTAGGACTTTGCATGGAGCTTTACATGAAACTACTCCAAAATCAGATATAAATAGATTTACACTTAGAATGGCAAAAGAAAATTCAAAAATAATTTATAGAGGTGATTGGGCTAGAGAAGAAAGAGCTATAATGGAAGCCAATGGATATAAAAATGGAGATAATTTAAACGGTAAAATGTTTCCAACTCTTTATGAACTTAATTCTAATTAAGTATAAAGTTTACTGATATTTTAACTTTTTAAAGTTTAACCTGGTGTGAATATTCTCTCAGACTCTGGATCTTTAGTAGAATAAGGCAGTTTCAAAACTTCACTCCAAAATTCTTCCGGTATATCTGTTTCAGCCCAAGCAAGAGTTTTTTCAATACTGTTAACACTAGTAACTCCACAAATAGTAGATGTAATTCTTTTATCTTTCATTGAAAACTGTAAAGCTGCAGCACCCATTTCAACATTATATTTTTTACAAACTTTTTCTATTTCTCTTGCTGGTGCAAGTTTTTCTTCAGAAGCGTCTTGATAAGTTATTTTTTTAAAGTTACTTGGTCCTTTTGCTAAAACACCACCTGCGTAAGGAGCAGCGTTGAAAATAGATATATTTTTGCTATGAGCATAACTGTACATCTCGTCTGCTTCCCTGTTTAACAAAGTGTATCTGTTATGATTTATCATAACATCAAAGTCCCATTTTTTTAACATAGGAAACATTATATCTATTTTTCCCATAGCAAGACCCACTGCTTTCGCTAAACCTTCTTCTTTAATTTTAAACAACTCATCCAATGCTCCATCTTTTTTAGTTACGTCATTTATATCTTTTACGTACTCTGGATCATGGAGAAATAAAATATCAACAGAGTCTACATTTAAAGTTTTTAAACTTTCTTCAATAGATTCTCTTGTTCTTTTTTTATCAAGAACTAATGTATCCATATTTCTATCGATTTTAGTTGATAAGACAAATTTTTCTGGCCAACCACCATTTTCTTTTATTGCTTTACCAATTCTTTTTTCACTTTCTCCCATTGCATAGTTTCTTGAGGTATCAAGCACATTTACTGGACCTTGAAAAAATCTTTTTAACATTTCTTGAGCTCTTTGTTCTGGCACTTCATAGCCGTAAGTATCTGGCATACTACCTAAAGAGGAGGTTCCAAAACTCAATTCAGTGACTTCAACACCAGTATTTTTGATTTTATTTTTTTTCATAAATTATATTTTAAGTTTATAAAACTTTTTTGCATTATTATAAAAGATATTTTGTTTTTCATCTATACTTAAATCTTTAAGTAAATTTGTTGCTGCATTATACCATCCTGAATAATTTGTTCTTAAGTTACAGACAGGCCAATCAGATCCCCACAAAATTTTTTTATCAGTAAATAGATTTAATATCTCATCTACATATGGTTTTAGATCTTGCTCAGTCCAATTTTCGCAGGCTTCTGTGACCATTCCAGAAAATTTACAATATACATTTTCTAGCTTAGATAATTTGTTCATACCTTTTTGCCAATGAATAAATTCTTCTTGTTTATTATTACAGATTTTTGGTTTCATTAAATGATCTATGATAAATCTTAGAGAAGGATATTTTGTAGCAATTTTGTAAAAATTTTCTAAGTGCACTGGAAATCCTAGTGCATCAAAGCTTAAATCTAAATTAATTATATTTTTAAAAAAAGTATCAAAATTTTTATTTAAAACCCAATTTTCATCTGGAATATCTTGTATCATAGGTCTTACTCCAAGAAATTTAGGATGTTTTGAGAAAATTTTTAATTGATCTAATTGATTTTGGTCTTCAAAATTCACCCAACCAATAACTCCACAAACTAAATCAGAACCTTCAGCAATATTTAACATATATTCAGTTTCTGCATTAGTTGCTGCAGCTTGAACTAAAACAGTTTTGTGTAAATCTATTGAGTCAGAAACTTGAATTAAATCTTTAACTTCATATTTTTGATTTAATATTGGATTGTCTTTTGGCATCCAATGATAATCACCCCTTGAAGGATCCCAAAAATGTTGATGTGAATCAATAACTTTCATAAGTTATTATAAATTAGGTTCACTCTCCCAAAATGCTTTCATCTAAAATCTTAGTGTCATATGCTGAATAAGAATGCCATCCTGCAACTGTTTGATCAAAATCAACAATACTTCCAGTCATAATACCCGACTCATCTGAGCACAAGAAAGCTAAGATCTTAGCAACATCCAAAGGTTTGTTTAATCTTTTAAATGGAACTTTGGCTTCAGCTTTTTTTAACCAGTCATCATCTGCATTATGAAATTTTTTTTGAATTACGGTTTCTGCTGGCGTATCTGTCCAACCTAAATTTACACCATTCACTCTTATTTGGTGCCCAGATACTGAATTTGCAACATTTTTAATCATTATAGCTAATGCTGCTTTAGAAGAGCTGTAAGCAGTTAAGAAAGGCATACCACTATATCCAGCCATTGATAAAATATGAGCAATAGTTCCTTTTTTTTTATCTCTAATCATTATTTTTATAACATCTTGCATCATAAAAAGAGGAGCTTTTACATTTACATTAAAATTTTTGTCATAATTTTCCTCTGTAGTGCTTAAGATCGTTCCTCTTTCTGTAAAAGCAGCAACATTAATAAAACTATCTACAGTGTTGAATTTTTTATCAGTCTCAGAAACTATTTTTTTACAATCTTCAAGTTTTTCTAAATCAGCTTGAACGTATAAGCATTCCACGTCCATACTTTCTAATTCAGCTTTTACCTTGTTTCCTTTCTCTTTATTCCTTCCACAGATAGTTATTCCTTTAGCACCTCTGCTTGCAAGCAATTTTGCTGTCTCAGCTCCACTACCTTGAGTACTTCCTGTTACAATTATTATTTTATTTTTAAACTGGTTAGCTTGATCAGATATATATTTATTAGTCATAAAATTTAAAGTTATACAGATAACTAAGCCCAATATAAAAATTGGGCTTAGAAACTTTTAAGAAGAATAATGATTTTATCCCGCAATACAAGATCCAATGTTTGGCTTCATACAAACATCAAGACCTGTATAGATTGCTTTTAGTGATGGGTTGTCAAATTTTAATGCTTTACCATCTACTATATCTTTAAGAACATACATAGCTTTGTAGCCCATCATATAAGGTTGTTGACCTACTTGACCATGTGTTCTTCCAGCATCTAAATCTTCCATTTGCATTGGAAGAGTATCTGCAATTACAACAGCAGTTTTCATAGAACCAATTCTATCTGCGTGCTTTTCAGCAACTCTTCTGAAAGCTTTAGATACGAATTGAGGAAAACCTCCAGTTGGTACAAATGCTGTTAGGTTTGGATGTTTTGCAAAGATATCTTCCATTTGTTGTACAGAAAGAGGGAAATCATCGTTCGTGTACAGAGGACATCCGCTAGCTTCAGTCCATCCATTTTCACCTTTAAGAGCTGCACTAGGATAAGTTCCTGAATCTGCTCTTCCAGCAATAGTGTCTCTTATTCCTGACATTCTTTCATTGTGGTTTGCAGCTGCAGCACCACCAGATTGTATACAAATTTCACCACCGTTAGGTTTTAACATCATAACGATTTGCGCAAGGTATACACCAATGTCATAGTTTTTTGTTCCAACATAAGCTGCTCTTAAACCAGAATCTTTAGTTAAAAGATCTGAGTCCCAAGTAATAATTGGAATATCTGTTCCTTTAACAGCTTTTGCCATTGCAGCCGCATTAGAAGATGCAACAGCAATTCCATCAACACCTTTAGCGATTAAATCTTGAACAATTTGAACTTGTTCTTGTTCAGTATGCTCTCCAGGTCCAATGTATAAACATTCTATCCCACCAATTTCTTTCTCAGCAACTTTACAACCATCTCTCGCTAAATCAAAAAACGGGTTGTTCATAGCTTTTGGAACTAATGCAAAAACTTTATCAGCTGCATATGAAATTCCAGAAATTGATACAAAAATAAATGCTAACATTGCAATTATTGTTTTTCTCATATTTCTCTCTCTATTAGTTAGTTAGTTTATTAAACAAATACTATTTAGAATGAGTCTTAGTTTCAAGTAAAATGATGTAATACAACTAAAAAGTGATACATCAAATGATTGATTTTACATCATTAAATGATACCATGTTTGTATGAAAAATCATTGGAAAAATGTCTCTATAAAGAAAATTTCTGATGAGTCAGGGTATGGTACAGCGACTGTAGATAGAGTTTTAAATAACAGAAAAGGGGTGAGTAAAAAAACTAAAGATAAAATCTTAAAAATTTTAAATAACCTTCAAAACGGAAATAATACAAATCAAACTAAAAATATTTTAATTTGTTGTCAATCAGGACCTTCATATAACAAGACTCTTGAGGAGAGTTTAGATAAAATTAATAATGAAATTTATAAGTTTAATCTGATAAAATATTTTATTCCTGCAAAGGAATTTAAACCTAGTCAATTTGTAAAAATTTTAAAAGAAACTTCAAAGTTTGATGCAGTGATTATAGTTTCACAGGAGGATCAAAATATAAATAACGAGCTAAGTAAAATTGCAAGTGAAGGAAAACCTGTAATTACATTAACCACTGATTTTCCAAATTCGAGCAGATCAGCTTATATAGGTAATAATCAATCTAATGCTGGATCTACTGCTGCAAATATAATTGGAAAAAATGTTGGGAAAAGATCAGGTTCAATTTTGATGGTCATGAGTATGCCATACAGGTGTCAACAGGAAAGAGAGCTAGGTTTTAGAAAAGTATTAAGATCAGAATTTCCAAATCTTAAAATTAAAGAAAGTGTTTTTAATTTAGATACATCGGAACAAAGTTACAAATATGTTAAAAAATATATTAAAGAAAATGGACCACCGTTAGGAATTTATAATATTGCTGGAGGAAATTTAGGTGTCGCAAAAGCAATTAGTGAAATGGATGTAAAAGATCATATTGTATTTGTAGGTCATGAACTAAATAAAAATTCTAGAGATCTTTTAGAAAATAATAAAATGGATTTTGTTATAGGCCATGATGTTGAATTAGAAATTAAAGTTGCATTTGATAAAATTTTAGATTTTGAGAAAAATTCAGATAATCAAAATTCTTTTTTTTCAGATATATTAATTTTCAACAAATATAATTGTATGGATAAAAAAGTTTATTAATTAATTCTTCTTATTTTTAACTTTTTCCAACCAAACCGCACCTACGATAAATATTCCTAAAAATGTTCCTTGCCAGTAAGGGTCAATTCCAGCCATTAGAAGACTGTTTCTAATTGTTTCCATTAATGCAGCACCAATAAATGCCCCAAAAGTACCACCAACACCACCCATTAAGTTAGCACCACCAATAACTGTTGCTGCAATAACTCTTAATTCATAAGTATAGCCTAAAGCATTAGTTACAGAGCCCATCCATCCAACTATCATAACAGCAGAAATTGCCGCAAATAGTCCACTGATCATGTAGACTGACATTTCAATCCATCTCGTGTTAATTCCAGATAATTCAGCAGCTTTTTTATTACTACCAACTGCAAAAACATGTTTTCCATATGAGGTATATTTCAATACTAAACCCATAACTATCGTAAGAAATATTAATAACCAAGTTGCGTTAGCAAGACCTAGCATTGAACCTCCTCCAATTTCATAAAACATTTCATCTTTAGGTCCAAATTCATAAAACATTTTATTGTTTGAGACTACTAAAGCTAAACTTCTTGCAGCAGCCATCATTCCTAAAGTGACTACAAAAGGAGAAAGTTTAACATAAGCAATTAGATATCCATTTACTGCACCAATTAATGTACCAGCAAGTAAAGCTAAAATTATTGATACCCAAACATAAACTCCTTCAAAATATGAGGCTTTGGAATACCATTCAGGTAAAAATTGAGCATCCAAAAATAAACCACATATAACTCCTGTAACACCCATTATTGACCCTACAGACAAATCTATCCCAGCAGTAATAATCACAAATGTCATTCCAATTGCCATTATTCCGATGAAAGAAAAGTTTCGTGTAATATTAAAAAGATTATCTTTGCTAGAAAAAGCATCTTCTACAAAAAACATAATAAAACAAATCCCAAATAAAGCTATTGTTACCCAAAAAGATTGTTCAGAAACAAGTTTTTGTAATAAATTTTTTTCAGTCTTGGAGATTATTTCCTGATTAAATTTTACTGAACTCATACTCTATCTATTGCTCCTGTAATTAAGCCTGTAGCTTCTTCTGTAGAAGAATCTTTTATATTTTTTTCACAAACTTTTTCACCTCGTCTTAATACTACTAGCTTGTCGCATACTTCAAATATATCTGGCATTCTGTGACTAATTAACATCACGGCTATTCCTTGATCTTTTAATCTTTTTATAAGATCTAATACTTCAGCAACTTGTCTAACACTAATTGCTGCTGTTGGCTCATCCATTAAAACTAATTTAGGATTTGTAAGTCTAGTTCTTGCAATAGCCACAGCCTGTCTTTGTCCCCCAGACATTTGCATAACTAAATCTTTTGGTCGAGTTTCAGATTTAAGTTCCTCAAATAATTCAGAGGATTTTTTAAACATTGCAGGATAATCCAAATACTTAAATGGCCAAATACCTTTTTGTATCTCTCTACCTAGAAAAACATTAGATGCTGCAGTCAAATGATTACAAAGAGCTAAGTCTTGATAAACTACCTCAATACCAGATTTTCTTGCATCTATTGGTTTTTCAAATGATACAGTATTATTTTCAAACTTTATTTCACCATTTGAAGGTTTAAAATTACCAGCTATTATTTTTAGTAGTGTAGATTTACCCGCTCCATTATCACCCATTAATCCTACAGTTTCAGCTTCTTTAATATCAAAACTAACCCCTGATAAAGCCTGTATGGCTCCAAAATTTTTTTCTATATTATTTAAAGAAAGAATGCTCATTTTAGAATTTTACATCTACAACTTTGCCACTTTCAAATGATTCATATGCTGCATTGGCTATTATTAAAGCGTTTCTCCCATCTTCAAATCCTACTAATGGTTTTGTTTTATCTTCAACACATTTTACAAACTCATTAAATTGATCTCTGTAAGCTTGCTCATATCTTTCAATAAAAAAGAAATGTATAGGTTCTTTTTCATTTGTAGATGTACTTGTGTATCTTTCTAAAGAAGTTGGGGTTTGATTGTTTGAAATTACCATGCCTTTACTTCCAAATACCTCTACTCTTTGGTCATATCCATAAACTGCTCTTCGAGAGTTATTAATATGGATTAAAACGCCTTTTTTTGATTTTAGAATAAACATTGCTGTATCTAGATCTTTTTCTTGCTGTGAATTTTTATCAAACAAAGCACCTCCGAATGCAGATATCTGAACTACAGGATCATCCCCTAAAATAAATCTTGTTAAATCGAAATCATGTATAGTGGTATCTCTAAAAAATCCTCCTGCAGCTTTTAGATAGTCAATCCCTGGAGGCTCAGGATCTCTACTTGTAATAACAACCATTTCTAATTCACCAATTTCTTTTTTTACTCTTGCTTGTTGTGCTTTTGCATGACTTGCATCAAATCTTCTATTAAAGCCGATTTGAATAGGAACGTTTGTTCCCTTTATATTTTCCATGCATTCATTTACTTTATTGATATCTAAATCAATTGGCTTTTCACAGAAAATTGCCTTTCCTGCTTTTGCAGCCATTGTGATAAATTGAGTGTGTGTTGGTGTAGCTGAAGCGATAAGAACTGCATCTACATCATCTGAATTTATTGCTTCCTCAGGTGAAGATGCAATTGAACATCCTGTTGATTTTGATACTTCTTTAGCAAATTCTGAATTAACATCATATATATATTTTAATTTTGCATTCGGATGTGCTGCAATAAATTTAGCATGCATTTTTCCAATTCGTCCTGCTCCCATTAAAGAAAAGTTAAGCATAAGAATATAGAACAGAATTAAAAAATAAAATCAAGAAACATTTTTAAATGATGAATTAAACATCAAATTAAATTATAATTTTCTTGATGCGCAAAACATCATAATTTAAAAATAAATTTAACTTTTTAAATAATTAATATGTCAGTAAAATTAGGAATAGCACCAATTGCTTGGAGTAACGATGATATGCCAGAATTGGGTGGTGATACTTCTTTAGAACAATGTTTATCTGAAGCTAGTCAAGCAGGGTTTATTGGAATTGAGTCTGGTGGTAAATTTCCAAAAAAATCAGAAGAATTAATACCTAAGCTTAACGAATTTAAATTAAATCTTTGCTCAGGTTGGTATGGAGCTAATTTAAGAACAAATAGTGTTGATGAAGAAAAAAATCTCATTCAAGATCAACTAAAACTTTTTAAAGATTGTGATTCACCATGTATGGTTTTTGCTGAAGTGTCTGGCTCAATTCAAGGAGATCCAAATCGAAAATTATCTACAAGACCTCAAATGGATCTTGAAGAGTGTAAAAAATATTATGAAAAAATTTCTGAAATGGGAAAATATCTTGAGGATGAAGGTATGCCACTTGCTTATCATCATCATATGGGAACCGTAATAGAGACAGAAGAAGATACAGTAAGATTACTTGAAAACACTCATGATAGTGTAAAACTAACATTAGATACTGGTCATATGTTGTTTGCTCAGGGAGACTCGTTAAAAATATTAAACGACTTTAGCGAAAGATTAATTCACATGCATTGTAAGGACATTAGAAAAAATGTTTTAGAAAAATCTTTAAAAGAAGACTTAAGTTTTAGAGGAGCATTTTTAGAAGGTGCATTTACAGTTCCAGGTGATGGATGTATTGATTACAAGCCCTTATTTGATGTGTTGAAAGAAAAAAATTATTCTGGATGGTTAGTAGTAGAAGCAGAACAAGATCCTGCAAAAGCAAATCCATTCGAATATGCAAAAATAGGTTACAAGTATTTAACTGAAACTTTAAATCTTAGTGGTATTGAGATTTATAAAAGTTAACTTTCAATAAAAATAAACTTAAACTTTAAGATTAATTTTTTACTACAGTCTTACAATTTTTGATTTTTCCAATGTATCATCGAAATAATCAATTATATTTTGAATTGTTTCTACTCCCATTCTTGTCATACATTCATCAGTAAATGCTGCTGTATGAGGACTTAAATAAACTTTTTCATTCTTTAAGAGAGGATTATCATTTTCTGGTGGTTCTTGTTTAAATACATCAATACCTGCTCCAAATATTAAATCTTCATTTAAAGCCTTATCAAGATCTTCCTCATGAATAATTCCACCTCTTGCAGCATTAATGATGATGCAGTTTTTCTTCATCGTTTTAAGTAAATCATAATTAATAAGATTTTCTGTTTTTTCTGTTAAAGGCATATGTAAAGATATTACATCCATTGTTTTTACTGCCTCTTCAAGATTATCAACTTTTTTTCCACCAAGCTTCTCTATTGTGTCTTTATCTACAAATGGATCGTAGACAAAAACATTCATTTCAAATCCCAAACATCTTTTAATAAGTGCTTTACCTATTCTACCAAATCCCATTATTAGGAAATTTTTTTTCCATACTTCAATAGTTTTAGGTAATTTATTTCTATCTTTAAAATTACCTTCTTTAACCGTTGTATGATAAAGCTCTCTTCTTTTTGCAATATTTAGCAAGACAAACATAACATGCTCTGCAACTGTAACTGCATTTGCATTAGCTGTAATAGCAATTTTGATATCTCTTTCTTTAGCTGTTTTTAAATCAATATTATCGTAGCCAACTCCATGTCTAGATATTATTTTAAGATTTTTAGCTTCGTTAATTACCTCACCTGGTAGTTTTGCTATTCTAATTGAAGCACCATCACAATCTTTTATTTTAGCCTTTAAGTTTTCTACTGAAACATCGTCAGTTACCTCTACATCAAAATCTGGATGGTTATTAATTAATTCCATGCCTTTATCATGAACTTTTTGGATAACTAGAATTTTCTTTTTATTACTCATAATTTTATTTAAGCTTTTTTGTTGAAGGCTTTTCTAATACGAAAAATATCTAACAATGTAAAATAGTTTTTTAAAAGTTGTAATTATTTTCTTATTAAAATAAATTTAGTTGTGAATTTAACTATAAAAACTCTACTTTATATTTTTAACTTTCTTGAAAAGATAAATACTTTTTTTCTAAGAATTGGAAGACAATTTGCGTGGATCGCAATTTTTTTAATGGTTGTCGTAATTATGATTCAGGTTTTTTTTAGATATGTTCTCAACAACGCATTACCTTGGCCTGATGAAGTTGCGAGATTTTTAATGCTATGGATGACAGGGTTAATTGCTCCTTCAGCTTATAGATGGGGTGGTTTTGTCTCAATTGATATGCTGGAAAGATTTTTACCTAAAATCATATCAACTTTTTTAACTTTATTTTTATTGATCATATCTTTATTTGTTTTGATCATTGGACTTGAATTAGGTTTGAAACACATTAATGCTGGATGGATATTTAATTCAGCTTCAATCAAAATTCCATTTAATTTAATCGGTGGCAAAGCAGAGCCAATAAAATTAGCCTGGATGTATATGTCTTTACCTGTTGGAATTGTTTTTTTGATTTCAGTAAACATAGAGTTAATTTTAAGAAATTTTTTAAGTAATTTTACAAAATTAGAATTTCCTGAAGATTTAGATAAACAAAAATTGGAGACACAATAATGTTAATTTGGTTTCTCCCTTTATTTTTATTATTTTTGTTAATTGGATTACCAGTATTTTTTGGATTGTTGGCTGCTCCTGGAATTTTACTTTGGCTGAATGATCAATCTAGAGATGGAGCAATGCTCTATAGAAATATTTACAATGGTATTGATAGTTTTCCTTTAATGGCAATTCCTTTTTTTATGTTAGCTGGTGAGCTAATGAATAGGGGAGGAATTACTCAAAGATTAGTAGAATTTAGCCAGGCGATGATGGGGCATTTAAAAGGTGGTTTGGCACATGTTAACGTCCTAACTTCAATGCTTTTCGCTGGCCTATCTGGATCTGCAGTTGCAGATACTTCTGCAATTGGTTCGATGTTAATTCCTGCAATGGAGAAGCAAGGGTATACTAAAAAATTTTCAGCAGCAATTACAGCAGCGAGTTCAGTAATTGGTCCAATTATTCCACCTTCGGGAATAATGATTATTTATGCATACGTTATGGGAGAGAGCGTAGCTGCCTTATTCCTAGCAGGTATTATTCCTGGAATTTTAGTTGGTGTTAGTTTGATGGTTACAATCAAGTTTATGGCTAAAAAATATAATTTTCCTGCCGTAACAAAAAAAACAACATGGAGACAAAGAGGAAAAGCTTCTTTGAAAGCTTTTTTTCCATTAATGACTCCTGTTATAATTCTAGGAGGTATACTTGGAGGAATTTTTACTCCAACTGAAGCATCTGCAGTTGCAGCTGCTTATGCAATGTTTATTGGTTTATTTGTTTTAAAATCTTTAGAGTGGAAAGACGTACCAAAGGTTATGACAAAAGCTGCAATGGTTTCATCTGTAGTATTACTTTTGGTTGGTGCTGCAATGGCTTTTAAAACAGTTGTTAGCTTATCTCATGCACCAGAATATCTTGCTGAATTTGTTTTGGGATTAACTGATAATCCTTACATTTTATTATTTCTAATTAATATTTTACTATTTGTTGTTGGAATGTTTTTAGATGCAGGTCCTGCAATAATAATTTTAGGACCAATACTAGGACCAGTGTTTGTAGAATTAGGTGTACATCCAGTTCATTTTGCAATTATTATGTCAGTTAATTTAACTGTTGGTTTAGCAACACCACCAATGGGTTTAGTTTTATTTGTTGCATCCTCAGTTTCTGGTGAAAGAGTTGAAACTATATCAAAAGCAATATTGCCATTTTTAGCAGTAGAAGCAATTGTAATATTTTTAATTACTTACTTCCCGTCAATCTCAATGACCATTCCTTTACTTACGGGTTTTGCAAAATAATTTTAATTTTTAGATAATAGACACAGAGGTTCAATTTAGGTATAGTTTTTATACTTAAATATATATTTAAAGAGAGGGAAAAAATAATGAGTAAAATAATTAAATCATTCTTTTCATTATTATTCTTAATTAGTTTTACAGCTTCTGTTTCAGCTGCTGATTACAATTTAAGAATGACAATGAACTCTAATGATCAAGATGAAGACTATGATGGTGCAGTAGTATTTAAAAACTATGTAGAAGCAGCATCAAATGGAAAAATATCTGTAGAACTTTTCGTAGGTACACAGTTATGTTCTAAAGGAGCAGAATGTTTACAAGGTGTTTCTGATGGAAGCATCGACGTTTACATTTCTACTTCTGGAGGAGCAGCTGGTGTATTCCCATATGTTCAAGTTTTAGATTTACCATATCTAATGGCAGACGACAGAATTGCTGAAGATGTTATGCAAGGTGATTTTGTAAGAACTATGAGACAAATGGCTCTTAAAGATTCAGGCGATACAATAAGATTAATGACTATCGGAAACACTGGTGGTTGGAGAAATTTTGCTAACACTAAAAGAAGAGTTGCAGAACCATCTGACATGAAAGGTCTAAAAATCAGAACTGTTGTAGCTGACTTACCTCAAGAGCTTGTAAGAGCTTTAGGTGCATCACCAACTCCTATTCCATGGCCAGAATTATTTACATCTTTTCAAACAGGTGTAGTTGAAGGTTCTAAAAATGGAATAACTGACATTATGAACATGAAGTTTCCAGATGCAGGTCTAAAATATGTTACCTTAGACGGTCATGCATACATGGGAGCACTTTGGTGGATGAACAATGCAAAATATCAATCTATGCCAAAAGAACTTAAGAAAGTTATTACGGATGGATTTTATGCATTGCAACAAGCAACATTTGCATCACCAAAAAGAAAATCAATCAAAGCATATGAAGACTTTGTAGCAGGCGGTGGAGATTTATATGTTCCAACTCCAGCACAAAAAGCTAGCTTCAAAAAAGCTGCTAGTCCAGTTTATGATTGGTTTAAGTCAAATGTTAAAGGTGGAGGACAAATCTTTGACGCTTTAACAAGTGCAGTTGCTGATGCTGAGAAAAAAGCATCAAGTGCATACGACAAAGACTTATAATCTTAATTTAATGATGGGGCGGATTTAATTATTCGCCTCATTACCTAAACGGATAAATCCAAGCTTTGTAATCTTTAATAAGTATATGCGCTTTTTCAATTTGTTCAGGAGTCATTTTTTTAACAACTTCTTCTTGAGAAATCGCAGCATCAGGATCGCCTCCAATAGCAGACAAACCATACCACATGTAAGCTCTAACAAGATCAGGGGCAGGAAGTCCTCTACCGATTTCATAATACCACCCAACACCCGATTGAGCACCGGGATGACCTTTCATCGAAGATCTAAGATACCATTCAAAAGCTCTAACATCGTCTTGCTCAACTCCAAGACCCATTGCATACATTATTCCAATAAGTTCTTCAGCATCAGCGTTTCCAGATCGAGCAGCTGGCATCAGTTCTTCCATAGCTTCTTGAAATTTTCCAGCTTCCATCAAGTCTCTAGCATTTTCAATTTCTGCAAAAACTATAGATGGAATAAAAAAAATTATAAAAAAGTATCTCAACATTTAAAAATATTAATATTTATAATTCCATTTTTAATTTCAGCAAACAAAACATATTCAATTGAATTACCAAAACCTTTAACAAGTAATGATTTTCATAAAGTTGATATGGAAAAGGTTAAAATAGGAAGACTTTTATTTCATGATAAAATTTTATCTGCCAATCGTAATATTGCTTGTGCAACTTGTCATAGCCATGATCTAGGAGGGTCTGATGGACTTTCATTAGGAATTGGTGAAGGTGGACACGGTATTGGATTAGAAAGAACAGCTGGATCAGGGGATGATAAAATCAAAAAACGTATTCCAAGAAACGCTTTGGCATTATGGAATTTAGGATTTAAAGATATTACAACACTACTTCACGATGGTAGAGTGACCAAATCTGATATATTTGGAAATGGTTTTAATACTCCAGCACAAGAACTGCTTCCAAAAGGTCTTGATAATATAGTGGCGGTACAAGCTTTATTTCCAATGACAAGACAATTCGAAATGGCTGGCAATCCAGGTGAAAATGAAATTATAGGATTGGTTTCAAAAGTTGGTAAAGACAGCATGAGAATTGATAGAGTCTGGCCAGTAATTGCTCATAGAATAAGAGGAGTTCCTGAATATGTTGAGATGTTTAAACATGCATTTGATGATGTGGATAATGCTTTAGACATAAATATTACACATATAGTAAACTCAATTGCAGCTTTTGAAATTCATGAATGGACATCTTTTGACTCTCCATTTGATGAATATTTAAACGGAAATAAATCAGCTTTAAATTCAAATCAGATTGCAGGTATGAATTTATTCTATGGCAAAGCTAATTGTAGTTCATGTCATTCAGGGTCTTTATTGTCTGATCAAAAATTTCATTCAATAGGTATTCCACAATTTGGACCGGGCAGAACCAGACCTTTCGATCCTTATGCACGTGATGTTGGAAGAATGGTTGAAACAGATGATGTGGATGACATGTATAAATTTAAAACACCTGCGCTAAGAAATGTTTCTTTAACTGCACCTTATGGTCATAATGGTGCTTATCCAACACTTAAGGGCATAATTAAACATCATTTAAATCCAGTTACTATGAATAAAAATTGGAAACCTCAATATGCAAATTTACCAAAGGCTCCGTGGTTAGAAAAAATAGATTTTGTGACTTTTTCTGACAAAAGAGAACAGGATAGAATTATTTCAAGTGTAGATATCAAGCCAATAAATTTAAGTGAAAAAGAAATTGATCAATTAGTCTCTTTTTTACAATCTCTAACTGGAAAAAGTGGAAATCAAAGACCACTCGGTAAACCAGAAAAAGTACCAAGTGGATTAACAATTGATTAAATTTATTTAATTAAACTGATAGATAATAAATATGGAAAAAATTAAATATGGAATAATTGGAGCTGGCACGATGGCTCGAGAACATATTTTAAATTTATCTTTGATAGACGAAGCTGAAGTAGTTGCTCTTTCAGATCCTCACGAAGAGTCTTTGAAACAGTGCCAAGAACTCCTCAAAAAGGAAGTTGTTTGCTTTAAAAATCATCAAGATTTGATTAAAGAAAATTTAGTCGATGTATATATAATCTCATCTCCTAATTTTACTCATATTCAAATTTTAAAAGATGTAATTCAAACTGAGAAACACATATTGGTTGAAAAACCTTTGTGTACTAAGACAAAAGATTGTTTAGAAATAGAAAAACTTACTAAAGATTACCCATCAGTATTTTGGACTGCAATGGAATACAGGTACATGCCTCCTGTTTCAAAATTTATTAAAGAAATTCACAACAAAACAATTGGTGACCTAAAAACATTAACAATAAGAGAACACAGGTTTCCTTTTTTAAAAAAAGTAAATGATTGGAACAGATTTGAAAAAAATACTGGAGGAACTTTAGTTGAAAAGTGCTGTCATTTTTTTGATTTGATGCGTTTTATTGTTAAGAGTGAGCCAGTAAGTGTTTATGCGAGTGGGGGACAAGATGTAAATCATTTAGATGAGGAATATGATGGGAAAAAACCAGATATTATTGATAATGCTTACGTAATTATTAATTTTGAGAACGGCTCAAGAAGTATGCTTGAGCTTTGTATGTTTGCTGAAAATTCTGAAATGCAAGAAGAGTTAACCGCAACAGGAAATATCGGTAAAATTGAAACTTCAGTTCCTTCAAACGAGTCTGGAAAAACTACTTCTGATGTAAGAATTGGTATGAGAGATGGAAAAATTAAACAAGAAAGTATTAGTGTAGATCCAAAAATACTTGAAGCAGGACATCATCATGGTTCAACTTATTATGAACATTTAGCCTTTATAAATGCAGTAAAAAATAAATTAAAGCCAGAGGTATCTTTGAAAGATGGATTAATTGCAGTTGCTGTTGGAGAAGCTGCTGAGACATCAATTAAACTTGGAAGAGTAGTAAAGCTAAACGAGATAATTACTTAAAAAAATCGATTGCCTTTTTCACTATAAAATTACTAACTCTAATATTTGACTCTGTAGTAACACCTGAAATATGAGGAGTTAAAATACAATTCATTTCAGATGTGATTCTTTCGTATAAATCATTTTTAATAGGTTCATTTTCAAACACATCTAATGCAAATCCTGAAATTAGATTTTGATCATAAGCATCTATAAGATCATTCTCATTTACAACACTACCTCTTGAGGTATTGATTATAATTGGATGTTTTTGCATTTTAGAGAATGAAGACTTATTGATTAAATTTTTAGTCTCTTCTGTTAATGGTAAATGTAAAGAAATAATATCTGCATTTTTAAATACATCTTCTAATGTAGATAATTTATAATTTTTTTCATTATCTTCTAATTTTTTAATATAAGGATCATAAGCCAAAACATTCAGTCTATTTTTCAAACTATAGTCAGCAACTTTTCTGCCGATGGTACCAAAACCCACTATTCCAATAGACTTTCCATTTATTTCAGAGGATTTAATAGTTGTTCTAGGCCAATCACCTTTGATCGTTCCATTATGAAACATAGGAATTTTTTTTATCAAAGACATCGAGGATGAAATCACATACTCAGCTACAGAGTCCGCATTCATGCCAGTCGCAGGTTGTACATGAATATTTTTGGTTCTACAAAATTCAGTATCAATATTATCTAAACCAACACCCAGTCTTCCTATAAATTTTAATTTATTAGCATTAGACAAAATATCTTTGGTTACTTGAGTTTTATTTCTGACAATTAAACCATCATAATCTTTAATAATTTCTTTAAGTTCTTCTTTTTTTTCCCAAAGCTTATCATCAAATTTGATTTCAAAAGTATTATTTAGATCATCTAAACTGTCTTGATTAATAAACTCTGTTATTAATATTTTAGCCATACTTACTTATATATATTTTTAACTTAAATTGAATAACTTACTTTTTTATTGAAATCGTTGTTGGCCTTATTGAATTTGAAACAATATTTCTAGAAAGTTTTATCTCTCTTAAAACAATATAAATTCCAGCACCAATTATAAAAACATTTCCTAAATAAATATTCCAAGTAGGGATTTCATTAAAAATATAAAAACCGATCAATGCACCAATTAATAATTGAACATATTGTGTATTTGCAAATATTGAAGCAGGAAGATGACGAGCCGAGTTTATAATAAAAATCATTCCCATTCCTCTTAATAAACCTGCATTAAAATTTAAAAAAAAATCTGTTTTAGTCATTGGAATATAAAGCTCAAATGTAATCACACCTGAAATAACAATTAAAATTAACTTTCCAATTATTAAAAATGAATACACACTCTCTGATTGACCGTATTTTTTAACCAACAAATGACCTACTGAAGAAAAAACAGGTATTAATAAAGCTAATAACACATAGTTATTTATTTCTTTCCCAAAAGGATCAATTGCAATTATTGTTCCAATAAAACCTACTAATATTGCTGTATATCTTCTCCAACTTACTTTTTCTTTTAGAAAGATTACTGAACCAATTGTTAATACAAATGGTGTAAAGAAGATAATACTATACATAGTTGTAAGTGGAAGTTTATTTATACAAAGAAAAAATAATCCCATTGAAATTATTAAAGTTATTGCTCTAACTAAATGTACAAAAAAGTTTTTTGTTTTAATTTTTTTCCAGGAATTTCTAACTTGCGTGTAAAGTAAAATTGGCAGTAAAGCCGATAAAGAATTAATAAATATTATTTGTGTTACATGGTAATAATTTGTCAATTCTTTTGCTATAGAGTCCATTATAACAAATAAGGAATAGCCAAGAATTGCTAAAAAAAAGTCTACCGAGTAGACACGTGTAGTTACTGAATTCATTTATTAATTTTTTATAATAATTTTGAAAGATCTCTTTTACTATTCTTAAAGGTTGGTAAAGGATATTTAAAGGCATATTTACGTGGAATACATTTTTCTTTTGCTTTTTCCCAAAGAGCTAACCATTGTTTAAAATTCTGAATTTTGAGATTTTTTTTGTTTTTACTTCTTACATAGAAATTTGGAAGTGGATCTCTTCCAGAAGGTTGACCGGCTACATTGTATCTAAGGTCTGCACTTATTCTAAAATCATTTGATCTGTTAGGCAGAGAACAATGAATTGAATGTTTGTGTAAAAGAATTACATCTCCAACGTCTGCCTCTAAGTGAATATGTTCCATTTTATCTAGTAATTTGCTGTCTTTAATTTCTACTTGGCCCCTATAACCAGCAATATGATTTAATAATCCCATTTTATTAATTTTCTTAACAGTAATCATGCACCCATTTTTTTTTGTAGTTTTTGTAAAAGGTATCCATACAGTAACCATGTCAGTCAATTTTTGCCCTTTAGGACTGAGAACTGCAGCATCCTGATGCCAAGGTGTTCTTCCACTTAAACCGTCTAAAATTGAACCTTTTGGTAATTTTTTTTCAGGTTGTTTAATTCTAGTATTTTGTACAGGATTAGACATGATTTCTTTTCCCAAAATTTTTTCAACAACATCTAAAATATTTTTATTAGTAATTAAATTCCATAAAGATTGAGTAGCAAAGTAATCACTATCTTTCTTAACGTGATCTCTTGGCAATCTAGTATTAAAATATTGATCTAAATCATCAATTTTTAATTTCGATATATAAGAATATTTTTTTTTAAAATCTAAATTAAGAACTTTTTTTACATCCTTTTTTTTTGCAAATTTTTGGATCAAACAATCCATTACAAATTCCATGTCATTAAGGATTGGCTTTAAATCTCTTTGATAGTTAAGAACATTTTTTACTTTTAAATATCCTTGTTCAAATAATTTCTTTTGTAGATTATTTGGCATTAATAGAACCTAGTAGAAATTTTTAACAATATCAATTCTTAGGAGCAGTTGTTAAATAATTTGCATCATGAAAAGAAGTTAACATTTTTTTCTTCGTACTGATGATATGTGGATAGTAAGCTGTTCCTTTATAATTCCAAATAACTGGCTTATTGAGTGCGTAACTTCCATAAATAAAAAATCTTTTTGGACAGTTTTTTTCTATAAAACGTTTAACTCCATGATAAGAATTTGGTGTAGATTGAAAAAATACCACAGTTCCTTTCTTTGGAGTAAATGCTTTTACTATTTCTAATTCACTCATTTTTGGAAATCGCCTGAAACTTTTTCTTAAATTTTTCTTTGATTTTTTTCTATAAATTGTAAGTGATCCTCCATTTTTCTTTGGAATATCTGTTAGATAAATTAAGAAATTATACAATCTCGTAATATCATCTCTATGAGGACGCAGTCTGTATCCTCCTTTAGAAACTGAAAAATCAATATCTAAATTAACTTTTGGGTTAGTGTAATTGTTTCCTAATAATTTTTTTAATTCACTTGAATTTAATTTCTTTTTAATAGTAAATTTTTTTTGATTAAATATTTTTGGTTTGTGAGTGTTTGTCCAAGATCCATCTTTAAAATTTTTAGAAAAAAGAGTTTCAATTTTTTTATAAAATGCCTTGCTATTAAAAAGTTTGAAGAGTTTTGCAGAATTATTTGAAGATTTAATATAGTTATTAAAATTTTTTGAGCCTTTATTAATTCTGCTTCGACCACCCATTATCATGTCATCAAAAGCTTTAGATTTACTAATTTCATCAATTAATAAATTGCAAGTATTTTTCTCAACGACTTTATCTCCAACTAGTACAGGAAAATTACTTTTAATTTTTTTTAATCGATTAATTTTAAGCATTAACTATACATACCTTCTTTAACCTTGATCATTTTATACATCAGGTCATTTAAAGGTGTTTTTACTCCATGTTTTTTTCCAATTTTAGAAACAGCACCACTTATAAAATCAATTTCTGTTTTTCTTTTGTATTGAACATCAAAAGCC
The DNA here is from genome assembly GCF_025558165.1 of Candidatus Pelagibacter ubique HIMB140. Taxonomy (NCBI): domain Bacteria; kingdom Pseudomonadati; phylum Pseudomonadota; class Alphaproteobacteria; order Candidatus Pelagibacterales; family Candidatus Pelagibacteraceae; genus Candidatus Pelagibacter; species Candidatus Pelagibacter communis. Next base: position 411,430 of record NZ_LAMZ01000001.1, on the reverse strand, counting down.
ATTGAGGATTTGTTAGTTTGCATAGAATCTACAATTTTATTGAACATAAATAGACACTCATCCTCAGAAACATTAACTCCATCAGCAAGCGCTACTTCTCTTGTCTCTAAAATGATTTCTTTACCAAGTCCTCTTGAAACATCATTAGCCTTATTATTTACGTAAAGATCGGTGTGATGTAGATCAAAGATAGCTGAAAGAGGACCAATTGCTGTTAGAGCAAAAAGCTTCATCCATTTTCTTTTTTTAACATCTTCAGCTGCAATCATTTCTAAATTATGTGCAGTAAAAGTATCAGCTATTTCTGTAATTCTTTCTGTTATTCCTCCTTCATATTCACCAATCCATGAAGGCAATGCGCCATGGTTCATTATATGACCTGGTCCTAAAATATTAGAAGCTTGTGTTGTTGTTCCACCAATTACTTTTTCATTACCAACAATACTTTGAATTATTGCTTCATGACCAATTCCATTTTGAAAAGACATGAATACTGTTTTTTCACCAATAATATTTTTAATGCTATTTAAAGCTGGTTCTAATGCAGTAGCTTTACACATAACAATCACTGCATCCATTTTATCTAACGATGACGGATCTGAAGTAGCATTAACTTTAATTATACGATCACCACCGTGACCATCCATTTTCAAACCATCTTTATTAATTGCATCGACATGTTCTTTCCAAACGTCAATTAAAGTTACATTTAAACCTTTTTCAGCTAGCAATCCTCCAAACAGGCAGCCCATAGCACCTGCGCCTAGTACGGCTACTTTTAAATCTTTATTTATCATCGTTACCTTTTTAAAATTATTTATGTATAGAAATTATATATATTATCTATAGACAATATGCAAAATAAATTATAGCTTATTAACATCATGCAATTAAAAATAGAAAAAGGAACTTTCACAAATCATTCACTTGAAGATATAGCGAACGCATTAAAAAAAGGACTTTCGGAAAATTTTAAAAATGTTGAAGTAGAAGTTGTAGACTGTCCCAATCTTCGTGAATGGGATTGTCCATCTGAAGGGATAAGCGGCAATCAAAAAATCATTGATGTTGGTGGTGAGCCGTACATGCATGATCCTAATTTTATCGGTGCTGAATTTGATTACCAAGAAATTTCTAAAATGATTGGATCAGAAAAATCCTATGCTTTAGGTGCAGGATCTGGTGCAATGTCGTGTTTAGATGGTCACTGCGGAGAATTAGTAATTAATGAAAATTTAATTACTGATGAGTCTAGATCTATAATTGCAAGAGTAAGTCCTGATAAAAAATGTATTGTTGAAAAATATAGTGCACGAAAACACGGTGGACTTGGAAATATTTATTATACAGATGGTAAACAAGGAAAAGTAATTAAAATAAAAATCAAAGGAAGATCAGGTAATCAAGGTTCACTTCCGCAAGCAATGAGGTCTTCATTATCAAATAATTTAAATCTTAAAGAAAATGAACATGTTGCTATCGCAGGTGTGTTTAGAATTTTAGAAGGAAAAGTAAGATCGCATGTTCAACCAGATTATAAAGATATTAAACATGAATACTATGATCCAAAACAAATGAAGTGTGTAAAAGATTTTCTTCAATTTTATGAACCTGTTGGTCCAAAATTGCAGTGTTATACAGTACTTTGGACTGGAGATCCTACAGGAGGAGAATTGAATTTAAGAGAGTCTGGTGAACATACGCATTTTCATTCTTATGAACATGATAAAGATGCTGGTCATTATCATTTTGATGTAACACCAGATGAAATCGAATATGAGGGATATTTTAATACAGCTTCAGAAGTGCATAGAGTAAATAACATTTATAAAGAGCTACTAAGCAAAAATAGTATTGAATAGAAAACTTAATAAGTTTAAGTTTATTTAAATGAAAAGACAGTTTAAGTATCCAAAAAATTTTGAAGAACAGAAAAAAATTTCAAAATCAACTCAAAAAAGAATTACATTAGCTGAAATTTCACTTGGAGATTTTGAGGGAAGGTTAGCAAATGATTTATTAAATTGGTTTTCTCTGACACCTCAACATTGGATTATGCTGCACATGGTGATGCTTGCTTATTATAAAAATAAATCTATTACGAAAAATGAACTATTAAGAGTTATAGAGAAATCTTATTTAACTTCTAATGTCTATATCGATACAGCAATCAAAAAAGGTTATTTTAGAATTATTAGAAACGAAAAAGACAAAAGATCAATTTTTATTTTACCATCAGTTGTTACCATTAAGACTTTTGAAGAATTTATTGATCGTAGAGACGTTCTTTATAAAGGTATTTAATGAAGAATGTATATACATGGGCCGCAAAACCAGCCAAAAGATCAACTACAGTAGGTGATTTAATAGCAGCCAAAGGTAAAAGAAAATTTACTCAAGTCACTGCAAATACTGTTGATGAGGCTGCTGCAGCAGAAAAAGCTGGCTTTGACATGATTATTGCTAACGCTAAGAATGTTATTCCAGTTAGAGAAGGGTCAAAAAATCTTTTTTTAACTGCAGCTTTAGTTTTGAACGAATTTGTTACAGCAGATGATATTATGCGTGGAGCATTTAAAGCTTTAGAAAATGGTGCTGATGCAGTGATGACACCAAGAAGTATGGACATAGTAGAAATGCTGGCAAAAGAAGATGTGCCTGTTATGGGGCACTTAGGATTAGTTCCAAGAAAATCAACTTGGATAGGCGGACTTCGAGCAGTTGGTAAAACTGCAAACGAAGCTTATGAGTTATTTCAAAAATTTAAAAGATTAGAAGATGCAGGAGCTTTTTCTGCTGAGTGTGAAGTAATACCTGAAAATGTAATGGGAGAAATTTCTAAACGAACAGATATTGTAACTGTCTCTTTAGGATCTGGAAGAAATGCAGATGTGATGTATTTATTTATGGAAGATATTTGTGGTGATACCGAAAATCCTCCAAGACATTCTAAAGCTTATGGAAATTTATTAAAACTTAGAAATGAAATTAAGGTTGAAAGAGTTAAAGCTCTTAAAGCATTTAAAAAAGATTCTATGGCTGGAAAGTTTCCAAGTAAGAAACAATCCTCTAATTTAGATAAAAATCAGTTTGAAGAATTTTTAAATCAACTTGATTAATAAGTAGCGTCGTCGTCTTTTTTAGACAAAGAACCTTTCATCTTATCAACAGTTGCTTTAGCGCCAGCACTTAAAGCTCTTAAATCAGAAGCTATCGTAACAAAATCAAAACCTTTTTCAATCATCTTCGTTGCGTATTCTGTTGTACCATTATGAATTCCTGCAAAAATATTATTTTTCTTTGCATGTTCTAGAATTCTCAAAATTTCAGAATAAGCTTTTGTAGTTTCAGCTCGATCAAAGCCAGGTTTTTCTCCAATTGCTAAACTTAAGTCTGCAGGCCCAATATAAATACCATCAACACCTGGTGTAGACATTATCTCATCTAAATTTTCCAAAGATTCTTTAGTTTCTATCATTGCTAATTTAAGAATTTCTTCATTAGCATGATCTGCATAATCTGCACCACCATAAATTAATCCTCTAACAGGACCAAAACTTCTATAACCATCAGGTGGGTACATACAAGCTTGAACAAAATTTTCAGCTTCTTTTCTATTACTTACCATTGGACAAACAATTCCATAACAACCTGCATCTAAAATTTTCATTATTTGGCCTGGTTCATTCCAATTAACTCTAGCAAGTGGAGTGACATCTGTTGTCGAAATGGTTTGAAGCATTGGAAGAGCATTACTGTAATCAACTAATCCATGCTGCATATCTATAGTTAATGAATCCCAACCTTGATGTGCCATTGCTTCTGCAGATGCAGTACTTGGAATTGCGCACCAACCATTAATGACGGGTTTACCGTCTTTCATCATTTGTTTAATTTTATTTTTTCTCATTATTATACCTTTAATGCCATGTGCGTGTATTTAACGTTTAGATAATCTTTGATCGCCATTGATCCACCTTCACGTCCATAACCAGTTTGTTTGATACCACCAAAAGGCGCTTCTGCTACAGCAACTGCCCCAGTATTAACAGCAACACAACCAGACTCTAACATTTCAGAGCCTCTATTCGCTTGATCCATGTTATTTGTGTACAAATAACTACATAAACCAAGATCATTATTATTTGCTCTTTCAATAACCTCATCAAATGTTTTAAAAGTAAGAACAGGCACTAAAGGACCAAATGGTTCTTCTCTCATAATTGTAAAATCATCTTTTACGTTATCAAAAACAGTTGGTTCATAAAAATAACCTTTGTTAAAATCAGAAGGTCTTTGTCCTCCCATTAAAACATCAGCTCCTTCATTTTTTGTTGTCTCAACTAGTTTTTCAATTTCTTCTAATCTTTTTGCAGTTGTAAGAGGACCAAGCTCTACACCTTCATCCATACCATTTCCGATTTTTAATTTCTTAGCTCTATCCATAAAAGCTCCAAGGAATTCATCTTTTTTATTTTCTTGGATATAAAATCTGTTTGGAGAAATACAAACTTGTCCATTGTTTCTGAATTTTGCAGTAATCGCAATGTCTGCAACTTTATTCATATCAACATCATCACAAACAATAAAAGGTGAGTGACCACTAAGTTCCATCGTTACTCTTTGAACTTTATCTGCAGCTTTCTTTAATATTAATTTACCAACTCTTGTTGAACCAGTGATTGATACTTTTTTAATAATATCAGACTCTAATAATTCATTTGAAATTTCTGCAGGATCACCAGATAACAAATTTACCACTCCATCAGGTACGCCTGCCTCTTTGCAAATATTAACTAATTCCATAACTGCACCTGGTGTAATTACATCTGGTTTACAAATTACAGAGCAACCTGCAGCTAGTGCTGTTGAAATCTTTCTTGCAGCTAAAATGATTGGAAAGTTCCATGGTATTAAAGCAGCCACAACACCTACTGGCTGATAATAAACATGAACTCTTGTATCAGGAAATCTACTTTGAACTGTTTGACCGTAAATTCTTTTTGTTTCTTCGGCATTCCACTCAAATATATCAGCTCCTCCACCAACTTCTCCAACTCCTTCAGCAAGAGGTTTACCAACTTCAAGTGTTAACCATTTTGCAAGAACATCTTTTCTCTCTCTCATTAGATCTGCAATTTTTCTAATGACATATGATCTTTGCCATGGCGTAGTGTTACTCCAAACTTTAAGACCTTTCTCAGCTGACTTTAATGCTTTTTGTACATCCACTGAAGATGCTTTTGATGCTTTTCCAATCACTTCTTCTGTTGCAGGATTGATTACATCATAGGTTTCTTTTTTTTCTGCTTCTTGCCATTTTCCATCAATGAATTGTCCAAATTTGCTATACATAATTTTTTTATTTTTTTTAAGGTTTACTAAGTTAGGTTTTTTATTTTATAAATATAAATATATAAACACTATACATAAAAAAAAATAAACTAATTTATGAAAAAAATCACTCTTACTTGTGCAAATGCAATCGTTAAATATTTAATAGCTCAAAAAATATTAATTAATGGCAAAAAAGAACCACTCTTTCCTGGTGTCTTTGGAATTTTTGGACATGGAAATGTAGCGTGTTTGGGTCAAGCACTTGAAGAAAGTCAAAAAGAATTACCAACCTATAGAGGTCATCATGAACAAAATATGGCTTTAACTGGCATAGGTTATGCTCGAGCTAAAAGAAGACAGCAAATTTTTGTTGCTACTTCATCTGTTGGCCCAGGAGCAACCAACATGGTTACTGCAGCAGCTGTTGCAATGAGTAACAGATTACCAATTTTATTTTTACCTGGTGATACTTATGCAAATAGAATGCCAGATCCAGTATTGCAACAAGTTGAACATTTTAATAATCCAAGCATAACTGCAAACGATGCTTTCAAACCAGTTACAAGATATTTTGATCGTATCACTAGACCTGAACAAATAATTCAATCATTTCCAATGGCAGTTCAAACAATGTTAGACCCTGCCGATTGTGGTCCTGCTTGTATTGCGTTAAGTCAAGATATCCAAGGTCAAACTTTTGATTATCCAGAAGAATTTTTCCAAGAAAAAATTCACACAATTAGAAGACCAAGACCAGATGAATTTCAAATTAAAGAAGCAGCTGAGAAAATTAAATCTTCAAAAAATCCAATCATAATATCTGGAGGGGGAGTTTTTTATTCAGATGCAATGGAAGAATTAAGTCAGTTTGCAATCAAACATAATATTCCAGTTACACAAACTGTAATGGGTTATTCAACAATGAAGAGAGATCATTCTCATTTTGCAGGTCAAATTGGAGGACTTGGTGGAAAAAATACAAACTCATTAGCAAAACAAACCGATCTTGCGATTGCAATAGGTACAAAGCTTGCTGATTTTACAACAGGATCATGGGCAAACTTTGAAAACGAAAATTTCAAATTAGTTTCAATCAATGTATCAAGGCATGATGCTAATAAACATTTAGCTCAAGCTGTTGTTGGAGATGCAAAAGTTTCATTAACTGAACTTTCTCAAGCTTTAGGTGATTGGAAAGCAGGAGAAGATTGGAATAAGAAATCTCAAACAGAACTTAAGTCATGGAATGAACATATAGATAAAGAGAGTGCTCCAACTAATCAGGAGGTTCCAAGTTATGTTCAGGTAATTGGTGCTATTTATAGAAATTCTGATCCAACTGATATTGCAGTTACAGCTGCAGGAGGTTTGGTAGGTGAAGTAATCCAAGTATGGAGACCAAGAGAACTTAATACCCATGAAACAGAGTGGGGTTTTAGTTGTATGAGTTATGAAATATCTGGAGCATTAGGAATTAAGATGGCTAATCCAGATAAAGAAGTGATCTCATTTGTTGGTGATGGTTCTTATCTATTAAATAACACTGATATTTATTCGTCAGTAATTACAAAAAATAAATTGATCATCGTTGTTTGTGATAATGGAGGCTTTGCAGTTATAAACCGACTTCAATTATTCAAAGGTGGAAAAGAGTATAATAACTTATTAAAGAGTTCTAATACTCCTGGTTTAGTAGATGTAGATTTTGCAAAACATGCAGAGAGTATGGGTGCGAAATCTGAACACGTTACTTCAATTTCAGATCTTGAAGCTGCATTTAAAAGAGCTAAAGCGTCTGATGTAACTTATGTTATTTCAATTAAAACTCATGCTTATAAATGGGTAGAAGGATCATCTTTTTGGGATAGTCCAACTTTAGAAATTCCAACTACTAAAGAAAATGAAGAAGCTTTAAAACTTTATAAAGAAGGAAGAAGCAAACAAAGACAAGGTATTTAATCCTTTATGAATAAAGTATTTAAAGTAGGCCTTATAGGATGTGGTCATATTTCAGAAACTTATTTTAGAGCTCAGGAGTATTTCAATAATATCAGAATTGTTAAATGCGCTGATATTAATATGGAAACAGCGAAGAAGTGTGCAATTCATTACAATATTGAAGCTGTAACTGTTGAAGAACTTCTTAAAGATAAAGAGATTGAAATAATTTTAAACCTTACAATTCCTGGCGCACATTTTGAAGTTTCAAAAATGGCTTTAGAAAATGGTAAGCATTCTTATGCTGAAAAACCTATGGCTGTTAACTTTGAAGATGGAAAAAAATTAGTTGAACTTGCTAAAGAGAAAAATCTTTATATTGGAAATGCACCAGATACTTTTTTGGGTGGGGGCATTCAGAAAACTCGTGAACTCATTGATAACGGTGTAATTGGTGACATTAAATTAGGTAATGCTATTTTTGCCTTCCCTGGAGTTCAATCATATCATCCAAACCCAGAACCTTGGTTTGCAGAAAATGAAGGGGGTCCTGTAATAGATATGGGTCCATATTATCTTACCGCATTAGTAAATTTAATTGGTCCAGCAAAACAAGTACAAGGAAGATGTACAAAAGTTTTTGAAGAAAGAGAAATTGGAATAGGCCCAAAAAAAGGTCAAAAATTTAAAGTAGAAACTCCAACAACTTATCTTGCAACTATACAATTTGAAAATGATTGCATTATACAGATTACTTTATCATTTGATGTAGTTGCTCATCAAAGAAACCACATAGAGCTATATGGTAACAAAGGATCAATTATTGTTCCTGATCCAAATATGTTTGGTGGATCTGCTTTTGTTTCAGTGACTGCTGGCGGTAATTGGGGTGAGCACAAAACAGATATGATGCCTTTAGGAAAAATTAACATTAAAAGTCAAAGCTCAAGAGCAAATGAATCTCCAACAAATGCAAATTATAGAGGAGCTGGTCTATCTGAGATGGCTTATGCAATTGATAACAATTTAGAACATAGATGTAACGGTGAACTTTCTTTGCATGTTTTAGATATCATAGACTCAACTATGAGAGCTTCTCAAACAGGTATTCCACAAGAAATAAAGACTACTTGCAAAAAACCTAAACCATTTACGTTAGAGGAAATAAAAAAAATTATGAATTAATTTTTTAACTTATGAAAAAATTAATTGTAATTTCAGATCCTTTCCCAAGAACTTTAGATCTAATTTTTACAAAAAAAAAACTAAAAGAACTCAAAACTAAATACACACTTATTGTAGCCCCAAGTAAAAACAAAAAAAAATTTTATGAAAGCAATATCCACAAAGCTTCATTTATAATGGGTCAACCCGATCTAGATAAAAAGCTTTTGTCAAAAGCAGTTAAATTAAAAGCAATTATAAATGTTGAAAGTAATTTTATGAACAATGTTGATTATCAATATTGTCATAAAAGAGGGATTCATGTCATCGCTACTTCTCCTGTTTTTTCAAAACCTGTAGCTGAAATAGCATTAGGAATGACATTATCCCTATTGAGAAATATTCATGAAGCACATTTAGACTTTCTAAAAGGTAAAGAAAAATATGGCCTAGAAAGTAATCTTAAAGCATCAATGTTGTCAGGGAAAAAAATTGGTTTATTAGGGTTTGGTGATTTAGCAAAATCTCTTTATCCACTGCTTTTACCATTTACAAAAGATATCTCTGTTTATGACCCATGGCTTCCAAATAATGTCGTTAAAAGATATGGATTTCAGCCAATTAATTTAAAAGATATGTTTTCAAAATGTGAGGTAATTTATGTTTTAGCAGCCGTGACAACTGAAAATAAAAATTTAATAGATAAAAAATTGTTAAATAGGATGAAGCCTAATACTTTATTTATTTTGATGAGTAGAGCGGCAGTTGTTAATTTTAAAGATCTGGTCAATAGGGTTAAAAAAGGAGGTATTTACGTAGCTACCGATGTATTTCCAGAAGAGCCTGTAAGAAAAAATGATCCAATAAGAAAAGTTAAAAATATTTTATTTTCAGCTCATAGAGCTGGTGCGCTTACTGAGGCGTTTTATAATATGGGTGATATTGTTTTAAAAGATATGAATTTAATTTCAAAAAACTTGAAACCAAAACATTGCAAAAGAGCTGCATTAAAAACTGTTGGCTTGCTAGCATCAAAACCTGTTGCAATTAATTAAAATTTAATTAACTTTATAATTTATGTCTTCGACCAATAATTTACTTTTAGAAGCTAAAGGGATTACAAAATATTTTGGAACAATCACTGCTTTAGAAAATGTAAATTTAAAAGTTCATGCTGGAGAATGTTTGGGTGTTGTAGGCGACAATGGTGCAGGTAAATCTACTTTAATGAAAGTACTTTCTGGTCTTTACAAACCAAGCTCAGGATCATTATATTTTGATGGCAAAGAACAAATTTTAGAAAGTCCCAGAGACTCCCAAAATTTAGGATTAGAAATGGTTTACCAAGATCTTGCTTTAGCTGGAAACTTACCTATTGGTGAAAATATTTTTTTAGGTAGAGAACCGACTAAAAATATTGGTTTTATGAAATTGTTAGATTTTGACAAAATAAAAAATCTTACTAATGCTCATTTAGAGAAATTAAAAATTAATGTTAAAAGTGCTGATCAAAAAGTAGAGGAATTATCTGGAGGACAAAGACAAGCAGTCGCTATTGCAAGATCAACAGCATTTAATGCTAAAGTAGTAATTATGGATGAGCCAACGGCAGCACTTGCTATTAAAGAAGTTGGCAAAGTTTTAGATTTAATAAATAGTTTAAAAAAAACAGGTGTTGGAGTAATTGTTATCAGTCACAGAATGGATGATATATTCACTGTTTGTGATCGTGTGATGGCATTATTTCAAGGTACAAATTTTGCTGAGTCTAGCTTAACAAATACTTCAAGGGATGAGGTTATTGGTTGGATTATGGGTAAAAAATAATTATGGAAGAAAAAGATAATAAGTTACAAAGTTTACATCTAAAGCTAATTCCATATTTTGAAAAATATGGAATATTACTTTTATTAGTGATCATGATTTTGGTTATGCATATTTTGCAGCCTGACATCTTCTTATCTTGGAGAAATGTAACCAACGTGTTTAAACAAATTTCTTGGCAATCAATGTTAGCACTCGGTGTATTCATGGTGATTGTAACAGCTGGCATAGATCTCTCTGTAGGATCAATAATGATGTTGTCCCTAATGATTTTAGCAGTTATTTCAAAAGCTGGAGCACCCTGGTTTATTGTAATTCTCACTCCTTTAATCGCAGGGTTTTTGTGTGGACTAATTAATGGTTTAGGCATCACTATTTTAAGAATGCCTCATCCATTCATTATGACTTTAGGAACGCTTTATATATTTAGGGGAACAGGAAATTTGATTTCAGGCGGAACGCCTATCAGTGGTTTTACTGATGAAGTTCGTTATCTGGGACATGGAAGAATTGATTTACAATGGCTAGGACTTGAGAAATCCCAATACTTACCAGTCAGTTTAGTTTTAATTGTGGTTGTGTACTTAGTATTCTGGGTTTTTTTAAATAAAAGTAAAACTGGTAAATGGATTTATGCAATAGGAGGGAATCCAAATGCTGCTAGAGCAGCAGGAATTAATGTTAATAAAATTTTAGTCATTGTTTATTCCTTATGTGGATTTTTAGCTGGAATTGGTGCTTTGATTTTGGCTGGGAGAACAGATTCCGGTTACCCTAATGCAGGACTTCAATCTGAACTTGATGCTATTGCAGCATGCATAATTGGTGGCGCCAGCTTCTTTGGAGGAAGGGGAACTGTACTTGGAGTGTTTGCTGGAGTTATGATAATGGGGATTTTAAGAAATGGATTGAACTTAATGGATGTTAGTTCATTCTGGCAACAAGTTTTAATAGGTTCGATTATTGTTTTGGCAGTCTACATAGATGTTTTGAGAAGAGATTTAGGCACAAGAAAATAGTATTAATTATCCTATACAAGTCTTAGTTGATTGGTGATTATAAACAGTTGAATTTTGTTTAAAATTTTTATTTAATTCAACTAATCTTTAAACACAAAAAAAGGAATAACTATGAGAGATATATTTAAAAAACTTACTGTTTTTTTTACAGTGGTATTTTTATCAATAAGCTTAGGTTCAGTTTCTTTTGCTGATGGACATGGTAAAAAAATTCTATTCAGTATTAAAGGACCAGGATCAGGAAATCCTTTCTGGGCATCTGTTACAAAAGGAGCTGAGGAAGAAGCTAAAAAATTAGGTGTAAAATTAATCATGATCGCACCTCCACAAGAGGGTGATGTTCAAGCTCAAATAAATCAAGTTGAAGACCAACTTGCAAAAGGTGTTGATGCTTTGGCGCTTGCACCAGGAGATCCAAATGCTTTTGCACCAATTGTTGATGAGGCAATTAAAAGTGGGGTTCCAGTAGTATTTGTTGACACTAATGGAATTAACGAAGGTGTTACTTTTATTGGTACAAATAATATGAATGGAGCTGAATTAGCAGCTAACTTTATTTGTGATAAAACAGCAAAAGGTTCAGATGTTGCAATTTTAACAGGTATTGAATCTCAATCTACTGCTTTATTAAGAAGAGATGGTGCAATTAAAGGTTTCAATAATTGTGGTCTAAACATTGTAGCCACTCAAACTGCAGAGTGGGATACAGCTAAAGCAAGATCTGTTACTGAATCTATAATCATAAAAAATCCAAACATTAAGGCAATATTTGCTTCTAATGACAATATGGGTTTAGGTGCTATTCAAGCTCTTAAAGATGCTGATATGAACGATGTTGTTGTTGTAGGATTTGATGCAACACCAGATGCAGCAACAAGTATTCTAAAAGGAGAAATGACTGCTACTATTGCTCAGTTCTCATATAATATGGGTGCTTATGGAGTTAAATATGCTCTAGAATTAGCTAATGGTGGAAGTATTGATCCTAACATTGATACTGGAACTCAATTAGTAACAAAAGAAAACGCTAACGAATTTAAATAATAGTTAGTTAAATAATTTTAAAAAGGGTGGAATTTAATTCCACCCTTTTTTTTTATGTACTATAATAATTTATGCTCATTAATATTAATCCTATATTAAGTCCTGATTTGTTATTTCAACTAAGATCGATGGGACATGGAGATAAATTGGTATTGGCAGATGCCAATTTTCCTGCTCATTCTATGAATAAAAATGTAGTTAGATTAGATGGTGTTAACATCAAAGATGCAGCGAGGGCTATACTGTCTGTTTTTCCATTAGACAGCTTTGTCGTTTCTCAAGGAGGCAGGGCAGCAAATAGGATGGAAGTTGACAATAATCCAGATGAACTAACTGATACACATAAAGAATTCATTAAATCCGTCAAAGATATATCTGGAAATAATTGGGAGGTAGGCTCTATTGAAAGACAATTATTTTATGAGGAAGCAAAAAAATCTTATTTAATTGTTACTACAACTGATGCTAGACCATTTGGGTGCTTTATAATGACCAAAGGAGTCGTAAAACCAGATGGAAGTGTTTGGGTTCTTGAAAAATAATGGATGCAATCTGTGTATTTGGAGTTTTTGTAGCTGACCTTTGTTTCTTCGCTGAAACAATTCCAGTTAAAGGTCAAACAGTTTTAGGAAAAAATCATATAGTCGGGCCTGGTGGCAAAGGTTCAAATCAAGCTATTGCAGCTGCAAGATTAAAAGGCGATGTTCATTTCATAACAAAAATTGGTCAAGACACTCATGCTAATATGGCATTAAATCTATATAAAGAAGCTCAATTAAATACAAATTCAATTATCCAAGTTAAAAATCTTTCAACAGGAGTTGCAGGCATTATGATTGATGAAAATGGTAATAACGCAATTAACGTTGTTGCTGGAGCAGCAGCTCATTTAAATAATAAGGATATTGATCAAAATTTAAACACTATAAAAAAATCAAAAATTTTTCTTACACAGTTAGAAACTCCAGAGCAAGTAACATTTTACGCTTTAAGTAAAGCTAAAGAAAATAATTGTACAACAATTTTAAATCCAGCACCTGCAAGAAAAATAGAAGAACAGTATTTTAAATTAATTGATTATTTTACTCCAAATGAAACGGAAGCTGAATTTTATTTAAATAAAAAAATAAAATCAGAAAATGATATCAAAGAAGCTGCAAATCAGTTTTTAAAAAAAGGAGTTAAAAATATTATAATCACATTGGGTGAGAAGGGTGTTTATTATTCCAATGGAAAAGAAGACTATTTTGTTGAGGCGTGTAAATTAAAAAACAATGTTGTAGACACTACTGGAGCAGGTGACGCTTTTAATGGTGCATTTGCTGTAGGATTAGCTAACAGTTTGGAAAATAAAGATGCATTAGTGTTTGCAAACAAAGTGGCAGGAATATCAACAACAAAACTTGGTGCAGCAGCATCAATGCCATTACTTCAAGACGTAGAAAATTACTAATTATAATAAAAATGAAAGTTGAATATTTTGATTTAAAGGGAAAACGAGCTTTAGTTTCAGGTGGAGCATCTGGTATTGGTGCATCAATAGTTGAACATCTTTGTGAACAAGGTGTTGAGGTTTATTTTTTTGATATAGATAAAAAAGAAGCTCAAAAATTAATTTCTAAAATTAAAAAGAAAAAACAAAAAATACCTACTTTTCAATTCTGCAATATTAAAAATATAAAAAAATATAAAACTCTAATTCAAGGTATTATTAAAAAAAAAGGTCCAATTGATATTTTGGTAAATAATGCATCCAATGATCAAAGGCACACACTTGAAGAAGTTACTGAAAAATACTGGGATGACAGAATGGCAATAAATTTGAAACACTATTTGTTTGCCATTCAGGCAGTAAAAAAAAGTATGATTAAAAATAAAGGTGGATCAATAATAAACTTAGGTTCTGTTAGTTGGATTAGGGGAGCCGTAATGTTTCCAGCATACAGTACTGCAAAAGCTGCAATCTATGGTTTAACTAAATCTCTAGCTAGAGATTTAGGACAACACAATATTAGAATAAACTCAATTGCACCTGGTTCAGTTGCAACTAAAAGACAGTCAAAATTATGGTTAAATCCAAAATTTAAAAAAGAAATTCTGGATAAACAGTGTCTTAAAAAACAAGTATTACCTGAGGATGTTTCAAGAATGGTTTTATATTTGGCATCAGATGTTTCATCTGGATGCACTAAACAAAATTTTACGGTAGATGCTGGTTTAATATAAGGCTTAGCTTAACTTCTTTTTATTTTCAGCCATTGATAATGCAATTTTAAATGAATTTAAAATTGGAGCTAAATTAGCTTCATTTTTTCCAGCAATTGCAAAAGCTGATCCATGTGCAGTAGTTGTTACAGGAACTGTTAACCCACCTTGAACTGTAACCCCTCTGTCAAAACCAAATGCTTTAAGTCCAGACTGAAGTGCATCATGATACATTCCAACCATACAATCATGATTTTTATTTTTATAAGCAACCACAAAAGATGTATCGCACGGTAACGGACCATCTGTATTAAATCCAAGTTTTTTTGCCTCTTCTATTGCTGGTATAATTTCATCTTTTTCTTCAGTGCCGAATTCTGCATGTGGGTTAAGTGCTTGAACTGCTATTCTAGGATTTTTTACACCATTCAATTCCATAACTTCATTAATTAATTTAATAGGCTTTAAGATATTTTCTTTTGTTATGTGTTGAGCCACTTCTTTGATTGGAATGTGAGAGGTTACTCTTGCAGTCCAAAAATTATCTATAACATTAAACTCACAACAAAAACTTTTTACATCTAATTTTTCAGCCATTAATTGTAATTCATCTGAATGGGTATTTCCTCCAAGTTTCAAACTTGTTTTATTCATTGGAGCAAAATTGATTGCATCAATTTTTTTTTCTTTAGCAAGATTTAGTGCTAAATCTAAAGCCTCTAAAACACTTTCACCCGATTCTTTTGAAGGTTCAGCTATTTTATATTTATGGTTTTTTCCTTTTGAAATGTCTAATAAAAATCTGTTTGATTTATTAAAATCAATTTGATCAAAGCTTTCTACGACTTCAAGTTGGTGAGAATTGCCAGTTACATTATTTCCACTCTCGAGAATTTGTTTTTCGCCAATAACAACAATATTTGCTTTATTAGTTATTTCTTCACTCAATAATTTTGAAATAAGTTCAGGTCCTATTCCTGCAGGATCACCAAGTAGTAGAGCTATGTTAGCTTTTGTTTGAGTCATTTTTTACTTTACGTTTTGTATCAGAATATGATTATATATTTATATATAAGTTATATATATAAAAACTAAATAAACTAAAGAGGGAAATAATGAAAAAAAGCTTTAAACTATTTTTAGCAGCTGCTTTTTTAGCAACTGAATTTTTTGTTGTAGCTCTTCCATTAATGATCACTTCAGCAAAAGCTGATGGACACCCAATCCAAGCAATTACTCACGCTGGTTTTGGTGGTGGAACTGACGTTACTACTAGAATGATGTTATTAAGAGCAAGAAGAGTTCTTAAACAAGATATGCAGTTAGTTAACAAAAAAGGTGGTGGTGGAGCAGCATCTATGGATTACATGATGTCTTTACCTGCAGATGGTAATCACACTCTAACTTGGACTACTGGTCACGCAGTATCAATGGCTTTAGGAAAAACTAAAGTAAAATTAAGTGATATGCAGCCTTTAGCAAGAGGTACAGATGATCCTCAATTATTTGTTGTTAACTGTAACAATGAAATTAAAGATGCTAAAAAATTCATTAGCGCGCAAAAATCAAAATCACTAAAATATGGAACAACACACACTGGTGGTATTGATGATGTTAGTGCAATTGCATTTACTAAAAAGGGTGGATTAACAGATCCAACTATTGTTGCTTACAAAGGTGTAGCGCCAATTAAAACTAACCTTATCAAAGGTGATATCGATGTAGGTGTTTTAAACTTAGGTGAAGCATTAACTGAAATCAACGAAGGTAAACTTTGTGTATCAGTTGTTTTAGCAAATAATAGAATGGCTAAAATTGGTGACTCTCCAACAGCTAAAGAATTAGGAATTCCTGTTTCTTTATCTACTGTTAGAGGTTTCGTAACTAAAAAAGGTGCTCCAGCAGAAAGAGTTAAACAATTAGAAGCTGGAATGATGAAAGCTATGAGCCACAACTATTACAAAAATTTCTTAACTGAAATTGGTCTTGATGACACTAGTGTAGTTGGTGCTGACGAGTGGGGTAAGCAAATGGAAGAAATGCTTGCTGAAATGACTGCTCAGCTAAAAGCTTTAGGTTACATTAACTAATCTAATTAAAAGTACATTTGCAAATGAAGAATGTACAAAAACAAAAAAGGGCAAACAAAAGTTTGCCCTTTTTTTTTAGAGATGAATTTAAAGTCTCTTTTGTAATTATTTTTATTTCTGTAGCATTATTAATCACTACTTTTACTTTTGATATTGTTCCTCCTATATTGAATAGAGGAATACAGCCTGCAACTTTTCCAAAAGCACTTTTGGTTTTAATAATAGTAATGACTTTATTGATTTATTATTTAGCAACAAAAAATCCTTGGAAGGTTCAAACAAAATTACCAAAGTCATTCTTTTTAACACTTTCAAGTTTTGTGATTTTTTTAATCATTTCTAAGACTTTAGATTTCTTCTTGGCAATTTCAGTTTTATCTATTTTTGTATCGTATTGTTGGGGAGAGAAAAGAATATTTTATTTATTACTTGTTGGAATAATTTTTCCTGTGATTGTCTTTATTTTTTTTGAAACAATTTTAGGTTTAAGATTTCCACCTGGAATTATAACTAACATTTATTACAGCTAGATGGATAATTTATTATTAATGATGGCTCCTTTATTTAGCTCAAAGCTATTATTGGTTTTATTTTTTGGAACATTGTTTGGATTAATTTTAGGAGTGTTACCTGGTTTAGGTCCAACAACTGGTGGTGCATTAATTTTACCATTTACAATGACACTTGATCCATTGTCAGCAATTGTATTGTTAACTTCTATTTATTGTGCAGGTACTTATGGTGGCGCGATAACTGCAGTTCTAATTAATACACCAGGAACACCAGCTGCTGCAGCAACTTGTTTAGATGGTTATCCTTTGGCACAAAAAGGAGAGGCAGGAAGAGCTCTAGGGATGGCTACTGTTTCAAGTACAGTTGGAGGTATTTTTAGTGTTGTAATACTTGTCTTTTTTGCACCTATATTGGCTCAGCTTGCATATGAATTTGGTCAACCAGAATATTTTGCATTAGCTATTTTCGGTTTAACGATGCTTGCATCAATTGGAGAAGGAAGTCCTATAAAGAATTTGATTGCAGGTGCATTTGGAATTTTGATTTCAACAGTTGGTAAAGATTTTATGACGTCAATTGATCGATTTACTTTTGGAATTAATGAATTAACAGAAGGGATTGGCTTTATCCCAGTAGTGGTTGGTTTATTTGCAATGAGTGAGATGTTAACCCAATCAACTTTAATTAATCAGGTATTCAACAGAATAGCTTTAAAAGCAATTAAACTTCCAAGCAAAGATGATTATAAAAAAACTTGGAAAACAATTTTAAGATCAAGTGGTATTGGTTCTTTCATTGGAGTATTGCCTGCAGAAGGTGGAACAGTTGCTTCATTAATTGGATATTCAGAAGCAAAAAGATTTTCAAAAAAACCTGAGGAATTTGGTAAAGGTTCTATTGAAGGTATTGCTGGTGCTGAAGCTGCAAACAATGCAGCAACTGGTGGGGCGATGGTTCCAACTCTTGCACTAGGAATTCCTGGTAGTGCAACAACAGCTGTTATTTTAACTGGTTTAATTATACATGGGGTTAGACCTGGACCTGATTTATTTAGAGAACAACCTGATTTTTTATATGGAATTTTTGGTGCAATGCTTATTGCTAATGTTTTATTCTTTATATTTGGTTTTTTTGGTGCAAAAATTTTTGCAAGAATAACGTTGGTGCCTAATAAAATATTATGGCCAATGATCTTTGCGGTTTCAGTTTGCGGAACCTATTCATTAAATCAATCTATAATTGATGTTTGGATAATGTTATTTTTTGGTGTGCTTGGTTTCTTTATGAGAAGATACGGTTTCTCAGTTGTCCCTGTCATCATTGGGTTAATTTTAGGTGAGTTAGTTGAAGGCACCCTAAGACAATCTCTAGTTATATTTGATGGAAATTGGTTTATGTTTTTCACAAGACCAATAGCTTTAACATTCTTTATTTTATCTTTAATTGCTCTAGCTTTTCCTTTAATAAGAGCAAAAAAAATTAAAAAATAAAGATGATTAAATTTGATTTAAATAACAGAGTAGCAATTGTAACAGGTGGAGCTCAAGGTTTTGGTTTAGCTATCACTGAAAGATTTATCGAGTCTGGTGCTAAAGTAGTAATTTGGGATATAGATGAAGGAGAAGCTAAAAAAGCATTAGAAAAAGTAAATTCTGAAAATTTAACTTATCAAATAGTTGATGTGAGCAACTATGAAACAATTAATTCAAAATTATCTGAAGTTGAAAAATCACATGGTAAGATTGACATCTTTATAAACAATGCAGGTGTAGCAGGAATGAATACTACCGTTGCAGAATATCCAATAGAAGAGTGGAATAAAGTAATTAATCTTAACTTAAATGCAGTCTTTTATTGTTGCAAAGCAGTTGTTCCATTTATGGCTAAGAATGATTATGGAAGAATTGTAAATATTGCCTCTATTGCAGGTAAAGAAGGAAATCCAAATGCAAGTGCTTACAGTACTTCAAAAGCAGGAGTGATAGGATTAACCAAATCTTTAGGTAAAGAACTTGCACAAAAAAATATTGCAGTAAACTGTGTTACTCCAGCTGCAGCAAAAACTAGAATTTTTGATCAAATGACCGAGGAGCATATAAATTATATGCTTTCTAAAATACCAAGAAATAAATTTGCTAAAGTAGAGGAATTGGCTTCCTTAGTTGCTTGGTTATCAAGTGAAGAAAATTCTTTTTCAACAGCTGCGGTATTTGATCTAAGCGGTGGTAGAGCAACTTACTAATCAATATGCAAGTAGGTATAGACGTTGGTGCAACAAAGATAGAGAGTGTTGTACTTGAAGAAGATGGTCAAGAAAAACATAGATCTAGAATATCATGTCCAAAGAATTATACCCAAATTATTACTGCAATAAGAGATATTCACAAAAAATTAGAAGAAGAGTTTAATCAAGAGCTTCCAATTGGAGTTTGTCATCCAGGAGTTCACTCTCCTCAAACAGGGTTAGTTAAAAACGTTCCCAATATCAGTTGGTTGGAAAAAAAACCTTTTCAAAATGATTTGCGTAAAACATTGGGTAAAGAGGTATTTTGTGAAAATGATGCAAATTGTTTTGCATTGTCAGAGGCTATAGATGGAGCAGGGAAACATTATAAAATTGTTTATGGAATTATTTTAGGATCTGGAGTTGGAGGTGGTTTGGTAATTGATAAAAAAATTGTGAGTGGTCCTAATGGTGTTGCAGGAGAGTGGGGTCATAATCAAATTCCCTATTTTGCTGCAAAAAAAGAAAATTTTGATTCAAGCAATCCTAGAGAAGCAGAGATTGAGAGTTTCTTATCTGGACTAGGTTTAGCCAAACGATTTAAAAAACTTTATGGAAAAAATTTAAAAACAAATGAAATTTTTGAATTAAACAGACAACATGATTTAGACGCTGAAAAGTTTATAGACGATTTTAAATTAAATTTAGCAATGTCACTTTCAAGTATAATAAATATTTTAGATCCTGATGCTTTTATATTTGGAGGAGGAGTTTCAAATGAAATTGATTTTTTACATGAAATAGATTCTTTAGTCAGAAAATTTGTTACTGGTAGAGAATACGAAGGTGTTTTTTTAAAACCAAGATATGGTGATGCTAGTGGCGTAAGAGGTGCTGCAAGATTAGGAAGAAGCGCGACATATTAGTTTTAAATTTAAATTTAGAAAAATTCTAAAATTTAAAGACAAGCAAAGAAGCGAAAAAAATTTAAAAAAAAAATTTCAATTAAAAGTTGTATTTATATTTTTTTGTTATGATCTTTACTCAAACTGGGTATATTTCATTTTTTAAATTAATTTAAAAACATAAAAAAAAGGGAGAAATAATGAAAAAACTTATACTTTCGATTGCAGCTCTTGCATTATTTGCAACTTCTGCGTTCGCTGAAAGATATGTCATGATTACTCATGGTGAAGGAAAAGATCCTTTTTGGCCTGTAGTTCAAAAAGGTGGTGAAGATGCAGCTAGAGCAATCGGTGCTGACTTCGAATATATCTACAACCCTTCTGCTGATATGGCTGATATGGCAAGCTCAATTCAAGCTGCTGCAGCTACTCAACCAGATGGTATGGTAATTTCTTTACCAGATCCAGATGCATTAGGACCAGCTATTAAAGCTGCTGTTGCTGCTGGTGTTCCAGTAATTACAATGAACTCTGGTTTAGAGTCATCTGCTAGCCTAGGTGCTTTAATGCACGTTGGTCAGCCTGAATTACTTGCTGGACAAAAAGCTGGTGAAAGAGCAAAAGCTGAAGGTGCTTCTAAAGCACTTTGTATGATTCAAGAAGCATACAACACAGCTCTTGTAGACAGATGTGAAGGTTACGGTTCTGCTGTTCCTATGCAAATGACTGATACTACATCTGACCCTGCAACTATTCAAACTAGAGCAACTGCTGCTTTACAAGCTAACAGCGATATCGATGCGATCCTTTCAGTAGGACCACACGTGTGTGAAGCTGTTGATAAAGCTTTAGCTGATCTAGGTATGACAGTACACCACTCTTGCTTCGACTTAAGTCCTGCAGTTATGGATTTAATCGGATCTGGAAGAGTTGCTTTCACTATCGATCAACAACAAAGATTACAAGGTTATATGCCAATTATCGTATTACACTTGTACAACAACAGTGCTGGACTTTTACCAGGAGCTAACATCCCATCAGGACCTGGCTTCGTTGACAAGTCTAACGCTTCTTCAGTTGCTGCTTTAGCAGGTATTGATAGATAGTCTGTAATAATTTAAAGGGTCGATTATTCAATCGGCCCTTTTTTTTTAACAAAATTAATAAGTCTTTATTAAATGAATACATCAGCAACAAAAAAACCAAGACAAGAGTCTGACCGACAGGGTCAAAAAAAATGGTACTCTGCATTTATGTCTCGTCCAGAGGTTGGACCTTTTGGAGTTATGGTTTTACTTTTTTGTATGTTGGGATACTTCTCTATTCCAGAGGGACAATTTTCTCTTAACCCTTTTTCTGGTGAAGGATTTAACGCTTTAGGAATTAGAAATAATTTTAGAGTAATTGCACAATTAGGGATCGTTGCACTTGCTGCTGGAATGTTAATCATTGCAGGTGAATTTGATCTTTCTGTTGGTTCAATGATCGGTTTTGCAGGTGGTTGTATGGCAATGATACTTAAATGGGGTTTTGCTGTTGTTATTCCTTACATATCTTTTGAAGGTGGTTTTCATTTTGAAGGATTTACATTATTTAAAATTCAAGATGTATCTCCATTATTAGCAATATTAATTACATTATGTATGACATTATCTTTTGGTTGGATACAAGGATGGATAATTGTAAAAAGTGGAATATCTTCTTTCATCGTTACACTCGGAGGACTTTTCTTCTTAAGAGGTTTAACTGAGGTATCATACAGAGCGTTTAACAAAGCTCCCGATCAAACTGCCGGATCAACAACTGTTACAGATTTACCAGATATCAAAAATATCATAAATGTACCAGGTCATGGAGAAATGGAAAGAGATGCTGCTAAATCTTTACCAAATGACCAATTACTAGAAATTCTTAGCACTGTGCCAGCTAGCACGGTTGCAAAATTAACTGAACGATTAACATATATTAACGAAAAAGTTGCAGCTTACAAAACTGCTATGAATGCTGAAAAGATGATTGCAACTTTAGAAAAATCATTAGCTGGAGCAAAAAAATCTGGTAATGACTCAATGGTTGAAATTTTGACAAAGAAAATTGAAGCTGGTGTTAATGTTCCTGAAGTTGCAGCAAAAGCTGTTACAGATATTGATATAGCAAAAGCTTATATCGACACAATAGTTACTGCAAGACCTGTAGCTAATTTCTTTGGTGGCGATATTATGGAACCAGTGTTTAACTGGCTATATTATACGGTAGATTGGAACGTAAATAACTTCGGAAATATTTTTGCCAAAGGAATGTATTCTTGTTTAATGATTTGGGGGCTGATTGCATTTATTTGTTATTTAATTTTAAGTAAAACTCAAGCAGGTAACTGGATTTATTCAACTGGTGGAAATCTTAATGCTGCAAAAGCTAATGGTGTTCCAACGAATAAAGTTAAGATTTCATTATTTATGTTTACTGCATTCTGCGCAACTATGTTTGCGGCTTGTCAGGTATTTGAAGTTAACACAGCAGATACAGCTAAAGGTAATTTAAAAGAATTAGAAGCAATTGCTGCAGCGGTTATTGGTGGTGTTGTTTTAACTGGAGGTTTTGGAACCATTGGTGGAATAATTCTAGGTACAATTATCTTTGGAATTGCAAAAGAAGCTTTCTTTTATATTCCTGGAATTGATGGATCATTCTACAGAGTGTTCCTTGGAGCAGTACTTGTTACTGCGGCCTTTACTAATGAGAATATACGAAAACGAATTATGGGAAATATCTAATGGATAAAAAACCATTAATTGAAATAAAAAATTTAGTAAAAAAATTTGGAGCATTTACTGCTTTAAATGGTGTTTCTTTAGATGTTTATCCAGGTGAAGTTCACGCATTATTAGGTGATAATGGTGCTGGTAAATCAACTTTGATCAAAGTGTTATCTGGTGTTCACCCTATGACAAGTGGAGAAATAAGAGTAGATGGAGAAAATGTTAACTTTAGTACACCACGACAAGCATCTGATGCAGGAATTGGAACAGTTTATCAAGATTTAGCACTCAACGCTTTAACATCAGTAACGAGAAATTTTTTTCTTGGACGTGAATTGATAAAAGGTCCCGCTGGATTTGGTTTAATGCAAATGGATGAGATGGATAGAATAACAATAGAGGAAATGTCTAAAATTGGAATTAATATTGCAAACCCTAATCAGCCAGTTGGAACAATGTCAGGTGGACAAAGACAAACATTGGCAATTGCAAGAGCAATTTACTTTGGTGCAAAGATATTAATTTTAGATGAACCTACATCAGCATTAGGTCAAAAGCAGCAAATGGAAGTTTTAAAGACAATTAAAAAAGTCCAAAATTTAGGAAACATTGCAATTATACTTATTACACACAACGAAATTCATGCGCGTCTTATAGCTGATCGATTTACTTTTTTAAGTTTAGGAGAAGTAATTGGTTCAGGATTGTCTTCAGAACTGGGTAATGAAGATGTGAAAAGATTGATGGCAGGTGGTGCTAAAATTGGCGATCTAGCTAAAGAATTAGAGTTATAATTTTTTTTATTTTTTTTTAATTTTTTTTCACTTAAAATTTATTGATGCGTAAATTCTCAAGAGATACTTTTAATATTACCGAAGCAATAAACGAATTAATGCATGAATCTGGAGTTATTGTTGTTGAAAACGTATATAATTTAAACGATATCAAAGAAGCAAGAGAGATTGTTAATCATTTTGCAGATACACAAGAGCAAAAAGAAACCCACTTTAATGCTGAAGCTGAAGCATCTGATAAAATTAAACTACAGCAAAGAATATGGAATTTATTTGGTAAAGGAGAGGTTTTTAGTAAATTAATAACAAATGACATTATTTTTAGCTTAATGTCTAAACTTTTAGGTTCAGAGTTTTTTTGTGGATCATACTGCGCAAGTAGATTGCTACCAGGATCAATAGGTCAAGAACTACATATCGATTATCCGTATTGGGATTTTTACAATAGTGAGACTTTTCCTATGGGTCTAAATAGTTCATTTGCACAAAACTGTCAGGCTACTATACCTTTAGATATCTGCTCAGAACAATCAGGAGCAACAGCTTTCATACCAGGATCACAAAAGAAATTACACTATCCAAATGAAAATGATGATTTTTCAAACAGACAACAAATGATTGCTAATCCTGGTGATTTAGTTTTTTTCAATGGTAACTGCTGGCATGGAGCATCACCAAATAAATCAGATCATCAAAGAGCAGCATTACTGATAGAGTTTCTTCCAAAGTATATAAAACCAGTTGAAGATTTAGTTACTTATCTATCTGAAGACTTCAAAAACAATTCAAATCCAAAAGTGCGACAGCTTTTAGGATTAAATTATGAATATCCAAAAATAATGGATGCAAGTAAAAAAATAAATAATATTGGTTTGGGTTATAAAGCTAAATAAAATATATATTTTTAATTTAAATACTCTATAAATAGTTAAAATAATAAAAACAGCATTAAGAAAATTAATCAAATAAAAATTATAAATAATGCTGATAGAGATTTTTGTAACTAGTGGAGGATTAAGAAAATGAAAGTAAAATATTACGATTTAGAAAATAAAAGAGTATTTGTCACTGGCGGCGGATCAGGAATTGGAGCTTCAATTGTTGAACATTTTTGTGAACAAGGTTCAGAAGTTTACTTTATAGACATTAATGTATCAGAGTCTGAAAAATTAATTGAAAGTATAAAAAATAAAAAATACTCAATACCCACTTTTATTGAATGTGATTTGTTGAATATTAAACAACTTCAAAAAACAATTGCAGACATCATTGATCAAAAAGGTCCAATTGATATTTTAATTAATAATGCTGCTAATGACACGAGACACAAAATAGATGATGTTACAGAAGAATATTGGAATGAGAGAATAAATGTAAACTTAAGACATTATTTTTTCACAGTTCAATCAGTAAAAAAATCAATGATTGAAAATAAAGGTGGTGTAATTGTTAATATGGGTTCAGCATCTTGGATGGTTGGACAAGGTGGTATGGCAGCCTATACAGCTGCAAAATCTGGAGTAGTTGGCTTAACAAGGTCATTCGCTAGAGATTTAGGAGAATTTAATATTAGAGTTAACTCAGTAGTTCCAGGGTGGGTCTTAACACAAAGACAAATTGATATGTGGTTAAACGAAGAATCTGAAAAAGATTTGATGAAAAACCAATGTTTAAAAGAGAAACTAATGCCTCATGAGCTTGCTCAAACTGTATTGTTTTTTTCATCAGAACAATCTTCTGGCTGCACAAATCAATCTTACATTGTTGATAAAGGTTGGCTATAAGAGACTTTGTGCAAGTACAAAGTTCAACGATAGAAAATAAATATTTAAGAATTAAGTCAATTAATATAGGAGCTTGTTTGTATGAGGTTTATGACAAGCAAAGGAAAATTAACTTAATCTTAAATCTAGGTCCTACAAAAAATTATGGCAGTAAGAATTTTTATGTAGGTGCTACTTGCGGCAGGTATGCAGGCAGAATTTCAAATTCAAGATTTAAGATTAAAAATAAGATTTATAAACTTGAAGGCAACGAAGGAAGAAATACACTTCATGGAGGAAAAATAGGATTTGATAGATTAGAATGGAAAATAAAACATCATTCAAAAAATAAAATTATCTATCAATTGTTATCTAAAAATTTAGACCAAGGTTTTCCAGGAGATCTAAATTCAGAGTGTATTTTTGAAATCAAAAACAAAAGCTTATTTATAAAATATCAATATAAATCAAGCGAATTAACTCACGTCAGTTTAACAAATCACAGTTATTGGAACTTGAATAAGAGTAAAAAAGAGACAATTTTCAATCATGATTTAAAAATTAACTCTGAAAAATATCTTCAAGTAACTAATAAATTAATCCCAACTGGTAAAATTAAAAAAGTTAAAAATACCATTAATGATTTTAATAAGTTTCAAAATATTGGAAAAAAAATAGACATTATTAAAAACAAAAAAATAAAGAGAGTATCTAATACAATCAATCAATTGGGATTTGATTTAACATATTGTATTAAAAAAAATTCTAAAAATTATTTAGCCTCTCTAAAAAATAAAAAAACTAATATTCAATTAGACTTTTATTCAAATCTTCCTGGTGTACAGCTCTATACCAGTCAAGGTTTGAGGTATAAAAATAAACTTGCTCCATACCAGGGGGTT
This sequence comes from Candidatus Pelagibacter ubique HIMB140, assembly GCF_025558165.1. Lineage (NCBI taxonomy): Bacteria > Pseudomonadati > Pseudomonadota > Alphaproteobacteria > Candidatus Pelagibacterales > Candidatus Pelagibacteraceae > Candidatus Pelagibacter > Candidatus Pelagibacter communis. The sequence goes on along the minus strand of NZ_LAMZ01000001.1, from coordinate 384,949 downwards.
TGTTTAGAAACGCAACACTACCCAGATGCACCAAACAATAAAAATTTTCCAAGTTCTTTAATTAAACCTAAAAAACTTTATAAGTACTTTACAAAAATAAATATTTCATAAAATGAATAAAAAAATAAACATATCCATTGTTGGAACTGGCTTAATGGGATTGCAACATATAAAGGCAATTTCAAAATCTAAAAAAGCAAACCTTCATTCAGTAGTTGATATTACTAACAATGCTAAAAATTTATCAAAAAAATATAAAATTCCATTATTTTCAAATGTAGACGAACTTTTAAACTCACAAAATTTAGATGCCGTAATTGTTGCTACTCCAAATCAACTTCATGAAAAACATACAGTCAGTTTCTTAAAGAAAAAAATTCCGGTATTATTAGAAAAACCTATTTCAGATAATATTAATTCAGCTAAAAAAATTATTAGTAGTGCTAATAAAAATAAAACACCGTTATTAATTGGGTATCACAGAAGACACAACTCTATTGTATCAAAGGTAAAAGAGTTAATCGATAAAGGTAAATTAGGAAACATCGTTTCAGCAAATGTATTGTGTTGGCTTTATAAACACAAAGCTTATTACAAAGAAAAATGGAGAATTAGTAAAGGGGGAGGGCCTTTAGGAATTAATTTAGTCCATGATATCGATATGATTTGCTACCTACTTGGATCTATTAAATACGTTCAAGCATTTACAACCAATAAAACTAGAAAATTTGCAGTTGAAGATACAGCAACTATTAGCTTAATTTTTAATTCAGGTGCACTTTGTACATTGAATTTATCAGATACAATTGTTGCTCCATGGAGTTATGAATTAACTGCGGGAGAAAATCCAGCTTATCCTATAACTAATCAATCTGCATATATGATTGGTGGTACAAAGGGATCATTGCAATTTCCTAATTTAAAATATTGGTTCTATAAAAATGAACGTAGTTGGTGGAATAAGATTTTTGTTAACGAAGATAAAAACAAAAAAGATGACAGTACTTTAGTAAACCAAATTGATCATTTTGCAGATGTAGTATCAAAAAAAGTTAAGCCAAAAGTTAATGGTAATGATGGTTTGATCTCTCTTAAGATTTTTGCAGCAATAACAAAAAGTGCAAAAACTGGTAAGAAGGTTAAAATTTAAAGATTAGCCAATATTGAATTAGAACATTTTAAGGTATCAGCATCTCCACCTAAGTCTTTAGTTCTATTTTTTTTTTCACTTAAAGATTTTTCAATAGCTTCAACAATTGAATTGGAAGCTTCTTTTTCTCCTAAATAATCTAACATCATTGCACCAGACCAAATTTGTCCTACAGGATTAGCAATACCTTTTCCTGCAATATCAGGTGCTGAACCATGTACTGGTTCAAATAAAGATGGAAATTTATTTTCAGGATTAATATTTCCAGAAGGAGCAATTCCAATAGTTCCAGTACAAGCTGGTCCTAAGTCAGAAAGTATGTCTCCAAATAAATTAGATGCAACAACAACATCAAACCATTCTGGATTTAGTACAAATCTAGCAACTAAAATATCTATATGATATTGATCTGTTTCAATATCTGGATAATTTTTTTTCATTTCATTAAAACGCTCATCCCAAAACGGCATTGTAATTGAAATGCCATTGGATTTTGTTGCATTCGTTAATTTTTTTCTTTTTCTTTGTTTTGCTAATTCAAAAGCAAATTTTTGAACTCTATCTACTCCATGTGCAGACATGATAGTTTCCTGAATAGCTATTTCTCTATCAGTGTTTTTAAACATTCTTCCACCAACAGAGGAGTATTCACCTTCAGTATTTTCTCTAACAATTAGCATATCGATGTCACCTGGTTTTTTATTTGCTAAAGGAGGATTAATTCCAGGAAATAATTTTACTGGTCTAAGATTGATATATTGATCAAATTCTCTTCTAAACTGAAGTAAGGATCCCCATAAAGATATATGATCTGGAACTTGATTTGGCATTCCAACTGCGCCAAAGAATATTGCATCATGTTTCCCTAATTTTTCCTTCCAATCATCTGGAAGCATTTTTCCATGTTTTTCATAATAATCACATGAAGCAAAATCATATTCTGTAAAATTTATTTTGAATTGATGTTTTTCAGCAGCGTCTTTTAATACTTTTAAACCTTCAGGAACTACTTCTTTTCCTATTCCATCTCCTGCTATTGAAGCAATGTTATATTCTTTCATAGGTTGATTTTTATACTTCAAAAATACAATAATTTATAATGTTAAATTATTTTTTAAAGGCATAAACCTTCATTGTTTTGACATATTTTATTTGTTAGTTTTGATTATGAAAAAAATACTTCTTTTAATATTCTTTAGCTTTTTTTTTGTTTCAAATTCAAATGCTGCATGTGATGATCCATTAACAGATGGTGTAGATTATTCTAAATGCAGATTTTCAGATGCACAGGATCTACAAGGTAGTTATCTACCAAACTCAAATTTATCTTTTGCAAGTTTTGTGCAAGTAAATTTAGATAAAAGCATTATGATGAATTCAAATTTATCTTTTGGAACTTTTCCAGAATCAACATTTGTTAGAGCTAATCTTTATGAAACAATTAGTATTGGTGGAAATTTTGAAAAAACAAATTTTACTAATGCAAACTTAACTAGAGTTGATTTCATGGGAGCAACTCTAATTGAAGCTAATTTTCAAAATGCAAATTTGATGGAAGCAAATTTTACCTCTGCAAACATTACTAATGCAAATTTTGAAAATGCAAATCTGATTGGTGCTACTTGGACTAATGGTAAGACATGTGGTCCAGACTCAATCGGAACCTGTATTGAGCAATAAGTTATGAACACCTCAGTTAATACTGATGATGTTATTTTTAATTTTTTCAAACAAATATGTGATGAAAAAGATGATCAAAAATGTGTTGAGCTTGGAAAAGAATGGATAAAAGCAATGGAAACCAACCTTTCTTCCATGGAAGCAAATCTAAATGGGGCTGATTATCTAAAACATAAAGACGATATTCAAAGTAACCGCGATCATTTAAATAGCCTAAAAAATAAGAATTCTACAGAGTGGAGAGAGTATGCTACTCAGTGTATGATCGAAATAATGAATCACAAAGGTCAACAATAATGAGTAATCAAGAAAGAGTATTTCTAATTATTTGTGCTTCTTTAATTATTTTTACTCTTCATTATTTAATTGAAAAACACTTCTTTTAATAAGAACTAGATCTTGCCCACTTATTAATATTTCCATCTTTAGCTTTTTTATTTATTTCTTTAAGTTCAGATTTAGAAAAATTTAAATTATTTAAGCTTTCAATATTTTCTTTTATTTGTTTTACACTACTTGCCCCAATTAAAGCTGTAGTGACTGCTTTATTATTTAAAACCCAAGCCAAAGCCATTTGCGATAATGTTTGACCTCTTTTTTTAGCAATTTGATTTAAATCTGAAATTATCTTTATGTTTCTTTTAGTTATGAAACTTTTATCTAATGCAGATTTTGGATCACTTGCTCTTGATGCTTTTGGAATTCCTTTTAAATATTTATCCGACAACATTCCTTGTGCTAATGGAGAAAAAGCAATAGTTCCAATTCCTAATTTAATTAAATTTTTATCTAAATCTTTTTCAAACCATCTATTTATTAATGAATAAGAAGGTTGATGGATAAATATTTTAATGTTTCTTTTTTTTAAAATATTAAATATCTCAATTGTTTTCTTTGAAGAATAAGAAGAAATACCAATATAAAGAGCTTTACCAGATCTATAAATAAGCTCCAAGGCATCTGCAGTTTCCTCTAATGGTGTATTTGGATCAAATCTATGCGAATAAAATATATCTACATAATCCAATCCCATTCTCTTTAAACTTTGATCACAGCTTGCAATAATATATTTTTTAGAACCCCATTCACCGTAAGGTCCTTCCCACATATCATAACCTGCTTTAGATGAGATGATTAATTCATCTCTATATCTTTTAAATTCTTTACTTAAAATTTTTCCAAAATTAGCCTCAGCACTTCCTGCAGGGGGACCGTAATTATTTGCTAAATCAAAATGAGTAATCCCTGAATCAAAAGAATAAAACAACATTTTCTTTGCTTCAGATGTAAGTTGTTTACCACCAAAATTATGCCAAAGACCAAGGCTTATCAAAGGTAGATCAACACCACTCTTCCCACATCTTCTATATTTCATGTTGGAATATCTTTTTGGTGATGCTTTGTAGTTCATAACTCTTAATATAACTTAATATTTTAGTTTAAAAACATAAAATTAAATATATATTTAAGACAAAGGGGTGTCTTAACAGACTGAGATTAAACCCTACGAACCTGTCCGGTAATTCAGAAAGGGAAAAATGGATAACACATACTTTTTAAGTCAATCATCATCATTAACATTAGTAATTATTATTAGTTTGGTATTTGCTGCATTAGGAATTTATCATTCTAAAAAATTCCAAGGAATAAGTAACTATTTAACAGCAAATAGAAATATAGAATTATTTTCATTAACAACAAGTCTTGTTGCATCTGCTTTAGGAGCATGGATTTTATTTGGCCCTGTTGCTGCTGCTACATGGGGAGGAATAGGGGCAGTTATTGGTTATGCACTTGGTACAGCTTTCCCCATGATTTTCTTAATTTATTTTGGAAGAAAAATTAGATCAGAGTTCCCAAAAGGCTCTTCTCTAATTGAGTTTATGAGAAAAAAATTTGGAAAAAGTTTGTTTAAACTGATTTTGTTAATGACAATCTTTTACATGTTTATTTTTCTTTGCGCAGAGGTGACAGCTGTTGCAGTTTTGATAAATTATTTATCAGGTACAGATCTTTGGGTCACTGCATTAATTGTGCTTTTAGCCACTTTAACCTATACGCTTTATGGAGGCTTAAGAGCTTCTATTTTTACTGACAATATTCAAATGATAGTAATTGGCTTTCTTTTATTAATTCTAATTTTAATTATCAGTTCATCAACAGGAGATAATTTTTCTTTTGCACTAATTAAAGAAAAAAATCCGCAATTGTTAAGTTCATCTTATATTCCAAGTTATACTGCTGGGTTAACTTTTTTTATTGCAGTTGCTGCTACAAATTTATTCCACCAAGGAAACTGGCAACGTGTTTATGCTGCTAAAGATTACAACACTTTAAAATCAGCATTGATCATTTCTTTTTTTGTAATTGTTCCAATAGTTTTTTTAATGGGCTTTATTGGAATGGTGTCATTTTCTATTGATCCTTCAGCAAGAGCTGATTTAGGATTTTTTACTTTATTATTAAAAGAACAAACTGAAACACTATCCTTAATTATTATTATTCTTGGATTAGCTTTAACAATTTCAACAGTTGATACATTGGTTAATGCCATATCAAGTTTGTTTGTTGTTGATGGTAAAGCAACTTTTAATTTAGATAAAAAAACAGATTATTTAAAAATTTCTAAATACTTTATCGTATTTTTATCATTGATTGCATTTGGTGTTGCATCAAAAGGATTTGATATTTTGTATTTATTTTTACTTGCAGATTTATTTTGTTGTGCTTTTGTATTCACGGTATTTTACAGTTTTTACAACAAGGTAAATGAAAAAACTGCTTATGTTTCAATTATAATTGGTTTAATTGGTGGGTTTTTAATGTTTCCTTATCCAGATTTTTCTAAAAGTTTATTGGTCGGGGGATTGATGTCTAAAGATCTATTTTCACCTTTTGTTGCACAATCTTTATTATTTTTATCATTTGTTGTTGCAACTTTTTTACCAGCAGTAATTTTGAAATTGAAAAGTAATTAATTTAGATCACTGATTTTAAAGCGTCATAAATAAGTTCTTTGGTTGTCTCACCAATGCTTCTGTAAACTTCTTTATTATCTTTAAAAATTAAAAGTGTCGTTTGATATTGAACATTAAAAAATTTAGCTATTTCTTTATTTGTTACATCAAATTTAAAGTATTCAATATTATCAAAATCATTTTTTGCTTTATCAAGAACTTTCATTTGGCTGGCACAAGATGTACAATATTTAACCCAAGAACTAACCACTACAACTTTTCCATCCGCTAAAGCCTTATCAAACAACTCTTTAGTATAAGTTGTTTCTTTAGCCATCACATTAGTAGTGAATGTTAAGATAAAACAGATAAATACAAAAATTTTTCTCATTAATGGTGGGTTGTAAACAAATTTTAAAATATTGTAATACAATAAATTGTCTCTATATATGCCTTGTCCATGTCAGATCAAATAAGCATAAATAATCTATCAAAAGTCTACGATAATGGCTTTGAAGCATTAAAGAAAATAAACTTAAACATCAAAAAAGGTGAAATTTTTGCAATGCTTGGACCGAATGGTGCAGGTAAAACTACTCTTATAAGTATTATTTGTGGAATCGTTAGACCATCTTCAGGAAAAGTTACTGTAGATGATTTTGATATCATTGATGATTACAGAGAAACAAGATCTAGAATTGGATTAGTTCCACAAGAGTTAACCTTAGAACAATTTGAAACAGTTTTTAACAATGTCTCTTATTCAAGAGGTTTGTATGGAAAAAAACCAGATCCAAAACATATTGAAAAAATTTTAAAAGACTTAAGCTTATGGGATAAAAAAGATTTAAGATTAAGACAGTTATCTGGAGGAATGAAGAGGCGGGTATTAATTGCAAAAGCATTGTCTCACGAACCAACTATATTATTTTTAGATGAGCCAACGGCTGGTGTGGATGTTGAATTACGTCAAGACATGTGGAAGGTAGTTGAAACACTAAGAAAAACTGGTGTTACTATTATTCTTACTACTCATTATATTGAAGAAGCAGAAGCAATCGCTGATAGAGTAGGAGTAATCAATCAAGGAGAAATCATTGTTGTTGATGAAACAAAAGAATTATTGAAAAAAATGGGACATAAAAAACTTACAGTAGATCTTCAAGAAGAAATCACTGAAATCCCAAGCAGTTTAGATAAGTATAATTTAGAAATTGGAGAAGATAAAAAATCAATCAATTACACATATAATGTTAGAGCTAAAAGCACTGGAATAACTAACTTGTTACAAGATTTAAAAGATGCAAATTTAAAATTACAAGATTTAAAAACTGAGCAAACTACTTTAGAGAAAATATTTGTGACATTAGTAAAGGAGAACAATGAAGTTTAATTATTACGCATTTAGAGCAATGTACTTACATGAAATGGATCGATTTAAGAGAACATTGATGCAATCATTGTTTTCACCAGTTCTATCAACCTCTCTTTATTTTATAGTTTTTGGATCTGTAATTGGTGGTTATGTAGAAAAAATTGATGGAATTAGTTATGGATCTTTTATTGTTCCTGGTCTTTTAATGTTAACATTGTTAACCCAATCAATCAGTAACACTTCATTTGGGATATTTTTTCCAAAATTTAATGGAACTATTTATGAAATTTTAGCTGCACCAATTTCAACTTTTGAAATTGTTTTAGCTTTTGTGGGTGCTGGTGCTACTAAAACTCTTATTGTTGGATTAGTTATATTTTTAACATCAACGTTCTTTGTTGAAGTTCAAGTAATGTATCCATTGTTAATGATATTTTTATTAGTATTAGTAGCATTTACTTTTGCTTTGTTTGGTTTTTTAATTGGTTTAATGAGCTCTAATTTTGAGCAAATGTCTATCATCCCAACTTTAGTTATTACGCCAATGGTATTTTTAGGTGGTAGTTTATATTCTTTAGATATGTTGCCTGAGTTTTGGCAAACAGTTACTTATTTTAACCCAGTTGTTTATTTAATTAATGGTTTAAGATTTGCCTTTTATGGTGTTTCAGATTTCAATATTTGGGTGAGTGTTATTTCAATGGTAGTATTTTTGATGTCATGTGTAACTGTTGTTACAGTTTTATTGAAAAAAGGATACAATATTAAATCTTAGCTACTAGCTATTTTCTTTTTTGGGTCGTAAAAAGGTTTTTCTACTATTGTAGCAGAACATTTTCCTTCGTGAGTTTCTATGTCTAATTTATTGCCTAACTCTGAATAATTAACTTCAATCATTGCAAGTGCAATATTCTTTTTCAATCTAGGTGAATATACAGCTGAAGTTACCTTACCAATTGTCTTACCATCTTTTTCAATTGGCCAAAAAGTTGTGTTTGGTCCTGACAAAGGATTACAATCAATGATAAGACCAACTTGTTTTCTTTTAATTCCTTCTTGTTTTATTTTTTTTAGTGCTTCTTTACCTATAAAATTTATATCAGTATCTAAATTAACTAATCGATCAAATCCTAACTCAAATGGATTTGTATGAATATCTGCATCTGCGTGATAAGAAAGCATACCACCTTCAATTCTTCTAATAGAGGATGTATGACCAGGTTGAAGACCATGTTCTTTACCAGCTTCCATTATTTTTTCATAAAGTTCATTACCTCTTGAACCATCTCTTAAATATATTTCATAACCAAGTTCACTTGACCAACCAGTTCTTGAAACGATTAATGGAATTCCATCAAGCTCATATTCTCTAAGCCAATAATATTTAAGATCTCTGATATCTTCACCAAATAGTTTGACCATTATTTCTTGTGAGGTAGGGCCTTGTAACTGTAGAGGGGATACATCTGGTTCAGATATCTTAACATCTAAACCTGAGTTAATCGCAACACCTTGCGCCCATAACAAAACATCACTATCTGCTAAAGATAGCCAAAAATGGTTTTCAGCTAGTCTTAATAAAACTGGATCATTTAAAATTCCACCATCATTATTTACAATTAAAACATATTTACATTGTCCAACTGATAACTTTGAAAGATCTCTAGGTGTTAAAAGCTGAGTAAATTTATATGCATCAGGACCAGTGATCTCGACCTGTCTTTCGACTGCCACATCACATAAAATTGATTTTTCAATAAGGTTCCAAAAGTTTTGCTCAGGACTTCCAAAATCCCTTGGAATATACATATGATTATAGACAGAAAAACCTGTTGCCCCCCATTTTACAGTAGCATCGAAATAAGGAGATTTTCTAATCTGTGTTCCAAAACCAAAATTTTTATTAGACATTTGAGAGCCTTAACAGTTCGAGTATTAATTACAAATAAAAAAAATAGCCCTAGTTATATTAAGGGCTATCAAAAAAAAATGGAGAGGGAAGTTATTTTTTTTTAAAACTGTTCAGATTCAGTAGATCCAGCCATTGCTGTTGTTGAGCTTTGGCCACTACTAATAGTATTTGATACTGCATCAAAATAAGATGTACCAACTTCTCGTTGGTGTTTAACGCTAGTATAGCCATCTTTTTCTCTAGCGAATTCTTGTTGTTGAATTCTAGAATATGCAGCCATACCTTCTTTTCTGTATTTCTCAGCAAGCTCAAAGATTGCAATGTTTTGAGTATGAAATCCAGCAAGAGTAATGAACTGGAATTTGTAACCCATTTTAGCAATTTCTTGTTGGAATGAAGCAATCTCGTCATCACTTAAATGTTTTTTCCAATTGAATGATGGAGAACAATTGTAAGCTAATAGTTTTCCAGGAAATTTCTCATGAATTGCATCTGCAAATCTTTTGGCTTCAGCTAAATTAGGAGTAGCTGTTTCACACCAAATTAAATCAGCATACGGTGCATAAGCCAAACCTCTAGAGATAGCTTGTTCAATTCCATCTTTAACATAATGAAATCCTTCTGGAGATCTTTCACCAGTTAAAAATGGTTTATCATTTTCATCAAAATCATTTGTAATAAGTTTTGCTGCATTAGCATCAGTTCTTGCTAATATAATTAATGGAACTTCTGCAATATCAGCAGCTAATCTTGCAGCTTTTAAGTTTTTGACCATTGTACCAGTTGGAACTAAAACTTTTCCACCCATATGACCACATTTCTTTTCACTAGCTAATTGATCTTCAAAATGAACACCTGCAGCGCCTGCTCTTATAAATTTTTTAGTTAATTCAAATACATTTAATGGTCCACCAAAACCTGCTTCTCCATCAGCAATAATTGGAAGCATATAATCTACTTTTTCCTCTCTTTTCATGTCTCCATCTTGCATTTCCATATGTTGAATTTGATCTGCTCTAATTAAAGAGTTGTTCATAGACTCAACTAACTTAGGAGCACTATCATAAGGATATAAAGATTGATCTGGATACATTTCTCCAGCAGTATTAGCATCTGCTGCTACTTGCCAACCACTTAGATATATTGCTTTTAAACCTGCTTTTGCATGCTGAACAGCTTGGTTGCCTGACAAAGAACCAAGTGTATTAACATAAGCTTCAGTATTTAATAATTTCCAAAGTTTTTCAGATTGATTTTTGCAAAGTGAGTACTCAATTTTAATTGAACCTCTTAATCTCTCCACTTCTTCATCAGTGTAGTCTCGTTTGATACCAGCATATCTTTTTAACTCATAAGAGATTTTCTCTGCACTCATTATTTATAATCCTTTGTTGAAGAAAATTGAAAAAGTAGAATTAGTTACTATCGTTTAAAGCGTCGATTAGTTCACTCATCCCACTTGAACCCCAATCACAGTGATCATCTCTCATGTAAATTCCTTTATTATGATGGTGATCTAAATCCTCTTTTTTGATGATTTGAGCTTCATTTTCTGTGTTTTTTAAGTTTTTATCCATATGAGTCATATATTTTACAAAATTTACAAAATCTATAAAAAACGTTAAAAAGCTTTGTAAATAGGGAAAAAATATTGTAAAAATAAATTTACAAAATTTACAAATAGTAAAATGAGTCAAATAGATCTTAAAATAGGGCCAAAAATCAGAGCTTTTAGAAGACAACTTGGACTGCAAGCTAACAAATTAGCTGAAGATTTAAGTATTTCTCCTAGTTATTTAAACTTAATTGAAAGCGGTAAAAGAAAAATAGATGGCGATTTACTCTTAAATGTTTGTGAAAAACTAAATATCCAATTATCAGATCTTACATCAAAGACAGATATCAATCTTCAAAATACAATTTCAGAAATTTTAGATGACACTTTATTTGAAGACTTAGATATTTTAGGTCCGGAAGTAAAAGATCTAGTAAGCACCAATCCAAAGATTGGAAAAGCTATCGTTAGATTGGGAGATATTCTTAAAAAAAAAGATCATGAATTAATAAGTAAGATTGAAAAAATTTCAGGTAAAATTGTAGATAATAGAAAAAATTCTTTCCCCGGAGAGGTTGTTGTTGATTTTTTTCAAGAGAACAAAAATTATTTTCCGAAGTTAGAAGAATTTGCAAATAAAGTTTTTAACAAAATTCAAAAAAATAATCGAACGAGATATTTATCTTTGTGCGATTATTTACAGTCAGAATATTCAATAACCGTAAAAGATGTTATTCCTGATGAGAATAAACCATTTTCAAAAATTTATAACAAAAATAAAAAAGAGTTATTGCTTAGTGATTATAGTTCTATAGAAACCAAAAAATTACATGCAGCATCTCAAGTTGCACAAATGGGTGCAATTAAAGATGTCGAATATTATTTAACTAAATTTAGCTTTCCATCAGAAGAGTCAAAAAAACTCACTAAAGTTGCTTTGTTAAATTATTGTGGTGCTGCAATTTTGATGCCATACAAACTATTTCACTCTGAATGTAAAAAATTAAAATATGATTTAGAATTATTGCAAAATACATTCGCAACTTCATTTGAACAAGTAGCTCACAGAGTTACATGTTTGCAAGATCCAAAACTACCAGGTATTCCATTTCATTTTTTAAGAGTTGATATGGCTGGAAATATTTCAAAGAGATTTTCTTTATCTGGAATTGATATACCAAGATATGGTGGAGCTTGTCCAAGATGGAATGTTTATACTGCATTCACTACTCCAGGAGTTTTACATACAGCAGTTAGCAAAATGAATAATGGTGAAAAATATGTTTGTATCGCAAAAACTGTAGAAAAAGGAATTGGAAGATTTGGACAATCTAAAAACGTATTATCGATTGGTTTAGGTTGTGAAGCAAAATATGCAAAAGATTTTATTTATACTGAAAATATGAATATTAATGACAAATCAACTGAAATACCCATTGGTGTTTCGTGTAGAACCTGTGACAGATTAGATTGTTCACAAAGAGCATTTCCGCCACTACATAAAAAATTCGATGTTGACTTAAATAGTCGTGGTGTTTCTGTTTATGTCAGTGACGATAAATCTTAAACTATGATTAAATATATTTTACCTGCCATAATAATTTTTCTGATCGTATTATTTTGGGAAAAAATAACTGATTTTGTTGAAAAAAAGTTCAATATTAAGCTTAATTATATTGTTGTTAGTTCTATAGTTGCTGCAATAGCAATTATCCTTTTGCTTTTAAATTACTAAAATCATGAGTAATTTTGATATTTCAAATTATCAATTAGATGAGGCGGATGGTGTATTTACCTATAAAAATCAAAATACCACATTAGGGTTTGTTAGATTTAATGAAAAAGCAGAAGTTGAATATATTTTTGTAAATCCAATATTTAGAAAAAAAGGAATAGCTAAAAAACTACTAAATCTTGTTAAAGATAAAACTGGCAAAAAGCCTATTCCACAAGATCCAATAAGTCCATTGGGTAAAAAACTATTTAAAATCATATAAAATTATTAAAGATTGATGTAAATAAACTTTCATCATTATTAATTTATTATGAATTTAAAAACATCATATTCATCACTTAAAGACAAAGTAGTTTTTGTACTAGGTGGCTCAACAGGAATTGGGGCAACTTTAGTAGAAGAATTTGCAAAACAAGGGTCTAAAGTTGCTTTTGTTGGAAGAAATGAAGAAGCATCAAATGAATTAATTGAAAGTTTAAAGGAATGTAGTTTTGTTCCTAAATTTTATAAGTGTGATATTACAGATTTAAAATCTTTAGAAGCTGTAATTGAAGAAGTTATCAAATCTATTGGTGACATGAGCGTACTTTTGAATAATGCTGCAAATGATGAACGACATGAATTTTTAGATACTACTCATGAATATTTTGATTGGGAATATCAAACCAATTTAAGACCTCATGTGTTTACAGCTAAAGCAGTAATAAAAAGTATGATTAAGCTCGGTGGTGGATCAGTTATTAATGTTGGATCTATTGGATGGATGAGAAAAAATGAAAAGACAATTCTTTATGGAGTTTTCAAATCCTCTTTACACGGATTAACACATGGACTAGCTAAACGATTTGGTAAAGACAGAATAAGAGTAAACACACTTGTGCCAGGATGGACAATGACTAAAAAACAAATTGAAGTTCATCTTGATGAAGAAGGAGAGAAAAAAATTAAAGAGGGCCAGTGTTTGCCAGATAAAGTTTTACCTGAAGATATAGCAAATGCTGCATTATTTTTAGCTTCAGATGATAGCAAGATGATTACTTCACAGGATATCGTTGTAGACGGCGGTTGGACATAATCAATTAACTAAAATCATTAATGGAAATAAATTTATTATTTTTCTTTACGGTTTTTCCTGCAATTCTTTTATTTGGTATTGCAAAATCTGGTTTAGGAGGATCTATTGCTTTAATTTCAATTCCTTTAATGACAGTGGCAATGCCATTAACTCAAGCCTTAGGAATTATTTTACCAATTTTAATTTTCTCTGATTTTATCGCTACTTATAAATACAGAAAAGAATTTGATTTAAGTACTTTAAAGTTAATGGTTCCTTTTGCTGCTTTAGGAATAATAATAGGTTCATTAACATTTTCGTATTTTTCAGAAGCTTTGTTAAAATTTATTGTTGGTCTTATGGGTTTTCTTTTTGCAGGACACTACTTTTTTTTTAAAAAAAATAAGGAAGAAAAATCGCCAAAAAATTCATTAAAAGGAAGTATTTGCTCAACAATAGCTGGATTTACTAGTTTCTGCGTTCATGCAGGTGGAACACCCACAAGTATTTATATGCTTCCACTTAGAATGAAAAAAGAAATTTATGTTGGAACACGTATAATATTTTTTACATTTGTAAATTTAATCAAGCTTCCATTGTATATAAATCTATCAATGACCAATTTAGAGACGTTTAAGCAATCTCTTATTTTATTTCCAGTTGCCTTATTGGGTATTTTAGTTGGTTACCAATTGCTTAAAATAATAGAAGAAAAATTATTCTATAATATTTTGTATAGTTTAATTTTAATAACTAGCACTAAATTGCTTTATGATTTTTTATTATAAAATAAGCTTATTAAATGAAAAAATTTAAACTAATAACTCTTATTTGTTGTAGTTTAATCCTATTACCTTATTCTTTGCTAATGGCTAATGAGGAAGCAAAATATGAAGTGATTGATAAAAATGAAATTTATGAGATTAGAAAGTATTCGGATCGTTTAGCGGTTGAAACTTCTAGAGCTGGAATAGATAGTAATTTTAGAAAATTATTTAATTACATTTCAGGAAGAAATGATACTCAGGAAAAAATAGCAATGACTACTCCGGTTACTCAAGTAGAAAAAGATGGAAATATGACTATGCAGTTTTATTTACCTTCGAAGTTTAATTCAGATAATGTGCCCAATCCAAGTAGAGATGATGTAAGAATAGTAAATATTGAAGGAGGATATTATGCCGTGCTTAGATACTCTGGCAGAGCTTCTGACGGAAATTTCATTAAGCACAAAGAAATCCTAGAAAAAGAGCTAAACAAAAACAATATTTCAATTATAAGTCCACCTATTAGAGCTACATATGATAGTCCTTTTACTCTTCCAATGAATAGAAGAAATGAGGCAATGTATAAAGTGGAGTTTAATTCATGAAATCAAAATTTAAAGCAATGGTGTTATCTTGTATGGACCCAAGATTTCAACATTTAGTTCATAATCATTTAAAGAAAAAAAAATTAACTGGTAAGTACAGCGCTTTTACAATTGCAGGTGCTGCGGTAGGTATCACGCATAATAAATTTAAAAAATGGCATAATACTTTTTATGACAATCTTGCAACTTCAATTGAGCTCCATAAAATAGAAAAGCTTATTGTTATTAATCACAAAGATTGCGGTGCTGCTAAAATTGCTAATGGAAAAAAAGAATTTACGCTTGCAAATGAAAAAAAAATACACCAAGATTCTTTCAATAAACTTAAAAAAGAAATTAAAAAAAGATTTCCAAAACTAAAAGTGGAATTAAATGTAATTGCACTAGATAGTAAAATTACGAAATTTTAATTATTGATTTCTAATCAAAGGGTAAACTTTTGGATTTAAGTATTTCAAGTTTGTTAACATAATCAATATCAATGTTACAAATCCAATTGAAAAACCTAAATAAATTAAAACTTTAAAATCAAACATCCACACAAGTTCAAAGATATTTTCCATAATAAATTTTGAACCAATTACTGCAAAAAATATTGCAATCAGTATGACTGATTTAAAGATAATGATGAATTCTATTAATGATGAGAGGATTATTTCTTTTTTCGAAAAGCCTAGAATTTTAAACACTAAGTTTTGATATTCTTTAACTTTACCTTGAACCATAATTGCACTCGAAATAACAATTAAACCAATCACAATAGTTACAGCTGATATTAAAGTAACTGCAATGAATACTTTATTTAAAACAGCTGTTACTTTTGTCAGATAATCTGCAATTTTAATCATAGATAAGCTAGGCATAACTTCCAGCATTTCAGTTTCATCAAATTTATCAGAATTAAATTTTGCTGTTGCTAAATATTCATGAGGAATATTTTGAGCGAATTGAGGATTAAATAGCATTGCAAAGTTAATACTTAAATCTCGATAATCAACTTCTCTAAAATTAACTACTTCGCCATCAATTTCTCTTCCATATATATTTAAAGTAAAAATATCTCCTAATTGAATGTTAAAATCTCTTGCAACTTTAGCATCTAAAGATATTTGAAGTTGATTAGGTTTATTTAAATCCCACCATTTTCCAGCAACTAATGGATTATCTTCAGGAACATCTTCCACCCATGAAGATCTTCTTTCACTTCCAATTACCCAATAACTATCATTATCAGGTTTAATATAAGTATTTGGATTAATGCCATTAATTTTTGTAATTCCAGATGAAACCATTGGAACAACTTCAATGTCTGCATTTGGATCCATTTTTAATATTCCTTGTTCAAATTTTTCACGTTCTCCTTTTTGAATACCCACAAAGAAATAATCAGGTGCAATATCAGGAATTGATTTAGCAATTTCTCTTTGAAAATTTGTTCCAACTAACGCCAATGTTAAAAGTAAAGTAACTCCCAACCCTAAAGACATAATGGTAATTGGAGTTATACTTTTAGTTTGAGTGATATTCTTAATTGATACCTTTAATGAAATATTGGAGCTTGATTTAAATTTTTTAAGAAAAAATATAATTATTCTTGAAAGAAAGAAAAACACAATCAAACACACAAAAAATGCAGCAAAGTAGCCAAGACTGTAAGTTGGTTGTTCGGAGCCAACTGTAAATAATAAAACTAAAATAGAGAGTAAAATAAAACTTAAAACAACAGACTTTTTTGAATAATAAAATTGTAAGTTTTGAAAAACGTTTCTAAATAAATTAGATGCTTTTACTTGGTCAATTGAACTTATTGTTGGTATAGAAAATATTACAAGTACCAACAAACCTACTAAAAATATTTTAATAAAATTCACAATAGAGAATACTGGATAAACATTTAATCCAAGTCCATCTGATAAGTATTTATCAGCTATAGGTACTATTAAAAAACTAGAACCATAGGAAACAACTGTAATTACAAACAACAATATTAATAGTTGAAGATAATATAGTGTTTTTATATTTCCTGAATAAAATCCAACTGCTTTTCTAACAGCAATTGACATATTGTTTTGGTTAATAAAAGAAAGAAGGGTGTTTGCTATTCCAATACCAGCAATCAACATCGCACTTATTGAAACAAGCGATAAAAATTGTGAAAAATTATTAATTATTCTCTTTATTCCACTTGCTGAATTTTCAGGATAACGAAGCTTTACTTTTTGATCATCTTTAAAAATATTCTCAATTCGTTTTTCTAACTCTTCAGGGTTATCTCCTTCTTTAAATTTTACTTTGTATTCGTAGTTTAAGAAGCTTCCAATACCATTTAGTTTTAATATTTCTAACGTTTGTTTTCCTGCTAGTGCCCAATCACCAAAAGCAACAAATCCACTAACATCAGGAACTGATTTTATAATTCCAATAACTGTAAAGTTTTGGTCTTGAACTTTAACTTGTTCATTAAGTTTTATGTTTAGTGTCTTTGATAAGCTTTCATTAATTAAAATAGTATTTGGTTCCTTTTGCATTCGCTCGTAAGCGCCTTCGGGTTCAAATACTACTTCTCCATATAATGGATATTTTTCATCAACTGTTTTAATTCTAGTGAATAAAGATTTATTTTTTTCTCTTCCAGTTGTTGAAAGCATCGTACTGAACTCAATCATTTGAGATACAGTTGCAAATTCTTTTACCTGATTAACTAGTTCGAGATTTCCTTGGTTACGATTGTAATCAATTTCTAAATCACCACCTAATAAAGCTTTTGCATTATCGTTTAGTTCTTTTTTAAGACTATCTTCAATTGTAAAAATAGCACTTAATATAAAGAGACTGATAAATAGAGTAACAATAATACTTGAGATTTTGTGATAGTTTCTGCTTAAATCTTTTAAAGCATATTTAAAAATCAAACTAAATTCAGATCGATTATTTAATTTTTCCATCTTTTATTTTGATTTTTCTCTTTGCTTTATTGGCAAGTTTTGGATCGTGCGTTACCATGATTAAGGAAGATCCTTCTTCTTTTACATATTTAAATAAAATATCTGAAATCATTAATGAGTTTTCAGTATCCAAGTTTCCAGTAGGTTCATCAGCTAGGATTAATTCAGGCTTCATTGCTATAGCTCTTGCAATCGCTACTCTTTGCTGTTCACCACCTGATAACTGACTAGGCAAATTATTAAATCGGTGCTTTAATCCAAATCTATCTAATAAACTTTTTGCTTCACTCTCAGGATTTTTAAAATTATTTAATTCTAGTGTTAAAGCAACGTTTTCAACTGCTGTGTAATTTGGAATTAAATAAAAGGATTGAAATATAATTCCAATATTTTTCTTTCTAATTTCAGAAACTTCATCTTCATTTAAACCAGTTATTTCTTGATCTTGAAAAACAATTTTACCTGAAGTTGGTTTTTCTAGTCCTCCAACCAGCATGATTAAACTAGTTTTACCAGATCCACTTTCACCAACTACTGAAACTGTTTCCTTTTTCTTAATAGTAAGGTCAATATTCTTTAAAACACTGATGCTTTCTTTGCCAGTTTGGTATTTGAGATTTATTTTTTTTAATTTAAGAAGTGCACTCATGAACAAAAGTTTATTTATTAAAATTTTGATAATCTTTCTAGTGCACATTAATGCAAGTGCAATAGAAAAGGTTGTCTTATTTGGTGATAGTTTAATGGCTGGATACGGTTTACCTAAAGAACATCACTTATCAGTGGTATTAGAAGATAATTTTAAAAAAGATGGTTTAAATATAAAGATAATTAACGGGAGTGTTTCAGGAAGTACATCTTCAGGAGGACTGAACATTGCTGAATGGAGTTTATCTGAACCTAGTATCGATTTAATGATTTTAGGCTTGGGTGCTAATGATATGCTCAGAGGAATAAAACCAGAGGAAACTGAGAAAAATTTAGAAGAAATTATAAAGATAGCAAATAATAAAAAAATCAAAATTATTATTGCAGGCATGGTTGCTCCAACCACACATGGTGCTGAATATAAAAAAGCGTTTGATGCAATTTATCCAAAATTATCGAAAAAATATAACTTACCCTTGATCCCATTTTTACTTGAAGGAGTTGCACTTGATCCAAGTTTAAATCAACAAGATGGAATTCACCCAAACAAAGAAGGAACTATTGTAATTAGTAAAACTCTTAAAAAATTTATAGAAAAAACAATTAATTAGTTTTTTTAGAGGACATCATTCTTTCGTGCACCGCACGCATTCCTTTTTCAACCATGTCATTTATTTCTGCAGCATGTTTTTGTAGAAGCTCAACTACCTTTGGATCTTCTGAAGTTTGTAAAACACTAATTCCCGTATCTGTTAATTCAATTTCAGTTTCAATTTTATCATGATATCTAAATAAAACATCTAATGTAGGTGATTGAATAATAACTTCAGGATTTTTTCCTTCTTGGATTCTTGTGATCATCATTGAAACATGGTTAACAATTGATTGTCTTACATTTTCGTCTTCAGAATATGTTTCAGTTTTAATACCATTAGGAATATTGGTAACAGTTCTTTTTATTTCTTTATGGTTTTGGAAAATATTTTTAAGATCACTAACTTCAATATCTGTTGTATCTTTACCTTGAAGACCTGGCATATTAACTTCATCATGACCATTTTGTCCATGTCCATGACCATGTTTTTTCGTCATCTTTTCATGATTTTTTTTATAGTCATCATTACTAGCTGCTAACAAATTTGAATTTGAAAGAAGAAAGAAAGATATAAAAAAGAATTGAATAAATTTTTTGATCATGATTGGTATTTAAAATTTATTATTAATCATTAAATGTGACAAATTCAACAAATGGTTTATATCAATAATTAATGAATAATTTTTTATACAATTTAAAAGAAAGTAGAATTTTCCAATTTGTTGTTATTTCAATTATTATTTTAAATGCAATTACAATTGGGGTTAACACTTATGAATTAAGTGATCTTACCAGACAAGCAATTAATTATTTAGATTATTCAATTACTATATTTTTTGTCATTGAAATTATAATTAGATTTGTAGGAGAACCCAAAAAACTACAGTTTTTTAAAAGTGGATGGAATGTATTTGATACTTTAATTGTCTTAATTTCATTAATTCCAATACCAAATAATTCTAGTTTCTTACTATTAAGGTTATTAAGAGTATTTAGAGTATTGAGAATTATTTCAGTTGTTCCAGAATTAAAAAAAATCATTGAAGCACTGCTTACATCCGTCAAAAGAGTGTTTTACGTTGGATTATTATTGTTCATCATTCTTTATATATACGCAACTATAGGCTCAATTTTATTTAGCACAGATATTCCTGAAAGATGGAGCGATGTTGGTGTTGCTATGATTACGTTGTTTCAGGTTTTAACTCTATCTAGTTGGGAACAAGTAATGCTTCCATTGCAGGATGTTTACTGGTGGGCTTGGATTTATTTTTTCAGCTTTATAATTATATGTGGAATTACAATGCTAAATTTACTTATAGCGATATTAGTTGATGTTGTAATAAATCAAAAAAAACTATAATTAAAAATTTATGAAATATAAACAAAATGGTTTTTCTTTAGTTGAGCTCTTAGTTGTTGTTGCAATAATCGGAGTTTTAGCGGGCGTAGGAATTGTTGGATACGATAGCTATGTAGATTCTACTAGAACAAAAGTGTTAGAGCAAAATTATAGTACCATTAGCAAGTATATGGAAACTGAAACTATTATTGTTCAAAATGATTTAGGTAGTGCTACCCCAGAATATGATGACAGTAACATGTTGACGGGTGATATGATTGATGGCGACACAACTTGTAAACAATTTTTAATTTCTATGAAAAACTATTTCCTAGATGGTGGAACAGATAACTCTAAATTTAAAAATCCTTGGGCACCAGAGAAGACAAGTATTACAATAGATAATGAAGCTTGGGGAAACCATAAAAGAGGTCAAATTCAAATGTTTTGTTATAAATCTACTGGTGGTTATGGATCAGGCGGTGGTTGCCCAATGTCTAAGGCAAGATTTAGAGTAATTATTCATAGGGATACTGGAGATTATTCTCATAAATCAATTGGTGGATCATATTTTGCGGATAGCGTGGATGATGCTAAATCTGATTGTGGATGGAGTCAAAGTGCACATGGTGATTGGCATACTGGAAGTGACAGTATTGATACAGATGCTAATTATTAATATATTTTAATGAAATTATATTTAGCATTATTTATTTTTTTAATATCTTATAGTTTTGCCAAAGCACAGAACACAAACATCACAATAGATAAAAATTTAAATCTTACATGTGCATTTGAAAAAGTGATTTTAAAAAATCCAGATCATAACTTTGAAACGTTTACAAAAGATCAAATTAAGAGAGATGATATTAAAAAATTAATAATAGAGTCTAAATCACCAAATGTATTAAACATCAAAAATTTATCTAATTTTATTGATAAAATTGAATTAGACGTAAAAATTTCTAATAAAGATGTCGTTTTAATTCAAGCTCTTGATAGAAATAAAAATTATTCAGAATCAGCTGTTTTAACTTTTAAAACAGGAGAGCTTATTCATGAGATAACAACAAATATTAATCAAAAAGAAAAAGAGAAGGAAAAAGAAATCTTATTTTATAACTGTAAGAATAAAAATCAAAACACTTGATGGTTTTTAACCAAATAATTCTAACAATATTATCAATTTGTATAAATAATAGACTATAGAAAGAGCTATAGAAACTTTTACAACTCTTGGCCAAAACCAATTTTCATTATTACTTGCACTTCTCCACATCGCAATAGTAATTATCAATGTATAAATCAATAGTATTGCTAACTCTATTACGATTATTGTTGCATAAAAATTACTAATATTTGAAAAAATTTGTTTAATAATTAACTCAGGATTTTGACTATAATTTATAAGAGACTTGTCAATTGAATCTAAAGCAAAAAAAAATGTTATAAAAATTATTAAGCTAAATATTAACTGGTATAGAGTTCCATAAACCCAGAATGTTTTGCCAAGTCCGTAGTCACCTTTAATCAAATTTTTTAAAAAATTCATTGATCTTCTGTAGTCCTAATAATTACTAAAAAATAAACAAAATATTTAAATCTATTAAGCAATAAAGAGATTTTTTGATAAATAAATATTTTTTTTTCCATATAATAATTTAAAGTGAAATAATCGTTTCATGAAAAAAGTACTAATTACATTGTTTTGTTTAAATTTTATTTTTTCTTCAGCTATTGCCGACTCTCTTGGAAATCTTAGAACAGTAAATCATTATCTATCAAATGGATATAATTTAGAGAGTACAATTTTAATAAATGATCAAAAAATATTGTATAATCTTAAAAATAATGGTTCGTCAAAAATGCAATTTGAACCTAAGTTAATTACTTGTATTTATAATATAAAAAAAGAAACAACAAATTGTTACAAACCTTAAGAATTTTCATCTTAATAAATTTATAAATTCATTTTGAAGTTGTAAAAATATGATCAAATTGTTTTAAGAATAAAGACTCTATTATTCATATTTGTTAATATTTGATTATGAAAAAGTCATTTATAGTAATTTTAATTTTAATACTTTCACAATTGCAATCTTTTGCAAATGATCGAGACATAAGGCTAAATCAATTATTTAATGAGCTCAAAGTTAATAAAGCAAAAGTAGCATCTATTGTTGAACAGGAAATTTGGTCTTTATGGAGCACTCATCCAACTGATGAAAAGCTGACTGCTCGTTTAGAGGAAGGTTCAATGTTTGTTAGAAACCAACAGCCAAAAAAAGCAAGGGAAATATTTACAGAAGTAATAAACCTTGATGAGAATTGGGCTGAAGCTTGGAATAAGAGAGCAACTGTTCTTTATATGTTAGGAGAATATCAAAAATCACAAGATGATATTGATAAAGTTTTAGAATTAGAACCAAGACATTTTGGTGCCTTAGCAGGGCAGGGTTTAGTAAACATTCAGTTAAAAAATTTTGAAAAAGCAATTAGAAGCTACAAACAAGCTCAAGAGATTTATCCGTCCATGCGATCTCCAGAAATCATGATAAAACAAATTGAAGATTTGATGAAAGAACAAACAATTTAAAATGTGTGGAAGATACGTTGTTAAAAATCCAGTTACTAAAACTAGTAGTCTAGTTAAATCTGCAATTCAAGTTGAGGATAATGAAAACTATAATGCTCATCCTTATCAAAAACTTCCAGTTATAAAAAAATATAAAAATGGAAATACCTTAGAAGCTTTGAAATGGGGTTTGGTTCCAAGCTGGGCAAAAGACAAAGATTTTAAAGCTCTGATTAATGCAAGACTTGAGACCATAGATGAAAAGGTTTCATTTAAAAAATTGATTAAAAATAATCGATGTGTTGCGGTTGCGGATGGATTTTATGAATGGAAGAGGGAAGAGAAAGAAAAAACTCCTCATTACTTTACTCGTGAAGACACCAATACAATCTATTTTGCTGGAATATTTGAAGATGATCAGTTTTGTTTAATTACAGAAGAAGCAAAAGAAAATATTAAGGAAATTCATCACCGACAACCAGTTATTCTTTATCAAGCAGATGTTAATAGATATCTTAATTTAGAATTACAAGGATCAGCGTTTCTAAATGAACGTAAATCACCCAATCTTATTTTTCATGAAGTATCCAAAGATGTAAATAAACCTACGAATAATACTGCATCTTTAATTCAAAAAGTTTAATAATAAAAACATGTTTTTCTTTGTAAAAGTTTTAATTGCAGGAATAATAATTTCTTTTGCTAGTTGGTTATCCGGACAATACCCAAAATTATCTGGGTTTATCATTGCTCTGCCAATTGCATCCTTGATTGCAATTATATTTTCTTATTATGAGCATCAAGATGTTGAAAAAACAGTAACATTTACCAAAAGTATTTTAATTGCAGTTCCAGTTAGTTACTTGTTTTTTCTACCATTCTTTTTTGCAAAACCATTAGGAATGAATTTTTGGTTAATTTATTTAATAGGAATATCTTTGCTTATAATAGGATATTTTTTACACAAATATTTAATTAATTTATTTTAATTTTATTTACGTTTGTGCTTTTTGAATGAAAAATTTTTTGGTCTCTTACGATTTTTAAATTTATTTCTTTTCTTAAAAGATTTTTGTTTAAAGTTTTCATTTTCCATTGGATTATCTTGTTTTTTACTAAAATATTTAGGATTATTTGTATATCCAGCTGTTGTTTCTTTGTTCTTAAATTTAGATTTTTTATGATCTTTTTTAAAAGATTTCTTTTTATCTTTAAATTTTGATCTTTGGTTATTTTCTTTTTTGTTAAATCTTTTATTTTTCTTAAATTTAGAATTTGTTTTATCTCTGAATTTTTTCTTTTTATTAAATGATTTCTTATCTTTTTTATTTTTTTTAGATCTATTTTTTTCAATTTCTTGAAAAGTTTTAAAATTTGGATCTATTAACTTTTGTATAGATCTCCACATATTTCGATCACTATTAGTTAAAAAAGTTAAAGCTGAACCATCTTTTCCAGCTCTGCCTGTTCTACCTATTCGGTGAATATAATCTTCCGGAACTTGTGGAAGATCGTAATTGATAACGTGTTTTATAACTGGAATATCTAATCCTCTTGCTGCAACATCTGTTGCAATTAAAATCCTGCTATTACCATTTCTAAATCCTCTAATAACTCTATCTCTTTTACTTTGTCTAAGATTTCCATGAATGGCATCAGCTTTATGGCCGTCATATTTTAATCTTTTTACAATTTTATCAGCACCATGTTTAGTTTTAACAAAAACTAAAATAGATCCACTTCTTTCAACTAATTGATTAATCAATTCATGATATTTTTTGTCAGCTGTGATTTCAAAAGTTTCTTGTTTAATTTTTTCAATTGGAGTTGATAAAGATCCTACAGATACTCTTTCGGGATTATTAAGATACTTTTGAGAAATTTTTAAAATGTTTTCAGGTAAAGTTGCAGAAAACAATAATGTTTGATGATCTTTTGGAATAAATTTTAAAATTATTTCTATTTGAGGAGTAAATCCCATATCCAACATTCGATCTGTTTCATCAAGAACCAAGTAATTAACTCTAGATAAGTTCAAACTTTTTCGTTCTATGTGATCGTTAATTCTTCCAGGGGTTCCAACTATAATTCTTGCTCCCTTTTTTAGCTGTCTGAGTTGTTTTTGCATACTCTCACCACCAATTAAAAGAGCATTACCAATTCCGATCTCTCTAATATTTAGTTTTAGAACAGTTTCCATCACCTGTGTTGCAAGTTCTCTTGTTGGACAAATTATTAACGCCATTGCTTGCTTATCTTTTAAAAGCTTATTCAGCATTGGAATTGTAAATGCTAATGTTTTACCCGTACCTGTTTGAGCAGTTCCTAAAACATCTTTTCCTTCTAAACTAATTGGTATTGATTGACTTTGAATAGGCGTTGGAGTTTTAAATTCAGCTAATTCAATTGATCTTTTTAATTTATTTTCAATATTTAGATCAGAGAAGTTCATTATGTTGGGAAAGATAAATATATATTAGTACTTAAAAACAATGCATATATCTTTTAGACTTATATACAAGTAATTCTTTAATTGCTTAAATATCTTTCAGGTATTAATGATAAATTAAAAATATGATCTACAAATTTCCTCTTGCTGCATGTGCAGAAATGTTATGGACCGATAAGCCTTTTGATTGGAGAGTAAGTCGTTTAACTGAAATGGGGTTTGGCGTAGGTATTTGGAATTGGATTGATCATGATGTTGATCAATTAGAAAAAATAAAAGCCAACTATACCATTATGAATGGATATTTAGTTGGATCCTTAGCTGATGAAAAGGGTGCTGATGAATTAATTAAATCTATAAAAGAAACAATTGTTGTTGGAAAAAGATTAAATGTATCTAGATTAAATTTACATGGTACGGGACTAGGCGAAGGAGGAATTCCAATAAAGCAAAATAATAATCCATCTAAGGAAATGTGGATTAAAGCTAATGATACTTTAAATAGAGTTTGTGACATTGCAGAAAAAGAAGGTGTTGTTTTTACTCTAGAAAATTTAAACCTTTTAGATCACCCAGGTTGTCCATTTAATTCTACCGCTGATGTTTATGAATTAGTATCAAAAATAAATAGGCCTCAATTGAAAATAAATCTTGATTTATATCACACACAAATAGGTGAAGGAGATGTGATCAGGTGGTGTAAGAAATGTCTAGATTACATTGGTGAAGTTCAAGTTGCAGATAATCCAGGAAGGTGTGAGCCAGAAACTGGTGAGATGAATTATAAATTAATTGCAAAATCACTTTATGATATGAATTATAGAGGACCAGTTGGTTTGGAATCTTTTGCCTCTAACAATCCAGAATTAGCTTTAGAAAGATTTGAGAAAGCTTTTACTATTGATCTTTAATCTCTGAAATTTACGAAATCTATAGGAAGCCCAATATCAATAGCTTTAATTGCTGCTATAGCTTCTTGAAGATCATCTCTTTTTTTACCATCAACTCTTAATTCATCACCTTGAATTTTAACCTGAATTTTAAGTTTAAGTTTTTTAATATCGGCTATAACTTTTTTTGCATTTTCTTGGCTAATACCTTCTTTAAGTTCACTTACTTGTCTTATAGCACCACCTGAAGCACCCTCTGAACTTTTTACTTCTAAAACTCTTGGATCTACTTTTCTTCTTACCAAATGAGTTTGTAATAATTCATTAACTTGCTTTAATTTTAATTCATCAGGAGCGTTAGTGGTAACTGATTTATCTTTTCGCTCTATAGTAATGTGTAGTCCTTTAAAATCGTATCGATTGCTAATTTCTCTTAAGCAATTTGCTAAAGCATTATCAAATTCTTGATAATTAATTTTACTGATGACATCAAATGAAGGCATAATTTAATTTTTTTATAATAAAGTATTTTTTATTAAATGTAATTAAAGATAAAGTAAATCTCAAGTTTATGAAAAAAAATATCTCACCACAAAAAGCAATGTTGCATCTTGCAAATTCTCTTAATTTTAATTTGCCAAGTAATAATCTCAATAAAGGGTTGAGTTTTTCTTTATTTAAAGTTGAAATTTTATCCGGTTTAACAGTTGCTTTAGCTTTAGTTCCTGAGGCTATTGCCTTTGCTTTTGTTGCAGGTGTTGCACCATTATCTGGTTTGTATGCAGCATTTATTGTTGGATTAATCACAGCTGTATTTGGAGGTAGACCTGGTATGATCTCTGGTGCAACTGGTGCCCTTGCAGTTGTAATGGTTTCATTGGTGATGGATCATGGAGCTGAATACTTATTTGCAACAGTGGTTTTAATGGGTGTTCTACAATTAATAGCTGGAGCATTGAAACTTGGAAAATTTATTAGAATGGTTCCCGAGTCTGTCATGCTTGGCTTTGTTAATGGTCTTGCAATCGTCATAGGAATTTCACAGTTAAGTCAGTTTAAGATTGCTGATGAAACTGGAAATATGGTTTGGATTTCAGGAGATGTTTTAATTTACTCTATTGTATTTGTTTTATTAACGATGTTCATAATTTGGTTTTTACCAAAACTTACAAAAATTGTTCCATCCACATTGGCTGCAATTTTATTTACAACTATTTTAGTAACTGCTCTTAACATAGATATTCCAAGTGTTGGTGATTTAGCGAGTGTTAAAGGAGGTTTGCCAGAGTTTTCTATCCCAAGTATTCCCTACAATTTTGAAACTCTAAAAATAATTTTTCCTTATGCATTTATACTCGCAACCATTGGATTGATTGAGAGTTTATTAACTTTGAATTTAGTTGGAGAGATTACAAATAAGAGAGGTGGAGCAAGTCAAGAATGTTTAGCACAAGGGCTTGCAAATTCTGTTACAGGTTTTTTTGGTGGTATGGGTGGATGTGCAATGATTGGTCAGTCAATGATCAATGTTCGATCTGGTGGTAGGACCCGTATAGCTGGAATTGCTGCTGCTTTGTTTTTGCTGATGTTTATTTTGTATACTTCAAAATACATAGAAATGATCCCAATTGCTGCACTAGTTGGAGTGATGTTTATTGTTGTAATTGGAACTTTTGCTTGGAGTTCAATCAAATTTTTAATGGTGGTTCCAAGAACAGATGCTTTTGTTACAGTATTAGTTACCATAGTGACTGTATTAGAAGATTTAGCTGTAGCTGTAATTGTTGGGGTAATTGTTTCAGCCTTAGTTTATGCATGGAAAACTGCATCAAGAATTAGAGCAATAGAAAGACCTTCAAAATCTGATAAAGGGGCAAAAGTTTATGAAATAGAAGGGCCTTTGTTTTTTAGTTCAGCAAATAGTTTTTTAGAATTGTTTGACCCATCTAAAGATCCAAAAGTAGTGATAATTGATTTTGCAAAATCAAGAGTAATTGATCAATCTGCTTTAAAGGCAATTGAAGATGTTGCTCAAAAGTATGATAGTTTTGGAAAAAAAATTAAACTTAGACATCTTTCTCAAGATTGTCATAAATTATTAAGCAAAACTGGTCAGTTAATTGTTGATAACAAAAATGATCCTAAATACAGCTTGGCAGTAGACTATGGTGTTAATTTAAAAATCTTTAATAAATAAATTTAAGGTGAGTTCAAAAATTAAAATTCATATTAGAAACAATCATTGGAAAGAGGGATTTTTGCCTTGTGATGCTGAAGGTGAGAAAAATAATACAATAACCAAGGAAGAAATTGAAAAGGGTTTTGACCAATATCCTGAGTTAAGGGATAAAGTTGAATATGTAATTGATTGGGATGATGATAATTTTGTCTCGTCGATGCAATCAGCTGACATTTTACTTGGCTGGCAATTTCCAACACAAGATTTAAAACAAATTGCACCTAATCTTAAATGGATCCATGTGATTTCTGCTGGAGTTAATCATTTATCTCCATTTGATTGGATGAGCGAAGATTTAGTTTTAACAAATAGTAGTGGAGTTCATGCAAAAAAAGCAGGTGAGTTTGGGTTGATGAGTATTTTAATGCTCCAAAATCACATGACTAGAATTGTAACCAACCAAAAAAATAAAGAGTTCGTATCTTTACTTGGAAAACCAATAGAAGGTAGAAAAGTAGTTGTTGTTGGAACTGGTTCTTTAGGTGGTTCAATGATTAAACATATCAGCAAACTTGGAGCAGACGTTATTGGTATAAATAGAAAAGGAAAAGATGTTGAGGGGTGCTCTAAAGTTATTACATTTGATAAAATTGATGATGTCTTGCCTGATGCTGATTTTTTATATCTAGCAGTTCCAGAAACAGAGGAGACTAAAGGATTAATTAATAAATCAAGATTAGATAAATTAAAATCTACTTGTGGGATTGTAAACATTGGAAGGCAATCTGTTTTAGATTACGAAGCTTTAAGAATTAAACTTCAAAACAATGAAATTGCTGGAGCGATTTTAGATGTGTTTTCACAAGAACCTATTCCAAAAGCATCAAACCTTTGGGATACTCCAAATTTAATTATTACTCCTCATATTTCATCTGATAGTGAGGGCAATTATATTGAAATGGTTCTTAAAATTTTCTTTAAAAATTTAAAATTATTCACAGATAATAAAGAATTAACTAATCAAATAGATAGAAATTTAGGATACTAGTTACTATATATATAAAGAGCATATGTTGAAAGTATATTTAGCAGGAGAAATTCACACAAATTGGCGTGATGAAATTATTGATGAATGTAAAAAACAAAATTTAGACATTCAGTTTTCATCTCCAGTTACCGATCACGCATCCTCAGATGATTGTGGTGTTGAAATTTTAGGTCCTGAAGAGAAAAATTTTTGGAAAGATCGAAAAGGGGCTAATATCAATTCAATTAGAACAAAAAAATCCATCAAAGATTGTGATGTCATCATTGTTAAATTTGGTGAAAAATACAAACAATGGAATGCAGCATTTGATGCTGGATATGCATCTGCATTAAACAAATCAATTATAGTTATTCATAGTGACGACCATCAACATGCTCTTAAAGAGGTAGATGCTGCAGCTTCAGCAGTTGCTTCAGATCAAAAACAAGTTGTCAGAATTCTAAAATATGTTCTAGAGGGCTCTTTAAAATAAAATAATGAAATTATTAAAATCGTTATTTGTTATTATTTTTTTTATCTCAACAAATTCGTACGCTGAAATTTATAAATTAAATTGTAAGTATTCAGAGGAATTAGGTGGGGGCAACAAAAGTGTTAAAACTTCTGTTTGGTATATAAACAACGAAAAAAAGATGATCGCTCTTGCAAAAATAAATAATTCTAATGTTAAATACACTTCAAATAAATGGGATAGTAAAAGTTTTGGAGTCAAAAATGATGAGGTATTTATTAATCGATCCCAAATGAAAATTAAAAATAATATTTATGAAGTAGGCGCAAGCACAAACAAGGATACCAAAGAAATTATCTTAATGGCACTGAGTGAAGAAGGTTTAGATAAAGATCCAACTTGGATTAAACTACAAAAAGATACTAAAAAGTTATTAGCAAAAAAAAATACCCCTGAACTCGAGAAGCAAGTTGAAAAAATTTATAAATTGAATGATCAAGTAGTAGCAAAATGGACAATAGAGCAAAAATGCTCAAAACCAAGTAAAGTAAAAACTGCTAAGAAAGATCCTCTTAATAAAGTTAAAGACAAGTTAAAAGAAACTTTAGATAAAATTAATTAATATTCAAGATCACTAACAATTGGTTTAATTGAGTTTTTATATTTAATATGAAAAAAATACTTTGGTTTAGACACGATTTAAGAATTGAAGACAATGAAGCTTTCAACAAAGCTTGTAATGATGGAGAAGTCTTACCAATTTTTATTTATGATGAAGATTATTGGAAATTAGAAACATCTAGTTCGTTTCATTTAAATTTTACTAAAGAAAGTTTAGAAGAATTAAATAATGAACTGATAAGCAAATATAATTCTAAAATTTCTATATTTTATGGAAATACAATTGAAATTTTAAATAAATTAATTAACCAATTTAAAATTACAGATATTTTTACCAACCAAATATTTAGAAATAAATACACACTAGATTTAGATCAAAAATGCTCTGAGCTCTTTGTTGAAAAAGGAGTTAATTGGCATCAATTACAACAATTTGGAATTCAACTTGAAAATAGAAAAAGAAATTATTGGGCTAATCAGTGGAATAAATTTATAGATAACGGACCACAAACTATTAAAGCTAATTGTAAATTTTTAACCACAGAAACATCATCTATTGAGGTCAAAACAAACCAAATTGATGGTTCAAATATTCAAAAAGGTGGAAGAACTCAAGCGCTTTCACTCTTAAATAGTTTTTTAGAACAAAGATCTGAAAATTATCAAAAAGAAATGTCTTCACCAATTACAGGTGAAGTTGCTTGTTCAAGATTAAGTCCTCACATTACTTATGGCACTATTTCATTAAGAGAAATTAATCATGCAATTGATAATGCTAAACAAATCAATATGTCTTTTAATAAAGTTAAATCTTTAAGATCTTTTAGAAGTAGACTTGCTTGGCACTGTCATTTTATTCAAAAACTTTATGATGAGCCTGAAATTGAATATCAAAATATGAATAGAGCTTATGATGGTATTAGAGAAAATGATTTTAATGAACAGTATCATCAAGCCTGGAAGGATGGTTTGACTGGTTATCCTTTTGTAGATGCTTGTATGAGATATTTAAAATCAAATGGATGGATTAATTTTAGAATGAGAGCCATGCTTGTATCCTTTGCATCATACCAACTTTGGCTTGATTGGAGAAAAACTAGCAAACATTTAGCAAGATTGTTTACTGATTATGAACCCGGAATTCATTATTCCCAGTTTCAAATGCAATCAGGCACAACGGGTATCAATACTATTAGAATTTATAACCCCATTAAACAATCAACAGATCAGGATCCAGAAGGTGAATTTATTAAAAAATGGGTGCCAGAATTAAAAGAAATACCTAATAAATTAGTCCATGAGCCTTGGAAACTTACATACATAGATCAAAAGGGTCTAGGAATTGAAATAGGTAAACATTATCCAAATCCAATTGTTGATCACCATTCTTCATCAAAGATTGCAAGAGATAAGATTTGGATGGTTAAAAAAACAGAAGAGGCAAAGTTCAATGCCAAAAAAATCTTAGAAAAGCACGCAAGTGCAAAAGGTAGACGATAATCTTTTAAAAGTGCAATTTAATTAACAAGATTTAAGAAATAAAACTTGTGTTATTTAATATTAATGTAATATGCGTGATTTAATTAAACATATGAACTTTTTTTCAGCCCTTGCAGATTTTGTTCTTAAGAGAAGAATAACAGTTATTGTTTTTGGTTTCTTGGTTGCACTAGGACTTATGGCAGGAGCACCAAATCTTAATTTCGATACTGACGCTAGAGTTTTTTTTGACAAAAATAATCCAGATCGGATTGCTTTAGATAAATTTGAAGCAGCGTATTCAAAAGATGACAACCTTATTTTTATCATATCCCCAAAAGATAAAAATATTTTTACTGCAGAAACATTAAAAGCAATTGGTCAATTAACAGAAGAATCTTGGCTCCTTCCTTATGTAAGAACTGTAAACTCTTTAACTAATTATCAAAATAGTTATGCTGAAGAAGACAGTCTTGTTGTAGAAGATTTAATCACTGACATAAATAATATTTCTCCTGAAGATGTTGCAAAAGCCCAAGAAGTAGCAAACTCTCGAATTGAACTTAAAAATACTTTCATTAACAATGACAACTCTATTTCTCAGGTAAATGTATTGTTCAGACTTCCTGGAAAGAATGCCATTGTAGAAGTACCGTTTGTTATGGGTGAGGCTGAAAAGCTAAAAGAGAAATTTGAGGCAAGTAATCCCAATATCAAAGTTAGGTTGGCTGGTTTTGTACCATTAAACAATCAATACAGCGAGTCAGGACAAGACGATTCAGCTACTCTTACACCTCTGATGGTTGTGGTCATATTAATCTCAGTTGCAATAATTTTAAGAAGTGTTTTTGGGGTTGGTTTAATATTTATTATCATCATCCTTTGTGCTGGATCTTCCTTAGGTGCACTAGGTTGGTCTGGAACCAATATCAATAATGCAACTGTTGTTGCTCCACTTATGGTGATGATTTTAACTGTGGCTAGTACAGTTCACATCTTATCTTCAGTTCGTCAGACAATGACTATTACTTCAGATCGAAACGAGTGGGTTAGAACAGCAATTATTGATCATGGTCCTGCAATTACTGTTGCTTGTCTTACAACAGCTGTAGGATTTCTTTCTTTAAATTTTTCTATTTCTCCTCCCTTTAGACAGCTTGGAAATATTGTCTTTGTTGGTGTGATTGCAGCTCTTTTTTACACATTAACAATGCTGCCCGCACTGATCAGTTTGTTACCTATGAAAAAAATAAGTTCGCAAGCCTCAATGGATAAAGGAATGTCAGGACTGGCAGAGTTTGTAATAAAATGGAAAAATTTTCTTTTGATTTCAACTGCTGCACTTGTAGTTGTTTTAGTTTATGGAATTACTAAAATTTCATTGGAAGACGATTTTTTAAGATATTTCGATAAGAAATATGAATTAAGACAATCAATTGATTATTATGAGGAAAATTTTGGAGGTCTCAATGCACTTGAATATTCTATTAATTCAGGAGTTGAAAACGGTATAAATGATCCTGAATACCTGCAAAAGGTTGATGATCTTGTTAATTTTATGAGAAACCAACCAAAGGTAACGAGTGTAAGGTCTTACACAGATGTCGTAAAAAGATTGAACCAAAACTTTAACAACGACAATCAATCGTTTTATAAAATTCCAACTACTGAACTCGAAGCAGCTCAATATCTGTTTCTTTATGAATTATCACTTGGTTATGGGTTAGATTTAACTGATCAAATTAATGTTAATAAATCTGCTCTTCGTGTAACAGCAAATGTTGCTAATGCCACCACTAAAGAATTTTTAAATTTAGATAAACAAATTCAAGAATGGTTTAAAGACAACGCGCCTGAATTAATGACAAAATCAACTGGACCTTCTCAAGTCTTTTCACAAATTTCATCAAGAGATGTTCCAGCTATGCTGAAAGGAACAGGTTTTGCCCTCATTGGTATTTCATTTATTATCTTAATTGTAATTAGAAATATTAAATATGGACTAATGAGTTTAATTCCTAACTTGTTACCTGCTGCAATGGCGTTTGGGTTGTGGGGATACTACACAGGAAGTGTAACTTTAGCTGTCTCTATTGTAGTTGCAATGACATTAGGAATAGTTGTCGATGACTCGGTTCATTTTATGCTGAAATATGCTAAGGCTAGAAAAAAAGGTAAGTCACCAGAGGATAGTGTTCGAGAAGCATTTCAAAAAGTAGGGATGGCACTTACAACAACAACAATCGGTTTATTTTTAGGTTTCTGTGTTTTGGCTCAATCAGGATTTACAGTAAATAAAGATATGGCCCAGCTTACTGCAATCACTGTTGTTTTTGCTTTAGTTGTTGATTATTTACTTTTACCACCAATATTAATTTTGATTGATAATTTTAAACAAAAAAGGAAAGCATCAATATGAAATATTTAATATCAATTTTTATAACCCTAACCATTTGGTGTACATCGTTATCAGCTCAAACCAATGAAGAAAAAGGTTTAGAGATTATTGAAAAAAGTATTGCCTTAGACAATGGTTTTATCGACAGCACTGTAGAGGGACAGATGGTTTTAAAAGATAAGTCTGGAAATGAAAGTGTTAGAAAATTTAAAAACCTAATTTTTGAAGAATTAGATGATACACTTGGAGATAAAAGTATTATAGTTTTTACAGAGCCAAGAGATGTAAAAGGCACATCGCTTTTAACTCATGCCAAAATAGAGCCTCAAGATGATGATCAATGGTTATATCTTCCAGCTCTTAAAAGGGTAAAAAGAATTTCTTCTTCTAATCGTACTGGTAAATTTGTTTCCTCAGAGTTTTCTTATGAGGATTTATCAACTGATGAACCAGAAGATTATACTTTTACTTGGATCGAAGATGGACCGTGCTTAATTGAAACTTCTCTTACATGTCACTTGATTGAAGCAACTCCTAAAAACAAAAAATCAGGTTATTCTAAAAGAGTAATTTATGTTGATACTGATGAATTTTTATATCAATCAGTTAAGTTTTATAACCGAAGAGGTGATTTAGAAAAAGAACTACATTTCAAAGGTTATCAAAAATATTTAGATAAATTTTGGAGAGCAGACACATTAGAAATGACTAATCTTCAAACAGGAAAATCGACAGTAATTGCTTGGGAAAATTATCAATTTCAAACTAATTTATCTTTGAATGATTTTAAACCTGAGAAGTTAGCCAAAATGGCTAGATGATTATTAGATTTTTAATTATTTTATTTATACTTATTAATACTAGCTCCTTAGCAGAAACATATACGGAGCAGTACGGAGAGGTAGAAGTAAGTTCATCTGTATTTTTTGATGATGTAGAAGGTGATGATCGAAAAAATACTCTGAATTCATCATCACTCAAGTACAACTTCTTTTTTGAAAACAATAATTTATCTGGAAAATTAAAAATAAATTCTGCAATATCAGATCCTGAAGCAGCTCAAGATATTGATTTTAATGAAGCTTATTTAGAATACGCTAATAATGATTTAAGTTATTTAGTTGGTAATAACATAATTTTTTGGGGTAAGAATGAATTTTATAACCCCGTAGATATCATTAATTCAAAAAACTTTTCAAATGGTTTGGCTCAAGGTGAAAAAAAAGGTCAAACGATGGTAAATGTTAAAAGATACTTCGAGTCTAGTGAATTAAATTTTTTTATATTGCCAGCAGCAACTAATACATACCCCACTTCTAAAGTAAGACCTCAATTAGCGCTCGATGTTGATACCACCAATACCTATGCTGATGGAGGAAGTAAAGATAATATAGGAATGGCAGTACGTTGGTCAGGATATATTAATGAATATGATTACGGACTTTCATTTTATGAAGGAAATACAAAAGACCCTGCGTTAGTTTTAAATTCAGGTAAATTTGTTCCAAAATATTCTGAAATTACACAATTAGGTTTAGATCTTCAGGCTACAAAAGGAGATACTTTGTATAAGAGTGAAGTGGTTTATCGTGAAAACCAATATGATTATAACGGTAATATAGAGGATTATACTAATTTGATCCTTGGTATTGAGCACAACAATTATGGAATTTTAGAAAAGAGTTGGGATTTAGCAAATATAATTGAATATTCTTACGATACTCGTAGCACAAAATCTCACCATGGTTATCAAAACGATCTATTTTTAGGTGCTAGACTTGTACTTAATGATATTGAAGACACTCAGTATTTTGTCTCTATTCAAAATGATTTAGATAAAAATACACGTGCTTTAACTTTTAATTATGAAAGTAGATTTTTTTCATCTCTTAGAGCTGGGATTGATATTTACCACCCTTTAAATCTTGAAGATGACAATCATCAATCTTCTTTTAAGGATGAGAGTAATATTAAATTTTACACCAGTTATTCTTTTTAGATTTAATTATCTTTATTTTTTTAATCAAAAATAGTTAGATCAAATTATCTTTACCTAAGGACAAAAATATAATACGATTTTATTATGAATCTTAATCTTTTTACTCATTGTCATAGACTGGCTAGAGTTGGCTTGAGTTCAAAGTTATCATCTAATTTATTTAATTTATTACTTCAAAAAGTAGACTGTAAAAATCATATAAATTCTTCAACGCCCACGAAATTGTAATCACTTCTTTTTTTAAAAAATTAATTTTAATTAAAGGAGAATTATGGAAATAAAAAACATTGTTAACTTAAAAAATTACCCAATTGATCAAACAGGATCAAAAGAGTACCAAGATTTAATTTCTAAAAATAGAGAGCTACTAGATAAAGATGGATGCTGTGTACTGCCAAACTTTGTTCTTAGCGAGTCTTTGAAAAGAATGAAGGAAGAAGTTGAAAGAAATCTTCCTAAAACTCATTGGACCAAAGATCATCACAACCCTTACTTTTCAAAAGATGATGAAAATTTATCAAAAGATCATCCAAAGAGAGTATTTTCATTTAGAGAAAGTGGATACATTAATTCGGATGATTTAGAGGAACAATCTGATTTAAATAAAATTTACGAGTCTGAAGAAATGTTAAAATTTATTTCAGATAGTTTAGGAGTTTTTCCTCTTTATCGATGGTCAGATCCTTTAGGAAAAAATCCATACAGTATCATGCATAAAGATCATTACTTTCCTTGGCACTTTGATGGAAATGAATTTACTTTAAGTATTTTAGTTCAAAAAGCTGAAAAGGGTGGATTGTTTGAATATTCACCTGATTTAAGAAGCACTGAAAATGAAAACTTTGATGAAGTTACAAAAGTACTTAGAGGTTCAAGAGACAAAGTTAAATCATTAGATCTTCAACCAGGGGATCTTCAAATATTTAAAGGAAGATTTTCTATGCATAGAGTAACAAAAATAGAAGGAAATACTTCTCGTTACATTGCATTACCAACATATGTAAAAGATAGTTACAGGGTAAATAAACCTGAACACTCTAAACAAGTTTACGGTAAAGCACTTCCAATTCATTATGAACGAAATAATGTTGAAGTAGATGGTTTAATGGATTGATATGAAAATAGGTTTTATTGGTTTAGGAAATATGGGTATGCCAATGGCATTAAACTTGCATAAATCTAAAAAAATAGATTTATTGGGTTACGATGTAAGCGCTAAATCTTTAAAACAATTTAAATCAAAAAAAGCAAAAGCAACAAGCTCATTAGATGAATTAATTAATTTTTCTGATGTAATTATTAGCTGCGTACCGGGACCAAAACAAATTAAAGCATTATCAATTGGTAAAGGTAAAATCATCGATCAATTAGGTAAAAATAAAATTTGGATTGATTGTTCTACCAATTCCTTAACTTGCTTTAATCTTTTAAAAAAAAAGTTAAGTAAAAAAATAAATCAATTTGTTGATGCAACGATATCAGGTGGAAATTTAAAAGCTCAATCAGGAGATTTATCAATATTTATTGGAGGTAACAAAAAGACAGTTAGTAAACTTAAGTTTGTCTTTAATATATTAGGTAAAAACATCTATTATCTAAATAAACCTGGTGCTGGTTATGCTGCTAAAATTGCACAAGTTAGCCTTTGTTATTTAAACTATTTATCACTCTCAGAGTCTTTGATGCTTGGAGTAAAGTCAGGGATTAAACCAAAAACAATGTTAGAGATCATCGATAAAAGTGCAAGTGGTGGTTATACTTCAACAAGATACGGACCTAACATGATTAATGGAGATTATGATCCATCATTCTTTTTAGGTTTATCCATGAAAGATTTAAATCTTGCTAATGAGATTATTAAATTACAAAAATTAAAACTACCAATAATGAACTTAACTTCTAAAATTTATAACAAAGCAATTAAAAAATATGGACCAAATTCTAATCACTTAAAAGTGATTAAACTTTTAGAACAAAATAATAAATTAACTTTTTCAAAGGAGGGATGATGAAAAACAATATAAGCGAAGCAGATTGGAAAGTAAGAGTAGATCTTGCTGCCATGTTTAGATTAACAAATATGATGGGTTGGGATGATACAGTTTGGAACCATATCACAGCAAGAGCTCCAGGAACGGATCATACATTTTTTATGCATGAGATGGGTTTGTTGTATGAAGAGGTAAAAGCATCAAACTTAATTAAAGTAGATGAGCATGGTAAAGTTTTAGAAGGACCTGAAAAAGCTAATACTGCAGGTTTTATTATTCATAGTGCTATTCATTTAAATCATCCAAATGCAAAATTTGTCTTTCATGCACATCCTCCTTCAGCTTTGGCTGCAACAGCATTGAAAGATGGTATCCCTCATTTGGTTCAAGATAGTTCAATGCTTTATGGAAAAGTTGGTTACCATGAGTGGGAAGGGCTATCGATTAATAAAGATGAGAGAGTTAGAATTGCTGAGAACATGGGAGACAATAAGGTTTTGATTATGAAGAACCACGGTCTTCTTACTGTTGGTGCAACAGCTGGGGAAGCTTTTATGAACATGTATTATGCGATTAGAATGTGTGAGGTTGCAGTACAAGCAACAGGTTCAGGTTTACCTCTTGAAAGGGCAACAGAAGAAATGTGGAAATTATCTCAAAAGCAATATGATTTATTTTCACCAGGTTTAAATGAGTGGCCAGCATTACTTAGAAGATGTGATGCTAAAGACCCATCTTATAAAGAGTAATGACAAAAATTAATTCTTTAGATGATATTGTAAAAAATGGCCTTTGTATTGGCTGCGGACTTTGTAAAAGTATTGCAGGTAACTCAATTGAGATGGAGATGAGTGACAAAGGTAATTTAGAACCTAAAGAATTAACACCAATCACTAATGAAACTTTAGAAGAAATTAAAAAAGTTTGTCCTGGTGTGATTGCTGAAGGACCTGAAGATCATAAAGAAAATGAAGGATCTAATAAAGATTTGGTTTGGGGAAATTATTTTGATTTATATTATTCATGGTCTACTGATCCAAAAATAAGATTTCAAAGTTCAACAGGAGGTTTGTTAAATGGTTTGTCTTTATATTTACTAGAACAAAAGAAAGTTAATTTTATTATGCATACCGCAGGGGACAAAGATAACCCTATGCGAAACATTGTAAAATACAGTTATAATAAAGAGGATTTAATTAACTGTGAAAGTAGATCAAGATACGGTCCATCCTCACCTTTAAGTGAATTTCATAAAGCCTTAGATAAAAAACAAACCTTTGCATTTGTTGGAAAACCTTGTGATGCAGGAGCTATTAGATTACTTGCTAAATCAGATGAAAGGGTTGATCAGTATTGTAAATATATATTCACCCTTGTTTGTGGAGGCTTTCAAGAACTTACAAAATCACAAGAGTTTATTGATAGCTTTAATGTTAAAGAAGAAGAGTTAGAGGAGTTTAGATATAGAGGA
Source organism: Candidatus Pelagibacter ubique HIMB140 (assembly GCF_025558165.1). Lineage (NCBI taxonomy): Bacteria > Pseudomonadati > Pseudomonadota > Alphaproteobacteria > Candidatus Pelagibacterales > Candidatus Pelagibacteraceae > Candidatus Pelagibacter > Candidatus Pelagibacter communis. Next base: position 345,078 of record NZ_LAMZ01000001.1, on the reverse strand, counting down.
TTTGGTAATCCTGGAAGAATGTATATCAAAACAAAAGATCAAAAAGAGTTTGATAAAGATTATAATTCTTTTTGGGGTGATGAAAGTAATTGGAAAGTTCCCTTTAGATGTAAAATTTGTCCCGATGCAATAGGAGAGAGCTCTGATATTGCAGCACTTGATACTTGGAGGGGTGGATCTCCAAAAGGAGAAGATGAAGGTTTTAACGCTGCAGTGATGCGAACAAAAAAAGGAGTTAAAGTTTTTAATGAAGCAGTTGAAAGTGGTTATCTTGTTAGAGGAGATAAGGTAACCATTGAAGACATTAAAGATTTTCAACCTCATCAAACGAGTAAAAAACAAGCAGTTTATGCAAGACATCTTGGAATGAAAAATAATAATGTTCCAACAATTAAAACTAAAAACCTTAGAATAGAAGAATTGTATAATTTAAATGATGATGAGTTTAACAAACAACAAGAACAAGGTGTTTCAAAGAGATTAGAAAATTAATTCAGTTTATGTTACGTAAATTTTTTCTATCTTTATCTATCTTACTATCTTTGTTTATGTTAACAGGATGTACTTCAATGGATAATTTTTCAAAAAAATTAGGATACAGTAAAGTATACACTGAAATTATAATACAGGCCGAACCAGAAGAAGTATGGGCTGTTATCACAGACCCATCAAATTACAAAAATTGGAACCCTGTAATTGTTAATGCAGTTGGTGATTATGCTATAGGTACTAAGATTGTGAACACCGTGGTTGAAAAAGGAAAGAAGCCAACCAAAATCAAATCAAAGGTAGTTAAGTTTGAGCCACCTTTTCATCTTAATCAATTTGGTGGTTACAGAGGTATTATAACTTTTGACCATCACTATATTCTAGAAAAGGTAGAAGAAGGTACAAAGGTTATTCAAAAAGAGGAGTATACAGGATTTTATGTAAACTTTTGGGATAGCTCTTGGGTGGAACCTGCTTACAATCAAGTGAATGAGGCATTGAAGAAAGAAGTTTTGAGAAGAAAATAAAATACTTATGCGTTTAAATATCCAACGAGTAATGAGATAAAAGCACCTACGTGTACGACCATTATTGCTTTATCTTTCCACATAACTCCAACTGCAAACCAAAGAAAAATCCCTAAAAAAAATAAATAAACATTATAGGGAGTCATATTTAAACCAGTCATCCCGTAACCAATTAATTGAATGATAGTTGCTATCCATTTTACATAATCAACTAATTTTATTTTATTCATGATTAACTATGTATACTTGCTTATGATATATGGTAATAAAATTTAAACATGACTTTATTATTCAATGAAGCACACCCTATACCACTCCATGCTATTATGGCAATGATTGCTATAATTTTAGGTGGCATTCAACTTTCTATGAAAAAAGGTGGACTAATTCATAAATTGTTAGGTCGTATATGGGTAGGCTTAATGCTGATTGTAGCGATAACTTCTTTTTTCATACACGAAACAAAAATGTGGGGAGATTATAGTCCTATACATTTATTGAGTTTATGGACAATTTTTATACTAGGTGTTGGCATTTATTATGTACGTGTTGGAAATATTAAACGTCATAAACAAGTAATGATCGCTACTTATTTTTTTGCTCTAATCCTGACAGGCTTTTTTACGCTTTTTCCAGGACGTGTCATGCATCAAATTTTGATTGGCTGACAATTCCATTACCGCATATACGCGCCAATAACATTGGTAATAGAGGTTAATTTAACTTAAGACTTCTTTTTTGATTTAAATTCTTATCTAAATTTTTGCTTGATAAATATTTCAAATAACCTTTTTTTATCTTTTTCCAATCTTTATCAATGATTGCATACCAGGAAGTGTCTCTATTTCTTTTTTTATAAATTGTTGCTTGTCTAAATATACCTTCAAATTTAAAACCTAATCTTAAAGCAGCTTTATTCGATTTTTTATTTAAACTATCACATTTCCACTCGTATCTTCGGTAACCTAAATTCTCAAAAACATTTTTCATCATAAGATACATTGCCTCTGTTGCTTCAACTGTTCTTTGAAGATTTTTAGCATAAGTAATCCAACCTACTTCAATGGTTCCTATTTCTGGTTTAATTCTAAGATAACTTGCTAAACCACAATAGGTTTTAAGCCTTTTTGAATAAATTGAGTAAAAAAATGGATTACCTGATAACTTGTCAGTAGTTAAATACTTCTTAAAAGAACTAAAAGTCTTATAGGGTCCTGTTGGCATATAAGTCCAATCAATTCCTTTTTTGTCTAAAGAAAAGTTTTTATACAAATCTTTAGCATGCTTTTTTGGGTTAACTGGTTCTAAAAAGCAATATTTACCAATTAATTTTTTCTTTGAAGGGTATTTTGCTTTATTAAATTTTACACTAAAGCCTATTTTCATTTTTTTTCTTAACTGATTTATCTCATTATCAGATATCAAATTTTTCTAATAAGAAATTGATTAATAAATTGTAAATGAATGCAAAACTAAAAATATAAAATAGAAAAATTGCTGCTTTAGAATTAAATATGTATCCGGTTGAAGTTAAAAGAACCAAGAAAAAGCTTATTGATAAAGCAAGTTTAGATAGTGCTTTTTTCTTTAAATGAGATTTAATAACTTTTTCCTTCATATATCCTATTAACTAAAATACTTAATATACCAATGAATTTTAAAAAATATATATGGAAATGTAGATTGTTAGTTTTGAATACTCCAAACTACAGTAATCAAGAGTACAAAAGTTCAAAAGATATTTACCAAAAGTACATTAAAGAATTTCACAAACGATTTATTAAATTAGTTACAAAATTAGATAAAACTAAAAACTTTAGTGTGAGTTTAATTGGTTTTGATGGAACTGAAAAAGCTAACTTAGATACTATAAATCTAAAAAAAATATTTACCTTGGTTGATAAAATGCCAATGAATAAAATGATTAAGGATAAAAGTTTTAAACCTTTAAATCTTTCATTATTTTCTGATTATAAACCTGAGACAACTTTACATGGCTTAGGTTTTAAGAATAAAGAAAAGGCGCTTTATACAGTTAAAGCAATTAAAAAAAGATCAATCAAGTATCAAGTAAATGTTATTGCAACAATGCTCGGAAGAGCAAAAAATCATCCTAACAAAACTAAAGATATGGATGACGCAATTTTGATCTTTGAAAAGTGGATGAGAATGTATAAAAAAAATAAAAAGGAACAAATTAAAGAATAGTATAAATATAATCACTTATTAAAATATGACTTTAATTGAAATAGTAGCTTTAATAATTTTTTTATTTCCTCTAGCTTTTAGCCCAGGACCTGGGAACATGTTCTTTGCAGCTAATGGAGCTAGATTTGGTTTTGCTAAAACTTTATCAGCAAATTTTGGTTATCATCTTGCAACGATTATAGTTACTTTTCTTATTGGTTTTGGTTTTAATATATTTTTTTCATTTATTAATGATAAATATCAATACATTCAAATAATTGGATCATTATATGTAATCTATCTTGCTTATAAATTCTTCAAGGCAAGCACATATGAAAATAACAATCAAAATTTAAAATGTACTTTTGTTGATGGAGTTATACTTTTGGTATTTAACCCAAAAGCTTATGTGATAATTTCTTTAATGTTCACAATCTTTTTAGACGGTTCTCAAAGTTTAATAAGAATAATTTTAATCAGTACAATTTTTACAGTTAATAACTGCGTGTCATTTACTCTGTGGACATTATTTGGTGACTTACTAGGTGCAAAATTTAGAAATGAAAAATATTCAAAAATATTAAACAAATTCTTCTCATTGTCTTTATTTTTGGTTGGTATATGGATGCTTTCAATTAAAATTTAAAAAAACAAAATATGAAAAAACTTTTATCTGCAATAATTCTTAGCATCTTAAGCACAAGTGCTAATGCTGATGATCAACAAACTTTTGTGTTTAATAACTTACAAGGGGATTTCACTAATTGTTATAGTTATTATTTATTGTCTGAAGAAGGTTTTAAAAAAAGTGGTAGTGCTAACGATGAAACTATAGCAGGACTTAATAAATCAGCAGATTTATCATTAGAATCTGTTTTTATGATTGGTCAGCAATTAGGTATGAACACAGATACAATGAGAAATAGAGTTAAAACTTCCTTTGAAAGCATGAAAAAAGAGATGGGTGAAGATTATAAAAACTTTTCATCAGTTTTAGATAAATACGGAATATTTTGTAAGGACTTAATAGAAAAAACAGACGATAGAGTTGTATTCTGGGAAGATAAATTTAAGTAAATTATTATTTAGATAATTAAGGTTTATGTTAACCTAACGTTAACTAATGAGTAATATTTATCATTCAGATATTTATCAGTTCAACAAACCTGTTCCTAGTTATTGGGAAGCAACTTCAAGTGACAATTTAAATTTAGATAAACTTCAAAAAGATATTAGTTCAGAAATAGTAGTTATAGGTGGTGGTTACACAGGTTTACTTTGTGCAATTAACTTAATTGAAAATTATAATTTAGATGTAGTTTTGGTTGAGGCAGGAAAAATAGGTTGGGGTGCTTCTTCTCGTAATGCAGGATTTTGCTGTCTTCCTCCAAGCAAAATGTCTTATAAAAAAATGCAATCTGTTTATGGAACAGAGGAGACTAGAAAATTTTTTAAAAATTCTGTTGAAGGAGCTAATTATACTAAAGAATTAATCGATAATTATAATATTGATTGTGATGTAACAGGTGAAAATAACTTTGTTGTAGCTAATCACAAAAACAAATTTGATCAAATCAAAGAACAAGCTGAAGTTTATAAATCTGAATTTGGTATAGAGACTAAAGTATATTCAAAAGAGGAATTTGATGAAGTAGGTCATGGTGGAACTGAGCAATTTGGAGCTTTTTCATATAAACCTGGATTTGCAATCAATCCTTTAAAATTTGTGAATGGCCTTGCAAAATATGCTTTATCTAAAAAATTAAAAATCTATGAACACACAAAAGTTGAAAAAATTGAAAAAGAAAATGGCTCTTATCTTTTAAGAACTAATGAAGGGTCAATAAAAACTAAAAAAATTGTACTTGCAACTAACGGGTTTTATCAAGAAGGATTAATTCCTGAAATGGATGGAAGAGTATTACCTGTTATATCAAATATTATTGTAACAAGACCACTTACTAATGAAGAGCTTAGCTTACATAATTTTAATACTTACGCTCCAATAGCTAATTCTAAAAACCTTTTATATTATTATCGAAAGTTACCTGATAATCGAATTTTGTTTGGTACTAGAGGAGATTTTGAAGGAAGCGATCAATCAAATCAAAACAGAGCAAATGATATGGAAAAATTTTTAAAAAATATTTTTCCTAAATGGAGTAATGTTACAATTAATTATAATTGGAGAGGTTTGATTGCATTATCTCAAAAGCTCACTCCTTCAATTGGTAAAATAGATAATGAAGAAATTTATTATGGATTTGGTTATAGCGGTGTAGGGGTTAGTGCTGCACCATGGACCGGAAAGCAATTGTCTAAGCTAGTTTTTTCATCAAATAGTAAAGACTTAGATATCTCGTTAATTTACAAAGGTTTACCTAAGAAATTTATTTTCCCACAATTAAGAGTATTTTATTTTAAATTAGCAGTGTGGTTTTATAGAATTAAGGATAAGTTAAATATTTAATGATTGAGTTTATAGATATATTTTTTAATCAATATTTAAGGATATTTGTAGGTATTGTCCTAGTGGGTCTTATTTTGTTTTCTCTATATTATAAGTTTAAGAATAAATAGAACTCCTTTATTGTGTGATTGTTGAGGATTTGGTAATCTTAAACTATTAGATGAAGAAAGATTATGGCCAAAGCTAATGCAACAAGCAAAAATAAGTATTTTAATTCATATATTTTTTTTTAGCTTATTTTTAATATCTTCAGTATCTGCTCATTCTGGCAGAACTAACTCAGAGGGCTGTCATAATAAAAAAAGTGATAATACTTATCACTGCCATAAAAAAATTAATAAAAGTAAAGAGAGTAAAATTTCATCAACCAAAATCAAAGTAATTGATGGCGACACAATTCATCTTGGAAATAAAAAAATTCGTTTTTCTGGGATAGACGCTCCTGAGAAAAATCAAACATGTAATTTAAATGGAGAAAAAATTTACTGTGGGATTATAGCAAAAAAAAAATTAGAAGAAAAAATATCTAACAATATTGTAAAATGTATTAAGGAAGGATCTGATCGGTATAAAAGGATTATTGCTGAATGTTTTGTAAATGATGAAAGCCTATCATCATTCCTAGTACGTTCTGGATACGCTTTTGCATATAAAAAATATTCAAATAAATTTATTGAAGATGAAAAATTTGCTAAATCAAATAAATTAGGATTATGGAAAACCGTGTTCGAATATCCTTGGAAATTCAGGAAAAAAAAGTAGTTTTTTATAGTTTTTTTTTAGGTTACTCTAAGTTCTTAAGTCATTTTGTTAAAGTAAAAATACACCAATGTCGATAAAAAATTCTCTATTTAAATTTCCAGATATTTTTAAAAAAAAATCTTTAGATGCATTAACAAATTCTTCTACAGAATTTCCTTTATTAGATGTTGAGGCGCTATGTGAGGAGTGGCAGGTTGCTAAACTGGGAGATGACGACGGTAAGAAAAATATACCTTCATCATCAACAACTACCCATGGTTCTAATGAACAACAAATTATAGCAAGTTTTTCAGGTGTTTTGACTGAAAGAAAAAATCAAGCAATATCTCATGTTCAAGATTTGGATAGACAATTTGGTAATATGAAATTGAGCGAAATGGTATCCCAACTTAATACATTTGCTAGGAATGCAAAAAATTCATTTGAAAAAGTGATTCAAAAAGCTGCTGATGAATTACAGCAATCAAAATCAAGCTTTGAAAGTTTTAATAAAAAATATGAAAAATTTAAAAGTCAAAATAATTTAGAATATGATCCACATTATCCCCCAAGTAGAGTGTTGTTGTTTTCAATTTTATTTATTGAAGTATTGATCGAGACTTTTTTTAATTTTAGTTTTTTCAAAGATGTTTCAGAGGATTATATTATTGGAGGTGTAATCACAGCATTTTTTCTTTCATTAATAAATGTCGGTGTTTTGGGTTGGTTTTTTGGTAAAAATTGTTTTTGGTATAAAAATCATACAGATAAAAACAAAAAAATCTTTGGCTGGTCTTCATTTGGAGTTTTTTTAATTCTTGCTATTGCACTTAATTATTTTGTTGCAAATTACAGAGCTATTGCAACAAAGGCTACAACTAATGAAACAGTTTTCAATTTTAGCGAAGTATTTGAAAACATGTTTTCGTTAATTCATCCTCTGAGTTTAAATGATTTATTCCTCTTTCTTATAGGATTTGTAGCTGCAATTATTGCTTTCGTAACATCTTATAATATGGATGATAATTATCCTGGTTACGGAAAAATTCATAGACAACTCCAAGATATTAGAGAGGAATACAACGAAACCAAAAGTATAATTGAGGAAGAATTAGATTCTATACAAAAACAACAAATTAAAGATGTTTCGAAATTGTCTGATGATTTAAGAGTTAGTTACAATGTATCAACATCAATAATTGCTGATGAGGAAACATATTTATTAAAACTTAAAAATAGTCACGGATACTTAGAGCAAACCTGCAATGTGTGTTTGCGTAAATATCAAGAGAACAATGAATCAGCTAGAAACAAAACCAAACCTAAATATTTTGGAAAAAAATATAAATTTAATGATGATTTGAAAATTAAAAATAATTTAATAGAAAACAAAAATATATTAAAAAAAGCTTCTGTATATGTTGATCAAATAGGTGTTCACCTTACAAATGCTAAAAATGAAATCACAAATAACTATGAAGCAGCTAGAGATCGTTTTAGAGTTGTTGAAAATAAAAATAAACTTAATTAATGAGTTTCAAAGATAGAAAAAGATCAGGAGATTTAAAGGGTTATTTAATAATAGCTTTGGTGACTATAGTTTTTATTTTTGGTGCTGTATATTTTTTTATAAATGAGGAAAAAAAAGTTAAAATAGACCCCAAAACATTTTGTCCTAAAGAAAATAAGGAAAATTATGGAAAAACAGTTGCTTTACTAGATTTAACAGACAGTTTAAACAAGGCTCAAAAAGAATTTTTTATAAAAGAGATCCAAAGTTTAAAAAAAAATCTTCCCAAGCATCACAGTCTTACAATTTACACTTTGGATGCAAGTCTTGATTTGAAATCAAGTAGAAAAATCACAATGTGCAATCCAGGTACAGTAGATGACATTAACACTACGTATCAAAAAATATCTATTAACCCTAAAGAGATAACAAAAAGATGGAATGAAGATTTTTCAAATCAAATTATTAATGTCATTAATAATATTATAATTGAAGAAGATAGTCAGAATTCTTCTCCTGTAATGGAGATGTTTCAGTTGATAGCTTTAAATGAATTTAAAAACTTTGAAGGTATTGATAATAACTTATTAATTTTCTCAGACATGATTCAGAATACAAATCAAATGTCCATGTATAAAAATGGAATAATTTCATTTTCTGAGTTTAAAAAAGCTGAATATTTTTCTAAAGTTTTTACCAATTTGAATAATAACGTTGATATCGAACTCTTAGTAATAAAAAGAGATGGTTCAAGAATAATGCAGCAAAGTAAAAACTTTGTAAATTTTTGGGCTCAATTTTTTATGAATGGTAATAGAGCAAAAGATTTTAAACTTACTTTTGTTGACGGGTAAATAATATGAAAAAAGTAAAAAAATTTTATTTTGATAAATTAGATGATAGTTCAGTTAAATATGTCTTTTTTGGAACATATTTAATTGGGGCAATTATAATCGCTCTGGGTCCCAGAATTCCAGGAGAATTCACAACAACTTTTATTTTATTTGGTTTAATGATCATTTATTTATTTGGAATACTATTTTTGAATAAAAAATTTAATAAATTTGTTCGTGATGAACAATTAGGGGATAGTTTTTATTATCTAGGATTTCTTTATACATTAACGGCATTGGCAGTTTCTTTGTTTAGTATTGAGGAAAATATTAATGATTTGTTAAAAAATTTTGGTGTAGCAATCACAACAACTTTAGTAGGTCTAATTGGCAGGATAGTTCTTAGCCAATTTCGTGAAAACTTAGATGAAATTAAAGAAAAAGCAGAAGCTCAAATTTCTGACTCAGCAAGAAAACTAAATACTCAACTTATTGCCTCAATCGATATATTAAAAAACCAATCAGTTAATATATCCAAAAATACTGATAAAGCCTTACAAGATAGCTCATCTAGTTTAAGAAAATATATGGAAGAAAATAGCAAAATTCTTCAAGATAGTACTCAGAAATCAAAGGAGGTAATAGACGAGTTCAATATTAAGGCTAACGATATAACAAAAAAAATATCAAAAATTAATATACCAACTGACAAATTTATTGAATTTCAAGATGCAACAGATGGTATTGTTAAGACTTTAAATGATTTAGAGGCAGGTCTAAAAAAAAGTTCAGCTGAAAGTGAAATACACAAAGTTTCAGAAAACTTTAAATCATTAAACGCATCAATTTCAAATCAATCAAAACTTCTTAATGAAGAATTTGCTAACAGCAAAGAAACTCTTGAAGCACTTTCAAAAAATCTGGTCAATGTTGCTAAATTTATCTCTGACAATTTAAAAAAAAGTAAGTGATTAATCTTAGAGAACGTAGACGCCAGTTATTAAATCTTACTATTACAGAGATAATTTTAATTTTATTATTTCTTATTTTATTGATTACAGCTTCTCTTATTCAAAAAAATAGAGACCTTGAAAATGAAGTTGAAAAATTAAATATATTAAATGAAGAGTTTAGAGCATTAGATGTTGATGCAGCAAGGCTTGTTGAGTTTAGAAAATTTGAAGACGCTATAAAAGAATTAAAAGAGAAAAATGGCGACTTTGCCGAAATGGAAATTGAGGAAATTATAGGTGAATTAATATTGGCTCGAGATAACTACAATGAAATAAAAAAAAAGGATACAGAGATTGCAAAATTGATGAATAAATTAAAAGATTATGAAAAAACCAAAGATCAATTAGCATATTATAAAGAACGTTATGGAAACGATAAGCCTCCATGCTGGAAGAAAGAGGGAACCATTGCAAGACCAGAGTATTTATATGATGCTATTATCAATGATGTAGGAGTAGTTCTTTTAAATACAGATAGCAGGTATCCACACAGGATTGCTGAGAGAAAAGCACTTCCTTTAAATAGTATAGTAGAAAATATTACGCTTAGTTCCGATCAATTTTTAAGTCAAACAAAAGATGTTTTTGAATTAAACAAAGAAACCTGCAGACATTATCTTTTGGTCAAAGATCAGTCAGGAAATAATAAAAACCACTTTAAAAGATATTTGAGCGCAATTGAAGATCGATTTTATAAATATGAAGATAAATAACAAAGATAAGATCAATGAATATTTTAATGATGTCAAATCAGAAATCATTTTTAAAGCTTTAAAAGAGAGAAGCTTTAAAGGTGTAAGAAGATATGAAATCAATCATTTGTTAAAAACCTATAATATGAATCAAGTTTATTCATATTTAAAAATTAGATACAAAAAAAACAATTATTTATATATTTATTCTATTTCCTTAATTTTATTTTTAACAATATTTCTAAGTTTTATTGCTTACAATCAATTCTATTTAGAAAATAACATTATAGATCAATATTTGAATTTGAGATTTGTAGAAAATTTTAAAATCAATAATTTCTTTAACATTTTACTAATAATGATCATGATTAATTTTTTTTTAATTCTATATGAATTAATAATAAAAATACGTAATATAAAGTTTATAAAAAAAATAAAAACGTAAAGACAAAAAGTATCAGTATTGTTGATGATTGTGAGGTTGTGATTAATTTAATATTAACTTAAAATATAAAAATATGCTTAGTTATATTGTTCCATTTTTAATTCTTATTTTAGTAGTTGTTTTTATTCATGAATATGGACACTATTATTTTGCTAGAAGATATGGAGTAGGGGTCACTGATTTTTCTATTGGATTTGGTAAAGAATTATTTGGATGGAATGATAAACATGGGACTAGATGGAAAGTATGTGCAATTCCATTAGGTGGATACGTTAAGTTTTTTGGAGATCGTAATGTTTATTCACAAGCAGATCATGAAGAAATTTTAGAAAAATATAATGAAGAAGAGAGAGATAAATTATTTATTTTAAAACCTTTATATCAAAGAGTATTAATTGTGTTTGGTGGTCCTTTAGCTAACTTTTTATTAGCTTTAGCAATCTTCTTTTGTATTTACACTTTTGTTGGAAAAGATTTTACTCCTGCTGTAATTAGTGAAGTTCAAAAAGATAGCCCTGCAATGGTTGGAGGCTTAAAAAACCAAGATATTATTTTAGAAATTGATGGCAATGAAGTTAAAAGCATCATGGAGGTTTCTAAATATATCACAATGTCAACTTCAGACTTTATAGATTTCAAAGTTAAGCGTTCTTACGAAGAATTAATTTTAAAAGTAAAACCAAATATTGTTGAAGGTGAGGATGGATTAGGAAATAAAATTAATAAAAGAATGGTTGGTATAAAATTAAGTGCTTACAATGATAAAATTAATCATGTTAAATTAGGTCCAGCACAAGCATTGTATCATGCTGCAAACGAAGTTTATTTCGTAAGTGTTTCTTCTTTAAAATACATCGGTGGAATGATCATGGGTAAAGCAGACACCTCGCAACTTGGTGGCCCTATAAGGATTGCAAAAATATCAGGGCAAGTTGCAACCTTTGGAGTGTTAGCTTTTATTAGTATGATGGCCTATATTTCAATAAGTTTAGGCTTAATTAACCTGTTTCCGATACCAATGTTAGATGGTGGACACTTAATGTTTTATGCATTTGAAAAGGTTTTAGGGAGGCCTTTATCTCAAAAAACACAAGAGGGCTTTTTTCGAATCGGATTGTTTTTGTTGCTATCATTGATGTTTTTCACCACCTTTAATGACCTAAAAGACCTTGGTTTATTTAGATAATCTAAATTTCTAAATTGTTAAAAAGATCAATAAAATCAACGTTAATTTAATTTTTAACAAGATATTGTGTGTCTTGTTAATAAAGATACTAAAAAAAAGCTTGATTTATCAACGTTTATGACAAGTATCAATATTAACCAACAAAACCGGAGCTAAAATGAACAAAAAACAACTAGTAGCAAAGCTTTCTGGCTCATTAAACTTGAGCAAAGCAGACGCTGAGCGAACTTTTGATACAATTACCAACACTATTTTAGATGCACTAAAAGGTGATGATTCAGTAAAAATCGCTGGATTTGGTACGTACAAAGTAGCTAAAAGAAAAGCTAGAGTTGGAAGAAACCCAAGAACTGGTGAGCAGATTCAAATCGCTGCTTCTCAGAAAGTAAAATTCTTACCAGCAAAAGCTTTAAAAGAAGTATTCAATAGATAATATTTTTTTAACAGCCCTAACGTATTATAAAAACTCGTTTAGGGCTGTTACTATATGCAAAAACTGCATACCCAATTTTCCTAATCAGCGTTAGTTTTTAAATTTTTTAAATTTATAAACCACCTCTTTAACAAGTGGAGGTCTTATGACTAAAATAATAAAGAGAATATCTGCACCATTACTAAGTTTGGTATTTTTACTAAACATGAGTAGTGCAGGTATGGCAGAGACAACTGTTTCTGCTGAAGTGGGGTTTATATTTAACACTCTACTATTTTTAATTTGTGGTTTCCTTGTCATGTTCATGGCAGCAGGTTTTGCAATGTTAGAATCTGGAATGGTAACTTCAAGAAGTGTTTCGGTAATTTGTGCAAAGAATATTGGTTTGTATGCAATTGCTGGAATTATGTTTTGGCTAGTTGGTTACAACTTAGCTTATGGTATTCCAGAAGGCGGATACATTGGATCATTTACACCATGGTCAGATGCAAGTGCAATTGACACTGGTTATTCAGATGGTTCAGACTGGTTCTTCCAAATGGTATTCTGTGCAACAACAGTTTCAATTTGTTCAGGTGCTATGGCTGAAAGAATTAAGTTATGGCCGTTCTTCTTATTTGCAGCTTTATTAGCTGGAGTTATTTATCCAATCGTAATGGGTTGGCAGTGGGGTGGAGGCTGGTTAGCAGAACTAGGCTTCTCTGATTTCGCTGGTTCAACTTTAGTACACTCAACTGGTGGTGCTGCTGCTTTAGCGGGTATCATGTTGTTAGGTGCTAGAAGTGGAAGATTTGACAGTAAAGGTCAACCAAAAGCGTTACAACCTTTTGCTGCGTCTTCAATTCCATTAGTAACAATAGGTGTATTCATCCTATGGTTAGGTTGGTTTGGATTTAACGGTGGTTCACAATTAGCATTAGGTACTTTTGATGATGCAGTTGCGATCTCATCAATATTTATCAATACAAATCTTGCAGCTTGTGGTGGAGTAATGGCTGCTGGTATCATTACAAGATTAATGTACGGTAAAACAGATGTAATTCAAATGTTAAACGGAGCAATTGGTGGTCTAGTAGCAATCACTGCAGAACCATTAGCACCATCACCATTCGCAGCAATTTTAATTGGTGCTGTTGGTGGATTAATCGTAGTGTTTGGAACTAAATTATTATTTAGCTTTAAACTTGATGATGTTGTAGGTGCAATCCCAGCTCACTTATTTGCTGGAATTTGGGGAACACTTGCAGTGCCATTAACAAACGCTGATGCATCGTTCAGTGCACAATTAATTGGTGTACTTTCAATTAACATTTTTGTGTTTGCTGTGTCTTACATCATATGGTCAATAATGAAAGGTACGTTTGGAATCAGATTAAGTAAAGAAGCTGAAACTAAAGGTACAGACGTTACTGAAACAGGTGTAATTGCTTACGCAATACGTGACTAATTGCATGCAATATAGAGGCTCTTCGATCTCCATGTCGTTATCTCATTGAAGAGCCTCTAAAAAAAGAATTAACTTATATCTCTCTCTAGTTAGTTAATAACCAAAGGCCCCAGAAATGGGGCCTTTTTTTTACACATATGCTTATTTCTCATAACTCTTTTGACCTATCAGCAGTACTTAAAATTTTAATGTTTATTAAAACGACAAGATCAAAAAAAGGAGAGAGATAATGATTAATCATTTAAAAAAAATATCATTAAGCTTATTAATATTTTTAAGCTTTACTAATTTAGCTTCAGCAGAAACAACAATGTCAGCTGAAGGACAATATATTTTCAATTCATTAGGATTTTATCTTGGTGGTGTTTTAGTTGCATTCATGGCAGCAGGTTTTTGTATGCTTGAAAGTGGACTGGTGACAACTAAAAGTGTTTCAACAATTGCAGCAAAGAATATAGGTAAGTTTGCAATTTGTTCATTAATATTTTTTTTCTGTGGTTACAATTTAGCTTACGGAATTCCTGAAGGTGGATTTATTGGATCATTTTCAATGTGGAGTGATGCTTCTGAAATTTCAACAGGTTATTCAGATTATTCTGATTGGTTTTTTCAAACAATGTTTGTATGTGCAACTGCATCAATTGTATCTGGTGCTGTAGCAGAAAGAATTAAAATTTGGCCATTTTTCATTTTTGCAGCAATCATGGCTGGTATCATCTATCCTATTTCAATGGGATGGCAGTGGGGTGGAGGTTGGTTAGCAACTTCAGGTTTCTCTGATTTTGCTGGTTCAACTTTAGTTCACGCATGTGGTGGAGCAGCTGCTTTAGCGGGTGTAATATTATTAGGTGCAAGAGAAGGAAGATTTAATAAAAAAGGTGAAACAAAATCTTTAGTCCCATTTGCAGCATCTTCAATACCACTTGTGACATTAGGAACTTTCTTATTATGGTTTGGCTGGTTTGGATTTAATGGTTTCAGCCAACTTGCTATGGGAACGTTCGATGATGTTAATGCAATTAGTAAAATTGCAGTTAACACACATTTAGCAGGTGCTGCCGGTACTGTTACTGCTGCAGTAGTTACAAGATTGCTAGGTGGTAAAACTGATATCGTAATGATGCTTAATGGAGCATTAGCAGGTTTAGTTGCAATTACAGCAGAACCTTTAACTCCAAGTCCAGTGCTTGCAATTGCTATTGGAGCTGTTGGATCAATCATCATGTACTTTGGTACAAAGTTTTTAGAAAGTAAAAAAATTGATGATGTAGTTGGCGCAATTCCTGTTCATTTATTTGCTGGAATTTTTGGAACTTTAGTTGTGCCATTAAGCAACCCAGATACAAATTTTGGAACTCAGTTAACAGGTGTAATTGCAGTATGTGCATTTAGTTTCATACTTTCTTACATCACATTTAAAGTTCTAAAACAAACAATTGGTCTTAGAATTAGTTCTCAAGCTGAAAAACTTGGAACTGATGTTGCAGAAGTTGGTGTTAAAGCCTACGCAATAAGAGACTAATATATCTCTCAATATATAACAATTAAAGGCTCCTTAGAAATAAGGGGCCTTTTTTTTATTTTGAAATTTCTTTTAATGTTTCTAGGACTTCTTTAGCGTGATCTTTTACTTTAACGTTCTCCCAGATTTTTAGAATTTTACCTTTTTTATCAATTAAAAAAGTTGTTCTATTTATTCCCATAAATTCACGTCCCATAAATTTTTTCTTACCCCAAACTTTGTATTTTTTTAATACTTTAATTTCTTCATCTGCAAGTAAATCAAATTTGATTTTGTATTTATCTCTGAATTTATCATGGCTTTTTAAGCTGTCTTTTGAAATCCCGTATACTTCACAGTCTAGTTTTTTAAATTTTGCTAGTAATTTATTAAAGTCATTAGTTTCAATTGTACATCCAGGTG
This sequence comes from Candidatus Pelagibacter ubique HIMB140, assembly GCF_025558165.1. NCBI lineage: Bacteria > Pseudomonadati > Pseudomonadota > Alphaproteobacteria > Candidatus Pelagibacterales > Candidatus Pelagibacteraceae > Candidatus Pelagibacter > Candidatus Pelagibacter communis. Next base: position 329,181 of record NZ_LAMZ01000001.1, on the reverse strand, counting down.
TGTCATCTTTTGGATAAAAATACAGAACTACATATTTACCAAGTGAATCTTTTAAAGAATATTTATCTTTTGAAGTTGATGGAATTACAAAACTAGGTGCTTTAGAATTAATTTTTAACATAATACACTAGCTATATAGTCCTTTTTTGATATTTTAAAATAAAATAATTAAATTAAAACTTACCTAAACCAAAAATTATTAAATTTTATGAGTGACATAAAAACTATAAGTGCTGATGAAGCTTATCAAATGGTTCAAGAAAATAAATGCAATCTAATTGATATTAGAGAATTAAATGAATTAGAACTTACAGGAAAAGTTGAAGGAGCTAACCATATACCTATGGGAAATTTAGAAGTTCTTCTTGATCCTAATAGTGATGTTTATAAAAATGGTCAAATTGATAAAGATAAAGAAGTGGTTTTGTTTTGTGCTGGAGGGATAAGATCTGAGATGTCAGTAAAGTCCTTAACTGAAAAAGGTTTCAAAAATATTTCTCACATTGAAGGTGGTTTTGGATCTATAAGCAATAGTAGTTTTAAAATAGTTTAAATATTTTTAACTTCATCTAAAGCATATTCTAGACGGTCTTGTCCCCAGAATATTTTATTATTAACTATAAAAGTTGGAGCTCCAAACACCTCTTTTTTAAAAGCTTCTTGAGTTAATTCTTTTAATTTATCTTTAATATCTTGATTACCAATAGAATTAAAAAAATCATTCTCATCAATTTTTAATTTTTTTAATAGTATTTTGATATTTTCTTCATTAGATAAATCTATATCTTCCTTCCAATAAGCTTCAAAAAAACTATTTAAGTATTCTTCTTTTTTATTATCTTTAACACAAAGATAACCTCTCATTATATGCAAAGAGTTTATTGGAAATCTAGAATTCCATTTGAAACTTATGTTATTTTTTTTTGAAACAAGCTCACAATCATTTTGCATATTTTTCATTTTATATTTGTTAAATGCAGGTGCGGTAATACCTGCTAAGTTGTGAAGACCACCTAACAATATTGGCTTTAATTTAAAATCAACATTGTTAATTTTTAAAATTTTTTTATATGCGATGTAAGCGTAAGGGCTAATAATATCGAAGTAAAAATCTATATGATCACTCATATAGATTTAGTTTTTTGGCGTAAAAAATTCTAATTATCCAATAAATAAATAAACCAATAGGACCAATTAGGTATGTAATTATTAAAGGAACTGACATTAATACTTTATTTACATAGTATTTTTGAGAGTCTTTAACCATCCATCCACCAACAAATAAATTTATAGCTATAAAATGAGTCCAGAAAAGAGTTAGGTATAGATTGTCTTCAAATAGCCGAGATAACTCAACTAAACCAAGATATAAACTAAAATTAGCATCGAAGTCATAACCAACGATGAAAGATCTGTATAAAATGTAAATATAAACCCCACTTAATAATAGAAATGGAAATATAGTAGTTACTACATACCTACTTAAGTGTGACTGGGGAAAAACTATTAAGATAAACCAAAAAGGTATAACTCCTAAATTGATCCACATATACAGCACATCAATTGTGAAATAGTTATAAATTTGTTCGATCATATTTATATTATATAAAATCTAACGATGATTCCTATAAGAAATAAAAGAAAAACACTTCAAGTTACTGTTGATGAAATGAGGAATTTTGCATTTGCTTATGTTGAAAAATATGCACCTTCAAAACAACAACTTAAAACATATTTATTAAAAAAATATATGAAACTCTCTGCAACAGACTCTCGAAAAAAAGATGTGAATAAATTAATCGATATTGTTCTATCTGATCTAGAAAAAAATAAATTTATCAATGATCAATTTTATTCAGAAAGTAAAGCGAAGAGCATGATCCAAAGAGGAAACTCTATAAATAAAATTAGAAATTATTTAATGGGCAAAGGAATTGATGATGGTTTTATTAAGGATACAGTTGAGAAAATAAAAGAAGATAATTCTGATCAGGATTTCTTTTCAGCAATAAAATTATGTAAGAAAAAGAGAATAGGACCAGCAAGAGCAGAGGATAATAGAACTTTGTTTTATAAAAAAGATATTTCTTTACTAGCAAGAAATGGATTTGATTTCGAAACATCCAAAAAAGTGATGGATATTGATAAAAATGAATATGAAAAGATAATTAAATTACTTTAATTTTCTTTTTTTCTCTTCATCAACAAGATGATTTATTTTGTTTCGAATATAATTTTTAACAAAAACAAAAACTAGTAATCCAAAAATTGAGACAGATACTATTATAATTAAAATAATTCTTAATTGCTCATCCATTAAATTATATTTTTACTTTTCAAAATTAAACTTGGATTTTTTAAATCTTTCTTACCATATAAAATTTCATTACCATTAAAGTCTCTCACAGATCCCCCTGCATTTTCTAAAATTGCATGTCCTGCTGCAATATCCCACTCGTAAGCTCGAGGCTCAGCAACATAACCATCAAACTCACATGCAGCAACAACACAAAATTTTAAAGAACTTTTCATTCTAGTATGCTCCTTAACACCTAACTCATCATAAATTTTTTGTATCTCAGGTTTAATTTTATTGCTGTAAGAAATGAAATTAAGTGGATCCGTTCTTTTAGATGGTAACTCAGAAAGGTTTATTGTTTTTTCATTAGCAAACTCAAAAGATTTGCCCTTCCCATATGAATAAAACATTCTTTTTTTAGCAGGCGCATTTATTAATCCTGCAACAGGTTTATTATTGATAATTAAACCTGCATTAATAGTAAATTCCTCTAAATTATTTATGTAATCATAAGTTCCATCGATAGGATCAACCAACCAAAAATCTTTTAATTTAGAATTATCTTTATTTTCAGAAGTTTCTTCTGAAATAATTGGAATGTCTGGTGTTACTTTTGATATTTGAGAAGAAATAAAATTATTTACTTCAATATCACCATTACTTACTGGAGTATTATCAGATTTAATTTCTTTACTTAATCCTTTTTCTCTAAGCTGAAGAGATAAATCTCCTGCTGATAAAAAAGCATCAACTAAATCTTCAATAATTTTTTGTAAGTCCATTTTTTATTTACCAATTTTTTTTAATTCTATATTTTTTGCGTTTATTACTTTTTTACCTGCATTTTCAAAATTGACAGTAACCTTATCTTTTATGATTGATTGTACTTGTCCAATACCCCAGTCTTTATTCTCAGGATTAGTGACTTTGTCACCTGGTTCATAATCTAAAATCATTTAATTTAACTTATATTGTAAATCAGTATAAATACCACCTAATGAATAAAGAATTAAACTCTATCGGAATTGACAAAAAACCTGAAGATACAACAGTAGTTGTTGCAATGTCTGGTGGGGTAGACTCGTCAACTGTAGCAGGAATTATGAAAAGCGAAGGTTATAAAGTTATAGGAATAACTCTTAAACTTTATGATGATGGAAAAGAAGTAGCGCAATCTAAACAGTGTTGTTCAGGTCAAGATATAATGGATGCAAAACGTGTTGCTCATAAATTAGGTATTGAGCATAAAATTTTATACTATCAAGATAAATTCAAGCAAGGAGTAATAGATAATTTTGTTGATAGTTATTTAAAAGGTGAAACTCCAATTCCATGTGTTCAATGTAATCAAACAGTAAAGTTTAAAGATTTATTTGAAGTATCAAAAGATCTTAAAGCAGATGCATTAGTTACGGGTCATTATGTAAAAAATATCACATCAAACAACACTAACAATATGTACAGAGCAATTGATGAAAATAGAGATCAAAGTTATTTTTTATTTAACACAACAAGAGAGCAGCTAGATTATTTAAGATTTCCATTAGGTGGAATGTTAAAAGATAAAACAAGAGAAATTGCTAAAGAGCTAGATTTAAATGTAGCTGATAAACCAGATAGTCAGGATATTTGTTTTGTGCCTAATGGAGATTATGCATCAGTAATTAGAAAATTTAGACCAGACTCTTTTCAAAAAGGGAATATTAAAAATTTAGATGGAAAAGTAATTGGTGTTCATGATGGTATTATTAATTTTACAATTGGACAAAGAAAGGGAATTAAGGTTTCGGATAAAGAAGCTTTATATGTTTTAAAAATAAATTCAGATAAAAATGAAATTATAGTAGGACCCAAAGAAAACCTTGGAAAAAAAGAAATATCTTTAAAAGATTTAAATTTATTAACTGATAAAAAAGACCTTGATCAAAATATATTTGTAAAGGTTAGATCAACAGGTAGTCTTCTTGAGGCAAAAGTAGATTTAAAAAATAACAATACTGCAAATGTTCATCTATTAAATCCTGAGGATGGAATATCTCCAGGACAGGCATGCGTATTCTATAGCAAAGACCAATATGGTCATAGAGTTCTTGGCGGTGGTTGGATTAAAGAATAAAAGAATTACTTCTTCTTATTTTTTCTTTTTGCTCTTCTCTTTTTGGAGCCTTGTTTTCTTCGACCCCTATGTTTCTTCGGATAACTCATTTAGTCCTATTTATTAATTTATTGACGTTTTTTACGGGATATAGCATTGTCTTTTAAACATATCAAATTTTATTATGAGTAATTCTTTTAAAACATTTTTAAAACATACTGCTAAAGATTTTCACAATCAGTCTGTTAATCCACCAATTGTACGAGCATCAACGATTATTTTCAAATCGATGCAAGATATTAGAAAAACTCAAGACAAGGCAAAAAAAAACCCAACAGGTGGACATTTTGATTATGGCAGACAAGGAACTTCTACGACTCATATTTTGCAGCAAATTTTATCTAAACTTGAAGAAAGTTATTTTACTTTTTTAACACCTACTGGGTTTGGAGCGGTATTCCTTGCAATCTTCAGTGTTACAAGACCTGGTGATGAAATTATTGCAGCTGACCCAGTTTACAGTCCAACAAGACTTTTGACACAAGATTTTTTAAAAGAATTTAATATTAAAACAACCTTTTATGATCCACATGATCTTAAAACACTAGAAAAAGCAATTACCAAAAAAACAAAATTAATTTTTGTGGAAAACCCAGGAAGTAACACTTTTGATTTTCAAGATTTAGGGAAGATTGTCTCCATTGCAAAAAAACATAAAATTTTAACAGCAATTGATAATACATGGGGAACTCCATATTTTTTAAAACCTATTAAACTTGGTTTTGATATGGCAATCGTTTCAGCAACAAAATATTACTCAGGTCACTCTGATGTAATGGGTGGAAGTCTAGCAGTAAATAAAAAAGTTTTTCCTAAAGTTAAAGCAACTGAAAGAGTTACAGGTTTAAGATTAGGACCTGATGATGCTTATTTAATTACAAGAGGATTAAGAACTTTAGATGTAAGATTAGATAGACATAGAGAAAATGCAAAAAAAGTAGCAGAATTTTTATCTAAATTTAAAAATATAAAATTATTGTATCCTTACAAAAAAGATTCTTACAATTTTAGAATGTGGAAGAAATATTATTCAGGTGCTTCAGGTTTAATGGGTTTAAGAATTAAAGCTAAAAGTGAAAAAGCAGTTGTTAAATTTGTAAATAATTTAAAATTATTTGGTCACGGTTATAGTTGGGGAGGTTTTGAAAGTTTAGCATTACATCAAAATGTTAGAGAACAAGGAAACAGAAGTTATCTTAAATTAGCAAAAAACGAGTACATAGTTAGACTGCATATTGGTTTAGAGGATCCAGAAGACCTTATCGCTGATATTAAGCAGTCAATGAAACATTTAAAGTAAACTGTGAATAATTTTTTTCCAACCAAAACAGCAATGGTTACACTCATTGCATGTTGCTTAGTTGTAATTATATCTCTTGGAATTAGACAAACATTTGGTTTGTTTTATTTTGATTTCTCTACAGATCTTGACATCACTATTTCTCAATTTGGTTTTGCAATGGGTTTGCAATTATTTTTATGGGGCGCTTTCAATCCTCTGTTTGGAGTTATTACAGATAAGTACGGAGGTAATATTGCTATTTTCATTGGTTTCTTTTTTTATTTATTAGGAGTTTTTCTTTTTTATTTGGGTTTTAATACTGGTGTTAATTTTATTTATACAATAGGTATTTTAATAGGTGTAGGCTTAGGATCTACAGCAATCAGTATACCTGTTTCTGTTGTAGCTAAACATTATCCAGCATCTAGAAGGACAATGGCCACAGGAATAGTCACAAGTGCAGGTTCTTTTGGTTATTTTGTTTCACCTTTAATTGTAAGTTATTCTCTTGTTGAAAATGGTTGGGAGAGCACAATGCTTTACTTCTGTTTTTTATTGGGACTAGGACTAATCGTTTCATTGTTTGTTAGTACTCCAAAAACTCCTGTTGGCGTTAAAGATAATAACAATCAAACTGCGAGAGAGGCTTTAAAAGAAGCACTTAATAATAAAAGTTTTATTTATTTAACTTTAGGATTTTTTGTATGTGGATGGCACATAGCACTAGTGGCAACACATATACCAACTTATATGGTAGACAAAGGTTTGCCTGACTGGTGTGCAACAACTGTTCTTTCATTAATAGGACTTTTTAATATGGTAGGAACTATTGTGAGTGGTTATCTGGCAACTAAATATAGTAAAAAATATTTATTAAGTGCAATTTATCTATTAAGAGGTGTCTCTATAATTGTTTTTATTTCTTTTCCTCCAAGTGTAATTAATTCAATAATATTTGGTATTACTTTTGGTTTCTTGTGGCTTTCTACTGTTCCACCAACTAACGGGATAGTTGCTCACATATTTGGAACAAAGTATGTGGGTATGCTTTATGGTATTGTATTTGTGAGTCATCAATTTGGATCATTCTTAGGAGCATATTTAAGTGGAGTTTTTTATGAACTTACAGGAAATTTTGATTATGCATGGTACGGATCTATCGCATTATCAATTTTTGCAGGTTTGATACATTTGCCTATTAATGAAAAAGCAATTGAAAGAACTCAACCGGCATAAATTTAATCCTTATTTAGAGGATCTTTATCAATCAGATAAACCCATGATTATCTACAAGGTAAGTGGTGGGTATAATATTTATACTGATTTTTCTAAAAAAATTATTTTAACAAATAAAAATATTAATAATTATTTAAACAATTTTAATAAATCAAAAAAAAAATCAGAAACTGATATGTTTATTGGTTTTTTTGGCTATGAAATTTTATGTAATTTGCTTGGATTAAAAATAAAAAAACAAAAAAAATTAAATTTTTATAAAGGTGCGTTTTATAAACCTGAAACAGTAATAAAAATTAGAAAAAAAATTTCAATATTTTCTAAAGTTAAGAAACAAAAGTTTAACAGCAGCTTTAAAGCTACAAAAATATTATCACCTTTTAAATTAAATATTGATTTCAAAAAGTATGAAAAAATTTTTAATGTTTTTTCAAAAAAAATTAGACAAGGGGAAACATACCAAATTAAAATTTGTACTAAATACAAAAATAAATCAGATATAGATCCTATCAACTTTTTTTGGAAATTAATGAAAGTTAATGCGTCTCCAGAAGCTTTTATGATAAGAGATAAGAATTACTCTATAGTAAGTTGTTCACCTGAAACATTGATTGATAAAAAAGGACTAAATATTTCAACAAAACCAATTGCTGGAACACTTAGAAAAAATAGAAATCTTAACAAAAATAAAGCGTTAAGTTTTTTTAGAAGAAATATTAAAGAAACCAAAGAACACAATATGATTGTAGATATGGAAAGAAGTGATCTTTCAAAAATTTGTAATCCAGGAAGTGTAAAAATTATTAAAGAGAAAACTGTTGAAGAGTATAAGGATCTTTATCACTATGTTACTTTAATTAAAGGAATATTAAAAAAGAGTGTTAAAAACATTGATATAATTAAAGCAATGATGCCTGGAGGATCAGTAATAGGCTGTCCTAAAATAAGCACTCTAAATCTTTTAAATAACCAAGAAAAAGAAAACAGAAATATTTACACAGGAAGTTTTGGTTATATGAAATTTAATGGAGATATGAGATTTAATATTATTATTAGATCAATTTTAAATTATAAAAATACATCAGAAATTTCCGTAGCCTCAGGAGTTGTTGTGGATAGTAATGCCAAACATGAATTCAATGAAAATTATATAAAGGCAAAAGCATTAATAGATTTATTTAAATGATTTATGTGATTGATCATAAAGATTCATTTACTCACAATGTAGTACATCAACTTTCTATATTTGATGAAGTTGAGTGCAGTGATTTTAATGAAATTAATTATTCTAAACTTCACAAAGCTTCAACAATATTACTATCACCAGGTCCAGGTTCACCAAAAGATTATCCTTTAACAACTAAAATTTATAAAAAATTTAAAGGTAAAAAAAAAATAATAGGAATTTGTTTAGGATTTCAACAAATCTTATTTTCTGAAGGAGGAAAAATAGTTGAACAAAATAAAATTTATCATGGTTTTCAATCCAATGTCATAGTTAATAAACAGAGTAAGTTATTTAAAAAAGGTCAAATTTTTAAAGTAGGAAGATATCATTCATTAAAACTAAAAGAGCCTTTTAAGGCAAAAAATTTTGATATAACTATGAGATGTGCTATTTCAGGTTCTGCAATGTCTATAGAAAATAACGTTGATAAAGTTTATGGATTTCAATTTCACCCAGAATCATTTTTAACAATCAATGGTAACACTCTTATTAAAAAAATCTTATCAGCTAAGTAATCTCAAAGAAGTTTCTTTTAAAGATCTTTGGGGGTCTAGAGGTGTATTTACAACAATGCGAATGGTTGGAAAACCTTCCAAGCTAATATTGTTAAAACCACATATTGAAAATTTAATTAAATCTACAAAAAAATATGAAATTAGAAAAAAAAACTTAAAGAATATTATTTTTGATCTAATTAAGAAAAATACACTCTACAAAGGTCCCGACAATTTATTTCGAATTGCTTTAAATAAAAAAATAATATCTGTATCTATAAGAAAAAGACCAAAACTTAAAAAAAATTTTAGTCTTTTATTATTTAAATATAAAAGAGTTGAGCCAAATTATAAAAATCTTTATTACAAAAAAATTTTAGCAAAACTTAGTGAAGTTGACTCATCTAAATTCGATATTGCTTTAGTTGCAAACAATAAAATATTAGAAACTGGTACTTCAAATTTAGTTTTTGTAAAAAATGGAAAAATATTTTCTCCAAAAAAGAATTGTTATTTTGGAAACACACTTAAGTTTCTAAGTAAAAAAGTTAAAATTAATTTCAAAGATGTATCAATTAAAGAAATTAATGATTATGAAGAAATAATTCTTATTGGATCAGGAAAGGGAGTTACATCAGTATCAAAAATAGATGAATTAAAATGGAAAAGTCAAAATAATGTTTCCTTTAATAAACTTAGAAAAATATATAATACTCTAATTTAAATATGAGAGATCCTAACAATCCTTGTTTATTCTGTGACTCAAAAAAAAGCGGTATTGCCCATGAAAATGATCTTGCTTATGCAAGTTACGACTCTTATCCCGTTTCTGATCACCACTGTTTAATAATTCCTAAGCGCCATATTAAAGATTATTTTGACATGACAAATGATGAATTGATTGCTTGCAATGATCTTATCCAAATAGTTAAAAATGAAATTCTAAGTAAAGATGTTAATGTAAAAGGATTTAATATTGGTACAAATGCTGGAAAAATTGCAGGTCAATCTATAATGCATTGCCATATACACTTGATACCGAGAAGAGATGGTGACGTTGATAACCCCCAAGGTGGGGTAAGATCAGTAATTCCTAATAAACAACATTACAAACGCAAACCATAAGTTGTTATTAATGACAAAATTGACCAATAGTTTTGGTTGAACTCTTTATTTAACTAGACTAGAAAATCTCAAACTAACTTTATAAATAATTAAAAATTATGTTATCTACAAATCCTTTTTCAATTTTAGCTGAAACAATTTCACCTTTTGCAATGCAAAGCTTCATAATTGCTATGGTAGTTTTAATTGCAGCAGGAACAATTATACAAATGATTGTTCACAAAAATGTTACTTATTTTTTTAATAATGCCAAAAAAGCTAAAGCTAATGCTGTTAAGGAATTGAGTTCAGGAGAAAGAGCTTCAATTATCGCAAAGACAACAGTTTATGATATCGGCACAACTGCAGAACTTGGATTTGGAAAAAGAAGACTTGCACATGTACTTGGTATGTACGGGACAATATTATTTTGGGTTGCATCAGCAGTCCTAGTATTCTGTTATACAGGAGCTGATAAACCAACTTCATCTACATGGTCAATGATTTGGCATGTAGGTGCAATACTTACATGTATCGGTGGATATTGGTTCTGGTTTTTCTTAAGAGTAGACGTATCTGCGGAAGCGCATCCTTGGTACAGAATAATTAAAGCTGATTTATTTGTTTTAGCTCTGTTAGCTTGTTCGACTTTTGGTTTGTTGTGGTCTTACACACAATCTAATGGTGAAGCAGGTTTATCTTATTTATTTTTGACTTTATTTGTTCTTTCAAATTTAGTTTTATTTGGAGGAGTTTATTGGTCTAAATTTGCACACATGTTTTATAAACCTGGTGCAGCAATCCAAAAAAATTTAGCAGAAGCAGATGGTTCACGAGACAACTTACCTCCTCCTGCTGACGCGCCTGAACAGTTTGGTTTAGGTATTAAAAGAGAGCAACCTAAACACTATTAATATGATGAAATTAAAAAAGGAGAATAAATAATTATGTCAACTTTCGTATACATGACAAGATGTGATGGCTGTGGTCACTGTGTGGATATTTGTCCATCAGATATTATGCACATAGATGAAAATATCAGACGTGCAAAAAATATTGAACCTAACTTTTGTTGGGAATGTTATTCATGTGTAAAAGCATGTCCAAATCATGCAATTGATGTAAGAGGTTATGCTGATTTTGCTCCTATGGGTCATAGCGTTAGAGTTAGAAGAGAAGAAGAAAAAGGAACAATCTCATGGAAGATTAAATTTAGAAATGGAACAGAGAAAAACTTTGTTTCTCCAATTACTACAAAACCATGGGGTAAATTTATTCCAAAACTTGCTGAAGGTGACAAACCAAACCAAGGTGAGATTAATTCACAAAGACTTTACACTGAGCCAGAAGGTTTAAATATTGATGGTGAGTTACCATCAGTTCCAAAAGAGTCGTTTAAAAAAGGAGTTTACTACTAATGGCTAGACATAAGACACATTACGAAGATTGCGATATATTAGTTGTTGGTGGCGGTATGGCTGGAACAGGTGCTACGTTCGAAGCTAGACACTGGGGAAGAGATATGAAAATTGTTTGTGTAGAAAAAGCAAACATAGATAGAAGTGGAGCTGTTGCTCAAGGTCTTTATGCAATTAATTGTTACATGGGGATGCAATGGGGAGAAAATCAACCTGAAGACCATGTTAGATATGCAAGAAATGACTTAATGGGAATGGTTAGAGAAGATTTAGGTTACGACATGGCTAGACACGTAGACTCTACTGTTCATATGTTTGATGAATGGGGTCTTCCAATGATGAAAAATGAACAAACTGGAAGATATCTAAGAGAAGGTAAATGGCAGATCATGATCCATGGTGAAAGTTACAAACCTATTGTTGCTGAGGCGGCAAAAAAATCTGCTGACAAAATTTATAATAGAATAATGATCACTCATTTACTTATGGATGAGTCTCAAGATAATAGAATTGGTGGAGCTGTTGGCTTTAACATGAGAACAGGTGATTTTCATGTTTTTAGAGCAAAAGCCGTAATAGTTGCAGCTGGTGGTGCTTCTCATATCTTCAAACCAAGAGCAGTTGGAGAAGGAATGGGTAGAACTTGGTACGCTCCTTGGAGTAACGGTTCAGCATATGCTCTTCCTATTGCTGCTGGAGCTAAAATGACACAAATGGAAAATAGAATTGTGTTATGTAGATTTAAAGATGGTTATGGGCCTGTTGGAGCTTATTTCTTACACTTAAAAACATATACTCAGAATGCTAATGGGGAAAATTATGAGAAGAAATGGTATGACCAAACTAAAGAGTTAGTTGGCGAATATATTGATCATCACCCAACACCTACTTGTTTAAGAAATCATGCTTTTATACAAGAAGTTGCTGCTGGTGGTGGACCAATTCACATGGTTACAACTGAAGCTTTCCAAGATCCACACTTAGAAACAGTTGGTTGGGAGAATTTCTTAGGAATGACTGTTGGTCAAGCTGTAGTATGGGCGTCTCAAAATATCGACCCTAAATATACTAATCCAGAATTAACAACCTCAGAACCATATGTTATGGGTTCACACGCTACTTGTTCAGGAGCTTGGGTAAGTGGTCCTGAAGATTTATCTCCACCAGAATATTTCTGGGGTTATAACAGAATGCTTACAATTGATGGGTTATTTGGTGCTGGAGACACTGTAGGTGGAAGTGCTCATAAGTTTTCATCTGGATCTTTCACAGAAGGTAGATTAGCTGCTAAAGCTGCTGTTAAGTATATCGAAGATAAAAAAGCTGAAGGAGTTAAGGTTTCAGACAAACAATGTGAGGATTTCAAAGCTATGGTCTACAAACCACTTGAAAACTTCACTGTTGCACAAAACGAAATCACAGGGGGAACTGTTTCTCCTAGCTATATATCACCAATCCAAGGTCTACAAAGACTACAGAAGATTATGGATGAATATGTAGGTGGAATTACATCTAATTATATGACTAATGGCAATATGTTAAAAAGAGGTCTTGAATTGCTTGAATGGCTTCAAGAAGATCTTGAGCATGTTGGAGCTGAGGATTATCACCAATTAATGAGAGCTTGGGAATTGAAACATAGAGCTTTAACTTCTCAGTGTGTAACTGAACATACTTTATTTAGAGAAGAAACTAGATGGCCAGGATACTATTATAGAGGAGATCATATGAAACTTGATGATGATAATTGGCATTGTCTGACAGTTTCTAGAAGAGATCCGAAAACTGGTAAATTTAGTATGGAGAAGGTTCCTGTCTACCACATCGTGGATGAGAACGAGAAGAAAAAAGCTTCTTAAGATACTTTAATTAGAAAATAGATAAGTTATGGATATTTTATCAAAAAAAGATGATGAAATATATGAGTTGGCTAAACCTATTTGGTTCAACCTGGTAAAATCATCAAACCTTAAAGATTATGGTGGATTTACTAGAGATTTTTCAACTCAGATGCTCTTTGGAGCCAATGAAGTAGAACTTGGAAAACAATGGGCTAACAACAAGCTTATCACTAATCTTCACGAAACGTTTGAGCCTTTTGGGTGTCTTAGAAGAGGAGAGCATATAACCGTTCTGATAAAACAAACCAATAAAGAAATTCCAGGAGAATTTTTGGGAAGGTTAGTTTTAGGCGTTGAGGATGAAATGGTTAAAGTTTTTGGCGCTACGATCTATTAGAAAAAAATTTATCTAATATTAAAATAATATTTGACAATTTGTACTCTGGGTGTATTGACGCATTTAATGCAATTTTCTAACGTAAAAATTTTCAATAAACTAACTAGCTTAAAAGTTTCTTTAATGAAAACAGGTATATTTTTAAGTCTAGCTGCTTATTGGGGAGTTATTATAGTTGGAACTTTTATTACTTTTAACTAAGTTGTTTTTGAACAATTTATTTATTTAAATGGATGTATTTTTACCCATCGCTCAAGTTTTTGTTAATCCAATAGAAATTTTAATATTAAGTGCAATCGTTGGTGTCCTTTCTGGATTGTTTGGAGTGGGAGGTGGTTTTTTAATGACACCTTTTTTAATTTTTTTAGGCATTCCTCCTGCATACGCAGTTGCAAATGAAGCAAACAATATCTTAGCTACTTCAGTTTCTGGTTCAACAACACATTATCTAAAAAACACTTTAGATTACAAAATGGGTTTAATGATTGTCATTGGCGGTGCTATAGGTACCTCATTAGGAATTTTTACCTTTTCTTATTTTAAAGGTATTGGAAAAATTGATACCGTAATCTCTTTAGCGTACATGTATATTTTAGCAATCATTGGATCTTTAATGTTAGTCGAAAGTCTTGGTGAAATAGATAAAGCTAAAAGAAACGTTTTAGTTAAAAAAAAATTACATGTTCATTATTGGATCCATGGTCTCCCTTTAAGAATGAGATTTCCAAAATCCAAATTATACGAAAGTATTTTTACCCCAATAGCTATTGGTTTAGTAGTTGGTTTTATTGCTGCAATAATGGGAATAGGTGGAGCATTTATATTAGTGCCAGCAATGATTTATATAATTAAGATGCCAACTAAACTTGTTCCTGGAACTTCATTATTTGTTACTATTTTTGTAAGTGTAATTGTTACTTTCCTGCATTCATTTAATTATGGCTCGATTGATTTACTTTTAGTATTTCTACTTGTTATTGGATCAATAATTGGTGTTCAAATTGGACAAAAACTAGGAGAAAAAATTGATAGCTCAGGATTAAGAGCGTTGATGGCTATTTTGATTTTAGCAGTTGGTATTGCAATTGCTTATGATTCATTTTTTGCAGATCATGATACAAATTCAACAACCACTTCTGTAATTCCTGATTTAAATTTTTTCTCACAATTTATTTTAGATTTTTCTAATGAGATGCCATTCTTTTATGGCTTATTTTCAATTATGTTTGCAATATTTTTAGGTGTAGCAGCAGCTTTTATAAGAAGATTTTTTTCAAATTTTAAAAAACAAATGTTGATGAAATCTTAATTGAATAAGTAAAGATATAATTCAATAGTTCCCAAACAAACAATTCCAACAGTAGCCATTCCAATAAATCCAACCACAAAAGGTTTATAGCCCATATCTTTTATATCTCTTAAATTGGTAGACATACCAATTGCTGCCATTGCCATTGTTAGGAATATTTTTGATAAAGATTTAATTCCATCTACAGTGCTAAGCCAAATTTCACTATTGTTAGTAATAAAAATTTGATCACCAACATTTCGAACAATAATCATTGCAACAAATCCAAGTACAAAATAGGGAAAAATATCAATTATTGAGTATTTTTTTTCTTTAGATTGGCCTCTGTTATAAAGATACGCAAACAAGGGTATCATAATAATCAAAAAGGTATTTCTGATTAGTTTAGTAACTGTTGCTACATTTAAAGTCTCTGGACTATTGAATTGCTGATCATAGATCAATCCAGCAGCCGCTACTTGTGCTGTTTCATGTATAGAAGTTCCTAAAAACAAACCGATTAGAAGTGGTTCACCATTAAAATAAAAATTTGCAAAGTATGGATAGATCAACATTGAGAGAATTCCAAACAAAGTGATGTTCGCAATTGCATAGGATATCTCATTTTTTTTGGCACCAATAACAGGAGCGGTTGCCATGATTGCTGTTGTTCCACAAACTGTACTGCCAATTGATATTAAATAAGCCATTCTTGTTGGGATTTTTAATCTCTTAATTAAAAGTTTAATAACTACTAATACACTTACAATACAAATTACAATTAAAGGAATAGCAATTGCGCCAAATTCAAGAAACTCAAAAGGTTTTAATTGAATACCTAAGCAAATTATTCCAAGTTTTAAAATATTTTTTTGAGTAAAATTCAAACCTCTTATGAAACTTTCTCTTATTTTAAAAACATTTCCAAAGAACATTCCTAAAAGGATTGCTATCATTGCAGTGGATATAGGACTTTTTTCATATCCTAATAATTCGATACCAATAATATTATTTAAACCTTGCGATAGTGTGTAAAGAACAAACGCAAGTATAATACCAGGTAAAAGTACCAGGTACTTATTTTCAGTCATAAACTAGGGTTATTTGTTAAGCACTTCTGTAAAGCTTAGTCATTACAAATTCTCTATGACCTAAAGCTTCAGCACAAGTTAACCTTCCATTAGCTGTTCTAATAGTTGCTTTAATTAGTTCATCACCAGCTTGATCCAAATTCATTTCTCTAGAAAGTATTTTAGAAACATCACAGTCAATATGTTCTTTCATACTGACCGCCGTTAATGGATTAGCTGTTAATTTTACAACTGGCTCAATTGGGTTTCCTATAATATTTCCTTGTCCTGTTGGGAATAAGTGAATATTAAAACCACCTGCAGCTTGTAATGTAACACATTCTGCTGCAGCTGAAGAAGTATCCATAAAATATAATCCCGGACCTTTTTGCGGTTCTTCAGCAGGTGTTAAAACATCTACGAATTGTCTTGATCCTATTTTTTGAAAATTTCCAAATGCTTTTTCTTCAATTGTAGTCAGACCTCCTGCTATATTCCCAGCAGTGGGTTGACTTTCTGATAAATCATCTGTTGCTTCTTTTAAAATGAAATCATTGTATTCATTCCATGTTTTTTTAAACTTCTCTTGTGCTTCTGGAGTTTTACCTCTTTTTTCACAAACAGTTTCAGCACCTGTAAGTTCTGAAGTTTCACCAAAACATAAATGAACTCCTAATGGTTCTAATTTATCCATTAAATTTCCAACTGTTGGATTGGATGCAAGACCTGAAGTAGTGTCAGACTCTCCACATTTTACTGAAATCCAAAGATCACTTATTGGACATTCTTCTCTTTGCTTTTCAGATGCCCACATTGAAAATTCTTGAGCTTTTTTTGAAGCTTTCATGATTGTTTCAATGTCACCAGCACCCTCAATACTAAAACCTTCAACAGGTTTTCCAGTTTTTGCTACTTCATCAACAATTCTTTTAGTCCATTTAGGCTCAATACCTATAATTATAGCAGCAGCAACATTTGGATTTTTTGCTGTACCTATCATTGTTCTAAAATGTAATTCTAAATCAGCACCAAACTGCAATCTTCCATACGAGTGAGGTAATGCAATTGTGCCTTTGATATTGTTTGCGACAGCTTCAGCACAAGCATTTGAAATATCATCAACAGGCAAAATGATTACATGATTTCTTGTTCCAGCTCTGCCATTTTCTCTTTTATAACCTAAAAAACTTTTTGGGATTTCCATATTACTACCACTTCTTTGTTTTGACGTTGTGAACATGTACGTGTTCACCTTTTTTGATTGATTTGACTACTTTACCAATATCATGACCATATTTAATAATAGTGTCACCTTCATTTAAATCGCTCATAGCAATTTTGTGTCCTAGAGGGATTTCATCTTCAGATTGAATGTTAACTGTCTTGTCATTTTCCATAATCCAGCAAGAGCAGTCCTGTTTCGGAGTGATTTTTTCAATAACAACTACTCCCACGTTGTCTTTTTCGTCGTGTATAATGATGTCTGTAGCCATAATGTTGTGTCGAATTGTTTGTTTGAATTTTAAAAAATCTTATATATTAATCGCGAAAATTGACAAACGAATTTTATAAATTCTTAATAATTATACTTTAGAGGGGTTCTAGTCTTATGACAAAAATGACAACAGAAGAAGCTTTTGTAAAAGTTTTACAAATGCATGGTATCGAGCACGCTTTTGGAATTATTGGTTCGGCTTTTATGCCAATATCAGATATTTTTCCTGATGCAGGAATTACTTTTTGGGATGTAGCCCATGAAACAAATGGTGGTTTAATTGCTGATGGTTACACAAGAGCTACAGGCAAAATGTCTATGGTTATTGCACAAAATGGACCAGGAATAACAGGACTAGTAACTCCAATTAAAACAGCATATTGGAACCACACACCTTTATTGTTGGTAACACCACAAGCTGCAAACAAAACTATGGGCCAAGGTGGATTTCAAGAAGTAGAACAAATGAACCTATTTAAAGATATGGTTTGTTATCAAGAAGAAGTTAGAGATCCATCAAGAATGGCAGAAGTTCTTAATAGAGTAATCGAAAAAGCTATAAGAGGTTCAGCTCCAGCACAAATAAACGTTCCAAGAGATTATTGGTGTCAGGTTATTGATATTGATTTACCACCAATTGTAAGATTAGAAAGACAAGGTGGAGGTAACGACGCCGTATCTAAAGCTGCTGATTTATTATCTAATGCAAAATTTCCAGTAATACTTTCAGGTGCTGGTGTTGTTATTGGTGGAGCTATTGATGCTACTAAAAATCTTGCTGAAAAATTAGATGCACCAGTATGTTCTGGTTATCAACATAACGATAGTTTTCCAGGAAGTCACCCACTAGCAGTAGGACCTTTAGGTTATAATGGTTCTAAAGCTGCAATGGAATTAATTTCAAAAGCTGATGTTGTTTTAGCACTAGGTACAAGATTAAATCCATTTTCAACCTTACCAGGATATGGAATTGATTATTGGCCAAAAAATGCAAACATCATTCAGGTAGATATTAATCCTGATAGAATTGGTTTAACAAAAAAAGTAACAGTTGGAATTAGTGGTGATGCAAAATTAGTTGCAGAGCAAATTTTAGCAAAACTATCTTCAAATGCTGGAGATACTGATAGACAAGCTAGAAAAGATTTAATTCACCAAACAAAATCTGCATGGTTACAAAAACTTTCAAGTTTAGATCATGAAGATGATGATGAAGGAACGGTTTGGAATAAAGAAGCTAGAGAAAGAGATGCAGACAGAATGTCACCAAGACAAGCTTGGAGAGCAATTCAATCTGGTATGCCTGATGACGTAATTATTTCAAGTGATATTGGAAATAACTGCGCAATTGGTAATGCTTACCCCACTTTTGAAAAACCAAGAAAATATTTAGCCCCAGGTTTATTTGGACCTTGTGGTTATGGATTTCCATCTATACTTGGTGCAAAAATTGGTTGCCCTGATACTCCAGTTATTGGTTTTGCGGGAGATGGAGCTTTTGGAATTAGCATGAATGAAATGAGCTCATGCGCTAGGGAAGAATGGCCTGCAATTACAATGGTAATTTTCAGAAATTATCAATGGGGAGCAGAAAAAAGAAATACTACTCTATGGTTTGATAACAATTTTGTTGGAACTGAATTAGATCCTGAATTAAGTTACGCTAAAGTTGCTGATGCATGTGGTTTAAAAGGTGTAACTGTTAGAACAATGGAAGAAACAACAAATGCAATCAAGCAATCTTGTGAAGATCAAAAGAAAGGAATTACAACATTTATAGAAGTAATTCTAAACCAAGAGCTTGGAGAACCATTTAGAAGAGATGCGATGAAGAAACCGGTAAGAGTTGCTGGTATCAACAAAGCAGATATGAAAAAACAACCTTCATTAAACTCTTAAAATCTTTTAAAAATTTATCAATTATCGTAAAGTCACTTCATGGAAGTGACTAACGATAATTGCTGTAGTTGGATTAATGACCTTAATCCAAGAACAAACATCAATTCTCTTCTATCAAACGATGAGTGTGATTGGTTAATAATAGGAGCTGGTTATACAGGTCTATCAGCTGCAAGAAAATTAGGTCAAATAAATTCAAATTTAAAAATTATACTAGCAGATGCCCAACTAGCAGGTGAGGGTGCTAGTGGAAGAAATTCTGGTTATTTGGTTGATACAACTTTGAACGATGGTTTTACATCAAATAAAGAACTACAAAATTACAAAAAGAAAGCTGATATTTATTCATTAGGAATAGATGTAGTAAAAAAATTTATTAAAGAAAATCAAGTAGATTGTGATTGGAATGAATGCGGTAAATATTTTGCTTCATCAAAAATTGAAGATAAAAAAATTTTAGAAAATTTTTCAAGTACATTGTCTAAGTTAGGCTTTGAACATAGTTTATTTGGAAACAAAGAATTGTCTGAAAAATTAGGTACTAGTTTTTATAATATCGGACTTTACACAAAGGGTGGTATTCTAATACATCCAGGAAAATTAGTTAGAGCAATGGTTGATGCTCTTCCTGCTAATGTTTTTTTGTATGAAAATTCTTGTTTATTAAATTGGACTAAAAATAAAGATTTCATTTTTTGTAATTTCAAAAATGGAAAAATTAAAACAAAAAATATTATTTTTGCTACGAATGGTTTCTTGAAATCACTAGGGATAAAATCAAATTATAACTTTCCCATTACTTTAACTGCGAGCATGACAAGGAGATTATCTGATGAAGAATTTAAATCTATTGGTGAACCAAAAGAATGGGGTGTACTGCCTGTAAGGCCAATGGGCGCAACAATTAGAATGACAAAAGATAGAAGAATTTTAATAAGAAATACAGCAGAAGTCCACAATCCATTTGGTATGTCAAATTCCACTCTTAAAAAAAGATCTTTCAATCAGAAACTTGGAATACAAAAAAGATTTCCACAATTACCTAGTGATATAATCAAATCATCTTGGTCTGGAATAGTATCAAGAACAAGGAATAGTTCTCAAATATTTGAAAAAATTGATAGTAATATTTTTGCTGCTGGTTGTTATAACGGTTCAGGTATTGGTGTAGGAACTTTATTTGGTGAACAAATTGCTCTTAAAGCGATTAATGAAAGTACTAGTGAAATAAAAACAATAGAAGCGAGGAATAAACCTACTTGGTTACCACCGCAACCATTTTTAAATTTAGGAATAAAAACTAGATTAGTTTATGAACGTTTGAGAGCTAGATCAGAAATCTAATTGGTTCTAATTCTTTGATTTATCACAAGAACAGCACCAATGATTAAAATCGGAAGACCCATTATTAGATCATATTGCCATTCTAAATTTTCAAATATTGTTGAAATAATTAATGCTAAAACGGGCATTACAACACCAACATAACCAGCTCTTCCGGGTCCAACTTTTTCAAGTAACTTTAAATAAGATACAAAAGCAAATATTGAACCAAAAATTGAAAGATAAAGCAGTGAAGAGATGTAGCTAAAACTAGTTTCAAATAATAATTCAGCTCCTCTAAATTTTGTAATTATCAGTGTAACAATTGAACCATAAAACATAGCATATGCTATTGTTTGTATTGGAGGAAAATTATTGTTTAAGTTTCTTTGGTGAACCATATTACCTGTTGATGCACTAAATGTTCCAATCAAAGCTAGAAACAATCCTATATGGGTTCCTTCTCTGAAACTAAAATTGAAAATTTCATCATTGAAAATGATCAAAATGCCCACCATACCAATTGAAGCTCCGATTAAAGTTTTTAAAGAAGGTTTCTTTTTAAAATAGAAGGTTTCCCCAACTATATTCATTATTACCACAGTTGAAAATACAATTGCTGGAAAAGCACTAATCAAATAAGTGTTAGACAAATAGAAAAAAACATAATTTACCGAATACAAACAAATTCCAAAAAACAAAAACCAAAAATGCTGATTAATTGAAAATTGTAATTTTTCTTTTTTAATTATTAAAAAAATAAAAATTATAAATGAAGCTATTAAAAATCTATAAAATACAGATACCAGTGGATCAACATAGCCTAATTGAAATTTAATTAGATACCAGGTGGGTGACCAACAAAAAAGAGTGATTATAAAAAGAATGATATTATTCATGATTAGTTAATTTTTCACACGTATTCTATGAATAAAATTATCCTTATGATTATAATATTATGAAATAACTGCTCTTACAGATCCAAGTTTATCAATTTTTGCTGTATATGTTCCTTTTTTTATAATAGGCACAACCCCAACTGTGGATCCTGTGAAAACATAAAAATCTTTGTCTAAATTAATTTTATCTTTTTTAACCTTATTTAAAACAAATCTTAATGAATTTATTGGATTTACATAAACAGCATTTGTGTTTCCATTTACACTTTGCTTAGCTTTTTTATTTGAAATATTTGTTTTTAAATTACCTATGTTAATTTTTTTAAATTTTTTCTTTTGACCAATCAAAAATTTAATATTACCTCCAAAGTCACTACTTAAATCTCCAAAAGAAGTAATACCTTTTCTTTTTTGCCTATATCCAACTACTTCGATACACGGTGCCATGTGCGAAATATATTTAGTAACGTTACTATTTGTGAGTTTACCTTTTGAAGTGAAAAAAGTTTTTTTGATTAAATAACAAACTTCAAGTTCAATCCCTAAAGCATATTTATTTATTTTTACTTTCTTTCCACTTTTTATTAAGTTTTTTTTGAAAACAGATGCAATAAAAGGCTCTTTTTCTTTTAATTTTTTCATTAACGGAATGCCAGTTCCACCAGCTTTAAAACCTATTGTTGGATCTTTTATTTTGCTTTCACATAATTTTCTAAATTTGTCTGCTTCAATAAGTTTTTTTGTAAATTTGCCAGGTATTGGAGAAATAATTTTATTATTTTGAAAAGCATTAACTAATTTATCAGAAATTTTATCTCTAAGTATTTTTGTCATAAGAATTTTTAATTTATTTTTTTGATGTTTGATTAATAACAAATATTCCTGAAGTTGTAATTATTATTGCACCTATAATAGTAAATAAATCTGGAACATCATCATAGAAGAAAAATCCAAAAATTATTGCCCAAAAAATTAAAGTATAATGAAATGGTTGTATTATGCTAGCTCTTGCATTTTTAAGTGCTAATATTTGGAAATATATACCTAATGAAAAAAATAAACCAATCGGCACAAAGAAATATAAAGAATTAAAATTAACAGGTTGCCAAAAATTAAATGCCATTATTGAAGTTATAACAATCCCAACTAAAGAAGAGTAGAACAAGGATACTTCAGGAGCATCATATTCAGTTATTTTTTTTGTTGCGATTTGATAAAGACCCAGAAAAAAAGCTGCTAGCAATGGAATAAAAGAATTTACACTAAATACATCAGACGCAGGTCTAATAATTATCAAAACTCCAATAAAACCCATAAAGATTGCTATCCAAGTTTTGATTGATACTCTCTCATTTAAAATAAATACAGATAAGACAACTATGATTATAGGTGCTAGTGCACCTATGCTATGAGCGTTGGCTAAAGACAAGTGTTTAAAAGATAAAACAAAAAAACCAGATTCTAAAATAGATAACAGACTTCTTATTATTTGAAGTTTTAAATTATTAGATCTATAAAAATTAGTATTGTTAGCTCTTTTTGCTTCTATCAATCCTAACAAAAGCACAAAAGTATATTTGATAAACAACAATTGAAATATAGAGTAATGAATAACCGCAGTTTTCTGAATTGCATCAAGGATTGAAAATGAAAAGTAAGCAATTATTGCAAATATAATTCCTAGTGTTTCTCTTGATTTAAATTTCATTTTTTTTGTTTTAATTTTATTTCAAGTTGTTATTGATTAATTCAAACTGACATGGATTTTGTATTACTATATTTCGTTATAGCAAGTTTTTTAATAGTGATAGTGCCTGGCCCCACTGTTAGTCTGATAATTGCTAATTCTTTAAGATCTGGTGTAAAAGCAGGATTATTAAATGTTTTTGGTACTCAAATTGGCGTTTTAATTTTGTTATTTTTATTAGCACTTGGATTTGAGATAGTTTCTCCTTTTCTAGAAGTGATCATTAATTATGTAAGAATTCTAGGTTCAATTTATTTAATTTCACTTGGAGTAATTACAATTAAGTCAGATATTGATTTAAACAAAACTCAAGTAACTAGATTTGAAAAAAAATATTTTCTGCAAGGATTAATAGTGATTTTAACTAATCCAAAAATATTTTTGTTCCTTGGTGCATTTATTCCTCAATTTATTAATATAAATGAACCTGTTAGCTATCAGATAATTTATTTTGGAATTATCTTTATAATTGTAGCTACAATATTTGATAGCTCATATGCATTTGTATTTGGCAAGTTTAGAGAATTCATAGCATCAAAATATTTAAAAGTTTTAAATAAAATTGGTGGATTCATATTAATTCTTGTTGGTATTTGGATGTTTTTTTATTAATTTTCCAAAACAGACATTGGGTCCAATCTAGTTTGAAACCAATTAATTCTAAAATCAAGATGAGGTCCAGTTGATCTACCTGTCGATCCTACAGTTCCAATTACATCTCCTTGATTAATTAAATCTCCAACAGAAACTAAAACATTTTCCAAATGTGAATATATAGTTGATATACCATGACCGTGATCCATAATTACTGTACCACCGGTGTAATATAAATCATCTTCAGCCATTGTAACTTTTCCTGAGCCAGATGATTTAATCATTGTCCCTTGTTTTGCTGCTATATCAATTCCATAATGTGGCCATCTAGGTTTACCGTTTAAAATTCTTTGACTCCCATATACACCACTAATTATTCCTTCAACAGGCATTATAAACTTTTGCTTAAAAAACTGTAAATCAGAATTAATTGCTCTTGCTTCACCAATTGCATTATTTTCTTTTTTTATTCTTTTATAGACTGACTCAGGTGGGGTTACTTTGCTTTCTTCTAAGCCATCTATTCTTTGAATGTTATATTTTCTTTTTAAAACTTTTTTTGTTATTGTAGTTTTTTTTCCATCAAAGATTTTTGTAAAAATAAGATCATATTTTCGATCTCTATCAATACCAAAAACAAAAAAACCATCTTTTGATACTCTTACTTCTTTTTTTCCAACTATTATTTTAGCATCAGGATTTGTTTTCCCTAAAATAAAATGGCCTTGTAAGAATTTACCTTGAAATTCTATTGCGTTTGCAGTTGAAAAAAAAAAGAAAAATATTAATAAAAATCTATTTATTACTGAGCTGTCCATCCACCATCTATTATAATTGATGTTCCAGTTATCATTGAAGAAGCGGGTGAGGCTAAGAAACAAACTGTTGTTGCTACATCACTTTCAGTTGCTGCTTTTCCCATTGGAATATTTCCAAGTGCTAGTTTTTTAAATTTTTTATTTTTAAAGAAATTTTTAACCATTGGAGTTTCAACAAACGTAGGAGCTACTGTGTTAACTCTTATATTTCTTTTAGCCAACTCTACACCCATACCTTTTGTTAAACCTTCAATCCCAAATTTAGTCATATTGTAAACATTTCTCCCACCCATACCAACATGACCTAATTGAGAAGACATATTAATAATAGAGCCAGTTCTCTTTTTATTTTTAAGCATTTTCTTAACTACTAATTGTGCAACATTAAATGCAGCTTTTAGATTTAAATCTACCAAGTAGTTCATACTTTTTTGTTTAATTTTTTCAAAAGGTTCAGGAATATTAGTTCCAGCATTGTTTACTAACACATCAATAATTTTGATTTTTTCTAATTTTGCTTTTAGATCTTCATAATTCATTACATCACAAGGAACTTTAATTACTTTTCCTTTAATTTTTTTAATATCTTTTTCTAATTTATTTAAATCAGATGGAGTTCTGCTTAATGCTATTACTGTTGCTCCAGCTTCAGCTAGTGCAATAGAACAAGCTCTCCCTAGTCCTTTACCAGCACCAGTAACTAGTGCGTACTTATTTTTAAGATTAATTTTTTGAAGATACATTAAAAGAATATTATTTTAATATCTGTATAAATCAACTCAACAGCTACTATTAATATTGCTAATAACCCAACCCATGCAATCCATTTGTATTTTTTTATCCATCCAGAAATTAATGTGGCAGCAGTTGCCATTAAAACAATCGATAGAACCAATCCAAATACAAGTAATCCATAATGATCACCTGCAGCACCAGCAACACCCAAAACATTATCTAAACTCATTGTGAAATCAGCAAGTAAAACCGTCCAAATTGCTTTTAAAAAGCTTGAGTTATCTACTTTTATATCTTCATCTGAATCTGATCCATTGATTACATCAACATAAAGTTTGTAGACAATATAAAGAAGTAAAATTCCACCAATAAGTCTCAGTCCAGTAATTTGTAACAAATAAGCTGTTAGTAACGTTAATATTATACGTAATATTACTGCACCACCAATTCCCCAAAATATAACCTTCTTCCTTTGCTCAACAGGAAATTTTGAAGCTACCATTCCAATTATAATGGCATTGTCACCAGCTAGTACTAAATCAATAAAAATAATTTGTGTTAAAATAGCAATTTGTTCGGGAGTAAAAAATTCTGCAAACATTATTGTTGTAGTATCATGTCAGCACCTTTTTCTGCAATCATAATCGTAGGTGCGTTAGTATTTCCTGAAGTAATGTTAGGCATTATCGATGCATCAATAACTCGAAGATTTTCTATTCCTCTTACTTTTAATTTTTCATCAACTACTGACATCTCATCTTGACCCATTTTACATGTACCAACAGGATGAAAAATTGTTTGTGCAAAATTTGATGCTTCTTTTACCAATTCCTCGTCATCATCAATATGAATACCAGGTCTATATTCCTCAGGTGTATATTTCTTAAAAGTTTCAGATTCCATTATAATTCTTCTTGTCAATTTTAATCCTTTAGCAGCAATCATTCTATCGTGATCGGTTGATAGGTAGTTTTGTTTTATTTTTGCGTAAACACGGGAGTCTTTATCAACAATACTTACGTGACCTCTACTTGTAGGTCTTATATTTGAAACAGTTGGAGTAAAAGCGTGAAAATCATGATTTTTTGTAGCTCCCAAAGTATCCATACTCATTGGTTGTACGTGCCATTGTAAATCAGGTAATTCTAAAGAAGGATCACTTTTTGCAAACATACAAAGTTGGCTTGCACCCATAGTCATTGGACCACTTCTTTTAAAAACATACTCTAATCCGATAAGCAAATTTCCAAACAAGCTATTAATTTTTTTATTAAGAGATTTTAAACCGTTAATTTTATAAATAGGTCTTAACATTAAGTGATCGTGTAGATTTTCACCTACACCATTTAAATTATGAACCATATCAATTCCTAATTTTTTTAGTTTTTCTGGATTTCCAATTCCTGATACTTGCAATATTTGAGGAGAACCAATTGCACCAGAAGAAACTATAACTTCTCTATTTGCTTCAGCTGTTTTCAATTCATTATCTTGCCAATACTCAACTGATTTTGCTTTTTTATTTTCAAAGTTAATTTTTTTAACATGAGCGTGGGTAATAATTGTTAAATTTTTTCTATGCTTAATAGGGTTTAGATAACCAACAGCAGTACTGCATCTAAATCCATCTTTTTCAGTTACTTGAAAATAACCACAGCCATGATTGTCTCCTGTATTAAAATCTTTTGTTTTTGGTACACCAAATTCCTCAGCAGCGTTTTGAAACTCATCTAAAAGAGGAAGGTGTATTCTTTGATCTGAGACAGAGAGAGGTCCACCAACTCCATGATATTCACTTTTACCTCTTTCTTGATTCTCTGCTTTTATAAAATAGGGCAGAACATCATCCCAACCCCAGCCAGTATTTCCAAGCTGTCTCCAAATATCATAATCTCTATGTTGTCCTCGTATATATAAAAGTCCATTGATAGAAGAGCTTCCTCCTAAAGTTTTTCCACGGGGATAACGTATTGAAATATTATTCATGCTTTCATCTGGTTCTGTCTTATAGCACCAGTCAGTATTAGGATTGTGCATCGTTTTAAAATAACCAACTGGAATATGGATCCATGGGTAATTATCTTTACCTCCAGCCTCAATTAAAAGAACTTTGTGTGAAGAGTTTTCTGATAGCCTATTTGCTAAAACACAGCCTGCAGATCCAGCTCCTAGTATAATAAAATCAAAATTATTCATAAATTAGAACTCTTATAAATTAAAAAAATTATATTTCTAACTAATCTGTTAAAAATTTTAAAATATACCAATATTAACACTTGTTTTAGTTTTCATTCTTTGACAAAGTTTCGACTTTAAAAATAAAGAGAGGGAAACAAATGAAAAAAATCATTTCAATGTTATTTGCAGTTGCAATGGTGTTTGGATTTATTTCAAATGCTAATGCTGCAAAAACACTAAAATGTCAGACAGTTCTTAACACAAAAGCTGATGAAGTTAAGATGTTAAAGGACTTTACTGACACAGTAACAGCGTTAACTGGTGGATCTCTTAAGTTTGAAATTATGCCAGCTGGAGCTGTTGTTGGTGTAAAAGAAACTTTAGATGCAGTTGACAAAGGCCTAATCGATTGTGGTTTCGCATGGACTCACTATTGGTCAGGTGACCATCCTGCAGCTATGCTATTCGGTTCTCCAGTAGCTGGTGGTGGTGTTGGTATTGACAACATTGCATTCTTATCATGGTTTCAGTATGGCGGTGGAAAAGAGTTATACGACAGACTATGGAAAGAAATGGGAAGAGACATCAAAGGATTTATGATTCAACCAGTTGGACCAGAAGCTTTAGGTTGGTTTCCAAAACCAATTAAAGATATGGCTGACTTTAGAAAATATAAGTTCAGAACTCCTCCAGGAATTCCAGGACAAACATATAAAGACATCGGTATCGCATCTGTAGCTATGGGTGGTGGAGATATTCTACCAGCTTTAGAAGCAGGAACAATTGATGCTGCTGAATGGTGTTGTCCAAAACCAGACTTAACGTTTGGTTTCCAAAAAGTATTAAAGCACTACTACCTACAAGGTTTACACCAAGTAGTTGTAAATGCTGACTTTTATATTACTGGAAAAACATACAACGCTATGAGCGATCATGAGAAGAAGTCTCTTGAAGTTGCAGCTAATGCATCATTAGCTAAATCTTTAAGTTACAGAATCTATGAAAATGGTAAAGCTTTAAGAGAGCTTACCGAAGTTCATGGAGTTAAATTAGAGGACACACCTTCTGATTACTTCACAGAATACATGGCTGCAGCTAAGAAAAGTTTGGAAACAAACGCTGCAAACAATGCATTCTTTGCAGAAGTATGGGACTCTATGAAAGAATTTGCTGATATAGCAGTTCCTTTCTGGAGTGGTGCTCAAATGTCTAATGCGAAGCTAGGAATGGCTCACGCAGCAACATTAAAGTAATCCAATAATTAATCTATAATTCAATTAGAGCGGACTTAATTGTCCGCTCTAATTTTTCTAACAAAATTTTTTATGGCTGAAGAACCAACTAAACTAGATATATCAGATGAAATGATAGCCGAAAGGCGAGGTGGTTCAGGGAAGATGCCAAATGACATGCCATCATGGATGGCAAGTTCTATTGTAAATATTGATAAATTTAGCAAATGGATAGGTAACGTTGTTTGTTGGATACTGATGCCACTTATCTTTGCTATGACTTACGAAGTTTTGGCGAGAAAACTTTTTCATGCACCTACAATTTGGGCTTATGACATAAGTAGATTTTTGTATGGTGCACTATTCATGTTAGGTGCAGGTTATGCACTTTCAAAAGGTGTTCATATAAGAGCAGATTTTTTATACAGAAATTTCAAAACAAAAAACCAAGGGACGATTGATTTTTGGTTATATATTTTATTTTATTTTCCAGGACTAATAGTCTTTCTTTATATGACAATTGGTTATGTGGGTGAGTCTATTCAAAGAGGTGAAAGAGGAATGGATACTACATGGATGCCTTATATGTGGCCAATTAAAACTTGTTTAATGGTTGGTATAGTATTTTTATTAATCCAAGGTATTTCAGAATTATTAAAAAGTTATTGGGCTGCTACTAGAGGAAAATGGCCAGGAGAAGATGAATAATGTTAGCTGAATTTATAGATCCAGCATATTTAGGTTTTATTCTGGTAGGAGTAATGCTTTTTGCAATTTTCGTAGGATTTCCTATTTCATTTACACTTATATTTTTAGGTTTTGTATTTGGATATTTAGGGTTTGGAAAATTGGTTTTTTATTTAATGACGCTCCAATTTTCGATGGTCATGACCGAACAAACCCTCGCCGCCGTCCCGCTCTTTGTCTTTATGGGTATTATGATGGAGCAGGCAGGTTTGATGGAAAGATTATTCTCATCATTTCAAATGATGCTAGCAAGAGTTAGAGGAGCATTATATTACGCTGTTCTTTTTGTTTCAGTCATTTTTGCTGCAGCAACAGGAATTGTTGGTGCCTCAGTAACCATACTCGGTATTATGGCTGCAAAATCTATGAATAGATCTGGCTATGACGTTAGGCTTGCTGCAGGTACGATAACAGCTGGTGGTACTTTAGGAATTTTAATACCCCCAAGTATCATGCTAGTTGTTATGGGACCAATTATGGAAATTCCAGTTATTGATTTATTTGCGGCCGCTATAATTCCAGGAATTCTTCTAGCAAGTTTGTACGCTGGATACACAACAATAAGATGTATGATCAATCCTAAATTGGGACCTGTAATACCTGAAGAGATGAGAGCTGCTAGCATGAAAGAAGTTTGGATTGAATTCTTCTTAGGTTTAGTTCCACCTGCAGCATTAGTTTTTGCAGCATTAGGAAGCATACTTTTTGGTTTTGCAACTCCAACAGAAGCAGCTGGTTGTGGTGCAATGGGAGCTTTACTACTTTCTTTAGCATACAAAAAATTAACTTTTTCAAAACTTCAAGAAGCTCTTGTTAAAACTTTAGAGATAACAGCTTTAATTATGGTTTTAGTTGCCGCATCAAACTTTTTTGGTGCTGTTTTTGCAAGACTAGGTACTCCAACTCTATTAACTGAATTCTTGTTAGGTTTAGAAATGAACAAATATTTAATATTAGCGATTGTAATGGTTGCAATATTTTTATTGGGTTGGCCTTTAGAGTGGGTACCAATCGTAATGATTATTGTTCCAATTATTTTACCATTGATTGAAGCTCTTGGCTTTAATCTTACTTGGTTTGCAATATTAGTTGCCGTCAATCTCCAGACCGCCTGGCTGTCCCCACCAGTGGCTTTGTCTGCGTATTTCTTAAAAGGGGTGGTGCCTGAATGGGATTTAAAAGATATTTATTATGGAATGATGCAATTTATGGTGCTTCAAATAATTGGTTTGGTTTTAATTATAATATTTCCTAAAATTGCACTTTGGTTACCAACTCTCCTATATGGACAGTAGAAATTATTAGTTTAAAATAATTTTTAGTGAATCAACCTAAAGTTAAATACTCCCTATCAAATTGGGATTTAGTTTCGGTAAATCCAAACTATAAAACTTGGAATTGGAAAGACCTTTTTTGTTACTGGGGAGTTAATGTACAAAGTGTAATTGGTTTTTCTCTAATTGCCTCAATTTATATAATGTACAATCTAAACACCTTTGTGGTTTTAATAGGAACTTTATTAGGTTCATTTTTTGTTTATTTGTTTGCTAATTTTATTGGAAAACCTTCACAAAAGTTTGGATTACCTTTTGTAGTTTTGTTGAGATCTTCTTTAGGATTTAATGGAGCGAAATTTTTTGGATTAATCAGAAGCTTGGTTGGAATCTTCTTATTTGGAATTCAAACTTATTTTTTATCAAAAATTTTAACTTATCTTATTAGAATATTACTTTTCACTATCGATGAGTCATTGTTAGTACAAGATATATTTATTTTTTATTTTTTTGGTTTAAATATTATAGATTGGTCATCAATTTTAATTGTAATTATTTTTCAAACATTTTTGTTTAGTATTGGTGCTCAATATAATAAAAAAATAATAAATTTTTCAGCAATCAGTGTTTATGTAGGAATTATTGTTTTTTTCTTCCTTGTTTTTTTAAGTGATGTCAAATTAACATCAAAAGCCTTTGTAAATATTTTTAATACCAAAAACTTTTTTGATCTTAATAATTTATTACCACTTTTAACTGTAGCAGGAACTGTCTTTGCTTATTTTTCAATATTAATAATTAGTTTTGGGGACATTTCTAGGAATGTTAAAAATACTAAAGAGTTGGGTAAAGGGAATTTAAGTTTGCTTATTAATTTAATTATTTTCTCTTTTTTCTCTATATTTATTGTTGCCGGATCAGATGCACTTTTAAATCAAAAATTTTCAGACATAGACAGAATTTTTACAAATCCCACTGATATAATTGGCAAATATGACAATATTCAAATAACTACATTGGTACTATTTTTTATCGTAATTGCTTCAGCATCCACGAATTTAGTAGCCAATTATATTCCATCTCAATATTCACTAATAAATTTTGTTCCAAATAAATTATCTTTAAGGAGTGCAAGTTATATAATTTCTTTCCTCGGTTTTTTGGTAGCTATTTCTTGGCTTACAATTTTGAGTCAAATTGGCATTTTATCTTTTATAGATACATTTGGTGCATTTTTTGGTCCGTTATTTGGAGTAATAGTTGCTGACTATTATCTGATCAATAAACAAAGTTTGAGTAACAAAGATTTGTATTCAGTAGAAAAAGAAAGTAGTTACTATTATTCAAGAGGGTGGCATATCAAAGGTGTTTATTCAGTATTTCTAGGTTTTATTTTTTCAGCATCAACAATTTGGAACACAAATTTAATGTTTTTACAGTCTTATGCGTGGTTAATTGGTGCATTTGTAGCCTGGATAACGTATTACTTGTTGGCAAAAAAATAATATGAAAGCTTTAGTATATACTGGAACACAAGAATTAGTTTACAGAGACGAACCTAATCCAATTGAAGTTTCGGGAGAAAGTATTTTAAAAATCCATGCTTCAGGAATATGTGGTTCTGATATGCACGCATATCATGGACATGATGAGAGAAGAATTCCTCCGTTAATATTAGGCCATGAAGTTAGTGGTGAAGTCCAAAATGGTAAATTTAAAGGTAAAGACGTTGTTTTAAATCCTTTGATAACTTGTGGTAAATGTGAATACTGCACAAGTGGAAGAGAACATCTTTGTCCTCATAGAATTATTTTAGGCATGAATAAACCAATTGAAAGACAAGGGGTTTTTGCAGAGTTTGTCTCAACACCAGACACAAATATTTATGAAATTCCAGATGGATTAGATAAAAATGAAGCGCCAGTAGCAGAGCCAACTGCTGTTTCTCTACATGCAGTATTAATTGGTGAACAATCTTTAAAAAAACCTTTGTCTGAATGTAAAATTTTAATCCAAGGTGGTGGTGCAATAGGATTATTATGTGGTTTAATTTTATCTAAAATTAAAAATTGTAAAAATATAATTCTCTCTGATCCTAATAAATTGAGATTAAATGAGTGCTCAAAATATTTAGATGCAAAATATGTTGCACCAGACCATAACGAAATAGAAAGTAATAAATTTGATATTGTATTTGATACGGTAGGGTTAGAAATTTCAAGACAACAGGCTATTGAAGTAGTTAAGCCGGGTGGTTCAATTATACACATAGGCTTAACACAGCCAGCTGGAACCTTTAATTTTAGAAAAATGACACTTCAAGAGGTGACCGTAATAGGAACTTATTGTTATACCAATAAGGATTTTGAGCAAACTTTGTCAATATTAGCTAACAAAGAGATAGGTTCTCTAGATTGGATTGAATTTAGAGATTTAAAAAATGGTGGTGATGCCTTTAAACAAATTCATGATGGCACCTGTGTTGCACCTAAAATTATACTGATACCTTAGAATTAGAATTTAATTTTATAGCTCTAGAACTACCCATTTTGAGTTCATTAGACATAATTGGTGCAGATATCATTATTGACCAATAAATTAAAAGTAAAAAAATTGAAATTGTTTTCATATCATTAATTTAAAAATTAATTCTGATTTTTGCATGTTTAAATCTTGTCTAAATAATGTATTAAGAACTTAAATTATGAAAATATTTTTTAAACTCATCTCAATTTTTTTGATTTCAATTAGCTCAGTTGTTGCAAATGAAGTTGTAGTTTTTGAGTTTACAGAAGCAGAACTTTCAGAATTAACTGTCAGAAAAGTAAGGGGAGCAAAGAACGAGACAAAATATACTGTTGGGAAAAATGAAAATGGAAATTTCCTTAAGGCTGTAGCCGATAATGCAGCATCTGGTCTTGGCAAAGAAGTTAAAATTGATCTAAACAAGACTCCATTTATAAATATTACATGGAAAATTGAGCAAGATTTATCCGGAATTAAAGAAGATACAAAGAAAGGCCATGATTTTGCAGCGAGAGTTTTTGCTGTTAAAAAAACAGGTGCAACACCATTATCAAACAGAGCAGTTAACTATGTGTTTTCAAGCAATAGAGATGTTGGTGTTAGTTCACCAAGTCCATACACAAAAAAATCTATAGACAATGTAATGGCCACAACCAAAACTAATTTAAATGAATGGGTAACAGTTAAATCAAATGTAAAAGAAGATTTTAAGAAATTCCATGATTTAGATTTAGATGAATTAGATGGATTGGCGGTTATGGCTGATACAGATAATTCTAAAATGAAATCTATAGGCTATTTCCAGAATATTTATTTTTCAGCAAATTAATTAAAGTTTAGTATATTTTTTTAGACCCATACTCAGGAATGACAGTATGATTGCTACAATTACATCCTCTGTTGGAGTGGCATTAGGAACACCAAAGTTCCATAAAATTACTCCAATCAACCAAATTATATAAACATTCATTGTAGTTATTATATCTTAGTTTGTATAAAAATTTCTCATTATTTGATATTAATGAACAATGCATAAAACTTTTAGCCATAATGTTAAAATTTACTATGAAGATACCGACTCTGGAGGAGTAGTTTATTACGCAAATTATTTAAAATACTTTGAAAGAGCTAGAACAGAAGCATTATTAGCTATTGGTTTAAGTAATTTGAAAATTAAAGATGAGTTTAATTCTTTAATAATCGTTAAGTCATGCAATATTGAATATAAAAAATCATCATACTTAGAAGATAATTTAACAATAAAATCTTTTATTTCCTCTTTGTCAAAAACCTCCTTTGTAATGGATCAGTCAATTTACAGAGATGATTTATTAATTGTGGATGCAAAAATACATTTAGTATTTGTAAATACAATCGGAAAACCTACAAAAATTCCTGAGATAGTTTTAAATAGCTTTGAGCCTTATATTTTAAAATCTAAATAGCTGTTACTCTTTTAATTTTTTTGAAAAAATTAACTATCATTTTTTCAGATATTAATTTTGTATTTACATTTCTAGGACTTGGATGATAACAAGCGTACAATCTGATTTTATTTGATAAATCATAATATTTCCCGTGCTTAAAAGTATACTTTCCATTTAATTTATTTTTACTTTTGTAATATTTAATACAATTATCAAAAGCAACTTTACCTAAAGCAACAATTGTTTGGATTTTGCTTAAAGTTTCAATCTCATTTTGAAAATGATTTGAGCAATTTGATAATTCTTCATTTGTTGGTTTGTCACCAGGAGGAACACATTTCAGTATATTGGTTATAAAAGTTGATTTTAATTCTAATCCATCATTTAAATTTTCTGAATAAGGTAGATTAGAAATATTTGCTTTTTTTAAACAAGAAAACAAGAAATCGCTTGATTTGTCTCCAGTGAAAGGTCTTCCTGTTCTGGTTCCTCCATGTGCAGCTGGCGCCAAACCTAAAATTAATAATTTCGAATTTATCTTACCAAATCCAGGAACTGGTTTACCCCAATAAGTTTCGTTAATATTTTGTTTTCGTTTTACAGTAGATAATTTTTTAATAAAATTAATTAATCTAGGACATTTTCTACATTTAATAATTTTCTTATTAAGTTGTTTTAATTTATTATTCATCTATGAAAATTTTAAAATATTTTTTAATTATATTTATATTTTTAAGTTCTCCAATTAAAGCAGATTCAAATGAAGCTATGATTGGTCAGCTTCAAAAAGGTGGTAAATTAATATTTATTCGTCATGCATATGCACCGGGAGGAGGGGATCCTTCTAATTTTGATGTCAATAATTGTGAAACCCAAAGAAACTTAAATAACGAGGGAAGAGTACAATCAAAAAAAATTGGAAATTTTTTTAGACAAAATGGAATTTTAATAAACAAAATTTACTCTAGCGAATGGTGTAGATGCAAAGAAACTGCGGAAATAGCCTTTAAAAATTATGAAACAAAAAATTTTTTGAATTCATTTTTTAGTGTAAAATTTGCTAAAAATAGAAAACAACAAGTTATTGATTTTAATAAATTCTTAAACACGTGGGATCAAAAACAAAATATAATTTTTGTAACACATTACGTGGTAATATCTGAGCTTTTAAACTACGCACCATCATCAGGTGAGATTGTTATTTCAGATAAAAATTTAAAAGTGATTGATACTTTAGAAATAGAATATTAAATTAGCATTAATGTCTTCAAAAAGAGCTATGCGACAAGCACAAAAACAAGCATTCGCTAAACATAGATCTAATATTTCAAATAGTAGATTTGATTTTAAAAAAAAAAATTTAGATAAACTTAAGGAAAATAAAAAAAAGAAGTCTTAACTTTGATTTGCAAATTTTTCTATTTTTTTACATGTAGAAATTTTTGAAATCCCTTCGATATCGTTCATAACACTCTTAATAAATATCTCAGGCTTATTCTTTTCAATTAATATTTGAGTATAAAACTGAGGATAACCATGTTTTAAAGTAAAAATTTTACCATCCTCTTCATAAATATTTCTTACATAGGAGTTTGATTTTTTTACACTTAAATCAGTAATTCTATATTTTTGATAAGTTTTTTCTGCATAAACATAATTTCTAGTCATAATTAATTCATTAAGATTAAATATGTATTCATTTTTTAAATATTTATCTTCTTTATGATCACATTTACTTAAAATTATAATTTCTGAAAATGAATGATTTATAAATGAGAAAGAAAATAAAATGAGAGAAAAAAAAAATAATTTATTTTTTTTCATTTTTTTCAGCAAAAAATAATCCAATTAAAAAAAGTGCTGTCCACCCAATACCTAGTAATGCTTTGGGGCTAGTTTCAGCGCTCCACATATCTAGAACTAAAGCACCAAAGATTAATCCTATAATGTAAATTATAACTACAATTGTTGATTTACTCATTTTTAAGATTTTTTTTGAATAAAGATATTCCGTTATTTATTTTATGTTCATAAGACTCGTTAAAACTATCTAACTGCCAACCACTTAATCTTTTTTTGATACTTTCTAAATTATTTTGTTTCCATTCATCGGTAGTTTCTTCTTGTTTCCACTGTTTTTTTTCATCATTATTTCTTCCACAACCATAACAATAACCTGTTGAGGGATCTGTTTTGCAAATGCTAATACAAGGCGAAATAATCATAATATTTATATTTTTATATCCTTTTACACTATTATTCGGATTGGACAAATGAGTTCAATAATATATAAAGCACCTAATTTAACTGGGGCGATGGCGGAATTGGTAGACGCGCTGGTCTTAGGAACCAGTCGAGCAATCGGTGAAGGTTCGAGTCCTTTTCGCCCTACCATTAAATAATTATGAAAGTTACTGTAGAAAATAAAAAAGGTTTAAATAAAGATCTAAAAATTTTTATCGATAAAGAGACTATGAACTCTTATATGGATGAAAAATATGAAGAGATTAAAGGAACAGTAAATTTAAAAGGTTTTAGACCAGGAAAAGTACCAAAAGAAATTTTAAAAAGACAATTCGGCAAAGCTGTATTTGGTGAAGTATTAGACAAAGTTTTAAAAGATACATCCACAAAAGCATTGGAAGAAAACAAAATTAAACCAGCGGGTCAGCCAAAGTTAGATTTAAAAACATATGGTGAAGATAAAGAATTAGAATATGTTTTATCAGTTACAGAGTTACCTAAAGTAGAGATTAAGTCATTAGAAAACATTAAATTTGATGAATACACTGTTAAAATTGATGATAGTGAGACAGATAAAAGAATAAAAGAAATTGCTAAGAACCAACCAAATTTCAAGGAAGGTGCTGCAGATACAAAAGCAAAAGAAGGTGATCTAGTTGCATTAGATTATAAAGCAACAATTGACGGAAAAGAATTTAAAGGAAGTGAAGGAAAAAATACACAGCTTACATTAGGTAAAGATTTATTTTTGAAAGGTTTCGATAAGCAACTAATTGGTGTTAAAAAAGATGATGAGAAAGTTGTTGAAGCAACACTGCCAGAGAATTACCCTGAAAAAGAATTAGTTAATAAAAAAGCTAAATTTAATTGTAAAATTTTATCAGTCAAACAAGCACAAGAAGTGAAAATAGATGATGATTTTGCAAAAAATTTAGGAGCTAAAGATCTGAAAGATCTTAAAGCTTTAATTTCAAAACAAATAAATGATGAATATAAAAATTCTTTAGATCAACTTTCAAAAAATCAAATTTTAAAAGAAATTGAAAAAATTAAAGTTGAAGAAGTTCCAGGAAACTTAGTAGAGGAAGAAGTTAAAATTCTTTCACAAGGTATGTCTGAAGATGAGGCTAAAAAGAATAAAAAATCTTTTGAGGAAAAAGCAAAAACAAGAATTAAGACGGGATTAATCTTAAATGAATTTGGTGAAAAAAATCAAATCAAAGTTAGTGAACAAGAAATTCAAGCTGAAGTTCAAAAGCAATTAAGAATGATGCCGGGCCAAGAGAAAATGGTTATGGATTTTTATCAAAAAAACCCATCTGCTTTGGCCAGTCTAAGAGGTACAGTCTACGAAGAGAAAATTTTAAATCTTATAAAAGAAAAAGGTAAACCAAATAAAAAAGAAATTTCAAAAGATGAGGCGGAAAAAATCTTAAAAGAAGCTCATAAATATGATCACGATCACGATCATGATCATGATCATGACCATGATCATTCACATCATAACGAAGCTAAGAAAGAAACAAAAAAGAAACCAGAAGCAAAAACTGCAGAGAAAAAAAAGCCTTCTACAAAAACATCAAAAGCAAAACCAGCCGCTAAAAAAACAAAAAAAGTTAGCAAAAAGTAATCACAAGTTGTATAAGTAGAACGAATCAACTTATGACAACAAAATTATCAGAACACATGAGCAATCTAGTGCCGATGGTTGTAGAGCAATCAAGCAAAGGTGAGAGAGCTTATGATATTTATTCAAGACTTTTAAAGGAAAGAATTATATTTTTAACGGGTCAGATAAATGACAATATTGCATCCTTAGTAACAGCTCAGTTATTATTTTTAGAAGCTGAAGATCCTAAAAAAGAAATTTATTTATACATCAATAGTCCTGGTGGACTGGTTACAGCTGGTCTTGGAATTTACGACACCATGCAATATGTAAAACCCGATATTTCAACTTTATGTATTGGACAAGCTGCATCAATGGGATCATTTTTGTTGGCTGCAGGAACTAAAGGTAAGAGATTTTCTTTACCCAACTCAAGAATAATGGTTCATCAACCTTCAGCAGGTTTTCAAGGACAAGCTACAGATATAGAAATTCATGCTAATGAAGTCTTGTCATTAAAGAAAAGATTAAATGAAATTTATTCAAAACATACAGGTAAAACTGTTGATGAAATAAAATCTGCTTTAGAAAGAGATAATTTCATGACTGCTGATGTCGCAAAATCATTTGGTCTTATTGACGAAGTAGTAGAAAAAAGATCATAATACACAATATATTGATAACTTACTAATCCAAACTTGATTAGTATAAGTCATCTATAATAAAGTAATGAAATTGATTCGTTTAAAAAATTATGAGTACAAATAATAAAAATATTCTTTACTGTTCTTTTTGTGGAAAGAGCCAACACGAGGTTAGAAAATTAATTGCAGGTCCAACTGTATTTATTTGTGATGAATGTGTTGAGCTTTGTATGGATATTATAAAAGAGGAAAGCAAAGATACTTTTGTTAAACACCAAGACGGTCTTCCTTCACCAAAAGAAATTTGTACA
This sequence comes from Candidatus Pelagibacter ubique HIMB140, assembly GCF_025558165.1. NCBI lineage: Bacteria > Pseudomonadati > Pseudomonadota > Alphaproteobacteria > Candidatus Pelagibacterales > Candidatus Pelagibacteraceae > Candidatus Pelagibacter > Candidatus Pelagibacter communis. Next base: position 289,667 of record NZ_LAMZ01000001.1, on the reverse strand, counting down.
GTACTTGATGATTATGTGATTGGTCAAGCACATGCCAAGAAAGTTTTATCGGTAGCTGTACACAATCATTACAAAAGACTAAATTATGAAAACAAAAATAGCAAGAATGTAGAATTATCTAAATCAAATATTTTGCTAGTTGGTCCTACTGGTTGTGGTAAAACTTTATTAGCACAAACTCTTGCTAGAATTTTAGATGTTCCATTTACAATGGCAGATGCAACAACATTGACTGAAGCAGGATATGTTGGTGAAGATGTTGAAAATATTATTTTAAAATTACTTCAGGCTTCAGATTACAATGTTGAAAAAGCTCAACGAGGAATAGTGTATATCGATGAAGTTGATAAGATTAGTAGAAAATCTGAGAACCCATCCATTACAAGAGATGTATCTGGAGAAGGAGTTCAGCAAGCTTTACTAAAAATAATGGAAGGAACTGTCGCAAGTGTTCCACCTCAAGGAGGCAGAAAACATCCTCAACAAGAATTTTTACAAGTAGACACAACAAATATTCTTTTTATTTGTGGAGGTGCTTTTGCTGGATTAGACAAGATTATTTCTCAAAGAGACAAAGGTACTTCAATTGGTTTTGGAGCAGATGTAAAAAACACTCAAGACAAGAAAACAGGAGAGTGGATGAAAGGACTAGAACCTGAGGATTTATTAAAATTTGGATTGATACCAGAGTTTATTGGAAGACTACCAATGATAGCAACTCTTGAGGATCTAGATGAAAAATCATTGATCAAAATTTTACAAGAACCTAAAAATTCTCTAACTAAACAGTATCAAGAACTATTTAAGTTGGATGGAGCGAAATTAACATTTAAAGAAAATGCTCTTAAAGAAATAGCTCAAAAAGCAATTAGTAAAAAAACAGGAGCAAGAGGATTGAGATCAATATTAGAAAATATTTTATTAAAAACTATGTATGATCTCCCAAGTCAAGATAACATTGAAGAAGTAATTGTTGATGCAGGAGCTGCAAAAGGTCAATCACAACCAATTTTAGTTCATTCTAAAGGCGAAAATAAATCTAAGTCTGGCAAAACATCAGCGGCTTAATATCCTTAATAAGTAACAAAAACCTATTGCAATATAATATATAATATCCATATTAATCCTATGGACGTTAAAATATCATTGCCGTTATTACCTTTAAGAGACATTGTAGTCTTCCCAAGCATGGTAATACCTCTGTTTGTAGGAAGAGATAAATCTATTTCTGCACTAAATGAGGTGATGAAAAAAGATAAGAAGATCATTCTTGTAACACAAAAAAACTCAGAGATTGATGATCCCAAGAAAACAGACGTATTTATGTATGGTTGTGAGGGAAGCATCCTGCAATTATTAAAATTACCAGATGGAACTGTAAAAGTTTTAGTAGAAGGAATTAAAAGAGTTAAAATTTTAGACTTTAAAGATAACGAGAAGTTTATTACATGTGACTATACATATTTCAATGACATCTTACCAAAAGATGAGGATTTATTTCCTTTAGCAGCTACTGCTTTAAGAAGATTAGAAAAGTTAACTTCAATAAATAAGAAAATTTCAAACGAAACAATAAATACAATTAAGCAGTTAAAAGATCCTTCCCAAATAGCTGATAATATTGCTTCACATATCACAGCTACAATTTCAGAAAAACAACAAATTTTTGAAACCGTTGATGTTAAGAAGAGACTAAATGCCATAATTAAAATTATGGAAAATGAAACAAGTATAATCGGAGTAGAGAAAAGAATTCGAGGAAGAGTTAAAACTCAAATGGAGAAAACCCAGAGAGAATATTACTTAAATGAACAACTTAAAGCTATTCAAAAAGAACTTGGTGAGATTGAAGACGGTAAAGACGAAACTACTAGTTTAAATAAAGCTATCACAAAAGCAAAAATGCCAAAAGAAGTTGAAAAAAAGTGTCTTCAGGAACTTAAAAAATTGAAGAATATGAGCCCAATGTCAGCTGAAGCTACTGTAGTTAGAAACTACCTTGATTGGATGACGGAACTACCTTGGCACAAAAAAAGTGAAGTTGATATCGATTTAACTAAGGCATTAAATATTCTTGATAAAGATCATTTTGGTCTAGAGAAAGTTAAAGAAAGAATAATAGAATTTTTAGCTGTTCAAAAAAGAATGGAAAAAATTAAAGGCCCAATATTATGTTTGGTTGGTCCCCCTGGTGTTGGTAAAACATCTTTAGGTAAATCTATTGCAAAAGCAACTAACAGAGAATTTGTTAGAATGTCTGTGGGTGGAATGAGAGATGAAGCGGAAATACGAGGTCATAGAAGAACTTATATTGGATCATTACCAGGTAAAATAATTCAAATGATGAAAAAAGCTGGAACTAAAAATCCTCTGATTTTACTTGATGAGATAGATAAAATTGGAAATGATTATAGAGGTGATCCATCATCAGCACTATTAGAAGCGTTAGACCCAGAACAAAATACAACTTTTAACGATCACTATCTAGAAGTTGATTATGATTTATCTGATGTAATGTTTGTAACAACAGCAAATACTTTAAATATATTGCCTCCATTATTAGACAGAATGGAAGTAATAAGATTAGCTGGTTATACAGAGGATGAAAAAATTAGTATAGCAAATAAATATCTACTTCCCAAACAAATTAAAGATAATGGTGTTAAAGAAAAAGAAATGAGATTGGAAGATGATATCATAAAAGAAGTAATTAGAGGATACACAAAAGAGTCAGGAGTTCGAAATTTAGAAAGAGAAATTTCTAAACTTGCTAGAAAAGTTGTTAAAAAAATTGTAGCTGGTGAAGAAAAAGAAGTTCAAATTAATAATAAAAATTTATCTGATTTTCTTGGTGTAGCTAAATTTAAATTTGGTGAATTAGAATCTGAAAATAGGGTAGGTATTGTAACTGGACTTGCTTGGACTGAGTATGGTGGTGAAATTTTAAAAATTGAAACAGTAACCATGCCTGGAAAAGGAAGAATGCAAATTACTGGTAAGTTAGGTGATGTGATGCAAGAATCTGTAAAAGCTGCAAAATCTTTTGTTAGATCAAAATGTCTGGAGTATGGAATCATTCCACCTCTATTTGAGAAAAAAGATTTTCACATTCACGTACCAGAAGGAGCAACACCAAAAGATGGTCCATCTGCAGGAATAGGAATGGTTACTTCAATTGTTTCGTCGATTACAAATATACCTGTGAGAAGAGATGTTGCGATGACTGGTGAGGTAACATTAACAGGTCAAGTATTACCAATAGGCGGCCTTAAAGAAAAATTATTAGCTGCTCATAGAGCTGGAATTAAAGAAGTTTTGATTCCAAAAGAAAATGAAAAAGATTTAGTCGATATGCCTAAGAAAATTATAGATGATATTAAAATTACGCCAGTTGAATATGCTGATCAAGTAATTAAGATTGCATTAACTAAAGAACTTAAACCAACGGAATGGGTTGAGGTTGATTTGGCTAAAAAAGACGATAAATCTCAAGCTAGTATTCAATAATAATTAATTTACTTTATTTAAGTGTTGATGTAATAAGTAGCTCAGTTTTGGGGCGGTTAGCTCAGTTGGTAGAGCATCTCGTTTACACCGAGGGGGTCAAAGGTTCGAGTCCTTTACTGCCCACCAAACAAATTAAGTGGGGGTGTAGCTCAGTTGGTTAGAGCGATCGCCTGTCACGCGATAGGTCGAGGGTTCGAGTCCCTTCACTCCCGCCACTTTTCCCCAATAAACTGTCTGTTAATATTAATAAATGTGACTTATCTTCCCTTCAACATCAGATAAAAACTGATATATAGATTTTCATGTTATCTGAATTTTTAAAAGATTACCTACCGATTATTCTATTTTTAGTTATTGCTCTTGGTTTAAGTATTGCTTTTGTGGTGTTAAATTTTTTACTTTCTCCAAAAAAACCTGATCCAGAAAAGTTATCTGCATACGAATGTGGTTTCGAACCATTTCAAGACTCTAGAATGGAGTTCGATGTAAGATTTTATTTAGTTGCAATTCTATTTATCATATTTGATCTTGAAATTGCCTTTCTATTTCCATGGGCAATATCATTAGGAAACATTGGTCTATTAGGTTTTTCATCAATGATGATTTTTCTATTCATACTAACAGTTGGTTTTATTTATGAATGGAAAAAAGGCGCTCTAGATTGGGAATAAAATTAATTTAATGAACGATAAAATAGAACAAGTTCCTGAAGAGTTTAAACAACTTGCTAAAGATTTTAGTAAAAATGGTTTTATAACTACATCACTAGATAACTTAATTAATTGGTCTAGATCTGGCTCTTTGCATTGGATGACTTTTGGTCTTGCATGCTGTGCTGTTGAAATGATGCAAACAGCAATGCCTAGATATGACTTAGAAAGGTTTGGAGCTGCTCCTCGTGGATCACCAAGACAATCAGATGTAATGATTGTTGCTGGAACTTTGACAAATAAAATGGCACCAGCTTTAAGAAAAGTTTACGATCAAATGCCAGAACCTAGATATGTAATTTCTATGGGTAGCTGTGCTAATGGTGGAGGTTATTATCATTATTCTTATTCAGTTGTAAGAGGGTGTGATCGTATAGTTCCAGTTGATGTATATGTTCCAGGATGCCCTCCTTCTGCAGAGGCGTTATTATACGGAATTTTGCAATTACAAAAAAAAATTAGAAAAAAAGGATCTTTTATAAGATAGTTATGAATAGTTTAGAGGGTCTAGAAAAAAAAATTAATTCTGAGTTAACTACTAAAATTAATAATTCAGAAATAAAACACAATCAAATTTATCTAGAAACAGATAAAGATGATTTTTTAGATGTAATTTTATTCTTAAAAACTAATTTAGATACAAAATTTCGACAGCTAATAGATATTACAGTTGTAGATTATCCAGAAAATAACCAAAGATTTCAAGTAGTTTACTTATTTTTGAGTCATGAGTTTAATCAAAGACTAATTCTAAAATACTCTATTTCTGAAAATGAAGTTATACCTTCTTTAACAAGTGTTTTTCCTGCAGCAAATTGGATGGAAAGAGAAGTTTTTGATATGTATGGTGTAAATTTCAAAGATCATCCCGATTTAAGAAGAATACTTACTGATTATGGTTTCGAAGGACATCCTTTAAGAAAAGATTTTCCTTTAACTGGTCACTCGGAAGTTAGATACAGCGAAGATCAAAAAAAAGTAATCAGCGAACCAGTTAAACTAGAGCAAAACTATAGAAATTTTGATTACGAGAGCCCTTGGGAAGGAACAAAATACATTAAAGAAGAAATTGAAAACAATGACAAAAAAAATTAAAAATTTGAATCTAAACTTTGGTCCTCAACATCCAGCAGCTCATGGTGTATTAAGATTAATATTAGAATTAGATGGTGAGGTTGTTGAAAAAGCAGACCCGCATATAGGCTTGCTTCATAGAGGTACAGAAAAATTAATTGAAAACAAGACATACATGCAAGCCGTTCCGTATTTTGATCGATTGGATTATGTAGCTCCAATGAATCAAGAACATGCCTTTGCCCTTGCTGTAGAAAAAATTCTTAAAATAGATGTGCCGATTAGAGCTCAGTATATAAGGGTTATATTTTGTGAAATTGGAAGAATATTAAGTCATATTCTTAACGTTACTACTCAAGCGCTTGATGTTGGTGCCTTAACCCCATCACTTTGGGGTTTTGAAGAACGAGAAACTTTAATGACTTTTTACGAAAGAGCTTCTGGGTCAAGATTACATGCCAACTACTTTAGAGCCGGTGGTGTTCATCAAGACTTACCCAAAGGTTTAGAGGAAGATATCTTAAACTTTTGCGATACATTTCCAAAAGTGATTAATGATTTAGAAAGTCTCTTAACAGACAATAGAATTTTTAAACAAAGAAACGTCGATATTGGAATTGTAAGTAAAGAGGATGCTTTAGATTATTCGTTTTCAGGAGTTATGATCAGAGGATCAGGGGTGCCCTGGGATTTAAGAAAATCTCAACCTTATGATTGTTATGAGGATTTAGATTTTAAAATACCAGTTGGAAAAAATGGTGATTGCTACGATAGATATTTATGCAGAATTGAAGAAATGAAAGAGAGTGTTTCTATTATTAAACAGTGTTTATCTAAAATGGAAAAAGGTCCAATTAAATCATTAGATGGTAAAATTAGTCCGCCATCAAAAAAAGATATTAAACAATCAATGGAAGCGTTAATTCATCATTTTAAATTATTTACAGAGGGTTATAGAGTACCTAAGGACGAAATTTATACAGCTGTTGAGGCACCAAAGGGAGAATTTGGAGTTTATTTAATTTCTGATGGTTCAAGCAAACCCTACAAATGCAAGATTAGAGCACCAGGATTTTCACATTTGCAATCAATGGATTATTTAATTAAAGGACACATGTTAGCAGATGTACCAGCTGTTCTAGGTTCATTAGATATTGTTTTTGGTGAGGTGGATAGATGAGTTTAAGAAAACCAGCAAAAGATCAACCAGAAAGTTTTGAATTTAATGCTTCATCTTTAGAGGCAGCAAATAATATTGTTGCAAAATATCCAAAAGGAAAACAACAAAGTGCTGTGATGGCCTTACTTTATATTGCTCAAAGACAAAATAATAATTGGATACCATTAGCTGCAATGAAGTATATCGCTAAGTTTTTAGACATGCCTTATATAAAAGTTTATGAGGTAGCTACTTTTTACACAATGTACAATCTATCACCTGTTGGAAAATATTTTGTTCAAGTATGTACTACAACACCATGTATGATTAGAGGAGCAAATAAATTGGTTGAAGCTTGTAAGGAAAAAATTTCTGAAAATGAATGTGAATTATCAAGCGATAAGAATTGTTCATGGATGGAGGTTGAATGCCTAGGTGCTTGCGTGACTGCTCCTATGATGCAAATAAATGATGATTATTACGAAGATCTTGATAAAGAAAAAACATCTGAGATTTTGGATAAAATTTTAAATGGAGAAACTCCAAAACCTGGTTCATACAGAGGAAGAATTAATAATGAGCCAGAGAACAATAGAAAAACACTAACGGATTTAAAAAATGCTTAAAGATCAAGATAGAATTTTTCAAAATTTATATAATGATAAAGGCTCTGATGTAGCAGCGTCACAATCAAGAGGTGATTGGGTAAACACTAAAGAAATTACTGAAAAAGGAAGAGATTGGATTATTAATGAAATTAAAGATTCTCAGCTTAGAGGTCGAGGTGGTGCAGGATTTCCTACAGGTTTAAAATGGTCATTTGCACCAAAAGAAGTTGGATCAAGACCACATTATTTGGTTATTAATGGTGATGAGTCCGAACCAGGCACTTGTAAAGATAGAGATATTTTAAGATTTGAACCTCATAAATTAATAGAGGGTTGTCTAATAGCATCATACGCAGTTCAAGCACACGTCTGCTACATATATATTAGAGGAGAATATTTTGTTGATGGTCAAAAACTCCAAGCTGCAATTGATGAGGCTTATGAGAAAAAACTATTAGGAAAAAATGCAGCTGGAACCGGGTGGGATTTAGATATTTATATCCACTATGGAGCAGGAGCGTATATTTGTGGTGAAGAAACAGCATTACTTGAAAGTTTAGAGGGTAAAAAAGGTCAACCAAGATTAAAACCACCTTTCCCAGCTTTGATTGGTTTATATGGATGCCCAACTATAATTAATAATGTTGAAACGATTGCTGTGGTGCCAACTATTTTAAGAAGAGGAGCGAAATGGTTTGCTTCTTTAGGAAGAGAAAAAAATACAGGTACTAAAATATTCTGTATTTCTGGAAATGTTAATAATCCGTGTAATGTAGAAGAGGAAATGAGTATTCCTCTAAAAGAATTAATAGAAGTTCACGCTGGTGGAGTGATTGGTGGATGGGATAAGTTACAAGCTGTAATTCCAGGTGGATCCTCTATGCCTCTAATTCCAAAAGATAGATGCGAAACATTAAAGATGGATTTTGATGCGTGTGTCGAAGAAAAAAGCGGATTAGGAACAGCAGGAATAGTGGTTATCAATAAAGACCAAGATATTATTAAATGTATGGCGAGAATTGCAAGATTTTACAAACATGAAAGTTGTGGACAGTGTACACCTTGCAGAGAAGGTTCTGGATGGATGTGGAGAATGCTTGAACGTATGGCAAAAGGCGATGCAACTAAAGATGAAGTAGACATGTTAGGAGATGTTACAACTCAAATCGCCGGACATACAATTTGTGCATTTGGAGAAGGTTCTTCATGGCCAGTTCAAGGTTTGTTGAGACATTTTAAAAAAGAAATTCAAGAAAGAAACAATTTGGACCCAATTGTTCAGAAAAAAAATAATATACCTTATTTGGTTGATCAACATTTATTAGATAAAAAAAATGCTTAAATTAAAAGTAAATGACATTGATGTAGAAGTTGAAGAAGGACTAACAGTTCTTCAAGCCTGTGAAAAAGCAGGAGTTGAGATACCTAGATTTTGTTATCATGAAAAATTATCTATAGCTGGAAATTGTAGAATGTGTTTAGTTGAAATGGAAAAATCACCAAAACCCATTGCATCATGCGCAATGCCTGCAGCTGAGGGAATGAACATTAAAACAAATACAAGTTTAGTTGAAAAGGCTAGAAAAGGTGTAATGGAATTTTTACTAGCAAATCACCCATTAGATTGTCCTGTGTGTGACCAAGGTGGTGAGTGTGATCTTCAAGATCAATCAATGTTTTATGGGGTAGATAAATCAAGATTTAAAGAAAACAAAAGAGCAGTTCCCGAAAAAAATATGGGACCATTAATCAAAACTCAAATGACAAGATGTATACATTGTACAAGATGTGTGCGTTTTGCTACTGAAGTTGCAGGCGTTCCGGAACTTGGTGCTATAGGTAGGGGTGAGGATATGCAAATTACAACATATCTTGAGCAATCAATGCAATCTGAATTATCTGCCAATGTAGTTGATTTATGTCCTGTTGGAGCTTTGACATCAAAACCTTATGTTTTTGAAGCAAGACCATGGGAATTGAAAAAGACTGAAACGATTGATGTTATGGATGCGATAGGTTCAAACATTAGAGTTGATACATACGATTGGGAAGTAAAAAGAGTACTTCCAATAATAAATGAAGATATTAATGAAGAATGGATTTCAGATAAAACTAGATATGCGTGTGATGGCTTACTTCATCAAAGATTAGATACCCCATATATTAAATACAATGGTAAATTTGAGAAAGCTTCGTGGCAAGAAGTTTATAAAATAATAAAATCTAAATTAGAAAATACATCAAAAGAAAAAGTATCTGGTTTTGTTGGAGATTTAACAAACATGGAAACTGCGTACATTTTTAAAGAATTTTTTGACCGAACAGTTGAAACTGATAATTATGAGTCAAGATCAGATAATAGATATATTAATATTTCAAAAAGAGAAAATTATTTGTTTAATTCCTCAATTAACGGAATTGAAGATGCTGATTTAATTTTATTGTTGGGCACCAATCCTAGATACGAAGCCACAATCTTAAATGCAAGAATTAGAAAATCTTATCTAAATAATAGTACAAGAATTGTATCATTAAATGATTGTGGAAATCTAACATATCCTTATGAAAGTTTAGATGGTCAAACTAAAACAATCAAAGAAATTATAGATGACACACATAAACTTTCAAAAGAAATAGAAAGTGCAAAAAAACCAATGATAATAATTGGCGAGTCTTTGTTAAGATTAGAAAATGCAGAATATTTGTTTGATAATTTAAAAAATTTTTTGAATAAAAAAAACAAGTTCTCAGAAGATTGGAATCCATTGAATGTTTTATCATGTGATGCGGCAACTGTAGGAAATCTTGATTTAGGAGTTTTAAATAATAAAACAAATTTAATAGAAGATTTAAAATCAAATAAATTTGAAATAGTGTTTTTAATAGGTCAAGATAATTTAAATTTTGTTAAAAAAAACGAGTTTGTTATTTACCAAGGAAGCCATGGTGACAAAGGGGCAGAGTGTGCAGATATAATTTTACCTGGTTCAGCTTATACAGAACAAGACGGTTATTATACAAATATAGAGGGAAAAATTCAAAAAGCATTTAAGGCTTCTTATCCTCCGGGAGATGCAAAAGAGGATTGGCAAATAATAAATGAACTAGCTGAATTCATGAATAATAGAAAATTGTTTAATGATAAAGAAGAGCTAGATAGCAGCATGTTAAATTATTTAAAATTGCAAAGTGAAATACAAACTGAACAAAATAATAACAACTCGAATTCTGATTTTAATAATGAAAATTTAAAAATTGAAATTAAAGATTATTATTTTTCTAATGTTGTTGCTAAATCATCAAAAACAATGATCGAGTGCAATAATGCAAAAATGAATTTAAAATTAACAGGCACAGAAGGTTAAGATGGAGTATTTAAATATAGTCTTTCAAGAGGTATACAAAATTCTATTTTTGTTAGTTCCAGTATTGGTTTCTGTAGCTATGATTGTTTGGCTAGATAGAAGAGTTTGGGCTTTCGTTCAAAAAAGACAAGGACCAAATGTAGTGGGACCATTTGGATTACTTCAATCATTAGCTGATGCTTTGAAATATATTTTTAAAGAAATCATCATTCCATCAAGCTCTAACAAGGTAATCTTTATATTAGCACCTATTGTTACTATGACATTAGCTTTGATTGCGTGGGCTGTTATACCATTTAGCGCAACCCAGGTTTTAGCGGATATTAATGTCGGTATACTTTATCTATTTGCTGTTTCATCCCTAGGTGTTTATGGAATAATTATGGGAGGATGGGCTTCAAACTCTAAATATCCTTTCTTAGGTGCAATTAGATCTGCGGCTCAAATGGTATCATATGAAGTTTCAATTGGGGTTATTATTATCAATGTATTGTTGTGCGTAGGCTCATTGAATTTGAATGACATCGTAATTGCTCAACAAAATCTATGGTTTGTAATTCCGTTATTTCCAATGTTTGTAATATTTTTTATCTCTGCTTTAGCTGAAACTAATAGACCACCTTTTGATTTACCTGAAGCTGAAGCAGAATTAGTTGCTGGATACCAGACAGAATATTCAGGAATGATGTATGCAATGTTTTGGTTAGGTGAGTATGCAAACATCTTATTGATGTGTGCTATGGGAGCTATATTATTCTTAGGTGGCTGGCTATCTCCAATAGATATTTATCCATTTACTTTAGTTCCAGGCGCAATTTGGTTAATTTTAAAAATTTTACTTTTATTTTTCTTATTTGCTTTAGTAAAAGCTATTGTACCAAGATATAGGTATGACCAATTAATGAGATTAGGTTGGAAAGTATTTCTTCCTTTGTCCTTAACTTGGGTTGTTTTAACTGCAAGTTATTTATTTTACTTTAATCTTTTACCAACAAATTAATTATGAATTTATCTAGATTTTTTAAAACTATTTTCATGGTAGATTTTGTAGGAGGATTATTCATTGCAATAAAAGAATTATTTAAACCAAAAAAAACAATCAATTATCCTTTTGAAAAAGGAAAAATTAGCCCAAGATTTAGAGGTGAGCATGCTTTAAGAAGATATCCAAATGGAGAAGAAAGGTGTATTGCATGCAAACTTTGTGAAGCTGTATGTCCAGCCCAAGCAATTACAATTGAATCTGCTCAAAGAGAAGATGGCAGTAGAAAAACTACTCGTTATGACATTGATATGATGAAATGCATTTATTGTGGTCTATGTGAAGAAGCTTGTCCTGTTGATGCTATAGTCCAAGGTCCAAATTTTGAATTTTCGACTGAGACAAGAGAAGAATTATATTACACAAAAGAGAAATTATTAGATAACGGCGACAGATGGGAGAATATTCTAGACGCTAATATTAAAGCGGATAGTTCACATAGATAAATGATTGCTCACGCTATTTTCTTTTATGTATTTTCTATAATTGCTGTTGTTTCAGCTATAATGGTAACCGCTTCTAAAAATACTGTTCACTCAGTATTTTTCCTAATTCTTGATTTTATCAGCATATCTTGTCTTTTCATAATGATTGGTGCTGAGTTCTTAGGTATGATTATGTTAATTGTTTATGTTGGAGCTGTAGCAGTTTTATTTTTGTTTGTAGTTATGATGTTAAATGTGGCTCAACAAAAAAACCAATGGTTTGCATCTAAAGAAAGCTCAAAACATATTCCAGTAGGATTAATAATTAGCACACTTATATTTTTTGAGATTATAATTGTAATTGGCGGTTGGAAATATAAACCTGAAATTTTTGATATTAACAATTCAATTACTCAAAACAGTTTAAGTAACACTCATTCATTAGGACAGATTTTATATACTGACTATATTCATGTGTTTCAAATCAGTGGAATGATACTTTTGGTTGCTATGGTTGGAGCCATAGTATTAACTTTTAGACAAAGATCTGGTGTTAAAAGACAAAGTTATATTAAGCAAATATCAAGAGAAAGAGCCGAAGGTGTTGAGATACTAGAAGTTCAAAGTAATAAGGGAGTTAAAATTGATGACTGAAATTGGTTTAGGACATTATTTAACTTTAGGTGCTGTGATTTTTTCAATTGGAGTTATCGGAATTTTTCTTAATAGAAAAAACATTATTGTTATATTGATGAGTATTGAGTTGATATTACTAGCTGTAAATATCAATTTAGTTGCTTTTTCAATTTTTCTTGGAGATTTAGCTGGTCAAGTATTTACCTTATTTATTTTAACTGTAGCAGCTGCAGAAGCTGCGATTGGTTTAGCTATAATCGTTGTTTACTATAGAAACTCTGGAACTATCAGGGTTGAAGAAATTGATGAGTTGAAAGGATAATAATGGAACTTTCAATTTTATTTCTTCCATTAATAGCATCAATTATTTCAGGCTTTTTTGGACGTTACATTGGTGATAGAAATTCTGAAATAGTAACTAGTGCATTAGTTTCTATATCTGCAATTTTATCAATAATTGTATTGTATCAGGTAATTGTTAATCAATATGAGGAAAATATTGTTATAACAACTTGGATTAATTCAGGTTCACTTGATGTTAATTGGTCAATGTTAATTGATCCTCTATCAGCTGTGATGTTGGTTGTAGTTACTTCTGTATCAGCATTAGTCCATATTTATTCTATCGGATACATGTCTCACGACCCACATAAACCAAGATTTATGGCTTACCTATCATTATTTACATTTGCAATGTTAATGCTTGTAACATCAGATAATTTTATTCAACTATTTTTTGGTTGGGAGGGTGTTGGGCTTTGCTCATATTTTTTAATTGGTTTTTGGTTTAAAAAAGAGAGTGCTAATGCAGCTGCAATCAAAGCTTTTGTTGTTAATAGAGTAGGTGACTTTGGTTTTGCATTAGGTATTTTTTTAGTCTTTTATTTGTTTGGGACTGTCAATTATGATGAAGTTTTCCAGCAAATTCCAACTGTGTTAGATAAAAATTTATCCTTCTTAGGAATTGAGGTTAAAGCGATAGATTTGGTTTGTTTATTGTTATTTATCGGAGCTATGGGTAAATCAGCTCAAATTTTACTTCATACTTGGTTGCCAGATGCAATGGAAGGACCAACACCAGTTTCTGCTCTAATTCATGCTGCAACAATGGTTACTGCAGGAGTATTTTTAGTTGTTAGATGCTCACCTATTTATGAATTTTCTCCAGTAATTTTAAATTTGATTACTGTAGTTGGAATGACAACAGCTTTTTTTGCTGCAACGGTAGCTTTAGTTCAAACAGATATTAAAAAAATAATTGCTTACTCAACATGTAGCCAACTTGGTTATATGTTTTTTGCAGCTGGTGTAGGCGCTTACAATGTAGCTATGTTTCATTTATTTACGCATGCATTTTTTAAAGCTTTATTATTTTTAGGATCAGGGTCAGTAATTCATGCTTTTAAAGATGAACAAAATATTAATAACATGGGAGGTGTATGGAGAAAATTACCTTACACTTATGCTTTAATGATTATAGGAACTCTTGCTTTAACAGGTTTTCCTTTCTTATCAGGCTTTTACTCAAAAGATGCAATTATTGAATTTGCATATTTAAAAGGAAATACAACAGGTTACTATGCGGCTGGTATTGGAATAATTACTGCATTTTTAACGTCAGTTTATTCTTGGAGACTAATATTCAAAACATTTCATGGCGAATATAACAATAAAGAGATTAAAATTGAGGAAACGCACGAGTCACCTTTGGTAATGCTTGTTCCGTTATTTGTACTTTCTATTGGTGCAATTTTTGCAGGCGTTTTATTTAAAGATTTGTTCATTGGAAATGGTGGTGACAATTACTTTTGGTCAGAATCAATCAAATTTTTAGAACCTCTAAGCACAGATCATCCACCAACATGGTTTTTACTTTTAACACCTAGTTTAGTTATCCTATCAATACCTATTGCTTATTATTTATTTGTTAAAAACAAAGAATTGCCAAATGAAATAGCTTCAATGAATAAACCTTTATACAATTTCCTTGTCAATAAATGGTACTTTGATGAGTTGTATGAGGTTATTTTTATTAAATCATCAAAAAAACTAGGGACATTTTTATGGAAAGTTTGTGATGGAACTATAATAGATGGATTTGGTCCAGATGGAATTTCTTCCTTTATAAAAAAATGTTCAATTAAAGCAAATAAATTTCAAAGTGGTTTTATCTACCAATATGCTTTTGTAATGTTGTTAGGTTTTTCTGCTTTATTAACCTTTTTGATAGTTAAATAATGAGCTTTCCAATTTTATCATCTTTAATCTTGTTGCCAACTATAGGATCTCTTTTTCTATTTTTTACAAAAGATAAAGATGGAAATAATTCAACAGCTAAATATGTAGCTTTATTTACAAGTATAGTTAATTTTTTAATTTCTATTTATTTATGGATATCTTTTGACCAAAGCATATCTGATTTTCAATTTGTTGAAGACAGAACATGGATTGAAGGATTAATTAATTATAAAGTTGGTGTCGATGGAATTTCTATATTATTTATAATCTTAACAACCTTCATAACTCCACTTTGTATTATTTCAGTTAACAATTCAGTAAAAAATAGATTACGAGATTTTTTAATTGCAATTTTAATCATGGAAAGTTTCATGATTGGTGTGTTTTGTGCACTTGATTTAGTTGTTTTTTATTTATTTTTTGAGGCTGGATTAATTCCAATGTTTTTAATTATTGGTATTTGGGGTGGTCCAAAACGTGTTTATTCAGCATTTAAATTTTTTCTATATACTTTACTTGGATCGGTCTTGATGTTGGTTGCGATCATCTCAATATACTGGATATCAGGCACAACAGATGTAGTTAAACTTTATGAAATTGGAATTGACGCTAAATACCAAAATTTATTATGGTTAGCTTTCTTTAGTTCTTTTGCAGTAAAAACACCTATGTGGCCTGTTCACACCTGGTTACCAGATGCTCATGTTGAAGCTCCTACAGCCGGTTCAGTTTTGTTAGCTGCTATCTTGTTAAAAATGGCAGGATATGGTTTTATTAGGTTTTCACTTGGGTTATTTCCAGTAGCTTCGGAAGTATTCACACCTTTAATTTATACTTTAAGTGTTATAGCAATAATTTTTACATCTTTTATCGCTTTAATGCAGGAAGATATGAAAAAGTTAATTGCATATTCGTCTGTTGCACATATGGGTTTTGTAACTTTAGGTATTTTTACTCTACAACAACAAGGTATAGAGGGAAGTATAATTCAGATGATTAGTCATGGATTAGTGTCTGCTGCTCTATTTTTATGTGTTGGTGTTGTTTATGACCGTATGCATTCAAGGATGATAAATTCTTATGGTGGAATAGTTGCAATAATACCAAAGTATTCGATTTTATTTATGTTGTTTACATTAGCTGCTTTAGGATTACCTGGAACAAGTGGTTTTATTGGTGAATTTTTAATTTTAATGGGTGCCTTTAAGGATAATTTTTTAGTAGCTGTATTAGCAAGCCTAGGAGTAATTTTAGGAGCTGCTTATATGCTTTGGTTATATAAAAGAGTTGTTTTTGGAAAATTAGTTAATGAAGATTTAAAGCAAATGTTGGATTTAAATAAATCAGAGTATTTAATCTTAACATGTTTAGCTATTCCAACTTTATTTTTTGGTTTTTATCCAGATCCGTTGATTAATACAATTGAGGTTTCAGTTTCAGATTTAATAAATATGCATGATATTAATTTAGCGAGCAAATAATATGGAAAATTTAAATTTAATTTTACCTGAAATTTTTATCTCATTATCAATAATGTTTTTGCTTGTATTGGGAGTGTTTAAAAAAAATAGTTCAGGCATTACTTTTAACTTGTCTTTATTTGTATTTTTAATTGCTGCTATAATAGCTATTAACGAAACTTTCTCTGTGAATAGAGAAACTTTGTTTAATGGTAGCGTTGTAATAGATAAGATGTCTTCATTTATGAAGATAATAACATTGCTAGGTGGTTTTCTAGTATTAGTTATATCTTCAAGTTATTTAAAAATTTTTAAAATTTTTAATATTGAGTATCCAGTTTTAATTTTGAGTTCTGTACTGGGAATGATGGTCATGATTAGTTCTAATGATCTAATTGTATTTTATATGGGTCTAGAGTTACAATCATTAGCCTTATATGTTTTAGCAACTTATAACAGAGATCAATTAAAATCATCTGAAGCAGGTTTAAAATATTTTGTATTAAGTGCTTTATCATCAGGATTATTACTTTATGGATGTTCACTAATTTATGGTTTTTCAGGATCTACAAACTTTGATGTGATTTCAACACAACTTAATTCAAATGAGTATGTACTGACTTTTGGGATAGTTTTTATTTTAGTAGGTTTAGCATTCAAAATTTCAGCAGTTCCATTCCATATGTGGGCACCAGACGTATACGAAGGATCTCCAACTACAGTAACTTTATTTTTCACAATGGTACCCAAAATTGCTGCGTTAACTGTATTTATTAGATTTTTATATGTTCCATTTTTAAATCTAATCGATCAATGGCAAATGATAATTGTATTTTTATCCATTGCCTCAATGCTTTTTGGAGCAATTGCAGCAATTGGACAAACAAACATTAAAAGACTAGTTGCTTATAGCTCTATTGGACACATAGGATATACATTGGCTGGTCTTGCCACTGCTTCTAATGAAGGAATTCAAAGTTCAATAATTTATATTTCGATTTATGTTGTTATGAATTTGGCTCTTTTTTCTTGTTTGTTAATGCTTAAAAGAAATAATCAATATTACGAAGATATTGATGACTTATCAGGTTTATCGAAAAATCATCCATTATTATCACTTTCTTTACTTGTAATATTGTTTTCATTAGCAGGGATACCGCCATTAGCAGGATTTTTTGCTAAGTTTTATGTTTTTAAAGCAGTTATAGAACAATCAATGTATTTCTTAGCTATTGTTGGATTGTTATCTACTGTTGTTGCAGCTTTCTATTACTTAAGAATAATCAAGATTATGTATTTTGATAAAGAAAAAGATAAATATGATACGGATCATAGTTTATGGTTAAAATTTTCATTAACTTTTTCTACAATATTAATTCTTTTATACTTCATATTTCCAAGCCAATTAATTGAGGTAGTATCTAGAATTAATATTATTTAATGAAATTTAAGAAATTTAATTTTAAAATAATAAAAAGTACTAACGATACAGCTGCAAGAATAATAAAAAAAACTAACTATAAATTTGGTATGGTTGTTGCTGAAAAACAATTTAGTGGTCGAGGTCAGTATGGAAGAAAATGGATTTCATATAAAGGTAATTTATTTGCCTCTTTTTTTCATCCATTTGATGAAAATAAATTCTCAATAGAAAGAGTTACAAAGTTAAATTGTAATTTAGTTAAACAAACACTCTCTAAATATATGAAAAATAAAATAATTTTTAAAAAACCAAACGATTTATTAATTAATAAAAAAAAGATTAGTGGGATTTTGCAAGAAATTATAACTAAATCAGATAAAAAATTTTTAATTACAGGAATAGGAATTAATGTAATAAAAAATCCCAATATTGAAAATTATCCAGCTACAAATTTGTATAGAATAACAGGAAAAAAAATTAATAAATCTGAATTAGAAAAAAATTTGAAACTAGTTTTTGAAAATAGAATATCAAAAATGTATAAAATAAATTAATTAATATGTATATTTTAGGTGACATAGGAAATACTGACACTAAAATTTTTTTAGTTTCAAAAAAAAATAAGATTTTGAAAAGAATTAATTTTATTTCAAAAAAAATAAGTAATAATCAATTAAAAATTTTATTTAAAAAAAACAAAATACAAATAAATAAAATTGAAAAAATATTATTTTGTAGTGTTGTTCCAAGCACTTTTAAAATTATAAAAAACTACTTTTCTAAAATCACTAAAGTTAAATGCAATGAAGTAAAAAATTTGAATTTAAAATCAATGATTAAAATTAAAGTTGATTACAAGCAGGTAGGTTCTGATAGAATTACAAATGCCATAAGCTTATTGGATAACAAAAATAATTATATAATTTTAGATTTTGGTACTGCTACAACATTTGATGTTTTAATAAAAAATACGTATATGGGAGGAATAATAGCTCCTGGTATTAAGTTGTCTCTTAATACTTTGTCAGACAGAGCTACTTTAATCCCAAAAATTGAGCTTAAACGTATGAAAAAAGTAATAGGCAGCAACACACTTTCTGCTGTTAGATCAGGTTTTTTTTGGGGTTATGCAGGTTTAATTGACAATATGATTAATTTAATTAAGAAGGAAACGAGAAAATCCTTTAAAGTTGTATTGACAGGTGGATTTTCTGATTTATTTAAAAAGTCAATTAAATCGAAAGTTAAACATAACCAAGATATTACAATTAAAGGTCTAATAAAGATTTCTGAGCAAATAAAATAATATGAAAGATGAATTGTTATTTTGTCCACTAGGTGGATCTGGCGAGATTGGTATGAACATGAATTTGTTTGGTTACGGTCAACCAAGCGATCATAAATGGATAATGGTAGACATTGGTGTAACTTTTGCGGATGACACTATACCAGGTGTTGATTTAATTTATCCTGATCCTGGATTTATTGTTGAAAGAAAAGATAACTTGTTGGGTATAGTTTTAACTCATGCACATGAAGATCACATTGGAGCAATCGCACATCTATGGCCAAAATTAAGATGTAAAATATTTGCTACTCCATTTACAGCAGTTTTGATTAGAGAGAAGTTTCGAGAAAAACAAATAGATATTACTAATGATTTACAAATTGTTGAATTAAATGGAACTGTTTCATTAGATCCATTTGAAATTGAATATATAACTTTAACTCATTCAATTTTAGAACCCAATGGGTTGAGAATAAAAACTCCTGCTGGTGTAATTTTACACACAGGAGATTGGAAAGTAGACCCTAATCCACTTATTGGTGACAATATAAATGACAAGAGATTAAAAGAAATTGGTGATGAAGGAGTATTAGCAATGATCTGTGACTCTACTAATGTATTTAGTGCCGGCAAGTCTGGATCTGAACTTGATGTTAGAAAAAATATGTTAAATGTAATGTCGAGATTGAAAAAGAGAATTATCATCACTTCATTTGCATCTAATGTAGCAAGAATGGAGACAGCATTTTATTGTGCTGAGCAAACAGGAAGACAAATTTCATTAGTTGGAAGATCGATGTATCGTATTTATAAAGCTGCACGTCAATGTGGATATTTAAAAAATACAATTGAACCAATTGACCCCCGTGAAGCTAAAAATTTCTCAAGAGAAAAAATAGTTTATCTTTGTACAGGTAGCCAAGGAGAACCAATGGGAGCTATGATGAGAATTTCTAGCTATGTACATCCTGATGTTTTTATTGAAAAAGGAGATGCTGTGATATTTTCATCAAAAATTATACCTGGAAATGAAAAAAAACTTTATAAATTACACAACCAACTTGTTAAAGATGGTATTGAAGTGATATCTGAAGAAACTGAATTTGTTCATGTTTCTGGTCATCCTAATAGAGAAGATTTAAAAGAAATGTATCAATGGGTTAAACCTAAATGTTTAATCCCTGTGCATGGCGAACATAGACATATGATAGAACACATAAATTTTGCAAAAGAAATGCAAGTTCCATATCCTGTACAAGTAGAAAATGGTGATATTGTTAAGTTATATCCCGGTAATCAGCCTGAAGTTTACGACAAAGCTCCAAGTGGTAGATTGTATTTGGATGGCAATATAAGCGTTGATCCAGACTCACAGTCAATAAAAGATAGAAAAAATCTGAGTGCTAATGGATATCTTGAAGTAACTTTGATGATAACACCTAAAGGAAATATTCATAACAATCCTGTGCTTTCTTTTCGTGGATTGCCGGTAAATGATAGAGAAGAATTTGTTTATGGGCTAGAAGAAGAGATAGAAAAAACTTCTAGAACTTTTAAAATTGGAAGCAAGCAACAAGAGCATAATTTAATTGATGCATTGAAAATTGCCTGCAGAAAATTTTCTAAAGAAAGAACGGGAAAAAAACCTTTCACTAATATTAACTTAGTCAGAATTTAATGAGTGTAACTGGTTTAGCAATTATCTACGTAATTATATGGTGGATAGTCTTCTTTGCTATACTTCCTATTGATGTAAACAGAGCAAAAACAGTAAAAATTGATGGTGAAGATCCAGGATCACCTGAAAACCCAAAAATGTTGAAAAAATTCTTGTATTGCACTGGTATAACAACTGTAATTTTTATCATTATTTATTTATTAATAAAATTTGAATATTTAAATTTAAGAAATATGATTAGTTAAGATGCTTTTATCAAATTCATTTATTCCGATATTAAAAAATAATCCTTCTGAAGCAAAAATTAAATCTCATCAATTAATGTTAAGAGTTGGTATGATAAAGCAAGCTTCTGCAGGGATATACTCATGGTTACCTTTAGGCTTTAAGGTAATGAAAAAAATAGAACAAATTGTTAGAGAAGAGCAAAATAAGATTGGCGCTCAAGAAATATTAATGCCAACAATTCAATCTAGTGAGATATGGAAAGAAAGTGGTCGATATGATGATTATGGTGAGGAGATGCTTAGAATAACTGATCGTCAAAATAGAGAAATGCTTTATGGACCTACCAATGAAGAACAAGTTACAGAAATTTTTAGATCTTCAATTAAATCTTATAAATCATTACCCCAACTTGTGTACCATATACAATGGAAATTTAGAGACGAAATAAGACCTAGATTTGGAATAATGAGGGGGAGAGAGTTTTATATGAAAGATGCCTATTCATTTGATGTATCAGATGAAGAAGCTTTTTTTTCTTATAATAAATTTTTTCTTTCATATTTAAAAACTTTTAAAAGATTAGACCTAACTGCAATACCTATGGCTGCTGACACAGGTCCAATTGGAGGAAATTTGTCTCATGAATTTATTATCCTAGCAGACACAGGAGAAAGTAAAATTTTTACTGATAAAAGAATTTTTGACTTAAACAGCGATGATACTAAATTAGAAAAATCTTCATTAGAAGAAATGAGAAAAAAATATGAGCAATTTTATGCTGTGACTGATGAAAAGTTTAACAAACATGAATTTGAAAAAATAGTTTCTAAGGAAAATCAATTAATCACAAAAGGTATTGAGGTAGGCCATATATTTTATTTTGGAGACAAATATTCAAAACCTATGAATGCATCAGTAGATTTACCAGGTGGAAAAAAAGATTTTGTTAAAATGGGTTCTTATGGAATTGGTGTATCAAGGTTAGTAGGGGCTATAATAGAGGCAAAATATGATGAAAAAAATGAAATCATGAAATGGCCATTGTCTGTTGCTCCATATCATATTGCATTGATACCGATGATAAATAAAAATGATAATTCAGCACTAGATAAGGCTAATAATATTAATAATGAGTTATTAAAAAATAATATTGACGCTATTATTGATGACACTGATGAAAATTTTTCATCAAAAATTAAAAAAATGAATTTGATTGGGGCTCCATACCAAATTATCATTGGCAAGAAGAGTGAGGGTGATTTACTAGAGTTCATAGAAACAGGTGGTGAAACTCAAAACTTACCTCTAAATAAAATTATAGAAATTATTAATAAACAAAAAAATTCAATTTGATTTCTACTTTAGAAAAAGAAATTACTTTTAGATTTTTAAAAGCTAGAAAAAAAGATGGCTTTTTAAATGTCATTTCAATATTTTCCTTTATTGGAATAAGTCTAGGTGTTGCAGTTCTTATTATTGTTATGTCAGTAATGAATGGTTTTAGAACTGAATTAATCAATAAAATTGTAGGATTTAATTCACACGTAACTGTTAAACCTT
Source organism: Candidatus Pelagibacter ubique HIMB140 (assembly GCF_025558165.1). NCBI lineage: Bacteria > Pseudomonadati > Pseudomonadota > Alphaproteobacteria > Candidatus Pelagibacterales > Candidatus Pelagibacteraceae > Candidatus Pelagibacter > Candidatus Pelagibacter communis. The sequence continues at coordinate 267,266 of NZ_LAMZ01000001.1, read as the reverse complement.
ATTCAAATTCAATAGATGAAACTAAAATAAATAAAAAGCTAAAGTCAATCTCTAAGAATATTATTTTTAGTAATTCAGGAGAAGCAATTATCCTTAAAAACAATAATACCAAAGGAATAGTGTTACGAGGCTATAAACAAAATGATCTTTTAAATTTAGAGGTACTAACTAATGAAAAATTCAAAGGTGAATTAAATCAATTTGATGAAAATTTCATATCAATTGGAAGTGAATTAAGTTTTTCTCTAGATCTTGAAATAGGAGATGAATTGACTCTAATGTCACCATCTGGTGTTCAAACAATAATTGGCAGTATGCCAAAACAAAAAACTTTTATTGTTAATTCAATTTTTAATAGTGGTTTAGCAGAATTTGATAACAATATTGCATTTATTGAACTTAATGTTTTAGAAGAGTTCTTTGGATACGATCGCAATGAAAGAAATTTAGAAATTTATCTGAAAAATCCAAATAATATTGATTCCCATAAATTAATAGTGAAAGAAGTTTTTGATGATGAGTTTGTTTTTAGTTGGGCAGATATGAATAGCTCATTATTTTCAGCTCTAAAAGTTGAACGGAATGTTATGTTTATTATTTTGTCACTAATAATAATTGTTGCTGCATTTAATATTATTTCAGGATTAACTATTTTAGTAAAAAACAAAACGAGGGATATTGCTATCTTAAAATCAATTGGAGTATTAAATAAATCAATAATTAAAATATTTTTTTTAGTTGGAGTAATAATAGGTACTTCGGCAACAATTTTTGGTATTTTTTTAGGTGTTACTTTTTCTATTTATATTGAAAATTTTAGACAATTTTTAAGCTCAGTTTTCAATATAAGTTTATTTCCTGAAGAAATATATTTTTTAAGCAAGATGCCTTCTGAGATCAATCCGACATCAATTATTCTAATTTCAGTTTGCTCCATAATTATAACTATTTTAGTATCAATTTTTCCAGCTTTTAAAGCGGCTAGATTAGATCCAATTAAATCTTTGAAATATGAGTAAGTATTTAGAATTAAAAAGTATATCTAAAAGCTTTGAGACTGAAAAAAAGATTAAAGTCTTAAAACGTTTGTCACAAAATTTTGAAAAAGGTAAAATTTATTCAATCATGGGCCCTTCTGGTTCAGGTAAATCAACTTTGTTAAATTTAATTTCTTTAATAGACAGACCTTCATCTGGTCAAATTAAGTTTAATCAAAATCAAATTAATTTTAATGACACAGAAGAAAATGATATTTTTAGATCAAAAAAAATTGGTATTGTTTATCAACAAAACAATCTTCTTTCTGATTTTACTGCCATCGAAAATATTTATTTAGCATCACTTGCTAACAATAATGACAAAGAATTAGCAATTACAAAGGCTAAAAAATTATTAAAAAAAATTGGTCTTTCAAATAGATCAAAACACTTTCCTTCACAACTTTCAGGTGGTGAGGCTCAAAGAGTAGCTATAGCAAGAGCTATCATAAATGATCCTGAAATAATCTTGGCAGATGAGCCAACAGGTAGTTTGGATATGAATACAGCAAAAGAAGTTTTTAAACTTTTATATAATCAAAAAAAATCAGATAGATTAATAATATTTGCAACTCACAATAGATTTTTTGCTAATAAGGCAGATTGCCTATTGGAGATGAGAGATGGTATTATACGATCATCAAATGTCTGAATCATTAAATCAAAACTTTAATCATTTAAAAGTTCATACACAATATTCTATATGTGAAGGCGCAGCCAAGATTGATGATTTACAAGAATATTGTAAATCAAACAAAATTAAATCTTTAGGAATAAGTGACACTTCTAATTTATGTGGAGCTTTAGAATTTGCAGAAAAAATTTCTAAATCAGGAACACAGCCAATTATTGGTACTCAAATTAATTTTAAACTAAATGATACAACTGGATTGTTACCTTTATTTGCCTTGAACGAAATAGGTTATAAAAACATTATTGAATTGTCCTCGAATTCATATTTAGAAAATGATGAATTAAGTGACCCTCATGTAAATTTTGATGAATTATTAAAAAATTCTGATGGTGTTTCAGTTTTTTCAGGTACAGTTTTAGGTCTTTTTGGAAAATTATTTGATAAAGGAAAATTTATAGAAATAAACGAAATTTATTCAAAAATTAAAGAAGTTTTTGGAGATAGGTTTTATTTAGAAATTCAACGACACAACGACACTAATGAAAATGGGTTTGAAAAATTTAATCTAAAAAAGTCTATAGAACTAGAGATACCAATAATTGCTACTAATGAAGTTTTTTATTTATCAAAAGATATGCATGAAGCACATGATGCTTTGATTTGTATTGGTAACAAAACCTATATTAATGAAAAAAATAGATTAAAATTAAGCGATCAACATTATTTAAAAACTAACTCTGAAATGACAGAGTTATTTGCTGATATACCAGAGGCATTAGAAAACAATTATAACTTTCCTTTAAGATGTAATTTTAGACCATTATTCTCTAATCCTATATTGCCAAACATTAGTACTGATAAAGATGGTAATGCAGATGATCTTTTAACTAAATATTCTTTAGAAGGACTGCGAGATAAATTTTTAAAAGTTTTTAATGTTAAAGATAGCGAACTTGAAAATGATAAAAATTTTCTCCTTTACAAAGAAAGACTAGATCATGAACTTTCAATAATTATTAAAATGAAATATTCAAGTTATTTTTTAATTGTATCTGATTATATAAAATGGGCTAAAGAAAATGATATACCAGTTGGTCCTGGTAGAGGTTCAGGTGCTGGATCATTGGTTGCTTGGTGTATATCAATTACTGATGTTGACCCAATTAAGTTTAATTTAATTTTTGAGAGATTTTTAAATCCAGACCGAATTTCTATGCCTGATTTTGATATAGATTTTTGTGAGGATAAAAGAGACCTTGTTTTCGAATATTTAACAAAAAAATACAAAGATAGTGTAGCTCACATAATTACTTTTGGTAAACTTAAAGCAAGGATGGTGATCAGAGATGTCGGTAGAGTTATGGGATTACCTTATGGGTTTATTGACAGCATATCAAAAATGATACCTTTTGATCCTTCTAGACCTCAAAACTTAACCCAATGTATAGCTGGAGAGCCAAGATTACAAAAGCTAATTAATGAAGATACTAGAGTAAAAAAATTAACAGAGTTATCATTAAAATTAGAAGGTCTTAATAGAAACGTTGCTACTCATGCAGCAGGAGTTGTGATTGCAGATAAAAAATTAACAGAAGTGGTTCCTTTATATAAAGATACTTCTGCAGATTTACTTTTACCTTCAACACAATTTGATATGTATTCAGCTGAAAATGCTGGTTTAATTAAATTTGATTTTTTAGGGTTAAAGACATTAACGGTAATAAATAACACTCAAAAATTAATTAGAAAAAAAGATAAAAAATTTAATATTGAAGAAATAGATTTTGATGATCAGAAAGTTTTTGATCTATTATCATCTGGTAAAACAGTAGGCTTATTTCAAATTGAAAGTGCTGGAATGAGAGAAGCTTTGCTTCATATGAAGCCAAATCATATTGAAGATATTATTGCACTAGTAGCATTATATAGACCAGGCCCAATGAGCAACATACCAACCTATAACGACTGTAAACATGGAAAGCAAAAACCTGATTACTTACACCCATTATTGGAAGATATTTTAAAACCCACATATGGGGTAATTATTTATCAAGAGCAAGTAATGCAGATTGCTCAAAAACTCTCAGGATTTACTGCGGGTCAAGCCGATCTTTTAAGAAGAGCAATGGGTAAAAAGAAGAGAGCAGAACTAGAGAAACAAAAACAAGGTTTTATTACTGGAGCAGTTAAAAATGGAATTGCTAAAGACGTTGCGGCCGGAATATTTTTAAAAATAGAGCCTTTTGCAGAATATGGTTTTAACAAAAGTCATGCTGCAGCTTATGCAATAATTTCTTATCAAACTGCTTATTTAAAAACTTATTATCCTAAAGAATTTATTGCTGCATCAATGACTATGGATATTTCTAATCAAAATAAATTAAGCGAGTTTTATGAAGAATTAAAAAGACTTAATGTTGAAACAATTAGACCTGATATCAATGAATGTTTTGCTGATTTTAGAACTATTGATGGAAAATTTTATTATGCCTTAGGTGGAATTAAAGCTGTAGGTTATGAGGCAATTTCTAATATTATTGAAGAAAGAGAGTTAAATGGAAAATTTAAGTCTATTAATGACTTTATAAATAGAGTTAATCCAAAAGATATAAATAAATTACAATTAGAGGGATTAGTAAAAGCAGGAGCATTTGATAATTTAAACTCAAATAGACAAGCAATCTTTAACTCAATACCTAATTTAATTTTAAAAAATAAAAATATTTCTGAAAATAAGCTAGCCAATCAAATAGATTTATTTTCTGATAACATTGAAACAGAGGAAGACATTATAGTTAAAATAGAAGATTGGAAATTTGAAGAGCGATTATCAAAAGAATTTGAAGCAGTAGGATTTTTTATATCTGATCATCCATTAAATCAATTTACAGATATTTTTGATGATTACAAAATTAATGATTATACAAAATTTATATCAGATGATAATTCAGAAAATGTTAATGTAGCTGCAACATTACTTAAAGTTCAAGAGAGAAAAACCGCTAAAGGAAATGCGTATGCTGTTTTAAAGTTAACAGATTTAAATAATGTATTTGAAATATTTATTTTTTCAGATTTGTTAGAATTAAATAGAAAAATCTTAAAAGAAGGTAACTCATTAATTTTGACCTTAGTTAAGAATATTTCCAATGATGAAAACCGTTTTAAAAGAATTAATGTTCAAAAAATAGCTTCTTTGAAAGATTTATTTAATAGTCCAATTAATGAAATATCCTTTAATGTTAAATCTATTGAACAAATCCAAGAGATTTCAAAGTTCTTAAATCAAGACGGTAAAACCCAAGTAAAATTTAATCTCTCAACAGAAGATCAAATTTTAAATTTTCAATTAAAAAAACCAATAAATCTTGATAGAAAATCTTTAAATCTTTTAAGAAAACAGCAAATTCAAGCAGAAATTAGCTAAATAAAACTTGTCAATTTTGCTAAATATTTGTAAATAACCATTAAATTAAATTAACACGCACACAGTTGTTGGTTTTATACCTCCGGTCCTTAATTGGAAATTACTGTGGTGGCTTAACCGGGAATAAATATGAAAATACCTAACGTTACAATTCAACAATTATTAGAAGCAGGCGTTCATCTTGGACATAAGACTTTGAGATGGAATCCAAAAATGAAGAAATACATTTTTGGAAAAAGAGATTCAATTCACATTATAGATTTAACACAAACACTTGAGTTAACTAAAGTGGCTTTGGAAAAAGTCTATAATACAATAGCAAATAATGGAAAAATTTTATTTGTATCAACTAAAAAACAAGCATCAGAAGCAATAGCAGAAGTTGCTAAAGAAACAGATCAGTACTTTGTGAACTACAGATGGTTAGGTGGAATGTTAACTAATTGGGGAACAATATCTAATTCAATTAAAAAGTTAAAAAAATTAGAAATTGATTTGACGGCTGAAAACAGAGGTTTCACTAAAAAAGAACTTCTTAAAATGAGCGTTAAAAAAGATAAACTTCAAAGATCATTAGGCGGAATTGCAGAAATGAAGAAAGTACCTGAATTAGTTTTTGTAATTGATACTAATTATGAGTCATTAGCTATAGCCGAGTCTTCAAAATTAGGTATTCCTATAATTGCTATTCTAGATAGCAATTCTAATCCAGATAATATTGATTACCCAATCCCAGGAAATGATGATGCAAGAAGAGCAATAGATCTTTATTGTAATTTAATTAAAGAAACAATTAATAATGCAAAAAGTTCAATCCAATCATCTGAGCCCAAGCAAGAAAAAGCAAAGAATGTTAATGATGATATAAAAAACAAAACTATTCAAGAAATTGATAGAGAAAAATTAGAAAAAAAATTCTCTAACGAAGATAAAGGAAAGTTGAATTAATATGAGTGATATAGAAAAAGTAAAAAAATTAAGAGAAGCAACAGGCGCAGGGTTTAAAGATTGTAATTTAGCAATTAAAGAATCTGGTGGAGATTTAGATAAAGCAATTGAAATTCTTAGAGTTAAAGGAATATCTAAAGCTTCAAAAAAAATGTCTAGAGATGCAAAAGAAGGAGTTGTTGTAGTATCTGGTGACGAAAACAAAACTTCAGTAATTGAAGTAAATTGTGAAACCGATTTTGTTGCAAAAAATGATGACTTTATAAGCTTTGTTAAGGAATTAAGTGAATTAAACAACAAACATAGCTCTAATCAAGAAGAATTAAAAAAAGCAAATATGAAAAATGGGCAAAGTGTAGATGATAATTTGGTAGCTCTAATTGCAAAAATTGGTGAAAAAATTACGATTGGAAAATCAAAAACTATTGAAAATAAAAGTGGAGTAAATAACCATTACCTACATACAGTTGTAAAAGATAATGTAGCAAAATTAGCAGTATTAGTATCTCTTGATACAAGCGATAAATCAGATACAGTTAAATCATTTGGCAAACAATTATCTATGCATATTGCTGCTTCAAATCCTTTGGCATTAGAATCAAATTTAATAGACCAAGCAGTTATAGATAAAGAACAAGAACTTGTTGCTGAAGAATTAAAAAATTCAGGCAAACCTGATGAAATAGCAAAAAAAATTAGCTTTGGGAAAATGAATAAGTTTAAAGAAGAGAATGCTCTTTTAACACAGGCTTGGGTTATGGAACCAAAGAAAAAAGTTCAAGATATAGTTAAAGAACTTTCAATAGCAGATTTAAAAATTAAAGAATTTTTCAGAATAAAAATAGGAGAGTAAATGTTTGATGAAAAATCTTATGGTGTAAAAATGGATAAAGCCATAGATGTGTTTTCTAAAGAGTTATCTTCTTTAAGGACAGGAAGAGCAAATGCAGCAATGCTAGATTTGGTTAAAGTTGACGTCTATGGTCAACAAATGCCAATCAATCAAATTGGAAGTATAACTACTCCTGAGCCTAGAATGATTAATATTCAAGTATGGGATATTAATAATGTTCCGCTTTTAGATGCTGCAATAAAGAAATCTGATTTGGGTTTAAACCCTCAAATAGATGGTCAATTAATTAGACTGCCAATTCCTGAGTTAAACGAGGAACGTAGAGCAGAGTTAAAAAAAATAATTAAATCTATTGGAGAAAAATGCAAGGTTTCTATAAGAAATATCAGAAGAGAAGCTAATGAAGAACTCAAAAAATTACTTAAATCAAAAGATATTGGAGAAGATGACGAAAAATCAAAAGAAAAAACAATACAAGCTATAACTGATGAACATATTATATCAGTAGATGAAAAAGTTTCTTTAAAAGAAAAAGAAATAATGACAATATGAATCACTTAAATCATGTAGCCATTATTATGGATGGCAATGGTAGGTGGGGAATTAAGTATAAAAAATCAAGAAATGCTGGACATAGAGCTGGTTTAGATACAGTTGAAAAAATAATCAAACATTCAATTAAAAAAAAAATTAAATATTTAACACTTTTTGCTTTTTCTACTGAAAATTGGAAGAGACCAAAATCTGAAATAAATTACCTTTTTAAACTTTTAGAGTTTTTTATAAGTGAAAAAATAGATGAACTGAATAAAGAAAATATTAAAATTAAAATTATAGGAAGTAAAAATCTAAATAAGAAAATATTTAAATTGTTGAATTATGCTGAAAAAAAAACTGAAAATAACAATAAAATTCAAGTTAATTTAGCACTGAATTATGGATCAAGAAATGAAATTATAACATCAATAAAAAAAATTATTAAAAACAAAATAAGAGTAAATGAAAAAAATTTTGAAAAATTTTTATTTACTAAAAATATTCCTGATCCAGACATACTTATAAGAACTGGAAACAAAAATAGACTAAGTAATTTTTTATTATGGCAACTTTCTTATTCAGAAATTTTTTTTGAAAAAAAACTATGGCCAGACTTCAATGAAAAAGATTTCGAAATAATAATAAAAAAATTTAAAAGAATTAAGAGAAATTTTGGAAGTATATAATGAGCAATTTAACAAAAAGAATATTGAGTTCTTTTTTTCTTTTACCATTAATTTTTATTGTTATTAATGTAGGTTCGTATTTATTAATACTGTTTACTATAATATGTTTTTTTATTTCTTGTTATGAGTGGAATTTAATTGCAAAAGACAAAATATATAAATTTTTTGGTTATATATATTTTATTCTTTGTTTTTATTTATTTTACCAAACTTCTATTGATAAAGAAAAAATTTTTTTTGTTATATTAGTATGTGCTTCTACAGATATTGGAGGATATGTTTTTGGAAATATATTCAAGGGTCCCAAGTTAACCAAAATTAGTCCTAATAAAACTTATGCTGGTATGTTTGGAGGATATTTAATTTCAATATTGTTAATTTTTTTATTAAAAGATTTTTTTCTGCAATTAAATATTTTTAATGCAAATCTAATATTTTCAACAGTTTTACTCTCAACCGCAAGTCAAATTGGTGATATTTTTGTGTCTTTTTTTAAACGCAAATCTAACATTAAAAATTCAGGCAATTTAATACCAGGTCATGGAGGAATACTTGATAGAATAGACGGTATCCTGTTTGCTTTACCTACTTTCTATTTACTAAATTTAATAAATTTTTAATTTAATGAAAAAAAAAATTGCAATATTAGGTTCTACAGGTTCAATAGGAAAATATTTACTTAAAATAGTTGCTAAAGAAAAACAAAATTTTCAAATTCAACTTTTAACAGCAAATAAAAATTATAAAGAATTGCTAAAACAAACACAAAAATTTAATGTAAAAAATGTAATTATAACAGATCCTGTAAGTAATAAAAATTTTAGAAAAGAAAATAAAAATAAAGTGATTAAAATATTTGATGATTTTGATTGTTTCTCAAAAATATTTAAAAACAAAATAGATTACACAATGTCCTCTATTGTTGGTTTGGCTGGTTTATATCCTACTTTGAATATCATCGAGTATACAAATACTATTGCAATCGCAAATAAAGAGTCAATTATTTGTGGATGGAATCTTATTAATAAAAAATTATTAAAATATAAAACTAAATTTATTCCAGTTGACTCAGAACATTTTTCTATTTGGTATGCTTTAAAAGAAAACAAAAATTTGATTGATAAGATTTTTTTAACTGCATCAGGTGGACCCTTTTTAAATTTACACATAAAAAATTTTAAAAAAATAAAAATTAATGATGCTCTAAAACATCCAAATTGGAAAATGGGTAAAAAAATTTCAATTGACTCTGCAACAATGATGAACAAAGTTTTTGAAGTTATTGAAGCAAAAAAAGTATTTAATATTAGTTATAAAAAACTATCAATATTTATAAATCCCAACTCATATTTGCATGCAATTGTAGAATTTAAAAATGGCATAATAGAATTAATTGCTCATAATACAAATATGATGATACCAATTTATAATTCTTTATTTGACACAAAAAAGAAATTAAATTTTAGTAATAAACAGATTCAAATCACTAAGTTAAATAAATTGGATTTGAGAAAAGTAAATTTTATAAAATTTCCATCGGTCAAAATTTTAAAAAAAATGCCAAATAAGAACTCACTATTCGAAACAATTTTAGTTACAGCAAATGATGAGTTAGTAAATCAATTTTTAAATAAAAAAATTAAATTTAATCAAATTATATCTAAACTAACTAAGATTTTAGATAATAAAAAGTTCAGTAAATACAAACACATTTCTCCACAAAATATCAAGGAAATATTAAAATTAAATCATTATGTTCGTTTAAAAATACGGTCAAACGATATATAAACTCCAGTTTATGCTTAAAAAATTATTAATTATTAATCTTATTTATATCAATATATTTTCATTTAGCGTCTTTGCGGATGTTGTTAATGAAATTAAAGTTAAAGGTAACAATCGTATACCTGATAGTACAATCATAATGTTCTCAGGTGTAAAATTGAATCAAGATATGACAGATTATCAATTAAATGAAGTTATAAAAAATCTTTATAATACAAATTTTTTTGAAAACATTTCTATTAAGATTGAAAATAATCTTTTAAACATAACAGTAAAAGAGTTTCCATTAATTGAGAATATTAATATTGATGGAATAAAAGCAAAAAAATACCTTCAAGCAATTGAAAAAAACTATCAATTAAAACCAAGAAGTGCTTTTAATAAAATATTATTACCAGATGAGATTAAAAGAATTAAAACAATTCTAAAAGATTTTGGATTTTTTTTTGCTGAAGTAACTCCCTATATTGAAAAACTTGACAACAACAACGTTGATTTAACATATAAAATAGATTTAGGGAAAAGAGCCAAAATTACCAAAATATCATTTATAGGAAACAAAGTTTTCAAAGATAAAAAATTAAGAGATGTAATTGTGAGTGAAGAGTCTAAATTTTGGAAATTTATATCCAATAAAAAATTTTTAAATGAAGAATTGATTGAATTTGATAAGCGTTTATTAAAAAACTTTTTTCTAAATAAAGGATATTACAATATTGTAGTTAATTCCTCTTTTGCCAAATTAATCAATGATGACGATTTTGAACTTATTTACAATATTAACGCAGGTGATAAAGTTTATTTTAATGATTTGGATATCATTTTACCTACGGATTTTGACAAGGAAAACTACAAATCTCTTTTCGACTTATTACTTGATTTAAAGGGTCAACCTTACTCAATTTTGGATATTGAAAATATCTTAGATGAAATTGATTTAATTACAATAAATGAGGAGTTTCAGAGCATCAAGGCTACTTTAGAAGAAAATTTAGAAGTAAATCAACTTAATATCAATTTTAAAATTGAACAAGTTGCAAGAAACAATCTTGAACGAATAAATATATTTGGAAACAATATTACTAGAGAAAACGTTATAAGAAATTATTTAGAAATTGATGAAGGCGGAAACTATAATGAGATACTTTTAAATAAATCTGTAAACAATTTAAAAAGCTTAAATTTCTTTAAAACTGTAAACTCTGAAGTTGTCGATGGTTCAGAAAAAGACTCAAAAATTGTAAATATAAGTGTTGAAGAAAAACCAACTGGCGAGATTTCTGCCGGGGCTGGTTTAGGAACATCAGGAGGTACGATTGCTGTAGGAATTAAAGAAAATAATTATTTAGGTAAAGGGTTGTCTTTAGATGCCAATGCCTCTGTTACTGCAGATACATTTAAGGGACAATTCAGTGTAACAAATCCTAAATTTAATAATACAGACAAATCAGTTTTCTTTAATATTCAAGCACTAGAAATAGACAGACTAAAAAAGAGCGGTTATAAAACTAATAAAACAGGCTTTGAAGTTGGTACAGATTTCGAACAATTTGAAGATTTTAATTTTGGAATTTCTACAAGATCTTTTTATGAAAAAATTGAAACTAATTCTACTGCATCAGCAAGACAAAAAAAGCAAACAGGTGATTATTGGGACACCTTTGTAAAATTTGACTTTTTTTTGGATAAACGAAACCAAAAATTTAAAACTACAGATGGGTATTATTCAAAATATGATATTGATTTACCATTAATAAGCGAAAATAATACTTTAACGAATACATATGATTACAAAATCTTTTCTGAATTATATGAAGATAATGTTTCATCATTTTCTGTAATGTTAAAAAGTGCAAACTCTATAACTGGAGATGATATCAAGTTAACAGAGAGATTACTTGTACCTTCTAAAAGATTGAGAGGATTTGAAAGTGGAAAAGTTGGTCCCAAAGATGGAAATGACTTTATTGGAGGTAATTTTGTATCAACAGTGAACTTTAATACAACATTGCCCCAATTATTTACTAACATTCAAAACCTAGACGCAGTTTTATTTATAGATGCTGCAAATATTTGGGGTGTTGATTATGACTCTTCTATAAATGATGGAAGTAAAATTAGAAGCGCTATAGGTTTAGGCGTTGATTGGTACACTGTACTTGGACCTTTGACATTTTCTTTAACCGAGGTAATTACTAAAGAGGACACTGATATTGAGGAAACATTTAGGTTCAACATTGGAACAACTTTTTAATGCTTAAAAATTTAAAATTTTTATTTTTTAGTTTAATTTTTCTTTTCATTACGGCAAATAGTTTTGCTAATAATAAAATTGCAATCATAGATTTAGATTACTTGATACAAAATTCAAATTCGGGAAAATTAATTTTAGATAATCTTAATAAATTAGATAAACAAAATATTGAACTATTAAAAAAAAAAAGTGAAGAATTGGCTAAACTTGAAAATGAAACTAAAAATAAACAAAAAATAATTTCTAAAGAAGCTTATAATAAAGAAATTTTATTATTAAGAAATAAAATTGATGATTTTAGAAAAGAAAAAAATTTATTAGTAAATAAATTCAGTGAATATAGAGATAAAGAGTTATCAAATTTTTTTAATAAAATTTCACCAATTATTAAAAATTATATGGATGAGAACTCTATAGGTATTTTGTTAGACAAAAAAAAAATATTTATGGGCAACTCTAATGTTGACATAACTAATGAAATATTAATTATTATAAATTCAGAAACAAACTAAAATATGGATAAGTTAGATAAGAAACAAATAATTGATCTCTTACCTCATAGAGAGCCAATGTTATTAATTGATGAGTTGCATGATATAGTAAAACTAACCTCAGCAACAGCTATATTGAATGTAAAAAAAGATAGTTTTTTCGTGCAGGGACATTTTCCTGGACAACCAGTCATGCCAGGAGTGTTAATTGTTGAGTCATTTGGTCAAGCTGCCGCTGCATTAACAGCTCATGGTTTAGATAGATCAACTTATGAAAATAAACTTGTATTTTTAATGGGAGTAGAAAAAGCTAGGTTTAGAAATCCTGTTATACCTGACTGTAAATTAATATTAAAAATCGAGGCCATAAGATCTCATGGTAGAGTTTGGAAATACAAAGGTGAAGCTTTTGTTAATGAGGTTAAAATGGCTGATGCAATTTGGTCAGCTACAATTGTAGACAAGAAATAAATAGCAATAAATATTGATAACTTTAACATAGTTGCTCTGTTAAAAGCAAATATGTCAAATCCTTTCTTTAAAAATAGAGGACCTTTTTTAATTGGAGATATTTTAAATTTTCTAGACATTAAAAATGTATCTGTGGAATCAGATACTAAAGTAAAAGATATAAAGGATTTATACAGTTCAAATAATTCTGACATTACATTTTTACATTCAAAAAAATATAAAGAATTAGCTAAACTGACAAAGGCCTCTTATTGCATTACCACAGATTCTTTGAAAGATGAACTTCCTAAATCTTGTATCCCTCTAGCTGTTGAAAATGTATTAGTGAGTGTGTCTAAGATTACTTCAATGTTTTATCCAGATGCTATCAATGATGATTTTGATGATAGTGCAATTGATATTCAAGAAACATATTTTAAAGATAAAGTAGTTTCTGGTAAGAATGTATTGATTGGAAAAAATGTATCATTAGGTACAAATTGTAAGATTGGTCATAATACAATAATTGAAAAAAATGTTTCTATCGGAGACAATTGCTCAATAGGTTCCAATACAATAATAAGAAATTCACTAATAAGTAATAACGTAAAAGTTTTAGATAATTGCGTTGTTGGAAAGCATGGTTTTGGTTTCTTTCCAAATAAAAATAAAAATTTAAGATATCCGCATATTGGTATTGTAATTATTGAGGAAAATTGTGAAATAGGTTGTGGATCGACTATCGATAGAGGTTCGATGTCGAATACTGTTATTGGCAAAAATACATATTTGGATAATCAAATACATATAGCTCATAATGTTAAAGTAGGAGAAAATTCTATTATAGCTGGTCAGGTAGGAATTGCTGGTAGCTCAATTATTGGTTCAAATGTAAAAATAGGTGGCCAAGCAGGAATTTCTGGACATATTAAAATTGGCAATAATGTAGAAATAGGAGGTGGCTCTGGTGTAATAAAAAATATTCCCGACAATACAAAAGTAATGGGTTATCCAGCAAAAAATATAAGAGATTTTTTAAGAGGTAATAAATGATACACAAAACTGCAATTATTGATTCAAATGCTAAAATCTCTAAAAATGTAAAAATAGGACCTTATTCTATAATTGGCCCTGATGTAGAAATTGGAGAAGGTTCTGTTGTACAATCTCATGTTAATATCACCGGCAATACAAGTATAGGTAAAAATAATCAAATTTATCCATTTGCATCAATAGGAAATGATCCACAAGATTTAAAATTTAAAGGTGAAAAAACATTATTAGAGATAGGTGATAACAATAAAATAAGAGAGTATGTAACCATTAATCCAGGCACCGAAGGCGGTGGTGGCAAAACTATAGTCGGCAATAATTGTCTTTTTATGGTTTCCTCTCATATTGCTCATGACTGTATAGTTGGTGATAATGTTATTTTAGCAAATAATGTTCCGTTGGGGGGTCATGCTCATGTAGATGATAATGCCATAATTGGTGGCAATTCAGCTGTACAACAATTTACTAGAGTTGGTAAATTTGCAATGATAGGCGGTATGTGTGGTGTAGTAAGAGACGTGATACCATATGGTATAGCGCATGGAAACAGAAGTAAATTGCAAGGATTAAATTTAATTGGTTTGAGAAGAAAAAATATTCCAAATAAAGAAATATTATCCCTTAGTGAAGCTTATAAAACAATATTTAAGAATGAGAATTTGACAGAAAATTTGAGTAGTTTATCAAATGATTTACGAAAAAATGAATTAGTTTCCGAGGTAGTTAATTTTATAGAAAAAGATAAAAAAAGACCAATTTGCACACCTTTTTCAAAATAAAATGATTGGTTTGTTTTTAGGTGATACAGATTTTCCTGAAATAGTTTTAAATAAAATAAAAAAATTAAAAAAAGAATATTTTGTTATCGATTTTTCAAAAAATAATAAATTTCTTAAAGATAAAAACTCTTACAGAATAAGTATTGGAAAATTTGGACAAATAATAAATTTAATTAAAGAGAAAAATTGTAAAAAAGTATTATTTGCTGGCAAAATAGCTAAACCTAATTTTACTTCTCTTAGATTAGATTTAAAAGGTATTTACTATATGCCAAGTGTAATTAGAGCTTCCAAAGTTGGTGATGCTGCGATTATCAAATCAATAATTAATATCCTTGCAAATGAGGGTATAAAAGTAATTAGTTCTATTTACTTTAATCCAGAACTATCTCTTAAAAAAGGAAACTATACGAAAACTAAGCCTAACAAGAAGGATAACAGCTCAATTGAAAAAGCTAAAAATTATTTTAATAAAATTAATAGCTTAGACCATATACAGGCTTTAGTTGTCAAAGATGAAAAAATAATTGCAAAAGAGGGAAGGCAAGGGACAAAAAAAATGCTTTCAAAAGTAAAGAAAAATTCACAAGGCATATTAATAAAATTACCTAAAAATAAACAAGATTTAAGAATGGATTTACCAACTATCGGTTTGCAAACTTTAAAAGATATTAAAAAATATGGATTAAAGGGTCTCGTTTTAAAATCTAAAAAGAATATTTTCCTCGATAAGAAAGAAGTATTAAATTTTGCAAATAAGAACAAAATTTTTGTTAAAGTTATATGAAAAAAATCTTTGTATTAACAGGCGAACCATCAGGAGACAAACTTGCATCAACTATAATTTCAAGATTAAAATTAGAAAATTCTGAAATTGAATATTTATCTGTTGGAGGTACTCACTTAAAGAATCAGGGAATTAAATCTATTTATGATTTGAAGGAAATTACATACTTAGGTTTTACAAGTGTATTACTTAATATTTTTAGAATTAAATCAAAAATAAATAAAACTGTAGAAGAAATAGTAAAATTTAACCCTGATATATTGCTAAGTGTAGATAGTCCTGATTTTACTTTACGAGTAGCAGAAAAGGTTAAAAAAATAAACAGCAACATTAAAACAATTCATTATGTAGCACCTCAAGTATGGGTATGGCGAAAGAATAGAGTTAAAAAAATTAAAAAATTTATTGATCACATTCTTTTGTTATTTGAATTCGAAAAAAAATACTTTGATGAAGAAAATATTAATAATACTTTTGTTGGACATCCTCTGATAGAAAGAAATCAAAACAACAAAACAAATATTGACAATATTTTACCTAAAAATAAAAAAATAATATCTATATTTCCTGGTAGCAGAAATTTTGAAATTAATGTTTTGCTACCTATATTATTGGATTTTATTAAATTAATGAACAATAAACATAATGAATATTTTTTTTATATTCATGCAACCGAAGAAAATAAAAGTTTAATTTTAGAATATGTAAAAAAATATAACTTTGACAATATTGATATCGTTTTTGAAGAAAATATTAAATCTGAAATTTTGTCTAAATCTATTTTTGCTGTTTCTAAATCTGGAACGGTTTCATTGCAAATTTGTAATTTTAATGTTCCATCAATTATTGTTTATAAACTTAGTTTTATTAATTTTATGATTTTTAAAATGTTAGTTAATGTAAAATTTGCAAATATTATAAACATAATTAATAATCGAGAGGTAATTCCTGAATTACTTCAAAAAGAATGTAACGCAGATGAAATATATAGGTCTGTTATTTATTTTCTTAAAAATCCCGAGTTGATGAAAAAACAAGTAAGTGACTCCTCTAAAACTTTAGAGGGTATCAGGTCTAAAACTTCATCTGCTGGTGAGGCAAGTTCAATCTTAATTAATTATCTTTCTTAACCTTTTTTCAACATCTGCTTTACCTAAAGATATAACAATATCATATAGACCTGGACCAAATTTAGATCCTGTTAGAGCTACTCTTAACGGTTGACCTACACCTTTGAAATTTGTTTCATGTTTTTTTATCAAGTTGTTAACTATTGGTTCTAAATTATCTCTAGTTAAACTTTCTAAGTTTTTAATTTCATCTTGAAATTCATTAATTATTTTTTTTGATTTATCGTCAATTAGTTTTAAATCATTTTCATTAAAATTAACTTCATCGTTAATAATATATTTTGCATTATTAAATATTTCTTCCAGTGTTTTTGCTTTGTTTTTTAAAAATACTAAAGATGATTTTATTTTTGTTGCTTTTTCTGTATCAATTTTATCTTTATATTCTTCACAATATCTAAAAAGATGATCGTAAAGATCATTTTCATCAATATTTTTGATATAATGTTCATTCATTGATAAAATACGGCTCATATCTAATTTTGATGGTGATTTACCAATACCCTCTAAGTTAAAAAATTTAATACTTTCCTCTAAAGTAAATATTTCTTTGTCTTGATATGACCATCCTAGTCTTAGTAAATAATTCCTTAAAGCATCAGGCATAATTCCAATTTTTGAATAGTCATCTAATGTTGAAGCATTATCTCTCTTAGATAATTTTTTACCTTCTATTGTGTGAATTAAAGGTATGTGGGCAAACAGTGGTACATCCCATTTCATTACTTCATAAATTTGAATTTGTTTGAAGGTATTTATTTTATGGTCATCTCCCCTAATTATGTGTGTCATTCCCATTTCATGATCATCTACAGTTGCTGATAAATTATAAGTTGGAGTTCCATCATTTCTTAATATTACAAAATCTTCAATTGTGCTGTTTTCTATTTCAACATCACCTTGAACCAAATCTTTAAGAATTGAACTTCCTTCAATTTTACTTTTAAATCTAATTACAGGTTTAATTTCTTTAGGAGCATCCTTTTCTTCTGCATCCCTCCATTTTCTGTTGTAAATATAAGGTATCTTTTTTTGTCTAGCCCTTTTTTTTTGCTCTTCTATCTCTTCAGGTGAACAGTAACATTTATAAGCAAATCCATTTTTTAATAATTCGTGTACAATTTTTACATGATCATCAATTTTTGTTGACTGAATATATTCTTCACCATCATGTTTTATTCCTAACCAATTTAAGGATTTAATTATTTGTATTTTGTGTTCTTCTTTCGATCTTTCTTTGTCAGTATCTTCAATTCTTAAATGAAAAGTCCCTTTTTGATTTTTTGAATATAACCAATTAAACAATGCAGTTCTAACACCACCAATATGAAGAGCCCCAGTAGGAGAGGGAGCAAAACGAGTTGCTACTTTTGACATCAGAGATGTTTAGACTATTTTTTTAGAAGTTTCTATATAAAGATACCAAAACACCCTGAACTTTTACTCTATCGGGGCCAAATATTTTGGTTTCATAGTTTCTATTTGCACTTTCCAATGCAACAACTTTACCTTTTTTACGAATTCTTTTTAACATTGCTTCGTGTTCGTCAATTAATGCTACTACAATTTTTCCATTATCTGCTGTATCTGTTCTTTTAATAATAACCGTATCTCCCTCGTGGATTCCAGCTTCAATCATTGAGTCTCCTTGAACTTTCAATCCAAAATAATCTCCATTTTTTTCTAAATTATTTGGTAATGGTATTCTTGAAACTTCATTTTGTATTGCTTCTACAGGAGTACCTGCTGCAATTTTTCCTAATACTGGCACTTCCATTTCATCTGAATTGTTAATTTCTTCGTCTAAACCACCTTTGATAACACTTGGTGAAAAACTATTGTAAATATCGTTTGCTGAAGCTGTTTCTGGCAATTTTACCACTTCTAAAGCTCTTGCTTTATGAGCTAATCTTTTAATAAATCCTCTTTCTTCTAAGGCGCTAATCAATCTATGAATACCTGATTTTGATTTTAAGTTTAGAGATTGTTTCATCTCTTCGTAAGAAGGAGATACACCAGAGCTTCTCAACTTCTTGTTGATAAATAAAAGCAGGTTTTTTTGTTTTTTTGTTAGCATAAGAACAAATATCGTACAAAATATGTTCTATAAAAGTTCTTTTGTTTTAACAATACTAAAAAAAGTGAGTAAAATAGGGCTTAAATTGACTACAAAACTGAAAAAATTGAATTTTCATCCAATTTTTTCAAAAGTGATTCACCAATTAAAAAAGTATTAATTGATGTCTTACTGTTTAATTCCAATAATTCTTCTTTAGATTTAATACCACTTTCAGAAATTAGAGGTCCTTTGTGGTTTTTTACAACATTATAAATATCATAGGTTGTATTTATATCTGTTTTAAGTGTTTTTAAGTTTCTGTTGTTAATACCAATTAGTGCATCTTTAAAATTTAATGCCTTTTGAGCCTCCTCAACAGTATGTACTTCTACTATTACTGACATATCTAATTTCAATGCCTCTTGATATAAATTGTTTGCAAGATCATCTGAGACACCAGCTAAAATAATCAGAATTGCATCTGCACCATAACTTTTGGCAAGGGGCACTTGAAAAGTATCAATAAAAAAATCTTTACATAATATCGGTAAATTAACCTTATCTTTTATTTTGCTTATATGGATTAAATTTCCTAAAAAATAATCTTCTTCAGTTAAAACTGATAAACAAGTAGCATTATTTTTTAAATAAATATCAGCAATTTCTACTGGATTGTAGTCTTCAATTATAACACCTGCAGAAGGACTTGCTTTTTTTATTTCAGCAATAATTGAAGTTTTATTTTCTTTTAAATTGTTTTCAATTTTATCTTTAAAATTTATGTATGATTTATTTTTTTGTATTAATTCATATAATTTTTTAAGATCTATTGATTTTTTTAGATTATCAATTTTTTCGATTTTTTTTTTAATTATATTTTCTAAAACGTTTTCAGACATTTTGTATTTGTTCCAAATGTGAAAAAGTTTTACCAGAAAGAATAAATTGTCTTGCGTGATTATAGGCCTCTTCAAAATCAACAAACTTTTCTGCAACGATTAAACCAGCTGCTGCATTTAGACAAACTGCTTTTGAAAAATCATTATCTTTACCTTTAAATATTTCAATCATTTTATTTGCATTGAATTTTGCATCATTACCAATTAAATTCTCAAATTTCTCAGCGTTCACACCAATTGAATTGGGATCAACCAAGATTTCAGATATTTCTCCATTCTTCAATTGCATTATATTTGTTTTTGCATAAGGAGATATTTCATCCAATCCATCTTCGCTGTTTACTATCCATGCAAATTTTATATTTAAATTTTTTAATCCTTCTGCAAAAATTTTTAATAATTTTTTATCAAATACTCCAACAACTTGTCTTTCTACTAAAGCAGGATTGCTTAAAGGACCAATCATGTTGAAAATAGTTCTTTTACCGATTTTCTTTCTTACAGGACCTACAAATCTCATAGCGCTATGATAATTTGGAGCAAACATAAAACCAAAATTGTTATTGCTTATTTCTTGTTCTATTTCTTTCGGCTCTAAATCAACTTTAATATTAAGAGCTTCCAAAACGTCTCCAGAGCCACATTTTGAGGATACCGCTTTATTGCCGTGCTTTGCAACTTTTATCCCCATACTAGCTAAAAGTAAGGCTGATGCAGTTGATATATTAACAGTGTTCATACCGTCACCACCTGTACCGCATGTATCTATGCAATCTTGAACGTGTACTCTTTTAGATTTTTCTCTAAGTACATAAACACCTCCAGCAATTTCATCTGCGACTTCTCCTTTTTCAGACAGAAGTGTTAAAAAATTATAGATTTGATCCTCATCAGCTTTACCAGTCATTAAAATTTCAAATGCTGACTTACTTTCTTCAAAGGTTAAATTTTCTTTATTTTTAAGTTTTTCTAAAATCTTTTCCATAAAATTAATAATTTATAAAACTTTTTAAAATTTTTATTCCTATCTTAGTTTTAATACTTTCCGGATGGAATTGTACACCATGAATATTAAATTGCTTATGTTGGATAGCCATAATTACCCCATCATCAGTTTCAGCAGTAATCTCTAAATCTTTCGAAAGGGTTTTTTTATCAATAATTAAGCTATGATATCTTGTAGCTTCAAAGGTACTGGGTAGATTTTTTAAAATCCCAATTTTTTTTGATTTAATTTTGCTAGTTTTTCCATGCATTAATTTTTTTGCTTGAATAATTTTAGATCCAAAAACTTGACCTATAATTTGATGTCCAAGACAAACACCTAAAAAGGGCAATTTTTTATGTAATGATTTTAAAATGCTTATGCAATTTCCAGATTGATTTGGATTTCCAGGTCCAGGTGAAATAACAATTTTATCATATTTTTTTCTTAATATTTCTTTAGAGTTAATTTTATCATTTCGTATGACATCAACTTTTACATTTAATGAAGAAATGTAATGATAAAGATTAAATGTAAAACTATCATAATTATCTATTAATAATATTTTCATTATCTTAAAGCATTTATCAAAGCTTTCGCCTTGTTCACTGTTTCATCATATTCGTTTGTAGGCTTACTATCGGCTACGATACCTGCTCCAGCTTGTACATAGAATTTTTTATTTTTTGCAACAGCTGTTCTTAATGCAATACAAGTATCAAATTCACCATTAGCAGAAAAATATCCAATTCCACCAGCATAAACTTTTCTTTTAGATGTCTCTAATTCATCAATAATTTCCATTGCTCTTATTTTAGGAGCACCAGATACAGTACCAGCAGGAAATCCTGCCAACAGTGATTTAAATTTTGAAAACTTTTTATTATACTCTCCAACCACATTGGAAACTATATGCATTACATGAGAGTACCTCTCAATTATAAAACTCTCGGTTACCTTTACAGTATTTATTTTTGATACTTTACCAGCATCATTTCTTCCCAAATCTAAAAGCATTAAATGTTCAGAAAGTTCTTTTTTGTCTTTAAGAAGGTCTTTTTCATAAAAAAGATCTTCTTTTTTATTTTTTCCTCTTGGTCTAGTACCTGCTATTGGTCTTACTGTAATTTTATTATCTCTTAGTCTTACTAAAATTTCTGGACTTGCCCCAATAATTTGGAAGTCATTAAAGTTGAAGTAAAACATGAAAGGAGAGGGGTTAGTTACTCTAAGTTTTTTATAAATTTCTAATGGTTTTTTTGTTAATTTTGCTTCAAATCTTTGACTTAAAACAACTTGAAAAATATCACCAAGTTTAATGTATTTCTTAGCTTTATTAACCATTGCAAGAAATTTATTTTTAGATGTGTTTGATTTAACTTTAATTTTTTTTTCTTTTAACACTCTTTTTGTATCAATATTTTTGATCGTTGATTGTATTAATAGTTTAAATAGATCAGTTTTTATAGCGTCATACTTTTTTTGATAATTTTTAATTTTTTCATCATTAAAAACATTACTTATATAAAATATTTCTTTTTTTAAATTATCATGAATAACCAAGGTTCTTGGTCTCATCAATCTTACATCAGGTAAATTAAGATCATTTTTACATGAGTTAGGAATTTTTTCTATGTATCTTATAGAGTCGTATGAAAAATAACCTGAAATTAGCGAACAAATCTTTGGTAAATTCTTAGGTGTATCAAATTTAAAATTTTCAATAATTTTTTCTATTAATTCTTCTGGTTTATCTTTAAGAATGATTTTGTTATTTTCAGTGATTAAATATGACTTTTGGTTGTTGAACTCCCATATCTTATCAGGATCTTTACCAAAAATTGTGTATCTACCTTTAATTTTTCCTTTTTCAACAGACTCAAATATAAAACTATTTTTTTCCTCTAAAAAATTATCAATTAAATTTATTACTTCATCATCAGAATTTACTTTTTTAGAAGTGTATATAATCTGATTTTTTTTGCTTCTATGTCGAAACTTAAAATCTTTGAAGCTTCGATTAATTATCATTTGAAATAGTTTTTAATTCTATCAATAGTTTTTTGATTCAATTGAACCTGATATTTATTATTCAACAGGGTATCGTAAGATTGTAAAATACTTTTTCTATTGTTTGTATTTTGTGAATTTACAAATCCTTTATATTCCTCGCCTTGTTTATTTATCGTATTTTTATTTATACCTTTTATTTTGACTAAAAATATTTGATTATTAGTATTGTTTACTAAAGCAAATGAATTTTGAGGTAATGAGTAGAGCATTTTAATTGAATTTACTTCAAACAGCCCATCATCACTAATTGAATTAATTGATCCAGTTTGGATTTTACCTGAACTTAACTCTATAAATTTACTTTCATTAAATCCATCATTCTGTATTTCTTCAATTATTTTTCTATTGTAATCAAATTTACCTTTTTGATAAATAAGCTCGACAATTTCACTTTTTACTGTCTCATCATTTAAATCTGGCGAACGATCATATTCATTCTCTATTTTATAAAGAATATAATTATCGCCACTTTCAAATATATCTAATTTGCTTGATTTTTTTGAGTAAATTAACTTTTCGTTCGTACTAGTGTTTTCATCTGGAGCAAATTCATTAATATTATTCACATCTACATTTATGTTTTCGATTATCGAACTAAAACTTTCATTTTGAGAAATTTTATTTTCTATTGCATCAATTTCGTTAAAAAAATCTTGATTAAATTCATCAATTCCAATTAAATTTTTTGGATTTAAAATCACATATTTGAAGTCAATATATTCTCTTTTTAATTGATCTTTATTTTCTTCAATAAATGTATTGATTTCATCTGATGTATAATCTTCTTTAATCTTATATAAATTCTCCATATCAAAGTATTCAATAGATAATGTTTTATTGTTTTCTTCAAATTTACTTTCTATTAGAAATTCAGGGGTAACAGTACCTGCACCAATAAAATCAAATAAGTGTTTCTGTAAACCTTGATTTTTTAATTTCAACTCAAACAAAGGAGCAGACATATTATTTGAAAGTAAAAATTTTTCGTATTTAATTCTTTCAAAAGCACCATTCTCGTCTTTAAAATTTTTATTGTCTTTTAGATATTTTAAAATTGTCTTTTCGTTTATAGAAAGTTTAAAATCTTCAATCTCTAGATCAATTAAAGTTGTTGAAATAAGTCCTGATAGTAATTCTTCTATAATGTTGTTATCTAAATTATTTCTTATTGCTTCTTGTGAAATTCCACTTTGATTAACATAGTCCATGAAATCTTGAGTGGTAACGTTAGTTTTATTTATTTTAGCAATATTATTTTGATTATTAGTGCTAAAGCCACCGCCAAATCCACCAAATCCAAAAGCTATTATGATGATTACTATTAAAACTAATCCGCCAAATTGTTTCCAACCTAAATTTTTTAATTTTTCAACCATAACGTTATATATTTATTGATCTGTAAAAAACAAATCTATAGATTAAAAAGTCAATTATGACAAATAAATATATGTATTTTATAGCTAATTGGAAAATGTTTGGAGATTTAAAAACTATAAATTCATTAGATAAAGTTATTAAATTCTCAAAAAGTCATAAAAAAAATAAGTTCAAACTAATTTATTGTCCTCCAAATACTCTAATACGTCCAATTTCAAAAAGACTTAGTAAAACAAATATTGAAGTTGGTGCACAAAATTCTCATCAAAATTTAGATTATGGAGCTTTTACAGGTCAGGTTAATGCAAGAATGCTTAAAAGTGTTGGAGCAAAATATGTGATCTTGGGTCATTCCGAAAACAGAATGGCTGGAGAAAATGACAATCTAATTAATCTTAAAATAAAAAATTCAATCAAATCTGGTTTAAAAATTATTTTTTGTATTGGTGAAACTCTGAAACAAAAAAGAGATAAAAAGACTAATCAAGTTTTAAATAGTCAATTAAAGAAAGGATTAAAATCTATCAAAAAAATTAATGATATAATTATTGCGTACGAACCAGTATGGTCAATTGGAACTGGTTTAATTCCTTCATCTGAGGAACTGTCTAAATCAATTAAATTTATAAAAAGTAAATTTGGAAAAAAATCTCCAAAAGTTTTATATGGAGGCTCTGTTAACAGTAAAAATATTGATCAATTAAAAATAATTCCTAACATAGATGGTTTTTTAATAGGTGGAGCATCACAAAATCCAAAGAAATTTATTGATATAATTAAAAAAACCATTAATTAGACCCACATGGAAACATTATTACTTGTAGTTAATATCATACTTGCGTTTATTTTAGTTGTGCTTGTGCTACTTCAAAAATCAGAGGGTGGCGCTTTAGGTATTGGTGTTTCACAAGAAAATTTCATGCTATCAAGGTCTGCTGGTAGTTTTATTACTAAAGCAACTGCGATAGTTGCAACTTTATTTATCATTTGTAGCTTAGCACTGACAATAATTTCTAGAGCAGAATTAACGCCTACAGGATCAGTTTTAGACACGGTTGAAGAAAAAACTGAAGATACTCCATCAATTCCTGAAAATAATTAATTAATACTTTCTATTTCTTTTTTTATCAGCTATAAAATAATTCCATGGCGCGATATATATTTGTCACTGGCGGCGTGGTTTCATCCCTTGGAAAAGGTCTATCATCAGCATCATTAGCTTATCTATTACAGTCACGTGGTTATAAAGTTAGGCTTAGAAAATTAGATCCATACTTAAATGTAGATCCTGGAACAATGAGCCCATTCCAGCATGGAGAAGTTTTTGTAACAGATGATGGTGCTGAAACAGATTTAGATTTAGGTCACTATGAAAGATTTTCAGGAGTTACTGCAAAGAAAACAGATAATATTACTACAGGAAAAATTTATAGCGATGTTCTGAGAAAAGAAAGAAAAGGAGAATATCTTGGAAAGACAGTACAAGTTATTCCACATATAACCGATAGAATTAAAGAATTTATTAAATACGATACGTCAAAAGAAGATTTTGTAATTTGCGAAATAGGTGGAATTGTAGGTGATATTGAAAGCTTACCATTTGTTGAGGCTATAAGACAATTTTCAAATGATATTGGGAAAAAAAATTCTTTATTTATTCATTTAACGTTAGTTCCATACTTAAAAGCATCAGATGAAATAAAAACCAAACCAACACAACACTCTGTCAAAGAATTGAGAAGTATTGGTATTCAACCTGATATAATTATTTGTAGATCAGAAAGACCAATACCTTTAGAGCATAGAAAAAAAATATCTCTATTTTGTAATGTTGATATTAAAAATGTAATTGAAACGGTTGATGTAAAAACAATTTACGAAGCACCAATTAGTTTTGCTAAAGAAAAGTTAGATGTTCAAGTTTTAGATTACTTTAAAATAAAATCTAAAAAATCAAATAACCTAAATCCTTGGAAGAAAATTACCAAAATTACACTTAATACAAAAAAACAAGTTAATATTGCGATAATAGGTAAGTATGTAGAATTAAAAGATGCATATAAATCATTAGATGAAGCCTTAACGCATGGAGGAATTACAAACAACTTGAAGGTAAATTTAGTTAGAATTGATTCAGAAAAATTAAAAGTTTCTGAAATTAAAAGCAAACTTAAAAATGTTTCAGGTATTCTAATACCAGGAGGATTTGGAAAAAGAGGAACTGAGGGAAAAATCGAAGCAATTAAATATTCAAGAATTAATAAAATACCATTTTTAGGTATTTGTTACGGTATGCAAATGGCAATAATAGAATTTGCTAGAAATAAATTAAAAATTAAAAAAGCAACTTCTTCTGAGTTTGATAAAGGTGGTGTTCATATAATTGGTTTAATGAATGAGTGGGAAAAAAGTGGAAAAAAAGTTAAAGGTACAGATAAAAATTTAGGTGGAACAATGAGACTTGGTTCTTATGATGCAATTTTAAAAGATAAGTCTAAAATTAGAGATATTTATAAATCAAGATTAATCAAAGAAAGACACAGACATAGATATGAAGTGGATATTTCATTTAAGGAAAAATTTGAGAAAAATGGACTGATATTTTCTGGTTTATCACCAGATAATAAACTTCCTGAGATAATTGAACTTAAAAATCATCCTTGGTTTATTGGAGTTCAGTTCCACCCTGAATTTAAATCTAGACCTTTATCTCCTCATCCTTTATTCTCTTCATTTATCAAAGCAGCAAAAAATCATAAATGAGTAGTATTACAGTCAATTGTGGGAACATAGAAATTTCAAACGATAAAAAAATTTGTATCATTGCTGGTCCATGTCAACTTGAAACAGAACAGCATGCAATGGACATGGCTGGAAAAATAAAAGAAATAACTTCCAAATATGGTCTAGGTTTTATTTATAAAACTTCTTTTGATAAAGCTAATCGAACAAGTTTAAAAGGTAAGAGAGGTGCTGGTTTGGAAGCTTCATTACCTGTGTTTGACAAAATTAAAAAAGAATTAAATATTCCAATTTTGACCGACATTCATAATTCAGAGCAATGTTCAGTAGTTGCTAATCACGTTGATGTTTTACAAATTCCAGCTTTTCTTTGCAGACAAACTGATCTTTTAATTGCTGCTGCAAAAACAAATAAAATTATAAATGTTAAAAAAGGTCAATTTCTAGCTCCTTGGGACATGGTAAATGTTACAAAAAAAATATCAGACTCAGGAAACTCAAATATTCTTGTTACTGAAAGAGGCGCAAGTTTTGGATACAACACTTTGGTTTCTGACATGAGATCTTTACCTATTATGGCTAAGAATGGGTATCCAGTTATTTTTGATGCAACGCATTCAGTTCAACAACCTGGAGGACAAGGAGAGTCTTCTGGAGGTCAAAGAGAATTTGTTGAGTATCTTGCAAGAGCAGCTGTTGCCGTTGGGGTTGCAGGTGTATTTATAGAAACTCATCAAGATCCAGATAATGCACCATCTGATGGGCCTAACATGGTTCCTCTAGATAAACTAGAAAATTTACTAAAACATTTAACCGAAATTGATAAACTTATTAAGTGAGTAAAATAACAAAAGTTAAAGCACGACAAGTTTTTGATAGTCGAGGAAATCCAACAGTAGAAGCTGAGGTCTATACTAATAATTTAAGTGCATCTGCCATATGCCCATCAGGTGCATCAACTGGAACATACGAAGCTTTTGAAAAACGAGATAAAAACAATAAGAAGTATTTAGGTAAAAGTGTTTTAAAAGCTGTTGAATTAGTAAATTCAAAAATTTCAAAAAAATTAAAAGGTCAAAGCGTTCATAATCAAGAGAGAATTGATGCCTTATTAATTAATTTAGATGGTACGAGACAAAAAACCAATTTAGGTGCAAATGCTATGCTTGCAGTATCAATGGCTGTAAAAAAACTTTCTGCAAAAGTAAAAAAACTACCTTTGTATAAAACATTTTTTTTAAAAAATAATTTTCAATTACCTTATCCACTGATGAATATTATTAACGGTGGAGCTCATGCCAACAATGGTCTTAGAATTCAAGAGTTTATGATAAGACCAGATAGAGCAAAAAGTTTCTCAGAAGCAATGAGGATTTGTTTCGTTGTAATTAAAAACTTAAGTAATTTAATTAAAAACAAAGGTTATTCTACCTCAGTTGGTGATGAAGGCGGTTTTGCACCTATGATTAGTAGTAATAACCAGGCTTTAGATTTGATTGTTTCAGCAATTAAGAAATCTGGATTTGTTAATGGTAAAGATGTTTCAATTTGTTTGGATGTGGCTGCAAATGAACTATTAAAAAAAAACAAATATTCAATCCATTCAAAAAG
Source organism: Candidatus Pelagibacter ubique HIMB140 (assembly GCF_025558165.1). NCBI lineage: Bacteria > Pseudomonadati > Pseudomonadota > Alphaproteobacteria > Candidatus Pelagibacterales > Candidatus Pelagibacteraceae > Candidatus Pelagibacter > Candidatus Pelagibacter communis. The sequence continues at coordinate 238,669 of NZ_LAMZ01000001.1, read as the reverse complement.
TTTTGTAAGCGTTGAAAAATCAATAAAAGAATACCAAAAAATTATCAAGAAATATAAAATTAAATCTATAGAAGATCCTTTTGCAGAAAATGATTGGTTAGCTTGGAATAAATTAATGCGTTCAGTAAAAAAAGTTCAGATTGTGGGAGATGATCTTTATGTTACAAATCTTGAGAGATTAAAAAAAGGATTTTTAAATATTTCATCTAATTCTATATTAATTAAACTTAATCAGATAGGTACTGTTTCTGAAACTCTAGATGTAATTAAATTTGCTCAAACTATCGGTTATAAAACAATAATTTCTCATAGGTCTGGAGATAGTGAGGACACATTCATTGCTGATTTGGCAGTTGGAACAAATTCTAATCAAATTAAAACAGGATCTTTAGCACGTTCAGAAAGAGTTGCTAAATACAATCAATTAATTCGTATTGAAGAAGAACTTGGAAATAAGGCAAGAATGAATAAAATCAATTAATGTTGAGATTAATAAAAAGAAATTATTTTTTATTAACATCAATTTTTTTAATATTTTATTTTATTTTTAATTTAGTTTCTGGAGAAAGAGGGCTTTTTTCATATTTTGAAAAAAAAGAACTTTTGTCTGACTTGAAAAAAGAAGAGGCATTATTAATTAATAAAATAGAGGATATTGATCATAAGAATTCTCTATTAAGTACAAATCTGGATTTAGATTATGTGGAAATATTAATCAGAGAAAGATTTTTATTTGGTAAAAAAGGTGAAACAATTTATTTAATTAAAAAAGATGAAAAGTAGACATCCCGAAAAAGAAAATAAGCCAATAAATCCAATTAAAAAAAAACCAGATTGGATTAGATCAAAGCTTACAAATAGCAAAGAATTTTTTTTAACAAAAACAATAGTTAATAATAATAATTTAGTAACTGTTTGTCAGGAAGCAAACTGTCCAAATATTACTGAGTGCTGGAGTAAGAGACACGCAACTTTTATGATAATGGGTGATACATGCACAAGAGCGTGTGCTTTCTGTGATGTTAAAACTGGTGTTCCAGGAAATTTAGATCCATTAGAGCCGATCAAAATTTCACAAGCTGTAAAAAAATTAAATTTAAAACATGTTGTAATAACTTCAGTTGATAGAGATGATCTTCATGATGGAGGATCTGAACATTTTTATGATGTGATCAACCAAACAAGAAAATCAAACCCACATACAACTATAGAAGTTTTAACACCAGACTTTTTAAGAAAAGGGGACGCATATAAAAAAGTTATTGATGCCAAACCAGATGTTTTCAATCATAATATTGAGACTGTTCCTAGTCTTTATTTAAAAGTAAGACCAGGATCTAGATATTTTGCATCCTTAGAACTTTTAAAAAATGCAAAGAAAATTGATAAAAATATTTTTACTAAATCTGGAATTATGGTTGGGTTAGGAGAAACAAGAGATGAAATATTGCAAGTTATGGATGATTTAAGAGCAGCTGATGTAGATTTTATAACTATCGGCCAGTACTTGCAGCCATCAACAAAACATTTTCCATTAGATAGATATTATACCCCAAAAGAATTTGATGATTTAGGAACTGTAGCAAAAGCTAAGGGATTTTTATTAGTTTCCTCATCACCTTTAACAAGATCTTCTTATCATGCCGATGAAGATTTTGCTAAGTTACAACAAAATAGAATAAAAAGTAATTAATGCCCAAAGCATCAGTTACACGTCACATTGCACGTGATAAACAAACATTAATTGATTTTGTTTTAGATATTGAAAAGTATCCTGAATTCATTCCATTTTGTATAGACTCAAAAGTTTATGAAACAAATGACGAGAGAGATGTAAAAAAAATAATTGCTGATCTGACCATTGGTAAAAGACCTTTTGTAGATACTTATAAAAGTGATGTAAGATATGATAAAAAAAACGACTCTATTCATGTAACCAATATTGATGGTCCCTTAAAACATCTTGAAAATAATTGGAAATTTGTAGAAAAAGATAATTTAACAGAAGTTCAATTTGATGTTGATTTTGAAATTAAAAATAAGTTTTTGAATTTAATAATGGAAAAATCATTTCAATTTGGTTTAAACAAAATAGCTGATGCTTTTCAAAAAAGAGCTGAAAATCTTTAAGAAATAATTTTTGTAATTTTATTTAATGCCTCTTTTACTGTATTTTTTTGAATAATTGATCTGTTCCTAGATTTAAATTTATTTTCTAAAATTAATAAATATTTTCCTGTTTTAATCCCAATATAGACAAGACCAACTGGTTTTAATTTTGATCCTCCTCCTGGTCCAGCAATACCAGTAATTGATACATTAATTTTGCTTTTAGAAATTTTAGATAAATTCTTTACCATTTCTTCACAGCATTCTTTGCTTACAGCACCATATTTTTTTATGATATTTCTATCTACTTTTAAGATTTTAGTTTTTGCCTCATTAGAGTAAGCAATTAAACCCATTTGAAAGTATTTGGATGAATTTGCTAGTTTAGTAAGATTGTTAGATAACAAACCTCCTGTACAAGACTCAGCTACAGAAATTGTTAATTTTTTATCTATCAGTTTTTTATGTAGTTTTTTTAAATACATTAAAATATGAAACTAACTAAATAGACTACAACCATTGAGTAAAGACCAGCCATTATATCATCCATAATTATACCAAAATAATTTTTATGATTTTTATCGAAATAGCTTACCGGAAATGGCTTTAAAATATCAAAAAATCTAAACGATAATAAAGAAATAATATAATAAAATTCAATAGCAATATTGATTTGATTAGTTTGCTTTAAATAAAGCAGAAGTATCAAAGGCATCGATTGGCCCAAAACTTCATCAATTACAATTTGTCTAGGATCTTTATTTTCAAATTCACTTTCTGTGTCTTTGACTGCATAAAAAGAGTAAAAAAACAAAATAATAAAAAAAACTATCGAGAATTTTAAACTTGTATAATCAAGAATTTCATAAGCTATATAAATAAAGATTGTTGTGACAACCGATGTAACAGTGCCAGGCATTTTTGTTAAGTAACCGTAACCAAAGAAAGTTGAGATTAAAACGTTAATTTTTTTCATTTTGATATTGAGCAAATTACTTCACAGGCAATTGCTTTTTCTTTTCCTATTAATCCAAGTTTTTCTGTAGTTTTACCTTTTAAATTAATTAAATCTTTATTTAAATCTAAAAGATTTGAAAGTGAATTAATTATTTTATCTCTGTATTTTGATATTTTTGGTTTTTCACATATAAGATTAATGTCTAAATTATTGATATAGTAATTATTTGAATTTAATAAATTTATTATTGGTTTTAGCATTTTTGGAGATCTAATATTTTTAAACTTGTTACTGTTATCTGGAAAAAAAGTACCAATATCTTTTTTTCTCATTGCTCCTAATATCGAGTCAATTATTGAATGAATAATTACATCACCATCTGAGTGTCCTTTTAATCCTGAGTGATAAGGTATTTTAATACCTCCTAAATAAAGTTTTTTACCTCTGATTAGTCTATGAATATCAAACCCTATACCAAAGTAAGTTAATTTTTTCTTAATATCTTCTTTGAAAGTAATTTTAGTATTTAAATTTTCACCTTTAATGAATTTTACTTTAATATTGTTTTCAATAAATAATGTTGCTTCGTCTGTAACTACCTTTTTTTGTTTTATTGATAAATTATATAAATCTTTAAATTTAAAAGCCTGGGGGGTTTGAGTTAAAATTGAATTATCTCGATTTAAATTAAATATCAAATTCTTAATCTGATATTTAATTGAGTCTTTTGATTTAATTACAGGTATGACAGCATTATGTTTTTTTAGCGTACTGATTAATTTTTTTAAAAGAAGCAAAGTAAAATTTGGTCTTGCTGCATCGTGTATAAGAACATTGGTGGGTTTGTATTTCTTAATAAACTTTAAAGCAATTAACGAAGAATCAGATCTTTCTTTCCCACCAATTATAATTGAGACATTTTTTGGAAATTTTTCTTTAATCTCATTTTTTTTGTTAACTACAATTATTATTTTTTTAAAAAGTTTTGACTTTAAAGCCTTATCAACAGAGTGTTTGAATAAAGGTTTGCCTTCATAAATGTTGTATTGTTTGGGTTTTTTTGAATTAAACCTTTTGCTTTGTCCTGAAGCTAGTATTATAAAATAGTTACTCATATTTATAGAAATTTTATACCTAAATGTCAGATTTTATTAAAAAAAATATTTATTTGATAATATTATTTATTATCACATTATCGATAGGTTTTTTAACGTTTTTAACTTTTATTGATAAAGGTTTTATTCAACTAACAGACAAAAATTTACAATATCTGCTGATACTAAATATTTTTTTACTAGCTGCTCTTTTTGTTTTTATTTTTTTTGAAATTAGAAGGGCCATAAGAACAGATATTGATAAAGATGGTTTAAAATCTAATAAAAAATACATCACTGTTTTTGCTCTCTTTACTTTAATACCTTCAGTTTTAATATCTATTTTCTCTTTGTTCCTTTTTTCGTTTGCTTTAGAAAAATATTTTGACAAAAAGGTTACTACAGTTGTTAATAATTCTTATGAACTTGCTAGAAACTATGTTGAAGAAATTAGAAACAAAATTCAATCCGATATTGTATTAATTGCTTTTGATACCAATAAAAGTAAAAATTTTCTAAATGATAATCCTAATGAATACAAAAGATTCTTAGATACACAGAAATTAATCAGAGGTGTTGATGAAATACATATTATAAATGTTGATAAAGAACTATTGTTTACATCTCTTAAAGATAATCAGCCATATATACCACCTGTTGATAGAGCATTAGCATTAGTACTTGATGATGATAGACCATTGAAAATAATTAATGCCCCAGAAAATATATCAGCAGCAATTATGAGATTACAAAATTTTGATAATAGATTTTTGTACGTTGTAAAATATCTTGATAAAGATATTTCAAGATACTTAAACGAGTCACAAGAAGCTATTAATTTTTATTACACTGTTGAAGAAAAGAGTACAGGCATTAAAATTTCTTTTGCAATTATTTATGTTATTGTTGTAAGTGTATTGTTGTTTGTATCTATATCAATAGCCATACGATTTTCTTCTAGATTTTTTAGATCTATTAATAATTTAATTAATGCCTCTGTCTCAATTGGAGAAGGAAAATTTGATACAAAAGTTCCAGAGGTAAAAACTGATAAAGATTTAGAAATATTAAACAAAAATTTTAACTTAATGATCGATAGACTTAGAAATCAACAAGAAAAATTAATTATTAATGAAAGACATGAAGCGTGGAGTAATTTAGCAAGAAAATTAGCACACGAAATTAAGAACCCATTAACTCCAATTCAGTTGACAATAGATAGAATGAAATCAAAATATTCTAAACAAGTCAATGAAGATGATAAAAAAAATTTTGATGAAAATCTAAAGATAATAAATAATCAAATTAAACAAATAGGAAATTTAGTTAATGAATTTTCTGATTTTGCTCGTATGCCAAAACCAATTTTAAAAGAAAATAATTTAATTCAAATTATTGAAGAAAATATCAAATTATTAAATGAGTTAGATAATTCGATTAATATTTCTGTTAACACCAATTCAAAAGAAGTTTTTTTAAATAGTGACAAAGAACAACTTGCAAGAGTTTTCTTTAATTTAATTAAAAATTCTATCGAAAGTATCCAACAAAGAGCAGAAAATGACAGTAATTTAGATAAAATAATCACGATTGAAGTTAATGAAGAAAATAACCATATAAAAATTAATTTAATTGATAATGGTGTCGGTTTTGGAATATTTGCAGCAAATATTAAAGATATCTTAAATCCATATTTTACTACTAAAAAAAATGGAACTGGATTGGGTCTCTCAATAGTAAGTAAAATTATAAATGACCATAATGGAAAAATTGAATTTATACCTTTAGACGAAGGTGCAAAAATTAAAATAGATTTTATTAAATAGAATGAGTTCTGAAATTTTAATTGTAGATGATAACAGTGATATAAGGAATATCATTAATGAGTTAATTTTGGATGCTGGTTATAAAACAAGACTTGCTGCTAATTATAATCAAGCATTATCTGAAATAGATAAAAAACTTCCAGATGTTGCAATTCTTGATGTTAAATTAGATAAGGGTGATAATGATGGAATAGAACTGTTATCACATATTAAATCAAAAGATAAAGATGTTCCTGTTATAATAATTTCAGGTCATGCAAACATTGAAATGGCTGTAAAATCTCTTCATGAAGGAGCTTTCGAATTCATTGAAAAACCTTTTGATCAGGAAAGATTGTTAAATTTTGTAAGAAGAGCAGTTGAGAATTATAATCTTAAAAAACAAAATAAAGAATATGAAACAAAATTGTTTTCATCATACGAATTAATAGGAAATAGTAAAAATATTTTAAACATCAATGATCAAATTAAAAAAATTTCAATTACAGAAAGTAGGGTATTTATTAATGGTCCTTCAGGATCTGGAAAAGAATTAATTGCAAGAAAAATTCATAAATTATCAAAAAGAAATAAAAATCCCTTTGTAGTTTTGAATGGAGCCTTATTAGACTCAAACAAATATGAACTTGAATTGTTCGGAGAAGAGAAGGATAATGGTTCTATATCTTATGGTGCATTAGAAAAAGCTAACAAAGGAACCTTATTGATAGATCAAGTTTCTGAAATACCTTTAGATATACAATCAAAAATTTTAAGAGTTTTAACTGATCAAAAGTTTAAAAGAGTTAATGGTTCAAACGACGTAAGTGTAAATGTTAGATTAATATGCTCCTCAAGTAAGGATTTGAAGAAAGAAATTGAAATAGGTAATTTTAGAGAAGATTTATTTCATAGACTTAATGTTTTTGAAATAAATGTTGAACCATTGAGTCAACGAATTTCAGATATTCCACTTTTAATTAAATACTTTTCAAAAAAAATATCTGAAAACTATAATATTAACCAATTAGAAATAGATGAAGACAATACCTATATTTTAAATCATGACTGGCATGGTAATGTGAGAGAATTAAGAAATTTAATTGAACGAATTGCAATTTTACAACCTGATACAAAGGAAAAAATTTCAAATATAATTAAAGAATCCTTAAAAAATATTAATTTCAATGAACAATTGGCTGAAAACAGCTTATCTGTGCCATTAAAAGAGGCTAGAGAAAAATTTGAAAAGGAGTATTTAACTATTCAATTGAAAAAATTTAATGGAAATATTTCGAAAACAGCTAATTTCGTAGGAATGGAAAGAAGTGCCTTACACCGAAAATTAAAAGGGCTAGGAATTAAAGAATTTAATTAAATGAATATAATAATTTGTGGCGCTGGTAGAGTAGGCTTCACTATAGCTAAACAGCTAAGTGAGCAAGGTCATTCCATTACCGTAATAGATCCTTCTAGCGAAGATATTCAAAAAATTGATGATGCACTTGATGTCAAAGCTATTGTTGGAAAAGGAAGTTATCCTTCAATACTTGAAAAAGCTAATGCACAAGAAGCTGATATGATTATTGCTGTAACTCGAAATGACGAAATTAATATGGTTATATGCCAAATTGCTTTTTCGATATTTAAAATTCCAAAAAAAATTGCAAGAATAAGATCACAAGATTATTTAAATCCTAAGTTTACAACAGTTTATAATAAAGAAAATTTACCTATAGATGTTATTATTTCACCAGAAATTGAAATTGCAAAATCAATCCAAAGGAAACTCGAAGCTCCTGGAGCATTAGATAGTGTTCCTTTTGCAGACAATAAAATCAGGTTATTAGAAATATTAATTAATGAAAATTGTAGTTTGATTAATATTAAACTAAGTGATCTCACAAAAAAATACCCCAATCTCAAAGCAAATGTAATAGGTGTAATAAGAGAGGATAAGTTTTTTATTCCAAAAAAAACCGATGAAATAAAAACCAATGATAAGATTTATGTGATTATAAATTCAATCCAAATGTCTGAAACAATGGAAGCATTTGGTCACAATGAAAAAGTTTCTAAAAAAATTCTTATAGTTGGTGGAGGTAATATTGGTTTTAATTTAGCCAAAAATATTGAAGAAAATTTAGATGCTGCAAGAGTAAAAATTATTGAAAAAAATAAAGATAGGGCTGAATTTCTTGCAAGTGAACTAAACAATACAATAGTTATCAATGGAGATGCGTTAGATGAGGAAGTTTTAGCTGAAGCAAACTTAGAAGAATCAGAGACTGTTCTAGCTCTTACAAATGATGATGAGGATAACTTAATGGTAAGTGTTTTAGTCGAAAAATTTGCAAAAGATGAAAAAGAAATTGATGACAAAAGAACAATGGCATTAATTAATAAGCCAAATTATTCATTATTACAGAACTCACTCAAAATTGACGATTTGATTGATCCTAGAATGAATACTGTTTCTAGTATTTTAAAACATATACACAAAGGAACAATTGAAACAGCATATACAATAATGAATGGGGAATATGAGGTTATAGAGGCTGAGATTATTGAGACATCCGAATTAATCAACAAGGAATTAAAAAATTCCAACCTTCCTGAGGAAATTCGAATAGGTGCTGTACTTAGAGATGCTAAAGTAATTATACCTAGATCTGACTTTGTATTTCAAAAAGATGATAAAGTAGTTTTTTTAGCTAAAAAAGACTCAATCTCAGTTGTTGAAAACATTTTTAGAATTAGCTCAATTTAATTAAATGCCAATGCTTCGGGTAAAATATTTAAGTTTTTTCTTTCTATTAATTTCAGCTTTTTCATTTTTAAATATTATCTACTCTTATTATTTCAACTTATACTTAAACTTAAATACATATTACTTTAGCTTAGTAATATCTGGTTTAATTAGTTTTTTGTTCTATAAAATTGATACCTCGAATAAAAAACCTACAATATTTGAAAAAATATTAACTGTGCTTTTGGGATACTTTGTTATGCCATTAGTATTATCCATACCATTTTATTTTAGTATTTATAATTTAACATTTTTAAATGCATTATTTGAAGCAGTCTCTGGTTTTACTTCAACTGGATTTACAATATTTGAAAATATAAAACATATTGATCAGGGTTTAGTAATATGGAGATCATCAATTCAATGGATAGGGGGTTTATACTTTTTATTTTCAATAATTTTTTTGATTGATATTTACGATGAAAGCTTAAAAAAATCTCTCACAAATTTTTTATCATTTAATACAACTGAAATTTTAAAACAAACAATTAAAATATTTATTTTATATTTAAGCTTAACTTTAGCTATTTTTATAATTCTTAATATATTTGGAATTAGATCATTTAATTCATTAAATTTAGCAATGACGATTATTTCATCAGGTGGTTTTTTACCTGTAAACGATCTCACAACTATACTTGTACAAAATTCACAGATAATAATTTTTTCTTTATTAATGCTAGTTTCTTTTTTTAGTATTTTCTTTGTATATAATTTAATATTTTTAAGAAAAAATATTAATTTTTTTCACGAGGATATTCACCTATTTTTATACTTAGTAATAACTATCGGAATATTTTTTATATTTTTTAGTTATGATAACACTTTTTCTTATAGTTTTTTATCTTTAGTGAGTAGTATTTCTAACATTGGAATTTCATTGAATGTTGAACAAACAAAACTTCAATTTTTGTATTTACTTTTGGTTATAATTGGAGGTTCATTTATTTCAACAAGTTCAGGATTAAGATTTTTAAAAATTTACTCTTTAACAAAATATTCTTTAAATCAAATACTTTCTTTTAGTAGACCCAAAAATGTTTTTATGAATAAGCTAGTATTTTCTAAAATTAATTTTGCAACTCAAGATATTAATAAGTATTTCCTTACAATTGTGATTTTTATAATTTCACTTTTTTCATTAACGATTTTTTTATCTTTGAGTGAGATCAATTTTGAATATTCATTTAAACTAGCAATATTAACATTAATGAATACCGTTAACTCTGCAGCTTACGGAATAAGTGATTTTGATTTCCAAAGTTTACATTTTATTACTAAATATATTCTTATTTTCTTTATGATTATTGGTAGAATTGAATTGTTATCTTTATTATTGATAGCTAAAAAATTTCTGTTTAAATATTAAATTTGTAATATATATGTATTTCAAATATTGCGCCCTTAGCTCAGCTGGATAGAGCATCGGTTTTCTAAACCGAGGGTCGTAGGTTCGAATCCTTCAGGGCGCGCCATTCTTTAGTCTTTTGACCATAATTTCCTCTTGAAGTAGTTTTTCTAAAGTGGTTTAATCCTGCAAATTCAAAATAAAGTTTTGAATTATTTGTTAACAAATAAAAATAACTAAAAAGGAAGAATAATGTTTAAATACTTAAAACAATTAACTTCTTTAGTAGCAATGGTTGCAGTGTTGTTTACTTTTACAACAGAAACTATGGCTGCTAAAAAATCTAAAACACTTAAAAACACTCAAAAGAAGGGTTTTGTAAGATGTGGAGTATCTCAAGGTCTTCCAGGATTTTCTAATGCTGATGCAGCAGGAAATTGGACTGGTATCGATGTTGATGTATGTAGAGCGGTAGCTGCTGCAGTATTAGGTGATGCAAACAAAGTTAAGTTTACACCATTAAGTGCTAAAGAAAGATTTACAGCTTTAACTTCTGGTGAGATTGATATCTTATCAAGAAACACAACTTGGACTCTTTCAAGAGATGCGGATATCGGACTAACTTTCGTTGGAGTAAACTTCTACGATGGTCAAGGTTTCATGGTTAGAAAAAGTTCTGGTATTACTTCAACAAGCCAATTCAAAGATGGTATCTCAGCTTGTACAAACATTGGTACAACAACTGAGTTAAACATGAGAGACTTCTTTAATTCTAAAGGAATTTCTTATGAGCCAGTTGCTTTTGAAAAAGCTGACGAAGTCGTAGCTGCTTATGATGCAGGTAGATGTGATACTTACACTACTGATAAATCAGGTCTTGCCGCACAAAGAACTAAAATGACTAACCCAGATGATCACATTGTATTACCTGAAACTGTTTCTAAAGAGCCTTTAGGACCAGTTGTTAGACAAGGTGACTCAGTATGGGAAGATATCGTTAGATGGTCTTTAAATGCTATGATCGAAGCTGAGGAGTATGGAATTACTTCAGCTAATGCAGATATGATGAAATCTTCAGACAATCCAGCTGTTAAAAGATTAGTTGGTGCTGAAGGTGAATTAGGTGCTGCTTTTGGTCTAGATAATGAGTGGAGCTTAAGAATTATCAAGCAAGTTGGTAATTACGGTGAAAGCTACAAAAGAAATATAGCTGACACTGGAATTTTACCAGACAGAGGTCCAAATGAATTATGGACTAAAGGTGGAATTCTTTACGTACCACCTGCAAGATAATTGCATATTTAACTAATTAAAAAGGGCTAGATTTTTCTAGCCCTTTTTTTTATAAGCTCTTAAATGAACTTCAAATTACAAAAAATAGTTCCCCAGTTAGTTACAGTTTTAGCAGTTATACTAGTTTTTGGTTTCTTTAGCTATAACGCCCAAGTCAATATGGAAAATAGAGGTATTGATTTTGGATATGGTTTTTTATCTCAAGAATCTTCATTTGATGTTCAATTTTCTTTAATTGAATATGACGGATCACATTCTTATTTTAGAGCTTACTTAGTTGGATTATTAAATACTATTTTAGTTTCTGTAATTGGGATTATATTTGCAACAATGCTTGGAGTAATTGTTGGGGTTGCTAGACTTTCTCCAAACTACCTTATTAATAAATTTGCAGCATTTTATGTAGAATTTTTCAGAAATATTCCATTACTTTTACAAATATTTTTTTGGTATTTTGCTGCTTTAAGAGCATTACCACTACCTCAAGATGCCGATGCAATGTTTGGTGTTTTCTTTTTAACTATTAAAGGCCTGTATGTTCCGGCTTTTGTTTGGGAAAACTTTAATGTTTTCTTTTATTCAATAGTTGCAGCAATAATTGCTATTGTAGTTATCAGAATTCATGCGAGAAAAGTTCAAGAAACGCAAGGTAAACAGTTACCAGTTTTATGGATATCTATAGCATTAATTTTTATATTACCTTTATTAGGTTTTGTTATTGGTGGGGTAAGTCTATCGTTTGAAATTCCAAAATTAAAACAACTTGCAACAACATCGTTTATTTATGAAGGTGGCGTAAGTTTACCTCCTGAATTAATAGCATTAACTTTATCTTTAGCATTATATACAGCAACTTTTATTGCAGAGTGTGTAAGAGCTGGAATTCAAGGTGTTGGAAAAGGACAAAAGGAAGCCGCTGCATCGATTGGTTTAAACCCAAATCAAGTTTTAAAATTAGTAGTAATGCCTCAAGCTTTAAGAATTATAATCCCACCTACTACTAACCAATATTTAAATTTAACTAAAAATTCATCATTAGCAGCTGCAATTGCTTATCCAGATTTAGTTTTAGTATTTGCAGGTACAGCTTTAATGCAAACAGGAAAAGCTATTGAAATCGTTTCTATTACAATGCTTACTTACTTAAGTTTGAGCATATCAATTTCTATATTGATGAATTGGTACAATAAAAAAATTGCTATTAAGGAAAAATAAATGTCAAAAATTAATTTTTTAAGACCAGATAAAGAAAATTTAAATACATTTCTGTATTTAGGTTCTTTGTTGTTTTTTATTAGTGTTTTAGATGTATTTTTGAATTCTTTTTTTAATGTTAATATTACGGGTTTCTTACCAACTTTGTTTAGTTTTCTGATACCTTTAGTGATTGGATTTATAGGTCTTCATTTTATTAGGATTGAACATAGCGGTTATAAATTTTTAGATAGTTTAAACAAAAATATTAATACCAATAGTTTTAATGCTGTTCTTTCATTGTTAATTATTTTTGTAATCATTAAAGCGACACCACCAATACTAAGTTGGTTTTTTGTTGATGCTAGTTTTGCAGGAGATAGTAAAGATGTTTGCTCGGGATCTGGTGCATGCTGGACATATATCAAAGTTTGGTTTAACAGATTTATGTATGGAATGTATCCAAATGCTGAGCAATGGAGAATAAATTTATCTTTTATTTCTTTAGCTTTACTTGGATCAGTTGGATATTTTGCGACAGAGAAATTTAAAAAGTATTTAACTTTATACTATGTAGTTATTTATCCCTTTATAGCTTTCTTATTTATTTTCTTTTTTATATCAGGTGGGCCGGTGTTTTTTGATTTCTCTTACGGTATAATTGCTGCGGTTGTTTCAATCATTCTTGGATTTTTTATTCCAAGCAGATTTAAATTTTATTATTTTTTAATTGTTCCATTGACCATCTATATAGTTCTTAAATACTTTGTTTTTTATGAGGAGTTAATAGAGCTTGGTAAACTTGATGGTTTAAATTGGGTTGAAACTGGTGCATGGGGAGGATTATCTCTAACATTTATCATCTCATTCTTTTGTTTAATTTTCTGTTTTCCTATAGGAATGGCTTTTGCACTTGGAAGAAGATCTGAATTACCGTTGATTAGATATATATCAGTAGGCTTTATTGAATTTTGGAGAGGTGTACCCTTAATCACAGTTCTATTTATGTCTGCTGTAATGTTTCCAATGTTTTTACCGGAAGATTTTTTCATAGACAAATTAGTTAGAGCAATTATTGCTATTTCATTATTTGAAGCTGCATATGTTGCAGAAGTTATAAGAGGGGGCTTACAAGCTTTACCAAGAGGTCAATACGAGGCAGCAAAATCACTAGGTATGGGATATTGGAAGATGCACATATTTGTGATTTTACCTCAAGCACTTAAATTAGTAATTCCAGGTATTGCTAATACCTTCTTAGCTTTAGTAAAAGATACACCTTTAATATTTGTCGTTGGATTATTAGAGATAGTTGGAATGTTAAATTTAGCAAAAACTAATCCAGAATGGTTAGGATTTGCAATGGAAGGCTACGTATTTGCAGCAATAATTTTCTGGATTATTTGTTATGCAATGAGTAAGTATAGCTATAATCTAGAACAAAAATATAAAACAGAGCGATAATTATGTCTGACAGTATTATTCAAATTAAAAATGTAAATAAATGGTTTGGAGATTTCCAAGTATTAAAAGACATAAATTTAGAAGTTAAACCAAAAGAAAAAATTGTAGTTTGTGGACCATCTGGTTCTGGTAAATCTACATTAATTAGATGCATAAACAGATTAGAAGAGCACCAGCAAGGAGATATTATTGTTGATGGTAATACTTTAACTGAAGATACAAAAAATATAGAACAAATTAGAGCTGAAGTTGGAATGGTATTCCAGCAATTTAACTTATTCCCACATTTATCTATTGTAGATAACTGTACGCTTGCTCCAATTTGGGTAAAAAAAATGCCTAAAAAAGAAGCTGAAGAATTAGCACTAAAACATTTAGAAAGAGTTCAAATTCTTGATCAAGCTCAGAAATTTCCAGGTCAATTATCAGGTGGTCAGCAACAAAGAGTTGCAATTGCGAGAGCACTATGCATGGAACCAAAGATAATGTTATTTGATGAGCCAACATCCGCACTTGATCCTGAAATGATTAAAGAAGTTCTTGATGTAATGGTTGATTTAGCCAATCAAGGTATGACGATGATCGTTGTTACACACGAGATGGGCTTTGCTAAAGAAGTTGCAGATAAAATGATCTTTATGGATGAGGGCATGATAGTAGAGAAAGCTGATACAAAAGAGTTTTTTGCCAATCCAAAGAGTGATCGTACTAAGCTTTTTTTAAGCCAAATTTTGTAAAATTTTTTTAAATTCCAATCTTAACAATTGCTTGACAAGTTTTCAGTTTTTATGTGTTTTTTTGAAAAATAAATAAATTTTTCTATTGCAGTAGTTGAAATAAATTTGTTCAATAGACTTTTAAAATTTAATTAAGAGGGGTCTTAATGGAAGATAATTTCAACAAACATTTAGGGAACAAGCTTAAGTTAAGAAGATTGGCTTTAGGTTTAACCCAAACAAAAGTAGCAAAAGCAATTAACGTAACATTTCAACAAATTCAAAAATATGAAAAAGGAACCAACGGAGTAAGTTCAATAAGATTACTTCAACTTTCAAATTATTTAAAAGTGCCGATCAATTATTTCTTCGAAGATTTTTCAGAATATTTAGTTAATTTAGAAAAATCACAAGAAGGACATATGAATGTTAATTATAATTTTTTAGCAAAAGTTTATTCAGAACTTAATGCTGATCAAAAATTAAAATTTAACAAAACACTACAAATTTCAGGATCTAATATTTCCAAAGCAGTTTAATAATAACCAAAATGGGACCCCTTTGGTTATTTGTTTATTCTTAATATTTTAGATTAATTTTTTTTTGGCTCCTCGGGCAGGACTCGAACCTGCGACCAATTGATTAACAGTCAACTGCTCTACCAACTGAGCTACCGAGGAATGTAAAAATCACAACTTACTTTTTTTTAAAACTAAAACAAGAATTTTTTTGGAGGCAACGCCCGGAATCGAACCGGGATACAAGGATTTGCAATCCTCTGCGTAACCATTCCGCCACGTTGCCTTCTTGTTTTAGACGAATAGCTTCAGGCCTTTTTATATTAAATTTTTTATATTAGTCTATTAAATAACGTTCCAAATTGATTATTGTTAAATAAGATTATTAAATTATAAACTTTAAAATCAATGAGTAACGATAAATATATCCATTCTGAAGTTGAAAATAAGATTTATTCATATTGGGAAAAAAATGAATTATTTAAACCAAAAGAAAATTCTAAAAAATTTTCAATAGTAATTCCTCCACCAAATGTAACTGGAAGTCTTCATATGGGTCATGCATTAAATAATTCTATTCAGGATTTATTAGTTCGTTATCACCGGATGAATAACTATGAAACTTTATGGCAACCAGGAACAGACCACGCTGGTATTGCAACGCAAGCATTGGTAGAGAAAAAACTCACTTCAGAAAAAATAGATAAGAATGAGATTGGGAGAGATAAATTTATTGAAAAAGTTTGGGAGTGGAAAGAGCAATATGGTGACATAATAATTAATCAATTAAAAAAACTTGGTTGTTCTTGTGACTGGTCAAGAAATGCATTCACAATGGATGAAAACTTATCTAAATCAGTTATTAAGGTTTTTGTAGAACTTTATAATAAAGGTTTAATTTACAAAGATAAGAAATTAGTTAACTGGGATACTGTTCTTAAGACAGCTATTTCAGATTTAGAAGTAGATCAAAGAGAGGTAAATTCAAAAATTTACTACATTAAATATCCTATAGATGGAACCAGTGAATTTATAACTATAGCAACTACAAGACCTGAAACAATGTTTGGTGATACAGCTATAGCTGTTAATCCAAAAGATGAAAGGTTTAAATCATTCGTTGGTAAAACAGTAACAATACCAATTGTTGGTAGAAACATAAAAATTATAGAAGATGATTATGCTGATCCTGAACAAGGTACAGGTGCATTGAAAATAACTCCTGCACATGATTTTAATGATTATGATGTTGGTCAAAGAAACAACCTTGAAATCATAAATATTTTTACTGAAGAAGGCAAGATAAATGAAAATGCACCTGAACACTATAAAGGTCTTGATAGATTTGAAGCTAGAAAAAGAATTTTAAAAGAACTCAAAGAAAAAGAATTTTTTGTAAAAGAAGAAAATATAAAAAATAAAGTTCCATATGGAGATAGATCTAATTCTATAATTGAACCTTTTCTTACAGAACAATGGTTTGCTGATGCTGGTAAATTATCTGTTAAAGCTAAAGAAGTTGTTAATTTAAAAAAAACAAATTTCTTTCCTGAAAATTGGTCAAAGACATATTTTCAATGGATGAATAATATCGAGCCTTGGTGTATCTCTAGACAGTTGTGGTGGGGACATCAAATACCAGCATGGTACGGGCCAGATAATAAAATTTTTGTAGCTATAAATGAAGAAGAAGCAAAATCACAAGCAAAAAAATATTACAAAAAAGAGGTAGAATTAAATAGAGATCCTGATGTTTTGGATACTTGGTTTTCATCTGGCTTATGGCCTTTTGCTACTTTAGGGTGGCCAAAAGATGATGATTATTTAAAGAAATTTTATCCAACCTCAGTATTGGTAACTGGTTTTGATATTATCTTTTTCTGGGTTGCTAGAATGATAATGTTTGGAACAGAGTTTTTAGATAAAGAACCGTTTAAAGATATATATGTTCACGCACTTGTAAGAGATGAAAAAGGACAGAAAATGTCTAAATCAAAAGGAAACGTAATTGATCCTTTGGACTTAATTGAAAAATATAGTGCTGATGCATTGAGATTTACCTTGCTTTCAATGGCTTCACCTGGAACAGATGTAAAATTATCAGAAGATAGAGTTAAAGGTTATAGAAATTTTCTAAATAAATTGTGGAATGCTAATAACTTTTTAATAACAAACGAATGTGATTTTAAAGATATTGATGATTTACCTAATTTAAACGTAAATATTAATAAGTGGATATATTCAGAGCTAATAGAGACAAAGAATAAAATTCAAAAAAATCTTGAGGATTATAGATTTGATGAAGCTGCAAAAAACGCTTATCAGTTTGCATGGCATTCGTATTGTGATTGGTATCTAGAGTTATCTAAAACTATCTTATTTTCAGATGATAATGATGCAAAAGCTGAGGTTAAAAAAGTATCATCTTATGTATTCAAACAAATATTAATCTTACTTCATCCATTTATTCCGTTTGTAACAGAGGAAATATGGCTAAAAGACCAATTTGATAAGAATGGTAGTGATTATTTAATGCATAAAAATTGGGTAATTGGAGAGACTAAGAAAGATGATAGCACTGAGCAGGTAGAAAATATCATTAATATTATTTCAGGGCTTAGATCCTTTAAAAATGAGCTTAATGTTAGCCCAGGGTCATTTATTGATGTTTCAGTTAAAGGTATTAACGATAATCAAAAAGAATTTATTAACAAAAATGAGGTTATTTTAAAAAAACTTGGAAGAATAAATAACATACTTGATGATGATTTAGAAAAACCTGCTGCAACAATGGTTGTCTCGGGTGACTTATTTAAAATTTATTTTGATAAAGATGTGGATTTAAAACTAATCAAAGAAAATTTAACAACTAAACAAATTAAATT
Organism: Candidatus Pelagibacter ubique HIMB140; assembly: GCF_025558165.1. NCBI lineage: Bacteria > Pseudomonadati > Pseudomonadota > Alphaproteobacteria > Candidatus Pelagibacterales > Candidatus Pelagibacteraceae > Candidatus Pelagibacter > Candidatus Pelagibacter communis. Next base: position 220,476 of record NZ_LAMZ01000001.1, on the reverse strand, counting down.
AGAACAGGAAATGAATAAAATTTCTCAAAGATTAGAGAATAAAAGTTTTATAGATCGTGCACCAAAAGAGATTGTTGAACAAGAAAAAACTAATTATAATAATTTAAAGAATGATATTGAAAAAATATCAGTAACAATAAAGGGTATATAATGGCAAAATTTAATAAAAAGAAACTTCCAAGTAGACATACATCATTAGGACCAGATAGAGCACCACATAGATCTTTTTACTATGCAATGGGTGAAACCGAAAAAGATGTAGCAAAACCTTTTGTTGGAGTAGTTTCAACTTGGAATGAAGCGGCGCCTTGTAACATTGCTTTAATGAGACAAGCACAATCTGTTAAAAAAGGTGTCAGAGCAAATGGTGGAACTCCAAGAGAATTTTGTACAATTACTGTTACTGATGGGATTGCAATGGGTCATGAAGGAATGAAATCTTCATTAATATCAAGAGAAGTTATTGCAGACTCTGCAGAACTTACTGTTAGAGGACATTGTTACGATGCATTAGTTGGTATTGCTGGTTGTGATAAATCTTTACCAGGTTTAATGATGTCAATGGTTAGACTTAATGTACCAAGTGTATTTATTTATGGTGGATCTATTCTTCCAGGAACTTACAAAGGAAAAGATGTAACTGTAGTAGATGTATTTGAAGCCGTCGGAAAACATTCATCAGGTCAAATGTCTGCAGCAGAACTTAGAAAATTGGAATTAGTTGCTTGTCCGAGTGCAGGTGCTTGTGGAGGGCAATTTACTGCAAATACAATGGCATGTGTATCAGAAGCAATTGGTTTAGCATTACCTTATTCTGCAGGAACTCCAGCTCCTTATGAGGAAAGAGATAAGTACGCAAAAGAAAGCGGTAAAATGGTTATGAACCTTTTGCAAAAAAAAATTAAACCAAGAGATATTGTAACAAGAAAAGCTTTAGAAAATGCTGCAACTATTGTTGCTGCAACAGGTGGATCTACAAATGCAGGTCTTCATTTACCAGCTATTGCTAATGAAGCAGGAATTAAATTTGATTTAATGGATGTTGCTAAAATATTTAAAAGAACCCCTTATCTTGCAGATTTAAAACCAGGTGGAAAATATGTTGCTAAAGATATGTGGTTAGCAGGTGGTGTACCAATGTTATTAAAAACTTTATACGAAGGTGGATATATTCATGGTGATTGTATGACAGTTACAGGTAAAACTATGAAAGAAAATCTAAAATATATTAAGTTTAATCCTAAACAAAAAGTAATGAGATCTTACAAAGATCCATTGTCACCAACAGGTGGTGTTGTTGGATTAAAAGGAAACTTAGCTCCAGAGGGAGCAATTGTTAAAGTTGCAGGACTTAAGAAATTACAATTTACTGGAATAGCAAGATGCTTTGATAATGAAGAAAGCGCTATGAAAGCTGTTCAAAGTAGAAAGTATAATGATGGCGATGTTATTATAATTAGATACGAAGGACCAGTTGGTGGTCCAGGTATGAGAGAAATGCTATCTACAACTGGTGCAATTTATGGTCAGGGAAAAGGGGAGAAAGTAGCCCTTATAACTGATGGAAGGTTCTCTGGCGCTACAAGAGGCTTTTGTGTGGGTCATGTGGGCCCTGAGGCCGCTCTAGGGGGTCCTATAGGTCTATTAAAGAACGGAGATATCATAGATATTGACGCTAAAAAAGGAACTATCAATGTAAGACTTTCTAAAAAAGAATTAACATCAAGAAGAAGAAAATGGAAAGCTAAAAAATCTGACTTTGGATCAGGAACTTTGTGGAAATATGCGCAAACTGTTGGACCAGCATATTTAGGTGCTCCAACTCATCCAGGTAAGAAAAAGGAAGTTAAAGACTACTCAGAGATTTAATGAAAATAAGACCAGTTATTTTATGTGGCGGTGCTGGTACTCGTCTTTGGCCAAATTCTAAAAATCATCAAGCTAAACAGTTTATTGATTTTGGTAATTGGACTTTACTTGGAAAAACCTTAGAGAGAACAAAAGCATCAATTTATGATGCGCCTATAATAAGTACGAACAAAAAATATCTAAGTAAAGTTAAGCAACATTTAAGAAAAAATAAAATTAATAAATACAAAATTGTTGTAGAGCCAGCTAAAAGAAATACAGCCCCAGCTATTTTAAGCACAGCTTTAATAAAAGATATTCCTGATAATCAGCCACTTATGTTTTTTACAGCTGATCATCTGATTGAGAAAATGAGCATTTTTAACAAAGCTATCAATAAAAATAAGTCCAATCTTAATGAAAATAATATATTTGTGTTTGGTATTAAACCAAAATCTCCAACAAGTGATTATGGTTATTTCTTAACCAAAAAAATTAAAGGAAACATAAATAAAGTAATTAGATTTATTGAAAAACCTAAAGAAGCAAAAGCAAAAGAAATCATTCGAAAAAGTGGATATTGGAACTCAGGAATGTTTTATCTTAGAAAAGATTCAATCATCAATAATTTTAAAAAATATAACCCAACTATATATAGAAATTGTGTAACAGCAGTTAATAAGGCAAAATATAAATCAAATATTTATCATTTAAATAAAGCCTCATTTATAAAAGCAACTGCTAAATCTTTTGATTATGCAATCCTTGAAAAAACAAAAGAAATTAATGCAATTAAATTAGACATACCTTGGTCAGATCTTGGAAGCTGGAAAGAAATTTTAAAAATGTATGACAAAAATAAAAACAAATACATTAAGAAGAAAAATGTTTATTACAGACCATGGGGTAGATACACAAACCTATTTGAAGGTAAAGAGTTTTTAATTAAAGAACTTTATGTAAAACCAAAAGGCATTTTAAGTTTGCAAAAACATCATCACCGTGCTGAACATTGGTTGGTTACTCAAGGAAATGCTAAAATAACGCTTAATAAAGATATAATTACTAAAAAACCTGGAGAGCATATATTTATTCCATTAGAAGCAATTCACAGAGTTCAAAATCCTGGAAAAAAACCAGTTAAGATTGTTGAAGCTCAAGTAGGTTCAATTTTAAAAGAAACTGACATTGTAAGATTTCAAGACGTTTACGGTAGAGTAAAATAAATAAATAATGGACACCACAGTCTTTTTTGTAATTTTATTGGCAACTATTATGCATGCCATTTGGAATGCAATGGTTAAACATCATCCAGATAAGGCTATAGCGGTTCTAGCTATTGTTTTAGGTCATATACCTTTAGCTTTAATTTGTATCTTTTATTTTCCTTTACCCGGAAAAGAGTCACTTCCATATATAATAGCCAGCGTATTAGCTCATCAAGGTTATCAATGGTATATGCTTAATTCTTACAAGGTAGGGGATTACACTAATGTCTATCCAATATTTAGAGGCTTTGGTCCTTTATTAGCTACATTAATCTCCATAATATTTCTTGGTGTTGTATTTAAAATAGCAACTCTAGTTTCAATATTATTGATTTGTGCAGGAATAATGTTTCTTGGGTTATTTGGTTCTAAAAACCAAAATCAAATTGAGATCATTAAATACTCACTACTTACTGGATCATTTATAGGGCTTTATTCATTGATAGATGGATATGGTGCAAGAGTAAGTACATCAGCAATGTCCTATATTAGTTTTTCCTTTTTATTTAGTGCTTTAGTTTTTCCTATCATTTTAAAACTTAACAAACATGAGAATATTTTTTTAAAGGTTTTTAAAGATGCCAAAATGATATTTTGGGTAGGAGGATCTATATCTTTTATTATCTATGTAATCGTTGTTTGGGGTTTCACAAAAGCTCCAATTCCTCTAGTTGCAGCTCTAAGAGAAACAAGTATTTTTTTCTCAATATTTATTGGTTATTTCTTCTTAAAAGAAACTATCAATCTTAAAAAAATAATCTCTATTTTGCTTATAGTTATTGGGGTGATTGGTATTAAGCTATTTTAAATATAGTTGAATAATTTAAGAATAATTATTGTATTCAAAAGCAACAACATTATTGGAACAATGGTTCTTATTAGTTCCATAATATGATTTACTCTATCAAGTTTTCTCTCCAATTTTCTAATTGGACTCATGTTATTCCATTCTTTTTTAGTAAATCCGTATTTATTTTGATTGTTTTTCATGACAAAAAAATGTTTTAACGATTTTTTACAAAAAATCAAATTTTTGATTATTTACTAATAGTATTTACGTAATACTATAATCTTATGGATCTTTTATTAATAATTTTAGTCTTAATTATTGTTATATTAACATTTTTGTTATTAAAAAAAGAAAGAGTATTTGGAATTAATACTGAAGATAATTCTGAAAAAGAAAAAGTAAAAATTATTGAAAGCAAAGATTATAGAAAGAATTTATATGATTTGCTAAATTACATTCCTGAAGCTGTATTAATTTTAGATAAAAGTAAAAAAATAATTTTTAGCAATAATTCCTCGAATAAACTTTTTCAAATAAAATTAAATGAAAATATAAGTGGATTTTTACGTAATCCAGATCTTTTAAATTCTATTGATAAAGCTTTTCAAGGTACAAATGTTACTGATTTGGAAATTGAAATCAGAAATCAAGCACCTCAAAGATTAAATATAACCGCTTATTTAGATCATAATAATATTTTCTTTGATGAACAATCATGTGTTTTATTAATTAGAGATTTAACTGAATTCCATAAATTTCAGCAGCTAAAATCAGATTTTGTAGCCAATGTTTCTCATGAACTTAGAACACCATTACAGTCAATTAAAATGGGTCTCGAGACCTTTGATAATAACTCAGAATTAAAAAATAACTCTGCAATGAATGATTTATTACCTGTGATGATATCTCAATCAGAAAGAATGGAAAATTTAATTAGAGATTTATTATCATTATCAAAAATTGAGCTTCAAGAACACATAAGACCAACTCATGAAATAGATTTAATAGAATTGTTAGATTATGTAATTAAAACATATGAAAAAATAATCAGTAAAAATAATATTCAAATTAAATTTAATAAAATTGAAAATTTTAAAATAATTGGTGATAGAGATAAATTAATTGAAATTTTTACAAACCTTATTGATAACTCAATTAAATATAGTGACAAAAATAAAGAAATTACAATTTCAGCAAAAAAAGATGGTGAACTTAATATTGTTTCAATAGCAGATCAGGGAATAGGTATACCAAAAGAATCTTTGCATAGAATCACAGAGAGATTTTTTACAGTTGATCCTAGCAAAAGTCGTAGTGTTGGAGGAACTGGGCTTGGTTTAGCTATTGTTAAACATTTAGTTTCGCAACATAGAGCTGAAATGGATATTAATAGTGTAGAAAATCAAGGGACAACTATAGATATCAAATTCAACTCACTATAATACAACTAAAAAGTTAGTGGTTGTAACAAAAGTTTAACCTTCCTTTAATAAAATATTTAAGAATCAAATCTATTTAGTTCGCATATGAAACTAAAAAGGAGAATTATGAAAAAAGTAATAAGTGTAATATTTGGATTTCTTTTAGTATTAAGTTTTACAACAACTAGTTACTCAAGAGATCAAATCAAAATTGTAGGATCTTCGACTGTATATCCTTACGCAACAGTGGTTGCAGAAAAATTCGGTAAAAGTGGGAAGTTTAAAACCCCTGTAATCGAAAGTACAGGTACTGGTGGTGGAATGAAATTGTTCTGTGCTGGTGTAGGTGTTAACCACCCAGATGTAACAAATGCATCAAGAGCAATTAAACCAAAAGAAAAAGCATTATGTGAAAAAAATGGTGTATCTAAAATTATTGAAATTGTAGTAGGTAATGATGGTATTTCTTTCGCTCATGCAGTAAGTGCACCAGATGCTAATTTTTCAAAAGAACAATTATGGAGAGCATTAGCAGCTAAAGTTGATGTTGATGGTAAACTTGTTGAAAATCCTTATAAAAAATGGAGTGATATTGATGCAAGTCTTCCTAACAAAAAAATTGAAATTTTAATTGCACCCCCAACTTCAGGAACGAGAGATGCTTGGAATTCATTAGTGATGGGTAAAGGTTGCTCTAAAACAGCAAAATCTTTATTTGGTGATAAAGCTAAAAAAGAATGTGCAAAAATGAGAGAAGATGGTTATGCAGTTGAGGCTGGTGAAAATGACACTCTTATTGTACAAAAATTAACATCAAACCCTGATGCTTATGGTTTCTTTGGTTACAGTTACCTTGTGGCAAATAAAGATAAGGTAAAAGCAGCTTCTATTGAAGGTGTACAACCATCTCTGGAAGGTATTCAAGATTACTCATACCCAATTGCAAGACCATTATTCTTTTACGTTAAAAAAGCACATATTGGTGTTGTTCCTGGTATTGAGGAATACTTAAAAGAGTTTACTTCTAAAAAAGCTATGGGTAACAGAGGATACTTGGGAAAAATTGGATTAGTTCCTTTAGCATCTGACAAGTACAAAGTTACTCGAACTGCAGCATTAGATTTAAACACAATAAGTATTAATTAATTAAAATCTTATTTTCAAAAAAAGGCCAGTTTATCTGGCCTTTTTTTTTATTCAATCTAGAATTTAATTTGTAACAAAACTGTAACATTTAAAAGATAAACATCATTTCGAATGAACTTCGTCTTAATATTCTTAATATCAATATTTTCATTATCTTTATTTTTTTACGGTAAATCAAAAACTAAAAGTATCTCAATAAACAAAAATATTAAATTAAACGCACTTCCAAAATTTTATGGATACTACCTGGTATTATGGTGCTCGATACCTTCTTTAGTGTTCTTGGTTATCTGGACATTATTCGAACCAGTAATTATTAAATCAATAATTATTGAAACTGCTGCAAATAAGGGAGCTATTTTTAATGATAAGAATGAAGCAAATTTAGTTTATGAAAAAATTAAAGCTATTTATGCTGGTACTTTTTTTGGAGATATAGATATTATTTTAAAAGAAAGTGCAATTTCATATGCAAAATTTATTAATATTTTTACTAATTCAAAAATAGTATTAATTTTTACTATTGTCATTGCTTCAGTAATTTATTCGTTAAAAAAAATTAAAAATAACAATAAAGCAAGAGATGATGTTGAAAAAATTTTAAAAGGATTATTATTTGCTTCATCTCTAATTGCAATTTTAACCACTTTAGGAATAATTTTTTCACTTTTATTTGAAAGTATAAAGTTTTTCTCAGTGATAAATATTTTCGATTATTTATTTGGGACTAATTGGAGTCCTCAGAGAGCTTTTGTTAGTGATGCCTCTGCAATCACAGCAGCCGAATACGAAGAGCTTAAAGATGCATTTGGATTTATTCCATTGATTGCAGGAACCTCATTTATTGCTTTAATTGCCATGTTAGTTGCAGTTCCAATTGGGTTATTTTCTGGAATTTATATGGCAGAATACGCTTCACTAAAAATAAGGAGAATATCAAAACCAATAATTGAAATCTTAGCTGGTATTCCAACAGTTGTTTATGGATTTTTTGCAGCCCTAACAGTTGGTCCTTTTTTTAGACAAATTGGTGAAAATTTAGGATTAACCGTATCATCTGAAAGTGCTCTCGCAGCGGGATTAATAATGGGTATTATGATTATTCCTTACGTGTCATCGTTGTCTGATGATGTTATTAATTCGGTGCCACAATCTTTAAGAGATGGTTCTTATGCAATAGGTGCAACAAAGTCAGAAACGATAAAAAAAGTTGTTATACCCGCTGCATTGCCAGGTATCATTGGCTCAGTTTTACTTGCAGTATCAAGAGCAATTGGTGAAACAATGATTGTTGTTATGGCAGCTGGTCTTGCAGCAAATCTAACTATTAATCCATTAGAATCCACAACAACTATAACCACTCAGATTGTAATGATTTTAGTTGGTGACCAAGAGTTTGATAGTCCAAAAACTCAATCTGCTTTTGCTTTAGGATTAACTTTGTTCATAGCAACCCTTGTCCTTAATTATATAGCACAAAGAGCTGTTAAAAAATATCGAGAGAAATATGACTAAAGAACAAAGATTAAAAAAAAGACATAATGCTGAAAAAAGATTTAGATTTTATGGTCTAGCATCAATTTTTGTAGCATTGTTGTTTGTTATTATTTTGGTTCACAATATTTTTTCAAAAGGAAGTTCTGCATTCATGAAAACTGCAATAAATGTTGAAGTTTTTTTTGATCAAGAACTTTTAGAAATTCAAAATGGAGCTACAGAGAATGAGATTTTAGATGCTGATTTTTATGATGTTACTATTGAGAGTTTGTTAAAAGTTTATCCTGCTAAGGATTTAGATCAAGAAAATCAATTGATTGACTTATTCACAACAGATGCTGAGATTGAAATTAAAAGAGCTTTTTTAGAAAATAATAATTTAATTGGAAAAACATTCAATGTAGAGATTACAGCATCAGATGATATTGATCAGTTACATAAAGGAAATTATCCAAGAGATTTACCAGAAGACAGAAGAAGAATATCTGATTTCCAATTAGTTATTTATGATACGTTAGTTGAAAATAAAAAAATTATTAAGAATTTTAATAATTATTTTTTTAAAAATGGAGATTCTCGTGATCCTGAACTTGCTGGTATTGGTGGTGCTTTAGTTGGATCTTTTTACAGTATAATTATCTGTTTACTATTAGCTTTTCCTGTTGCAGTGTTAGCTTCAATTTATTTAGAGGAATTTGCTCCCAAAAATAAGATTACTGATTTTATAGAAATTAATATCAATAATTTAGCTGCTGTTCCCTCAATAGTTTATGGTTTATTAGCTTTACAAATATTATTAGCCACAATCCAATTGCCAAGATCCACACCATTAGTTGCTGGAATAACTTTAGCTTTAATGACATTGCCTAGAATTATTATTCCATGCAGAGCATCCTTAAAAGCTGTTCCACCATCTATTAGAGAAGGAGCTTTAGCCGTAGGTGCTTCTAAATTTCAATCCGTATTTCATCATGTTGTTCCTTTAGCGTTGCCAGGAACTTTGTCAGGAACAATTATAGGATTAGCACAAGCTTTAGGAGAAACAGCTCCATTAATTTTAATTGGTATGGTTGCATTTGTAGTTGATATCCCCTCTACACCAATAGATCCTTCAGCCTCTCTGCCTGTCCAAGTTTATTTGTGGTCTGAGTCTGCTGAAAGGGGATTTGTAGAGAAAACATCTGCTACTATCATGATGTTATTAAGTTTTTTAATTGTAATGAATTTCTTAGCGGTATATTTAAGACAGAAATTCGAGAAAAGATGGAATTAATGAACGAAGTAAAAATTAAATCAACTAACTTAAATGTTTATTACGGTGAGAAGCAAGCGTTGTTTGATGTTAATTTAGATTTAAATGAAAAAGAGGTTACAGCTTTAATTGGTCCATCTGGTTGTGGAAAATCTACTTTTATTCGATGTCTGAATAGAATGAACGATGTAATTGATATCTGTAAAGTTACTGGAAATATTGAAATTGATGGTATTGAAATTAATGACAAAAATTTAGATGTAGTATCTTTAAGGGAGAGAGTAGGAATGGTCTTTCAAAAACCAAATCCATTTCCTAAAAGTATTTATGACAACATTTCATATGGTCCAAAAATTCATGGCAAGGGTGAAACCAAAAGTGAGTTAGATGAAATTGTTGAGAGTAGCTTAAAAAAAGCTGCTTTGTGGGAAGAAGTAAAGGATAGACTTGACGAACCAGGTACAGGACTTTCTGGGGGTCAACAACAACGACTTTGTATAGCAAGAGCAATCTCTGTAAATCCTGAAGTTATATTAATGGACGAACCTTGTTCAGCATTAGATCCTATAGCAACAGCAAAAATTGAAGAATTAATTGATGAACTTAAAAAAACATATACAATTGTGATTGTAACACACTCAATGGCCCAAGCAGTTAGAGTTTCACAAAAAACAGGCTTTTTCCATCTAGGTAAGTTAATTGAGGTAGGTAAAACAGAGAAAATTTTTAAAAATCCTGACAATAAAATGACACAAGACTATATTACAGGTAGATTTGGATAAATTATGAGTAATGAGCACACAGTAAAATCATACGAAGAAGAATTAAGATACTTAATTGATTCAGTAATTAAAATGGGAAGTTTAACCGAGTCTCAAATGGTTGACTCTATGGATGCTGTAATCAAAGTTGATAAAGACTCAATTGATAAAATTATTAAAAGTGATGAAGAAATAAATAAATTCAGATCCAAAATAGATACTCAGATTATGACATTACTAGTCAAAAGAGCACCTATGGCTATTGATTTAAGAGAAACAATCAGTTCTTTAAAAATATCTCAAGACTTGGAAAGAATAGGTGATCTATCTAAAAGTAACGCAAAAAAAGTCAAACCATTACCATTAGATTTACCTGAGGAGTTATTGGGAAATTTAAAGAGATTAGGAGATTTAGTAATTAAACAATTAAATGATGTACTAGATAGTTATGTAAATAAAAATTATGACAAAGCTAAAGAGGTATGGGAAAAAGATGAACAAGTTGATGATTTGACCTATATAGCCATGGAAAGTGTTATTGATTTTCTCTCAAAAGATAAAAAGAATTTAGATTTTTCAACTCATTTGATTTTTGCAACAAAAAATCTTGAAAGAGCTGGAGATCATATAACTAATATAGCAGAAACAATTTGTTTTTTAATTAAAGGTGAATACTTAAAAGGTAGCAGACCTAAAGGAAAAGTTATTCAACAATAAAAATGAATGGTAAGATATTTATTATTGAAGACGAACCTTCAATAATTCAATTAGTTCAACATAATCTAGAAAAAAACGGTTTTATTGTATCATCATCATTAAATGGCAATGATGGTTTAAAAGAATTAAAAAAATTTCAACCTGATCTACTATTATTAGATTGGATGTTACCTGATCTTTCAGGGGTAGAAATCTGTAAAAGTATAAGAAAAGATAATATTTTTAAAAGTTTACCAGTGATTATGCTAACCGCTAAAGGTGAAGAGGAAGACAAAATAAAAGGTCTAGATAGTGGTGTAGATGACTATTTAACTAAACCATTCAGCTTTAATGAATTAATGGCAAGAATGAAGGCTGTGTTAAGACGATCTAATCCAAATATAGTATCTGACAGTTTAGAGTATGAAGATCTAAGCTTAGATAGAATTGAAAAAAGAGTGTTTAGAGATCAACAAGAAATTAAGCTTGGACCAACAGAATTTAGATTGTTGGAATTTTTTTTAACTAATCCTAAGAGAGTTTATTCAAGAGATCAAATTTTAGAAAATGTTTGGCCAAATAATGTGAATGTTGAAAGCAGAACTATTGATGTCCATATCAGAAGATTAAGACAATCTGTTAATTTAAAAAATAAAAAAGAATTAATTAGAACTGTAAGATCTTCTGGTTATTCACTTATTTAAAAAAACTTTTTTTACTAGATAAACAGCTATTATCATTCCAATCAATTCAGCCATTATATAAAATGGTGTATTTAAATAATTTATACCGGTAAATGATTCTGTAAAAGTTCTAGCTATTGCAACTGCAGGATTTGCAAATGATGTTGATGAAGTAAACCAGTAACCAGCTGTAATATATAAACCAACTGAAGCAGCTACAGAAATTTTACCTGATTTCATTGAACCAAAAATTATCATTATAAGACCTAAAGTAGCTACTATTTCTGATACAAATATATAAACGCCATCTCTTGATTTTGTTGATAGCTCAAATATTTGATGTTCAAAAAAGAAGTTAGCTAAAGCAACCCCCAACATACACCCTAAGATTTGAGCAGAAATATAAAAGGGAAGTAATCTTTTTTTTAATTTTCCAGTAAATGTCATTGCAATACTAACAAATGGATTAAAATGAGCACCAGATACATCAGCAAATACTGTAATTAATACAAATAAACCGGCACCTGTTGCTATAGTATTGGCTATTAGCATTACAGCTATATCGTTAGTCAGATTTTCTGCCATTAAGCCTGATCCAACTATGATCATTACTAGAAAACAACTTCCAATAAATTCTGAAAGAAAATATCTATTTTTATTTTTCATTTACCCAATCTTTAATTTTACTACTAATAATATTAAATGTGCTTCTAATAATTATTTGTTTTTCTTCATTATTTGCATTTTGAAGTTTAGATACAGGATCTTCTATATCCCAATGTGTTATTTGTTCCTTTTGAGGCCAGATAGGGCACACCTCATTATTTGCGTTATTGCAAACGGTAAATACGTGGTCCATTTTTATTTCATTATTTATAAATTCTTCAAAGTTTTTAGAACTATAATTGCTTAGATCGTAATTTTTGTTTTTCTCTAAAAAATTTTTTACATCTTCATTGATTTTTCCAGAAGGATTACTTCCAGCACTAAAAGCTTTAAATTTGTTTGAGTATTCGTAATTTACAATACTCTCAGCTATAATACTTCTTGCAGAATTACCAGTGCATACAAATAATATATTTTTCATTAAAAAATAATTTTATAAATACCAATTACAAATAGTGGAATTTGTAATCCAAAATTAGTTAAGATAGCCTTATCCTTTAATAAAAACCCTGAAATTGTCCATCCAACAACACCAAGTCCATGAAAATATATATTCAGTGGATAAATATTAAGATTTGTAAGTAAAATACCAGTTAATACTAAAAATGTACTTATCCATTTAAGATATTTTTTTAAAAATAACATTCAAAATTTATATGAATGTTATGTTAAAGATTTATTACAAAGAACTTTAATGTAATTTAATTTTTTTGGAGTTCATAGATTGAAACGTAGTGTTTCTTTTTAGGTAGTGGGATTATTGTTGGAACTTTAGTTAATCTTGGTTTTATTGATTTATTTCCTACAATAATATTTTTATCATAATTTTCTAAATTGACTTCAGGATGAGGGTTTCCATCATTGATTAATGGCCAAGCATCACAAGCTCTATAACCAAATAAAATTAAGGGTCTTGAGTTATTCATAAGATTATGTCCAGACCCATGAACTGATCTACAATGAAAAAAAACAACTGTTCCAGCAGCTCCAGTTATAGAAACACTATCTTTAGTTCCTATTTTATTTTTTTTAGTATCTATTTTTCCAACAAAATAATTATCTTTGCTGTGGTGGCTGTATAATTTCTTTTTGTGTGAATTTTTTATTATTTTAAGAGGCCCATTTTTCTCATAGCAATCATCTAAATATATACCAACTGTGATTAAATCATCGTTAGTATGAGGGTAAAAAGCCCAATCTTGGTGCCATCCAATTTCACTTCCTTTTTTCTTATTTGGAAGTTTAAAGTTTAATTTACCAAGATGAAATCTAACTGTTCCACCTAACAATTTTTTAGCTATGGATATAATCTTTTTATCTCTAGATAATTCATAGAAGATTTTATGCCTATTCTGAGGGTTATTTAGTCTTAATATTTCTTTATTCCTTGATGAGTCTGAATTGTAAACAAAATGGTAATTATTATAGGATTGAGTTCCATTTGCACCATTACCATTTTTTTTCTTTTTCTCTTTTGAAATTACTTCATTAACAATTTTATTTATTTTGTTTATCTTTGTTTGAGAAATTAAATTTTCTTTAACAAGAAAGCCATTTTTTTTAAATAAATTTAAATCCTTCATAAAATCAAATTATAAAGAAAATAAATCCTCTTAGAAAAAATTACAATGCTTATTGTATTATAAAAATATCAGTGAATGTTATATTTTAATCCGAGAATTTAAAAAAATTCCCAGATTAAACCTAATTTTTAATTAACAACCTTTGAAAGATGCAGACATATTTCTAATTAAATTGAAATATAGATCTTTACCTGGATCTAATGTTGCACCTAGAGGATCCAGAACACCAGTTTTAATCTTCATATCTTTTGCAACTGCATTGATAATATCAGGATTAAATTGAGGCTCTGAGAACACACAAGCTACTTTATCATGCTCGATAATTTCTCTAATTTCAGCTAATTGTTCTGCTCCAGGCATTACATCTGTATTAACAGTAAATGCACCTAATACTTTAACGTTAAATCTTTCCTCAAAATATTGATAAGCATCATGAAATACAATTGAAGAAACACTGTTACTTAAGTCTGTCATTACGTCAATTGTAAGTTTATCGATTTCTTGTAAAGCTTTAGCTAAATTACTTTTATAGTTAGCTTCATTTTTTGGATCATTTTCAATTAAATGTTCTGCCATTTCATTTAACATAGCTTTTGCGTTAATTGGGTCCAACCAAATGTGTGGATCAAATTCACCATGTGCATGTCCATCATGATCATCATGTCCATGGTCGTCATGATCATCTTCTTTTTTACCATGATCGTCGTGATCGTGGTCGTGATCATCTTCTTTTTTACCGTGGTCATCATCATGTCCATGGTCGTCATGATCATCTTCTTTTTTACCATGATCGTCGTGATCGTGGTCGTGATCATCTTCTTTTTTACCGTGGTCATCATCATGTCCATGGTCGTCATGATCATGTTCGTCAAAAATATTTCTTTCTCTAAATTTTAATACTTGTAATCCTTTGATTTCTATTAGTTCAATTTTTTCAGCTTTTTTTGCGATTGAACTTAACGGTTTTTCTAAAAAATTTTCTAAATCTTCTCCTACCCAAAACACAAGATCAGCATTTTGAAGCATTTTTGCATGAGAGGGCTTCATTGCAAATCCATGAGGTGAGCTATAACCATCCACTATTAGATCTGGTTTACCTACATCATCCATTAAATAACTTGCTAATGAATGTATTGGTTTAATAGAAGCAACTACTTTGATTTCAGCATTTGCTGATGAAAATATAGTTAAAAAGGATATTAATGAAAAGATTATTGGTAATTTTTTTAGATTTATCATAAGTAATTATTTAAAAGTTGTTATATTATAACATTATGTAATAATATAACATTTACAAGTCAAGGAATAAATGAACTCTGAGAATAAAACTTTGGTTCAACTAAATAATGCAGGCTTTCGACAAAATGGAAAGTGGTTGGTAGAAGGTGTTTCGTTAAAAGTTGAAAAAGGAAAAATTGTAACTTTAATTGGTCCTAACGGATCAGGAAAAAGTACAACTGCGAAAATTGCTTTAGGAATTTATAAAAATATAGAAGGGAATGTTGAAAAATATACTAACAAGATTGGATATGTTCCTCAAAAAATATCTATAGATTGGACATTACCTCTTCGTGTTTATGATTTTATGCTGTTAACAGAAAATATTGATGAGGAAGTGATAGATGAAGCTTTAAATTTAACTGGTGTCATTCACTTAAAAAATAAAAATTTAGGAAATTTATCTGGTGGTGAGTTTCAAAGAGTTTTAATAGCAAGGGCTATTTCAAAAAAACCAGAATTATTAGTTTTAGATGAACCTGTTCAGGGTGTAGATTACACAGGTGAAATTGCTCTTTATGAATTGATTAAAAAAATTTCAGACACTCTTAATTGTGGAATTTTATTAATTTCACATGATTTACACACTGTCATGACAGCTACTGATCATGTTGTTTGTCTAAATGGTCACGTTTGTTGTTCTGGTACACCAATGGATGTGGCAAAAAATAACGAATATAAAACCTTATTTGGTGAAAAAGCATCTCAAATTCTTTCTGTATATGAACATAAACATGATCATGTTCATTCAGAGGAAGGAGAAATAGAGAAAAATTAATATGTTTGATGATTTTTTTATTAGAGCTTTAGTTGCGGGAATAGGTGTGGCTTTAGTTACTGGCCCCTTGGGTTGTTTTGTAATTTGGAGAAGATTATCTTATTTTGGTGATACACTCTCTCACTCAGCTTTATTAGGAGTAACCATGGCTTATTCTTTAGAGTTAAATATAGCTTTATCTGTTTTTGTAATTTCATCTGTAGTTGCTTTAATTCTTATTCAACTTCAAAAAAAAACTAATCTACCTGGTGATGCTTTGCTAGGTTTGTTAGCCCATTCTTCTCTAGCAGTAGGCTTGGTTGTGATAGGATTTTTAACATTTATTAGATTTGATATAATGGGTCTATTGTTTGGCGACATATTAGCCGTTACTACAAATGACATACTAATAATTTGGATAGGTGGCGCTTTCATTTTGCTGATTTTAAAATTGATATGGAAACCTTTATTTGCTTCGACTGTTAATTATGAATTAGCAGAGGCAGAAGGATTAAATCCTGAGCGAGCTAAAGCCGTATTCACAATTTTAATGGCAGCGATCATCGCAATTTCAATAAAAATGGTAGGATTATTGTTAATAACCGGAATGCTAATCATTCCAGCAGCTATGGCTAGAAACATCTCAGACAGCCCTCAGAAAATGATATTCTTCTCAATTATAGGTGGTTTATTATCTGTAATACTAGGACTGTTTTCCTCACTTGAGTTTAATACAGCCTCAGGACCATCAATAATTGCTGCATCATTATTTTTATTCATTTTGTCTTTATTTAAAATAAAGCAATCCATTCAATTGAAAAACTAATGACTAATTGATAAGAATTTATAAATGCAAAAAGAACACAATCTTTCTAAAAACCAAAAAATAATTTTTGATCTTATTGATAAATCTGGCGAACCCATGAAGGCTTATTCAATTCTTTTTAATGTTCAAAAAAAAGGGATTAAAGCACCATTACAAGTTTATAGAGCTTTAGATAAATTAGTTGAAATTGGAAAAATCCATAAGATCGAAAGTAGAAATGCTTTTATTGTATGTCAAAATTCTAGTTGCCAAATTTCGAAAGCAACAGCTTTTTCTATTTGTGAAAGCTGTGAAAAAGTTTCAGAGATAAATAATTCAAAACTTTCAAAATATTTATCAAATTTTGAAGATGACTCAGGAATGAGATACAACAAATATAATTTAGAATTTTTTGGTTTATGTAAAAAGTGTAAATCGAAGTAATGAGCACAGTACCTTTAACCTTAGATGAAATATTTGAACTTGCCAAAAAAACTCTTTTGGTTAATGGCTGCGATGATGAAACAGCATCAATTTTATCAGATTTAATAAGAAATGCAGAAAGAGATGGTTCAGTATCACATGGTTTATTTAGATTGCCTGCATACGTAACTGGTCTTAAAAGTGGAAAAATTAATGGAAAAGGTAAACCTGAAGTTAAAAAAATATCTCCATCAGTAATTAAAGTTGAAGGAAATAATTGTTTAGCACCTGTTGTTTTAAATAAAGGTTTGCCAGAATTAGCTAAAGCTGCAAAAGAAAATGGTGTTGCAGTATTAGCAATAAACAATTCACATCATATGGCTGCTATGTGGCCTGAAACAGAAAAGTTAGCTGAAGATGGTTTAGTTGCTTTTGCATGTACGTCTTACAAGCCTGCTGTTGCACCAGCAGGAGCAATAAAACCATTATTTGGAACTAACCCAATTTCATTTGCTTGGCCAAGACCTGGCAAAACTCCAGTTGTTTACGATATGGCAACTGCATCGATGGCAATGGGTGAAGTTCAGGTTGCTAAAAGAGAAGGGCACAAAGTTCCACTTGGAACTGGTTTGACTAAAGATGGAAAAGAAACAACTGATCCAGGTGAAATTGCTGATGGTGGAGTATTATTACCTTTTGGTGGTTACAAAGGTTCTGCAATTGCTATGATGGTTGAATTATTAGCAGGAGCTTTAGTTGGTGATAATTTTAGTTATGAAACAGCTGCTAAAGATAATAATGATGGGGGTCCTCCAAGTGGCGGTGAATTTATATTAGCAATAAGTCCAGATAAAACTTCAGGAACTGATTGGCAAAAACATGCAGAAGAATTTTTTGAGAAGATGAAATCAATGGGTGAAGTAAGATTACCTGGCGAAAGACGTCATAAAAATAGATTGGACACTGGCCCAAGAAATATAAACGAAGAGTTAGTTAATAAAATAAAATCTTTAAGTTAAAGTAATTTCAATAGGAGTGTGGTCAGAGGGTTTTTCTCTTCCACGAGGGTCTTTATTGATATTTATATCCTTAATTTGATCAATTAATGAATTAGACACTAAAAAATGATCAATTCTCATGCCATTATTTTTTTGCCAGGCACCTCTCATGTAATCCCAAAATGTATATCCTTCTTTCTCTTCATTAAAATATCTATACACATCATTGAAACCTAGATTTATCATCTCTCTAAATTTTTTTCTGATTTCCAACCTATATAAAGCGTCATCCTCAAAACTTTTTACATTATAAACATCTTCTGCTGAAGGAATAATATTAAAATCACCTGCAAGAATTAAATTTGGATTTTTCTTAGATAAAGTTTTTAGTTGTTTGATTAATTGATCTAGCCAATTTTTTTTGTAGTCATATTTTTCAGTATCAACAGGGTTTCCATTTGGAGTGTATATGTTTATTATTTGAATAGTTTTTTTTTTATGTTCAAATTCAGCAGAAATTATTCTTGATTGTTTTAATTTATCTTTAATTAAATCAGTTCTAATATTTTTTAATTTATTTTTAGAAATAATTGCTACACCATTATAACTTTTTTGACCAAATACGTGGCTTTCATAATCCATTGAAGAAAAATCATCATAAGGAAAATTGATATCTTCGGTTTTGATTTCCTGCATCATTAAAATATCTGGTTTATATTTTAATAAATAACTTTTGATATTTTCAATTCGTGCTCTTACAGAATTGACATTCCAGGATGAAATCAGCATTAAAGTGAGAAAGAAACACCACAACCACAAGAGGATTTTGTTTGTGGATTAGATATTTTAAATTGTTCACCTATTAACTCAGAAACATAATCAACTTCAGATCCTTTAAGTAAATCTGCAGAAGTTTTATCAATTAAAATATTTTGATAATTTAAATCGTCGTCTTGTTTTGATTTATCAAAAGTGAATTCGTATTGAAATCCTGAACAACCACCACCTTTAATAGCGATTCTAAAAAATGAACCTTTGTCTTTTTTTGCTAACAAACTTTCTATTTGTTTTAACGCATTATCTGTAAATTTAATTTCTTTAATCATGTCTCAACACTGATATTACTAATATAATACTTAATTATTTTAATTAAAGGATGAAAAAAGACGCTTTGTTAGGGGTATACAAAAGTAAAGGGAGACTAATTAAGGAAGCTAACTCAAAATATCGATCTCCTTTTCAAAGAGATAGAGATCGTATTATTCACAGCGCATCATTTAGAAGGTTAAAACACAAAACCCAAGTATTTGTTAATACTGAGGGGGATCATTTTAGAACAAGGATTACTCACTCAATAGAAGTTGCTCAAATTGCAAGATCAATAGCTAAATATTTAAAATTAAATGAGGATTTAGCCGAAACTTTAAGTTTAGCACATGATTTAGGCCACACGCCGTTTGGTCATGCTGGAGAGGATGCCTTACATGAATGCATGGAGGATTATGGTGGTTTTGATCACAACCTTCAAACTTTAAGAATAGTTATGTTTTTAGAAAACAAGTATTTTAAGTTTAAGGGATTAAACTTAACTATAGAAACGTTAGAAGGCCTTCTTAAACATAACGGACCTGTAGAGGATATTGCTTTAGTTAATAAGTTAATAGGGATAAAAACTTTTAAAGGTAAAATTAAATATAATTCATTTCCCTCTCTTGAAGCTCAAATTTCAGCAATTTCAGATGATATTGCATATAACAATCACGATATTCAAGACGGTATAAAAGCCAATCTTTTTAAAATGGAGGAATTGGTCGAAATAGATTTTTTTAAAAATATTCATAAAAAATATAAAAATAAAATTACTAATAAAAATTATAAAATTGCAATTTATCAAATAATAAGAGACTCAATTGATCTCATGGTTAGAGATTTATTGATCAATACCCAAAAAAATATTCAAAAACTTAAGGTAAAATCCTCAAGAGATGTATCTAAATCTAATGAGTTAATCGTTTGTTTTTCTAACCAAATTAAGAATGCAGAAAAAGAAATTAAATCTTTCTTAAGAGACAAAATGTATGACAACAAGTCAGTATTGAAAAAAAATCATAAAGGTAAATTAATAATTAAGAAATTGTTTAAAATGATTAAATCAAATCCAAGAAAATTTTTGTCCAAAGATCAATTGACTAAAGACAAATATAGAGCTATTTCAGATTTTATATCCGGTATGACTGATAGATATGCTATTAACCTTTATAACGATAATAAATGAATATTTTTGAATTATATTTAGATAAAATTAAATCTGTTATTGTTGATTTGAATAAAAATAATAAACTAGAAATTCCAGAGAATTTTAATGGAATTAATGCAGAAATACCTCCACCAAAATTTGATTGTGATATTTCAACAAATGTTGCGATGGTTTTATCAAAAATCAATAAAACCTCACCATTACAGCTCGCAGAAAAACTTACTCCCGAAATTAAAAATAATGACAGTGAAATTGAAACAATATCTGTAGCCAAACCAGGATTTATTAATATTAAATTTAAACCATCTTATTGGTCAAATTTTATTAAAAATATCACAGATAATGCAGATAGTTTTGGAATAAATGACAAGGAGAAAAAAAATAATTATTTAGTAGAGTTTGTTTCAGCAAACCCAACAGGTCCTTTACATGTAGGACACTGCAGAGGTGCTATTCTAGGAGATGTTATCTCTAATGTTTTAATTTTTAATAAACACAAAGTTACAAAAGAATATTATGTTAATGATTATGGTAACCAAATTATAAATTTTACTAAATCAGTATATTATAGAATTAGAGAAGTTCATTTTAAAGAAACATTTCCTGAAGATAATCCTGATTTGTATCCTGGGGATTATCTAATTGATTTTGCAAAAAATATAAT
This sequence comes from Candidatus Pelagibacter ubique HIMB140, assembly GCF_025558165.1. Classification (NCBI taxonomy): domain Bacteria; kingdom Pseudomonadati; phylum Pseudomonadota; class Alphaproteobacteria; order Candidatus Pelagibacterales; family Candidatus Pelagibacteraceae; genus Candidatus Pelagibacter; species Candidatus Pelagibacter communis. Next base: position 199,683 of record NZ_LAMZ01000001.1, on the reverse strand, counting down.
TTCAAATAATTCAGATCTTAAATTTGATAATTTTGATGAAATTAGAGATAAATTAACAGTCTTATCAATAGAGCAGGCGCTTCTGCTTATCAAAAACAATCTTAATAGCTTGGGTATTAAACATGATAATTTTGTTAGTGAAAAAAATATCGTATTAAACAATGAAGTTGAAAGTGTAATAGATTTTTTAGAAAAAAATAACTTTATTTATAAAGGAAAAATCAAAGCCCCAGCTGGTGAAGATAACAAAGATTGGGTTGAAAGAGAGCAATTATTATTTAAATCAACAGAATTTGGTGACGATAAAGATCGTGCACTTCAAAAATCTGATGGCACATGGACTTATTTTGCAAGTGACGTTGCTTATCATAAAAATAAAGTTGATCGAAATTTTGATTACTTAATCAATATACTTGGAGCAGATCATGCAGGTTACATAAAACGTATTACCTCCTCAGTTGAAGCACTGTCAGGAAAAAAAGATACATTAATTTGTAAAATTAGTCAGTTGGTAAAGTTAATTAAAGAAAACAAGCCTTTCAAAATGTCTAAAAGAAAAGGAGATTATATTACCGTAGATGACTTGATTGAAGAAGTTGGAAGAGATGCAACAAGATTTATTATGCTTAACAGAAGTAGTGATGTTGAATTGGATTTTGATTTCGATGCAGTCAAAGAAAAATCTAAGGACAATCCATTATATTATGTCCAATATTGTTACGCTAGAATTTCATCTGTATTTAGACATATAGATAAAGACTTAAATTCAAAAATTGAATTAAATGATTTTAATTTTGAATATTCTAATGATGAAATTAAAATTTTAAAAAAATTATCTGAATGGCCAAAATGTATTGACGCAGCTAGTACAAAATTAGAACCACATAGAATACCTGTTTACTTATACGATCTTGCATCTGAATTTCACTCGTATTGGAATTTAGGAAAACAATTTCCAGAAAAAAGGTTCATTAATGATCAAAAAACAGTCTCACCAGATAAATTGATCTTTTTGAAGGCTATTTCTAATGTAATAAAAACAGGAATGGATATTGTTGGTGTTGATACACCAAATCAAATGTAATGCTTAAAGAAATAAAGTACTTAATATTTGTTTTGGTAATACTTTTATTTATTTTTTTTACAGGAAAATATTATTTTTCAGATGAACACAAAAAAAAATCATACAGATCTCATCAAAATATTGATGAGAAAATAAAATTATATTCAAAAAATTTACCAGTTTTAGAGAATGATACTCAAAATGTAATTGAGTATGTTAAGCAAACAAACAAAAAGAAAAAGAAAAAGTTTAATTTTTGGAAATTATTAGACAATGATAAGTAAAAGAAAATCTTTTATAGTTGGTTTAAAATCAACAAAATTATCTAAAAATGAAATTTTATTTCTAAAAAAATATAAACCATGGGGAATTATCCTATTTACTAGAAATATTAAATCTTTTGATCAAGTTAAAAAATTAACCTCTAGCATTAGAAAAATTTTTAAGGATAAAAAATATCCAATTATGATTGATCAAGAAGGAGGAAGAGTAAACAGATTAAGAAATTTAATTTCCTTTGATAATATGACATCTGAATATTTTGGAGATTTGTTTAATAAAGATAAAAAAAAATTTGAAATCGTTTATAAGTTATTTGTAGATAAGACTTCTTATTTATTGAATTTAATTGGTGTGAATATTAACACTGTTCCAGTTTTAGACCTTAGAGTTAATGGTGCAAGCAAGGTAATTGGTGATCGATCTTATTCAAAAAATAAAAAAATTGTCTCTAAATTAGGGGATATTTGTATCGAATTATTTCAAAATAACTCAATAGGAACTGTAATGAAGCACATACCCGGTCATGGTTTAGCAAAAGTCGACAGTCATTATTCAACACCGATTATTAACAAAACATATGTATATCTTCTTAAAAACGATTTTTGGACATTTAAAAAGAAGAAATGTTTATTTGCAATGACAGGTCATGTTGTTTATTCAAAAATTGATAAAAATAACACTGCCACTCACTCTAAAAAAATAATTAATATTATTAGGAAAAATATAGGATTTAAGAATATTTTAATTTCAGATGACTTATCAATGAAGAGTTTAAGTGATGATTTAAAACTTAATACTATTAATTTATTCAGCGCAGGTTGTAATATAGCACTTCATTGCAATGGAAATATGAAAGAAATGAAGATAGTCGCAGAAAATTCACCTCAAGTGAATAGTTTTATTCTTAAAAAAACATCTCAATTTTATAAAATTTTAAGTTAATATCTTTCCATGTCCACTAATGATTCTGAATTATTTAATGTCGATATAAATAATTATAATGGACCATTAGATGTACTTTTAGATTTAGCAAAAGCTCAAAAAGTTGATCTAGAAGAAATATCTATAACTAAGTTAGCAGATCAATTTCATGAGTATATTACTAATGAAAAAAACTTAAATTTAGAAATTGCTTCTGAATATCTTTTAATGGCTACATGGTTAGCCTATTTAAAATCAAAATTACTTTTACCTGGTACTCCAGAAGAGGAATTTAAAGTACAAGAAGTTGCAGAAAAGTTAAAATTACAGCTAAAAAAATTAGAATTAATTAGATTATTATCTGAACAAATGCTTAAGAGAAAAAGATTAGGTAGAGAGATAAGAACTAGAGGCATGAAAGGAAGTATTAGATCAATTTATAGTACTGAATATAATTTAAGCTTATTTGAACTAATGAAAGCTTACTCAACAATAATAATGACTAAAGATTTTCAAAAAATGAATATTCCAAAACTTCCTGTGTTCACAACTGAAGATGGGATTAAAACAATTAGAGAATTTTTTGGCAAACTATTTGAATGGAAAAAACTTGATGAATTAATCCCAAGTAATTTTAAAAGTGGTTCAAAATACAAGAAAACTGGTAAGGCTGGAATTTTTGCTGGATCATTAGAATTAGTTAAAGAAGGAAATTTATCAATCAAACAAGATAAATTGTTTGATGAAATATATGTAAAGGAAATAAATGATTAAAAAAGCAAAATCTTCAAAAGATAATGTTTTAAAGTTTCCATCAAAATTGTCAGATTTAGACAAAGAGATAGAAGCAATTATTTTTGTGGCAGCTGAGCCTTTAGATGTAGACACTATAGAAAGTAAAGTTTCTAAAAAAGGTAACGTTCCAGAGTCTTTAGAAAAATTAAAACAAGAATATTCCAACAGGGGAATTAATTTAATTTGTATAAAAGATAAGTGGTCTTTTAGAACATCACCAAATTTATCAAGTTTGATGTCCCAAGAGAAAACTGTTGAAAAGAAACTGTCTAGAGCTGCAGTAGAGACATTGGCTATAATTGTTTATCATCAACCGGTTACGAGAGCTGAGATAGAGGAAATAAGAGGAGTTGCTTTTGGTACTAATACTTTAGAGATATTAATGGAATTAAATTGGGTAAAACCAGGTGGTCGAAAAGATGTTCCAGGTAGACCAATTCAGTACATAACTACTGATGATTTTTTAAGTCATTTTAACATACAAAAATTATCTGATCTTCCAACAATTGATGAATTAGGAGCTGCTGGTTTAATTGATAGTTCAAGCGTTGATAATGCTATTTTTGGAACTGGAAAGTTTTACAAAGAAAAGCAAGAAGAGAAAAAAGATGATATTTATTCCAATATAGATGAAATGCTTAATAGCACTCTAGAACCTGAAGAGAAAGATTAATAAAAAAGTAACTTTCAAAATAACCTTAAAAAGGTTATAAGTTTTTCATGAGTATAGGAATTTGGCAAATAGCTATTGTAGTTATATTGGTTGTTTTATTGTTTGGAAGAGGAAAAATTTCAAGCTTAATGGGTGATGTAGCTAAAGGTATTAAAAGTTTCAAAAAAGGAATGGCGTCAGACGTAACTGACGATACAGAGCCAAAAAATATATCTGACGATAACAAAGACTCGGATAACAAAAATTAATTTAAATGCCTACTATCGGTTGGTTTGAAATTTTAATTGTTGTTGCTATTGCTATAATAGTTCTTGGTCCAAAGGATTTTCCAGTAATGTTAAAAAAAGCAGGCTCGTGGATCGGGTCAGCAAAAAGATACGTTAACAATATTCAAAATGAAGTATCAAATCTAGAGATAGATGAAGAAAAAATTGATAACGAAATAAAAAAAGAAATTAAAAAAGATGAGTAATGAAGATCAGGAAGGTGGATTTGTAAGTCACCTTACAGAATTAAGAAAAAGATTGATAAATAGCTTTATCTTTTTATTTATCTTTTTTGTGATTTGTTACTTATTTGCAGAACATATCTATGGTTTTCTTGTTGATCCATTTGCAAGAGCTGTAAAAGAAGACGGTTCTGATAGAAGATTGATATTTACAGCTTTACAAGAGACCTTTTTAACATACCTTAAAGTATCATTCTTCACAGCTTTTTTTGTTACATGTCCTTTTATCTTGATGCAAATTTGGAAATTTATTGCACCTGGTTTGTACAAACATGAAAAGGTGGCAATTCTGCCTTACCTTATATTAACACCAATATTATTTTTTTTAGGAGGTATGCTGGTTTATTATTTGATAATGCCCCTTGCGATTAAATTTTTTCTTTCATTTGAAAGCACAGGTCTTTCTACAAATTTACCAATCCAATTAGAGGCTAAAGTTAATGAATATTTATCACTAGTTATGAAATTAATTTTTGCTTTTGGTATCAGTTTTCAGCTACCAGTCGTTTTAAGTTTATTAGCTAGAATCGGAATAGTTGATAGTCAATTTTTAAAAGAGAGAAGAAAATATGTAGTTGTTATTATATTTGCAGCAGCTGCATTGTTAACACCACCAGATCCAATAACTCAAATAGGTTTAGCAATACCTTTATTAATTCTGTATGAATTATCAATATTTTCAGTAAAATTTATAGAAAATAAAAATTTACAAAAAGAAGATGCATAACATTAAAGAAATACGAAAAGATTTTTCTAAATTTCAAAAATCTCTTGAAAAAAGAAACTTAGAAGTAGATTTTGAAAAAATACAAAAATTGGATGAACAAAATAGAAATTTAATTCAAAAAAAAGAAAGTTTAGAAAAAGAAAAAAAAGATATTTCTAAATCAAAAGATGAGAGCTTGTTTAAGAAATCTAAAGAAATCAGCAAGGAACTCGACAAAATTGTAGAAGATCAAAAACAAATTAAGTCTGATTTAGATAGTATTCTGTCTAGCATACCTAATATACCGCATGAAGATGTTCCAAATGGTAAAGACGAAAATGATAATAAAGAAATATTAAAATCAGGAGAGATACCTAATTTAGAATTTAAACCTAAAACACATTACGAATTAGGTGAAAAACTAAATATGCTTGATTTTGATTTAGCTACAAAAACTACTGGTTCAAGATTTGTATTTGTAAAAGATAAATTGGCTCTTTTAGAAAGAGCAATATCAAATTTTATGCTTGATACACATATTCATCAAAATGGTTATCAGGAGATATCACCACCATTAATGGCATCAGAAAGCACTATGTACGGTACCGGACAGTTGCCAAAATTTGAAAATGATCAGTTTGAAATTAAATTTGACGAAGGTTCAGATAGAAAATTTTTGATACCAACAGCAGAGGTCATTTTAACCAATATTGTTAAAGATAAAATGATTGATCTTAATAATTTACCAATGAGATTTGTAGCTTCAACTCCTTGTTTTAGAAAAGAGGCTGGAAGCTATGGAAAGGATACAAGGGGTATGATTAGACAGCATCAATTTTACAAAGTTGAAATGGTAAGCATTGTTGAGAATGAAAAATGTTTAGAAGAATTAGAGAGAATGACAGATTGTGCAACTGACATACTAGATAAATTAGAGTTACCTTATCGGAAAGTAATTTTATGTTCAGGTGATATGGGTTTTAGCGCAGAGAAGACCTATGATATTGAGGTATGGTTGCCATCAGAAAATAAATATAGAGAAATATCATCATGTTCATCTTGTTCAACGTTTCAAGCACAGCGTATGAAGGCAAGATACAAAAACAATAATAAGGAAAATGTTTTTGCAGGTACGTTGAATGGAAGTGGTTTAGCTGTTGGAAGAACTCTGATTGCAATTATGGAAAACTATCAGCAAAAAGATGGTTCTATTATAATTCCTAAAGTTCTAAGACCTTATATGAACAATATGGAATTGATTTCTAACAATTAAAGTTGTTTTAATTAGTGAGATGGTATAAGAATGCCATAATTTAAAGGAGATTTATGGAAGGTTCAGGAATAGGTCAATTTATACCGCTAATTTTAATTTTTGTTATTTTTTATTTTTTCTTAATCAGACCACAGCAAAAAAAAGTTAAAGAGCATAAAGCAATGGTCGAAGGTTTAAAGAGAGGAGATAAAGTAGTCACTTCAGGTGGTATAACAGGAAGAGTAGAAAGATTAATCGATAACGACAAAGTAGAAGTTGAAATAGCTGAAAATGTTAAAGTAGAAATCGTTAAAGCTACAGGTATTCAAAGTCTCTTAAACAATACTCCAGAAGTTAAAAAATAATCAATTAAGATAAGTGCTTTATTTTTCTAAACTAAGAATCTTATTTGTAACTTTATTTTCTTTATTATTTATTTTAATTGCGTCATCAAATTTATTTAAGTTCGATGATAGTTTTTTTAATAAGAAAATAAACCTTGGTTTAGATTTACAAGGTGGTTCTTACCTTTTACTTGAAATTGATAATGAGCCTGTAATTGAACAAAAATTACAAAATTTAACAACCACTATTAGAAATTATTTCAAAGAGAAAAACATCAAAATTAATAATATTAAAATTGATAATCAAAATATTTTTTTCAATGTTGCTGATTTAGACAAACAAGCAGTACTAGATGTGTTTCAAGATGAAAATAGTGATCTAAATCCTTATTACCCAAGATTTAAATCACACCAACTTGATATCGAAGATAATGGTATCAATTTAAAAGTAAGTTTTTCAAGACAAGGCATAATCAATCTTAAAACTTCATCGCAAGATCAAGCAATAGAAATTGTAAGAAGAAGGGTAGATGAAGTCGGTACTAATGAACCAAATATTTTAAAAAGAGGTAATGATAGAATACTTGTTGAACTTCCTGGGTTAGATGATCCTCAAAGAATTAAATCACTATTGGGAAAAACTGCAAATCTTACATTTAGATTTGTAACCAATGATGAAAGTGACAGATTTGGTGTTGAAAAGTTAAAATTTGAAGATGGCTTGGAAGAGGCAACAGTAAGCAAAAGAATAATCATCAGTGGTGAAAATCTATTAGATGCACAGCCAAAAATGGACACTCAAAACAATCAAACTATTGTTTCATTTACATTAGATAGAGTAGGTGCCAAAAGATTTGGTAAAGCAACATCTACTGGTATTGGAAAACAATTGGCCATTGTTTTAGATGGAAAAATAATTAGTGCACCTGTTGTTAGAGATACAATAGCAAGTGGGTCTGGACAGATCAGTGGTGGATTTACTTTCCAAAGTGCAACAGATTTAGCTTTATTATTAAGGTCTGGAGCATTACCTGCTCCATTAGAAATTATAGAGGAAAGGACTGTAGGTCCTGATCTAGGACAAGATTCGATTAATGCAGGAATGATTGCGTTAGCTATAGGTTTTTTATTAGTTATTATTTTTATGTTTGTTAAATACAAAGTTTTTGGATTAATCACTAACGTAACATTAATAATTAATTTATTTTTATTACTTGGTATTTTAACTTTATTTGAGGCAACACTAACTCTTCCAGGTATAGCAGGGATAATTTTAACCGTTGGTATGGCTGTTGATGCAAATGTTTTAATCTTTGAAAGAATTAAAGAAGAACTTAAGGATGAAAGTAATAATATTTTAGCTTTTGATGGAGGTTACACAAAATCAAGAACAGCAATTATTGATGCAAATATTACTACTTTATTAGCAGCTATAATTTTATTTTTTATGGGGTCTGGTCCAGTAAAAGGATTTGCTGTTACTCTAGGTGTAGGAATATTTACAACTCTATTTTCAGTATATTTTATAGCAAGATTGTTCACTAGTCTTTATGTGACAAGAAATAAAAATAAGGAAAAACTAATCTAATGATAGCTTTTAATAAATACTATAATCACTTTAACATACTATCTATATTCTTAATTACAGCATCACTTTTATTACTAATTTTTAAAGGTTTAAATTACGGTATAGACTTTAAAGGTGGAACATTAATTGAACTAAGGTCATCAGATAGCAAAATTAGCGTAAGTTCGTTGAGAGATAAATTTAATCAAATGGATTTAGGAGATGTTTCTGTTAAAAAATTTGGAAATGATACTGATTTTCTAATTAAATTTGAAAATAAAGATAATAAAAAAAACATTATTGAAGAAATTAAAAAGGATTTAGATAGTTCTTTTGGAAATAACTATGACTTTAGAAGAGTTGAGAACGTAGGTCCTAAAGTTAGTGCTGAATTGCTTAAAGCTGGCGTGATAGCAATTTCTTTATCTCTAGCTGTAATGCTTATTTATATTTGGATACGTTTCGAGTGGCAATTTAGTTTGGGTGCAATTTTGGCATTATTTCACGATGTAATAGTTACATTGGGAATTTTTTCATTATTTAGTCTTGAAATTAATTTATCAATTATTGCAGCTGTTCTAACTATTGTTGGTTATTCTATGAACGACACAGTTGTAATTTTTGATCGTGTTAGAGAAAATTTGAGAAAATATTCAGACATTAAAATTTTTGAATTAACAAACATTTCAATTAATGAAACTTTATCTAGAACAATAATAACCTCAGCTACAACTTTGTTAGCTTTATTGGCGATATTCTTTTTTGGTGGCGAAATTTTAAAAGGTTTTTCTTTAGCAATGATACTTGGTGTTGTGTTTGGAACTTATTCTTCGATTTATATAGCTAATACAGTTTTAGTGAGATTAAGAGTATCACAAAAAACAGTCTTAAGAGAAGACGATAATAAAACTGTTTAATATAAGTTTTGAGCAGCTACCATTGAAAGTAACATTGGTAGAGATAAAAGTGTATTTGTTCTTGAAAATAACATCGCAGTTTTAGCAGATTTAGCTTTAGTTTCCGGATCAGCTTCAACTATTCCTAAAGCTCTTTTTTGGTTTGGCCAAATTACAAACCAAACATTAAAAGCCATTACAATACCTAACCACATACCAATTCCTATTGCTGTATGTTTTGGAACACCAGATCCAATGCTAAAAGTCATAGCATCATGTAAATATCCATTTAACAGAGCTAGAATTAATCCTGAAAGAACAGTAAACGCAGCTGCCCATCTAAAATAAAATAATGCAGCAGGAGCAATTACTTTTCCAATAGCAGGTTTTTGTTCATCAGGTATTTTTCCCATATTTGGAATTTGAACAAAATTAAAATACCACAATAATCCTATCCACATTATTGCAACAACAACATGAATGTATCTAAATAACCAGCTCCAAAAAAGAGTATCGAATGCAATACCATCATTTAAATAGGAAAGACCTAAAAACAATATAATTGCTAACGCAAGCGATGCATGAATTGTTTTAGATAGTGATGATAATAAACTGCTCATGATTCTTAATTAATATACACTAAATTTAGATTTTTTATAAGTTTTTATATTTAGTACAAAAGAGGTTTTAAAAACTGGCCTGTGTAGCTTTCTTTTACTTTGCAAACTTCTTCAGGTTTACCTTCTGCAACAATTTTACCACCTTTAACACCGCCTTCAGGACCCATATCAACTATATGATCAGCTGTTTTTATAACATCTAAGTTATGCTCTATTACAACTACGGTGTTTCCTAATTTCACGAAGGTGTGAAGAATTTCTAGTAATTTTTTAATATCGTGCTGATGTAGTCCAGTTGTTGGTTCGTCTAATATGTACATGGTTCTACCAGTAGATCTTTTTGATAATTCTTTAGCTAGTTTAATCCTTTGTGCTTCACCACCTGATAGTGTAGTGGCTTGTTGTCCAATTTTAATGTAACCAAGTCCAACTTTTTTTAGGGTTAATAATTTAGATTTAATATTTGAAATGTTTTCAAAATATTCACAACCTTCATCAACAGACATATCTAAAACATCGGCTATACTTTTTCCTTTAAACTTAATCTCTAAAGTTTCTCTGTTGTATCTCGTTCCTTTACACTCATCACACTGAATATAAACATCAGGCAAAAAGTGCATTTCATAAGTAATAACTCCATCACCTTCACAGGCTTCACATCTACCGCCCTTAACATTAAATGAGAATCTTCCTGGTTTATAACCTCTAGTTTTAGACTCGGGTAAACTAGTAAACCAATCTCTTATAGGACCAAAAGCTCCAGTATATGTGGCTGGGTTAGATCTTGGAGTTCTACCAATAGGGGATTGATCTATATCAATAATCTTATCAATTAATTCGACACCCTTATAACCTTTAAATGCTTTTGGAGTTTTTCTAGCTTTATTATTAAGTGTTAAGTTTAATGCATGAAATAATGTTTGTAATACTAATGTAGATTTACCACTACCTGAAACACCTGTTACACAAGTGAATGTGCCTGTAGGAATTTTAAGATTAACATTATTTAAATTATTCCCACTAGCACCATTTATTTCTACAAATCTTCCATTTTTGGCTAATCGTCTAGTTTTAGGAATTTCAATCTTTTGTTTATTTGCAAGATACTGTCCAGTTATGCTCTTCTTATCCTTTTTAAGTTCTTCATAAGTTCCTTGAGCTGTTATTTGACCACCATTCGTACCTGCTTCAGGTCCAAGATCAATAATATGATCTGCGTTTTCCATAGTTTCAGTATCATGTTCAACAACAATTACTGTATTCCCAAGATCTCTTAGTCTTTTTAATGCATTTATTAATTTAACATTATCTTTTTGATGCAAACCAATTGATGGTTCATCTAAAACATATAATACTCCTGTTAAACCAGATCCAATTTGTGATGCTAATCTAATTCTTTGAGCTTCTCCTCCTGATAAAGTTCCAGACTCTCTCGAAAGTGTTAAGTAATCTAAACCAACATTAAGTAAGAAATTTAATCTTTCATTTATTTCTTTTAGGACATGTTCTGCAATTTTAAATTGTCTTTTGTCTAAATTATTTTCTAAGCTTTTAAACCATTCAGCGGCATCATGAATTGATTTTTTAGTAACCTCACTAATATTTAAATCATTAATCTTAACACATAATGCTTCTTCTTTAAGTCTATCACCATTACAAGCTTCACATGCAGTATCAGATTGATATTCGGCTATTGCTTCTCTTTTCCACTCACTATCAGATTCCAAGAAACGTCTTTCAAGATTATTAATCACTCCTTCAAAGGTTTTTTTATATGAATATTTTTCATATCCATCATCATAATTAAATTTAATTTCGTCCTCATCTGAACCATATAAAATTATATCTTTTATTTTTTTTGGAAGCTTTTTCCATTTTTCATCAAGAGAAAATTCATAATGTTTTGCAAGAGAAGCCAAAGTTTGCGCATAATATAAAGTTGTCGATTTAGCCCATGGTTCAATTGCTCCATCCGCTAAACTTTTACGATCATCTGGAACTACTAAATTTGGATCTACGTTTAATTTCATTCCTATACCTTCACATTCTTCACAAGCACCATAGGGACTATTAAATGAAAACAATCTTGGTTCTATTTCTTCGATAGTAAAACCACTTTCTGGACAAGCAAACTTTGTGGAGTAAATTAATTTTTCAATTTTTCTAAATTTTTGAGGAAGAGTTTCATCTTCGTATTCAACAAAAACCAATCCATTAGCTAAATTTACAGCTGTTTCTACGCTTTCAGCTAATCTGTTTCCAAGTTTTGAATTAAGTACAATTCTATCAACTAGAATTGAAATGTCGTGTTTTAATTTTTTATCTAGGTTAGGAGATTTTTCTATATCGTATAATACATTATCAATTTTTATTTTTCTAAATCCACGTCTCTTATAGCTTAAAATATCTTTTTTATATTCACCCTTACGACCCCTAACTACTGGAGCATAAATATAAATTGTAGATTTTTTTGGTAATTTTTTAATTAAATCAACAATTTGAGTAATTGTTTGAGAGGTTATTGGCTTACCTGTAAAAGGAGAATAGGGTATGCCTGCTCTTGCATAAAGAACCCTCATATAATCATAAATTTCTGTAACAGTTGCAACAGTCGATCTGGGATTTTTTGAAGTGTTTTTTTGTTCGATTGCTATGGCTGGACTTAAGCCTTCAATTAAATCAACATTAGGCTTTTTCATTTTATCTAAAAATTGACGAGCATAAGCAGATAAGCTCTCGACATATCTTCTTTGACCTTCTGCATAAATGGTATCAAAAGCTAATGAAGATTTTCCTGACCCAGACAAACCTGTTATCACTACAAATTTATCTTTTGGAATTTCTACAGTCACATTCTTCAAATTGTGTTCTTTAGCGCCCTTAATAACTATCTTTTTCATCATATTTTTAGTTGCTTTGAGTCAATAAAATTAATATTCAGAAGAATTGTGATATAAATCTTATTAATTAATTTAACAAATATTAAAATATTATGGCTGGAAGTTTAAATAAAGTATTATTAATTGGTCGTTTGGGCGCAGACCCTGAAATTAAACAAATGGTAAACGGAAAGAGTGTAGCTAGACTAAGTCTTGCAACCAGTCAAACATGGAAAGATAAAAATACTGGTGAAAGAAAAGAAAAAACTGAATGGCACCGTATAGTTGTATTCAATGAAGGATTGGTAAATGTTGTTCAACAATATTTAAAAAAGGGCGCACAAGTTTATGTAGAGGGACAACTGACAACACGTAAATGGAAAGATGAACAATCTGGCCAGGATAAGTATTCAACAGAAATTGTTATACAAGGTTACAATTCTTCACTTACAATGTTAGGTGGAGGAAATACAGGTGGTGGAATTCAGAATGACACAACTCAACAAAACAATATTGAGGATTCTTCTCAAGTGTCAAATGATATGGATGACGAAATACCATTTTAATTTCTATGCAAAAAACTGAAGAACCAAAAGATAAGAATATTAATCTAATCTCTATGCATGACGAGATGAGCTCGTCTTATTTGTCTTATGCTATGAGTGTTATTGTAAGTCGTGCATTACCTGATGTAAGAGATGGATTAAAACCAGTTCATAGAAGAATTCTTTATGCAATGCACAAAGGTGGTTATGATTGGTCTAAACAATTCAGAAAATCAGCAAGAATAGTCGGGGATGTAATTGGTAAATATCATCCTCATGGTGATCAATCAGTATATGATGCTTTAGTTAGGATGGTGCAAGATTTTTCAATGAGCTTACCTTTAGTTCAAGGACAAGGTAATTTTGGATCCATAGATGGTGATCCAGCTGCTGCTATGAGGTATACCGAAACAAGATTATCAAAAGTTTCACAATATTTGATTGATGATATCGAAAAAAATACGATTAGTTTTAAAAGTAATTATGATGAAACAGAGAAAGAACCTAGCGTATTACCTGCGCAATTTCCAAATTTGTTAGTTAATGGGGCTGGAGGTATAGCTGTTGGAATGGCAACTAGTATTCCTCCTCATAATCTAGGTGAGATAATTGATGGTACTTTAGCTTTAATAGACAATAAAGATATTAAAATAAAAGAGCTAATGAAACATATTCCAGGACCAGATTTTCCGACTGGAGGAGTAATAATCGGCAAAGATATAATTAAACAAGGTTACAACAATGGTAGAGGCTCATTTAAAATTAGAGGTGAAGTATCAGTTGAAAGCTTAAAGAATGGTAGAGATAGATTAGTAATTACTTCAATTCCATACCAAGTAAATAAAGCTGTACTAAATGAAAGAATTGCACAATTAGTTAGAGAAAAGAAAATTGAAGGTATTAAAGACATAAGAGATGAGTCTAACAGAGAAGGTATAAGAGTTGCTATTGATTTAAGAAACGGTGTTGAGCCAGAAACAATTAAAAGACAGCTTTACAAAAATACTCAAATAGAGAGCTCTTTTGGTTTTAACACTTTAGCAATAGTAGAAGGGAAACCAAAAACATGTACATTAAAAGAATTTCTTTCTAATTTTTTATCTTTTAGAGAAGATGTAGTAATCAAAAAAACAAAATTTGATCTTCAAAAAGCAGAGGAAAGAGCTCATATCTTAATTGGTCTATCTGTTGCAGTAGAAAATTTAGATAAAATTATAAAAATCATTAGATCTTCCAAAACACCTGAGGATGCAAAAAATGCTATTCTTAAAACTAAATGGAAAATAAACAAATCACAAAAGCTAATTTCTTTAGTAGAGGGAAAAAAAGGTAAAAATATTTATTCTTTATCTGAGCCACAAGTTTTAGCTATCTTAGAATTAAGATTACAGAAGTTAACAGCTCTTGGTATAAACGAAATTGAAGTTGAGATTAAAAAATTAGCTGAATTAATTGCAAAATATAAAAAAATTATATCCTCTAAAAAAGAGCTTTTGAGAGTAATAAGCGAAGAATTAAAAAATATTAAAGAAAAATTTGCTGTTCCTAGAAGAACTAAAATTATTGATGCGGTATTAAATTACGACATCGAGGAAACAATCCAAAAACAATCTGTAATTATTACAGTAACTTTACAAGGGTATATTAAAAGAGGATCATTAAATAATGTGAAGCAACAAAAAAGGGGTGGAAAAGGTAAATCTGGAATTACTACCAGAGATCAAGACTCTGTAATACAAACTCTTTCGGTAAATACTCATACATCAGTTTTATTTTTTTCAACAGAGGGGCTTGTTTATAAAATTAAAGCTTGGAAAATACCTGAGGGATCATCGGCTTCAAAAGGTAAATCCTTATTTAATATTCTTCCGCTAAAGAGTCATCAATCCATTAGTTCAATTATGCCAATGCCTGATGAAGATACAGACTCAAAAAATTATCAAATTATTTTTGCAACATCACAAGGTAAAGTTAGAAAGAATAGTTTAGAGGATTTTTCATCCATTAATGCTTCAGGAAAAATTGCAATGAAACTTGACAACAACGATAAAATTGTTGGAGTTAAAATTTGTAAAGATGATCAAGACATAATTCTAAGTACTAAATTTGGAAAATGTATCCGTTTTGAAGCTAGAAAATTAAGAGTATTTAAGGGAAGGTCTTCTAAAGGAATAAAAGGTATTGAACTTGCTTCTGGAGATCAAATTGTTTCATTATCAGTAATTGATAATGATAAATTGAGTAAAAATGGAAAAAAATCAAAAGATGAAAAATCAGAATTAAAAGCAAAAGAAAAATTTGTTTTAGCAATAAGTGAAAACGGTTATGGTAAAAAGACTTCTCATATTGACTACAGAGTTACTAATAGAGGAGGAAAGGGCATTATTGGAATTATAAATTCACCAAGAAATGGAAATATAACATCATCTTTTCCTGTATTTGAAGGTGATGAAATTCTAATATCTACAAATAAAGGAAGAGTTATTAGAGTGGCGGTTAAAGAAATAAGAACTGCTAGTAGAAATACCCAAGGTGTAAGAATAATAAAATTATCTGGTGATGAAAAAGTTGTTTCTGCAATTAAGATTGATGATAATTTAATTTAATGAGTAAAATTGCTATTTATCCAGGAACTTTTGATCCAATTACTTATGGTCATATAGATGTTATTAAAAAAGCACTAAAGCTTTTTGATAAAATAGTAGTTGGGGTTTCGGATGTAAGTAATAAAAATTATTTATTCTCTTCTGAAGAAAGAATAGAAATTGTAAATAAAGCTTTATTCAAGGATTTAAAATTAAATAAAAAAAAAATTATCGTTGTTTCCTTTGGTTCACTAACTACAGATTTGTGCAAAAAATATAAATCAAATATCATATTGCGTGGCTTAAGAGCCGTATCTGATTTTGAATATGAATTTCAACTTGCAGGAATGAATAGAAAGCTTAACCAAAATATTGAAACAATTTTTTTAATGTCAGATGTAGAAAATCAAATTATATCTTCTAGATTTGTTAAAGAAATTGTAAAATTGAATGGAAATATTAAAAAATTTACTACCAAAAGCACAATAAAATCTTTAAAAGAAAAATATGAATAGAATTTTATCGTACATATTTATTTTATTTTTTATTAGTGCAAATCAATTAATAGCTGAGGAGAATATAATGATTTTAAAACTTAAAGATGGTGATGTAAAAATTGAATTATTTGAGGACGTGGCACCAAACCATGTCAAAAGAATTAAAGAATTAGCTAACAGTGGAAAATATGACAACGTTGTATTTCATAGAGTGATAGATGGTTTCATGGCTCAAACAGGTGATGTTAAATTTGGAAATTCAGAGTCTAAGGAATTTGACTTAAGAAGAGCAGGTATGGGTGGATCTGATATGCCTGATTTAGAGCAAGAGTTTAATAGTTTACCTCATGACAGAGGCACATTATCTATGGCTAGAGCTCAAGATCCAAATAGTGCAAACAGTCAGTTTTTCATTTGTTTTCAACCAGCTCCTTTTTTAGACAGACAGTATACTGTTTTTGGTAAAGTTGTTGAAGGAATGGAGTTTGTAGATAAAATTAAAAGAGGTGACCAAAATAATAATGGCGCTGTAACAGATCCTGATAAAATTATAAGCTTTAAATCTTTGTAAAATATTAAATGGCATTAAAAAATTTTGCCTTTAAAGTTTTAAACAAAGATAAATTTGCAAGACGTGGTGTTATAGAAACTCATAGAGGTGAGGTTAATACACCAGCATTTATGCCTGTTGGTACACAAGCAACAGTTAAAGCTTGTACAATCGATGATATAAAGAAAACTGGATCAGAAATAATACTATCTAACACATATCATTTAATGATCCGTCCTGGAGTGGAAAGAGTTGAGTCAGCAGGTGGTTTACATGAGTTCATGAATTGTGATTTACCAATACTTACAGACTCAGGTGGTTTTCAAGTAATGTCTCTATCAAAGTTAAATAAAATAGATCGCGAAAAAGGGGCCATATTTAATTCACACGTCGATGGAAAAAAATTTTATTTAAGTCCTGAAGAAAGTATTAGGATTCAATTGGGTTTAAACTCAGATATTGTAATGATAATGGATGAGTGTCCAAAAAAAACTGAAGATTATAATTTAATAAAAAAATCTATGGATCTATCTTTGTATTGGGCTGAAAGATCTAAAAAAGCATTTGGAAACAATCCTCACAAAGCTTTATTTGGAATTATTCAAGGAGGATTATTTAAAGATTTAAGATTAAAATCACTTGAAGGTCTTACAAACATCGGATTTGATGGCTATGCAGTCGGAGGATTAGCTGTAGGTGAAACTCAAGATGAAATGTTTACTACTTTAGATGGTATTAAAGAACATTTACCAGATGAAAAACCTCATTATTTAATGGGTGTTGGTACACCATCAGATATTTTAGGTGCTGTAAAAAGGGGTATAGATATGTTTGATTGTGTTCTTCCAACCAGATCAGGTAGAACAGGTCTTGCTTTTACTTGGAATGGACGGGTAAATATTAAAAATAATAAATATCAATATGATAACACACCGTTAGATCCTAATTGTGAAAATTTAAATTTAAATAAATATTCAAAAAACTATTTAAATCATTTGTTTAATACCAATGAAATATTAGCATCAATGCTATTAACACTTCATAATATAAATTTTTATCAAGAATTAATGTCTGAAATCAGAAAAAATATTATGAATAATACCTTCGATGATTTTCATGATAAATACATTGATAAGTTGTAGTTTTATTAACTGTGCTATTATGTGTACAACTTTGTAATGAAAATCCTTAATTTATAACGAATTCTTTTTATAAAAATTACATTGAACGAATTGAAATATTAAAATTTATCTGTATACAAACCATATTCATTTTCATAAAAATGAATCTTTGTGGGCCGTTAGCTCAGTTGGTAGAGCAATTCCCTTTTAAGGAATGGGTCGATGGTTCGAGTCCATCACGGCTCACCACTATTTGAATTTAACTTATTTCAATCGGTGGATAATCAAGAATTACCTCATTCATCCAATCATTTAACTGTTTAATTCTAGTGTCAGATGAAGGGTGAGTACTCATAAATTGGGGAGGTTCTTTTCCTTTATTAAATTCTTTCATTCTTTCCCAAATTTTAACTGTTTCTCTAATATCATATCCAGATAAAGATGAGAAAATCATACCAAGATAATCAGCTTCGCTTTCTTGTTTTCTACTAAATGGATTCATAATTCCAAGTTGTGCCAACAAACCAACTGTATCCATTCCAGTTGTTCTGTTGATATCTGATAAAACTCCTCCACTAGCGATATCTATAATTCTTGCACTAGTATTCAGCAAAACTCCTCTACTTGCTCTTTCAACTGAATGTTTTGCAACTGCATGAGCAACCTCATGTCCCATTACTGCAGCCAGACCATTAGTATTTTTTGTAACATCTAGTATACCTGTATACACTGCAATTTTTCCACCTGGCATACACCAAGCATTTCTAACTTTTTTATTATCTATTAGTATATATTCCCAATCAAAGTTCGAAGTTGGGTCATTTAAATTAGATCTATAAAAATATTCGCTTATTGAATCTTCCATTTTTTTTCCAATTTCTTTTATTTCATTTAAAGTTTTTGTATCATCGCTCATTTTCTCTTTTTCTTTAACTTTCTCATAAATTTGAGCAGCTTGAGCATTTAATTTAGCTTCAGGTATTAATTTTAATTGTTTTCTGTCAGTAATTGGAGCACTGGTGCAAGAAGTTAGAAGTAAGCTTCCACAACCACATCCAACATATGTTAAAAATTTTCTTCTATTCATTTCATTCTAAAATTGGTAATAATTTATCATTATGAATCTTAATAATAAAATTTTAGTTGTATTATTTATCATTGCAATAATTTTTGTTACATATTCTAGTTATAGTTAATAAATGAAAGAAACCAAAAAGAAACCTATAAAAAAAAGAGAAATTATAGGTCTATGGTTTTATATATTATCTTTAAAAATTAGGAATTATTTTTTTACAGGTGTTGTCGTTTTAATACCAATAGGACTAACTATTTATTTAAGTAAATTTTTAATAAATACGTCTTCAAAAATTTTACCGTCTCAAATAAATCCAAATTATTATTTGCCATTTAATATACCTGGACTTGAGATAATTATTTCAATTATTTTCATAACAATCATTGGATTTATATCTTTATCTTATTTAGGAAAAAAATTTCTTCAATTAATAGACAGTTTATTCAAAAAAATACCACTCCTTGGAACTTTTTGGTCTGCAATTAAACAAATGTCACAATCATTTAAAGAAAGTGGCAGTAAAAGTAAGAGTGTTGTTCTTGTTGAATATCCAAGAAAAGGTGTATGGGCTGTAGGTTTTGCTACTAAAGAAAATTCTGGAGAAATTTCTGAAAAAACAAATCAAAAATTAATAAACGTATTTGTTCCAACAACTCCAAATCCAACAAGTGGTTTTTTGCTAATGTTCCCAAAAGACGAAGTTATATTTTTAAACATGACTTTTGAAGAAGCTTCTAAATTTATTGTATCAGCTGGAACAACAACAACAGAAAAAAATTAAGCGATATCGTTAATTATATCTGCTCTATCGTACAATTTAATTAATGGTTTAAACTTACTTAAATTTTCATTTTCAAGTTCAATTCTTTTTATTTCTTTTTCAGCTAATTCAAATAAGTCACTATTCTGTATTGGGTCTGCTAATTTGAAATTTTTAACACCACTTTGTTTAAAACCCAATATATCACCAAAACCCCTGATCTTCATATCTTCCTCGGAAATAACAAATCCATCATTGGTCTCTTTTAATATGTTTATTCTTTTTTTAGCATTTTCACTCAAATTTGATTTGAACATCAAAATACAAGTTGCTTCCTTCTCTCCACGACCAACTCTACCTCTTAATTGGTGGAGTTGAGATAAGCCAAACTTATTTGCATTTTCAATTACAATTACATTGGCATTTGGAAAGTCTATTCCAACCTCAATAATAGTTGTAGATACTAATATTTTAAATTCTTTATTTAAAAATTTTTTTAAAATATCATCTTTTTCATTTATATCTGTTTTTCCATGAAGAATAGAAACTTGTTTTGGGAATAATTTTTTTAAATATTCAAATTTTTGAATTGCAGAAGTGTGATCTAATTTTTTAGACTCTTCAATTAATGGACAGACCCAAAATATTTGATTACCTGAATTAATTTCTTTTTTTATAAACTTAATTACATCATCAATTTTACTTTCTAATTTACTGTAAGTTTTTATCATTTTACGGTTTTTTGGTTTTTCTCTAATAATTGACAAATCCATATCGCCATAAATTGTCATTGTTAAAGTTCGTGGAATAGGTGTGGCAGTCATTAATAATACATCACAATCATTCCCACCTTTGTCAGATAATCTTTTTCTTTGATTAACACCAAACTTATGTTGTTCATCAATAATAATTAATCCTAATTTTTTAAATCTAACTGTTTTTTGAAAAATAGCATGAGTACCAAAAATTATATTAATCTTATTATTTATTAGTTCATTGAGGATAAATTTTTTTTCTTTGTAGCTAGACTTACCAGAAATTAACTCTGTTGATATGTTTGATGGAAAAATTTTTTTTGCTAAATTATAATGTTGTCTTGCTAATATTTCAGTAGGGGCCATAACAGCTACTTGGAAACCAGAATTGATAGTATTAAATGCAGCTAATAATGAGACAATTGTTTTTCCACTTCCAACATCGCCTTGCAATAATCTAAACATTTTAGTTGAGGATGATAAATCTTCATTAATTTCGTTAATCGATTTAATTTGATCGTCAGTTAATAAAAACTCTAATTTATTAATGAGTTGTTTTTGTTTATTTAAATTAATAATTTTATTTTTTTTTTTAACTTTCTTAATTTTTTTTCTTATTTCTGAATTAACTAAAAATGTTGCAAATATTTCATCAAAGGCAAGTCTTTGATAAAAATGATCTTTGTATTTTCCTATATTCTCATGTTTGTGCAATTCTTTAATTGCATCATTCCAATTGATATTATTGAATTTATTTAAAATTTTGCTCGAGTGCCATTCTTTTAAATTAGGTAATTTATCTATTATTTGTTTTATAATTTTATTATAAATTTTCTCAGATATTCCCTCAGTTAATGAATATTTATTATGAACTTGTTTAATTAAACTTGAGTCCTCAGATACATACTTAGGGTTGGTAATTTGATATTTATTTTTAAAGTAGCCAATTTTGCCACTTACCGTTATTTCTTTTCCTAATGGTAGTATTTTTTTAATATATCCCTCATAACTATTAAAAAAGACACAATCTAACTCACCTGTTTCATCTGAACATTTAACTCTATTTGGTAATTTTCTAATTCTTGGAAACAAATATTTATTTGCTACAACGGTAACAGTTTGATTTTCACCGATCTTTAAATCTTTTACTTTTGTTGATAAACTTCTATCTGTATAAGCTTTTGGAAGTTTCCAAAGTAAATCAAAAATATTATTTATATTCTTTTTCTTGAGTAAATTTGTTGTTTTTATACCAACACCATTTAAAGCTGTTAGATCAGATAATAAATATTCAAAATTAGTTTTATTATCCATAATAAATTAATTATATTCTAATAATGAGGCTCAATATAGATGAATTAAAAAAAAAAATTATTTATCGTTCCAATTATCGAGGTACCAAGGAAATGGATAAGCTCTTAGGTAAATTTGTAAAAAAATACATTGATGATTTGCAAAAAGAGGATTTAATTGATTTAGATAAATTTCTTAATATTGATGACACAAATTTATATAATTTCTATAATGGTTTTGATACTGAATTTGAAATAGAAAAAAACAATATTAGCTTGTTGTTTAAAAATTTTAAATATTAAGATGATGGCGGAGAGACTGGGATTCGAACCCAGGAAAGAGTTGCCCCTTTGCCGGTTTTCAAGACCGGTGCTTTCAACCGCTCAGCCATCTCTCCGTGAGCAAGGTTTTATAATTATAATTATTTAATTCAACCATAAAATAGTCGAAAAAAACTCATTAACGACTAATATCAAAGCCTCATGAACAAAGAATTTAATAAAGGGCTTTTACTTGCTGGATTTGGATCTTTTTGGTGGGGTTTTTTTGGAGTTTTATATTTTAAATATATTACTTTTATTGGTTATATTGAACTAGTAGTTCACAGATGTTTATGGACAACTTTGACTTTAATATTAACAACTTTCTTTTTTTCAAAGTGGGATATTTTTTTTAAGATAATTAAAAGTAAACAAAATCTTGTTTATCTTTTTATGTCAGGGTTTTTGATTTTTATGAATTGGGGTGTATGGATTTATGCAATCGCCACCAACAGAATAATAGATGCGAGTTTTGGTTATTTTATAATGCCAATATTAAGTGTTCTTCTTGGTTATATTTTTTTTAAAGAAAAATTAAATAATAAAAGAATTTTTTCAATTACTTTAGTTATTTTATCAATTTTATATTTAATTTTTGTAAGTCTAAAATCACTTCCTTGGGTTGGTATACTTGTAGCACTAAGCTGGGGCTTTTATAATTTAGTAAGAAAAAAGGTTAATGTTGATACTGATATTGGACTTTTAATAGAAAGTTTATTTATATTACCAATTGCAATTGTTGCATTTTATCTTATTGCAGTTAATGGTTACAATGATTTCTCGTTATCCAACCCTTCAATGATGTTAGTAATATTGTTGGCAGGTCCAATGACAGTAATACCTTTATTTTTATATGTAAGAGGAGTTGAATTATGTGGATTAGGACCGACTGGGATGATTTTCTATATCACTCCAACTCTTCAATTTTTACTAGGTTTTTTTTATTACGATGAAGTTTTCTCATTTAATAAACTAGTAAGTTTCATTTTAATCTGGATTGCGGTAATAATATATTTGAGAGATTTATATGAAACTAATTAAACTTATACTTATTTTGTTTCTTTTTTTTCATTCAAACACATTAGCAGATATCAATATAGAATTCGAAAAATGGAAAAATAATTTCAAAAAAATTGCTCTAGAAAATAATATTTCTGAAGAAACATTTGATCTAGTTATGTCTAATACTAAGTTTTTACCCAATGTAATTAAATATGATAGATATCAACCAGAATTTTATGAAGATACAAAAACTTACATATCAAAAAGAACCTCTGACCAAAAAGTAAAAAAAGGAAAAAAACTTTATATAGATAATTTAAATTTAATTACCTCTGTTGAAAATGAATTTAACATAGAAAAAGAACTTCTCTTATCATTAATGGGTATAGAAACAAATTTTGGAACCTATGTTGGCAAAATGG
The DNA here is from genome assembly GCF_025558165.1 of Candidatus Pelagibacter ubique HIMB140. NCBI lineage: Bacteria > Pseudomonadati > Pseudomonadota > Alphaproteobacteria > Candidatus Pelagibacterales > Candidatus Pelagibacteraceae > Candidatus Pelagibacter > Candidatus Pelagibacter communis. The sequence goes on along the minus strand of NZ_LAMZ01000001.1, from coordinate 176,252 downwards.
ACATTCTTTCTTCACTAGCTACATTAAGTTTTGACAAAAGAAGATCAGAATTTTTTACCAAAGAACTTTTAATACTTTTAAATTTAATTGAGAAAAATCAAATTGATTATAAAACATTATATGGTTCTTGGGCGGGTGCTTTTGGTTACTTCCAATTTATGCCTTCTACTATGAAAAATTATGCAACAGATTATGATGGCAATGGTTCAATAAATTTAAAAAGTAACCCTGATGCCTATGCTTCAGCGAGTAATTATTTAAAGAAAATAGGTTGGAAATCTAATGAACCATGTTTTTATAGAATTGATCTGAATAATGATATTCCAAAAAAATATTTAAATATTTCTGCAAAAAAATTACATGATAAGAAACAATTAAAGTTTTTTAGACAATACATTCAGAACAATTCAATTATATCAAATAATTATGATGAATTAGAAGTTGCAATAATAACACCAGATAAAGATATAATTCCTGATGCGGAAACTTTAAATCCAGCTTATGTGGTATTTAGTAATTATGAAATAATTTTACAATGGAATAGATCTTTAAGATTTGCTTTAGCAGTCTGCACATTAAAGGATAAATTCAAAAATGAACTTTAAAAAAGTATTACCATTATTGTTGTTTATTTTTTTTGTGGGATGCAAACAATTAGAAACAACTCAAAAAAAAACTATTAAAACAGAACCTGATATATCAACAGCAGAAACAACTTTAAAATCTTCAAATGAAAATGATGAAGATAGTTCTAAATATATTTTTGATAGAGAGTATACCAACCAAGGCTTTGCATTAATTTATGACGAAAATCTCTTTAATGAAAAAAGTATTTCAAAAAAATTAGATAACAGAGGTTTGTTTATTTTTCATACCAAAATTATAAAAAATTCTTTTGTGAAAATTACTAACCCTGAAAATACAAAAACTGTTATTGCACAAGTGATATCTAATAAAGCAATTTTTTCAAATTTTTATAATTCAGTAATCACCAAAAGAATTGTTGATGAATTGTTGCTTGATGAAAATGAACCTTATGTTGAATTATCTCTAATTTCTAATGAATCAACTTTTGTAGCCAAAAAAGCTAAAACATTTGATGAAGAAAAAAAAGTAGCTCAAAAAGCTCCTGTAGATGGAATAACCATAGATAATTTAGGAAACGTAGAGAAAAAGGAATTGCCAAAGACTACTCAAAGTAATTTTCTATATTCAATAAAAATTGCAGATTTTTATTATAAAGATTCAGCTGAAAATATGATCCAAAGAATTAAAGACGAAACAAAGATAACAAATCCTATTATAAAAAAATTATCTCAAACAAAATATAGGGTATTATTAGGTCCATTTAATGATATAAAAAAAATTCAAGAGTCATTTGACGAAATAGAAAAGCTAAATTTTGAAAACCTAAAAATTATTAAAGATGTTTAAAAAATTAAATTTAATTATTTTAATATTCATTTTATTTGCATCTAAATCATTTGCAAATTTTGATGTGAAAGCAAAAACTGCAATAATTCAAGATTATCATTCTGGAGAAATTCTTTTTGAGAAAGAAGCGGACTTATCAATTTATCCTGCATCCATGACGAAAATCATGACTTCAATCATTGCCTTCGACTTAATTAAGTCAGGAGATTTAAGTATGGACGAAAAATTTATTATTTCAGAAAAAGCTTGGCGATTATCTACAGCTGGTTATTCCTCAATGTTTATAATGGTAGGGGATGAGGTCTCGGTTGAAAATTTACTAAAAGGTATAATCATAGCATCTGGTAATGATGCTTGTATTGCATTAGCAGAAGGCATAGCGGGTACAGAGGAAGAGTTTTCAATCTTAATGACAGCAAAAGCTAAAGAATTAGGAATGGACAATACAAATTTTTCTAATTCATCAGGAATTAATCATCCCGATAACAATTCAACAGTTAGAGACATAATGATCATGTCTAGATACCTAATTAAAGAACATCCAGAATTTTATAAAATGTTTGCAGAAAAAGAATTTACTTGGGATAGAACGGGTGGAGATCCAATAACACAAGGTAATAGAAATCCTTTGTTGTATAAAAATCTTGGAGCAGATGGTATCAAAACTGGTTATTTGGCTGTAGAAAAATATTCATTAGCTTCATCTATAGAGAGAAATGGAAGAAGATTAATTGCTGTTGGTAGTGGTTTTAATTCCAAAAATGCCAGATCAAAAGAAAGTACTAAAATGTTAACTTATGGACTTACAAATTTTGATTTAGTTAAAATTACTGAAGCTAATAAACCTTTTCAAAAAATAGAAGTATGGTTGGGAAAAGAAGATACAGTTGATGTTTATACAAATGAAGACATTTACAAAACTATTAAAAAAGCCAAAAAAAAATTGTTAAAGGTTTCTGTAAATTATGATGGTCCTGTAGAAGCACCAATAAATAAAGATCAAAAAGTTGCAACATTAAAAGTAGTTTATGACCAAGAATTAGTAGGTGAGTATGATTTGCTTGCTTTAAAAGAAATTAAAAAAGTAAATTTCTTTTCTAGATTGCTTAAATCATTAAACTACTTAATTTGGGGCGATGTCTAAGAAGCCAATAATTGTTTTTGAAGGTATAGAAGGCAGTGGCAAAAGTCATCATATTAAAATTGTTTCAAGGTATTTCGACAAAAATAAAGTTAAATATTTAAAAATAAGAGAACCTGGAGGGAGTTTAAATTCTGAAAAAATTAGACAATTAATTTTAAATAAGAAATCGAATTTTAATGTAAAAACTGACTTACTTTTATATCTAGCTGCCAGAAGTGAAAATATTAATCTTATTAAAAAATATTATAAAAAAAGAGTTATCTTAATTGATAGATTCATCGACTCTACAATAGCTTATCAGCATTACGGCATGGGTGTTGATGTTAAAATTATAAATATAATTAATAAATATTTATTAAAAAATATTAAGGTTAATTTTACATTTCTTAATGTTGTAAATAAAAAAAATCTTTTCTTAAGATTAAAAATGAGAAAATCTTTGAATAGATATGATCAATTTAATAGCAGTTTCTATAATAAAGTTCAAAATGGATTTCTTAAGTTATCAAAACTAAATAAGAAAAAATATAAGATAATTGATTCAAATTCAGATATTAAGATAAATGAAAAATTAATTATCAATCAAGTTAAAAAGTTAATTAAATGAATCTAAATTCATCTACACAACAGAATTTGTATAAACATCAAGAGATTTTTAAACATTTATCCAAATTATATTTAAATAATAAATTGCCGAATAAAATACTTTTATCTGGTGAAAAAGGTATAGGTAAAGCAACATTAGGTTATCATCTAATAAATTTTGTATTATCAGTAGATGAAGAGCATTCTTATGATGTTGAAAATAATAAAATTAATTTAGAAAATAAATCATTCAAACTTATACAAAATAAATCTAATCCAAATTTTAATCTTATTGACGTTGCTGAAAACAAAAAAAACATTGATATAAATCAAATAAGAGAATTAATTGTTAACCTAAATAAATCTTCATTTAATAATAAAAAAAGATTTGTTTTAATAGACAATATAGAATTATTAAATTTGAATTCTATTAATGCATTACTAAAGGTGTTGGAAGAACCTAATAAAAATATTAATTTTATCTTAATTAATAATAACAAAAGAGTTTTACCAACTCTTAAATCTAGATGTTTAAATTTCAAAATTTTTTTAACGAATGCTCAATCTATTGAAATTGTTAATAAATTAATAAACGATGATGTTTATAATTTTATAAATCAAGATTTAGTAAATTACTTTACAACACCAGGCAAATTATATGAATTATTAAAACTTGCAGAAAACTTTGATTTAGATCTTAAGGATTATAATTTAGACACTTTTTTGCAAAGTCTAATATCAAGTAAGAATTACAAAAAAAACAAACCAATTATTCAATTAATATATTCTTTTATTGAAGTTTATTTTAGAAACAATATATCTACGAAAAATATTAAATTATTTCACCTTTATCATTATTTTTTAAAAAAAATAAATGATACTAAAATTTATAATTTAGATGAAGAGACATTATTTATGGAATTTGAAGATAAAGTTTTAAATGGATAAAAATTTTTATATTACTACACCTATTTATTATCCATCAGCTAAACCTCATATGGGTCACGCCTACTCAAGTATAGCTGCTGATTTTTTTGCAAGATTTAAAATCATTGATGATTATGTAGTACATTTTTTAACCGGTACAGATGAGCATGGTTTAAAAATTCAAAGATCAGCTGAACGAGCAGGGGCGACTCCTCAAAAATTTTGTGATCAAATAAGCAAAACTTTTCGAGATCTTTCAGATATTCTAAATTTATGCAACACTGATTTTATTAGAACAACCGAAGAGAGGCATAAAAAAACAGTGCAATATCTTTGGTCTGAACTTGAAAAGAATGATGATATTTATCTATCAAATTATTCTGGTTGGTATTCAGTATCAGATGAAGCTTTTTATAGCGAAGATGAGATAGAAGAAATAGATGGTAAAAAAATAGCTATATCATCAAAATCACCTGTCGAATGGATTGAAGAAGAGTCGTATTTTTTTAGACTTTCAAAATGGGAAAAACCTCTTTTAAAATATTATGAAGATAATCCTGATTTTATTTATCCAGTGTCTCGACGAAATGAAGTTATTAGTTTTGTAAAAAGTGGTCTAAAAGATCTATCAGTTAGTAGGAAAAGTTTTTCATGGGGTATACCAGTTCCAAGTAATAAAAATCATGTAATTTACGTTTGGCTAGATGCACTTACAAATTATTTAAGCGCACTAAATTACCCAAATAAAGATGATGAATTATTCAAAAAATTTTGGCCTGCATCAATACATTTAATTGGCAAAGATATACTTAGATTTCATGCTGTTTATTGGCCAGCTTTTTTATTAGCTGCCAAGATTGAAGTGCCAAAAAGAGTTTATGGTCATGGTTGGATTTTATCCGGAGAGGAAAAAATGTCCAAATCTAAAGGGAATATTTTGGATCCATTAGAAATAATTAATGAGTATGGGTTAGATCCATTAAGATATTATCTAATCAAAGAAGTTTCTTTTGGAAATGATGGTAATATTTCTCAAGAAAGATTGGAAGATTGTATAAACAGTGATTTAGCAAATAACTATGGTAATTTATGTCAAAGAGTTACCGCTTTTGCGATCAAAAATTGTGATGGAAAAATTCCTTCTGAAATTAAATTTCTAGATGAAGATTTGTTAATTTTAGACAAGTATAAAAAAAATTTAGATAATATTAGATCTAAAATTGATCATCAAAATATTAACTTTTATATAGACTACATTGTTAATTCACTATTTGAGGCAAATAAATATTTTAATGATCAAGAACCGTGGAAAAAAAAAGATGACCAAATCAGATTAAACACAATTGTCTATACTACATTAGAAATTGTTCGAAAAATAAGTTTCTTATTATATCCAATTATTCCAGAGTCTTCTTTAAAAGCACTAAAAATTTTTGATATCAATGAAGCTCAAATAAAATTAAATTCCCTTACAGATAATGAGTATTTAACTAAAGGAAATAATATTAATAAAATTGATATATTATTTAAAAAAATAGAAAAAAATAATGATTGATTCTCATTGTCACTTAGATCACGAACCTTTGTTGAGTGATTTAACAAATGTTTTACAAAGATCAAAAGATGTGGGTATTAAAAAACTATTAACAATATCAACCTCCTTTGAAAGTTTCTCTAGAGTTAAGGAACTAGTTAATAGAGATGAGATGATTTATGGTACAATTGGAATTCATCCACATGAAAGTTCTACCAACACAATTACTGCCAATCAAATTATTGACAACTTAAAAAATAATAAAAAAATTATAGGTGTTGGTGAAACTGGATTAGATTTTTATTATAATAATAGTGAAAAAAATAAACAAATTGTAAGTTTTAAAGAACATATTCAAGCATCAATAAAAACTAATGTTCCTTTAATTGTTCATTCAAGAAATGCTGAAGATGAAACATTTGAAATTCTAAATCAATATAAAGATGAGAATATTAAAATTTTAATGCATTGTTTTACTGGTTCAAAAGAATTTTCAGAAAAATTATTATCTTTAAATTCTTACTTTTCTGCTAGTGGAATAATTACTTTTAAAAATTCAGTAGATTTACAAGAGACATTTAAATCAATCCCAAATGAAAATATTTTAATTGAAACCGATAGTCCCTTTTTGGCGCCAGTGCCAAATAGAGGGAAAAAAAATGAACCATCATTTATCGATTTTACAGCTGCAAAATTAGCAGAAATAAAGAACATTTCTAAAAATGAACTAATAGAACTAACAACTAATAATTTTAATAAACTTTTTTTTAATTAAAAAATATGAAATTTATTATCTTAGGCTGTGGTAGTTCAATGGGTGTACCAAGACCAGATGGTTTTTTTGGAAATTGTGACCCAAATAATAAAAAGAATTACAGAACAAGATGCTCAGCTTTATTGAAAACTACTAATGAAAATATACTAATAGATACTTCACCAGATTTAAGAGAACAACTTTTAAGACATAAAATTAAAAAAATAAATAAAGTTCTTTTTTCTCATATGCATGGAGATCAAACTCATGGAATTAATGATTTAAGATCTTTTTATATAAATAGCAGAAAACAAATTGATGTTTATGCGGATAGTGATACTTCAAAATATCTTAAAAATTCATTTTCATACATTTTCAAAAGTTACTCAAAAGAATATCCAGCAACATTAAATTTAAATAAATTGCCAAAAAATATTTATACAAGAAATAAGAATAAAAAAATCAATATTCAATCTATTAAAGTTGAGCATGGCAAAGTAAATTCAAATTGTTTTATTATTGATAAAAAATTAGCTTATATCAGTGATGTTAGCAAAATTTATGAAAAGGATTTTAAATATTTTAAAAACTTGAAATATTTAATAATTGATTGTTTGTGGTACAATTTTCATCCATCGCATTTCAACTTAGAAAATTCACTTAATATAATCAAAATATTTAAACCCAAAAAAGCTATTCTAACAAATTTATCACCAGTTTTAGATTATAAAGTACTTAAAAAGTTATTACCTAAAAATATTATACCTGCTCATGATGGTTTAACTTTAGAACTATAAAATATTTTCAATTGATTTAATCAACTTTTTTGACAGTGGCTTAGTAAAAGATGCAAATGTATCTTCAACTTTTCCTTCTTTGTTAATTAAAATTTTATGAAAATTCCATTTTGGAATTGCAGATTTACCATGATTATCTTTTGCCCACTTGAAAAGTTCATGAGCATTTTCTCCTTTAACTTCTGTGATTGATGTTAGTGGAAAATTAATATTGAAATTTACTTCACAGAATTCTTTTACATCAGCATTATTTTTTTTTTCTTGATTAAAGGAGTTTGAAGGGACTCCAAGAACAATTAAACCTTTATTTTTATATAAATCCCATAATTCCTGTAATTCATCATATTGTTTGGTAAAACCACAAAAACTAGCTGTATTGACTACCAGAATAACTTTATCTTTGTAATCTTTTAGATTTATTGTTTCACCTGTAATGCTTTCAATTGTGAAATCATAAAACTTTTTTTCATAGTTTGCTGTTGCTGAGGTTTTAAAAAAAAACATAACTATAGAAAGTACAAATATTACTTTTCTCATTTTTTGGGTTTATTTGGAGTAAGCAATATTAAAAAATAACCAAATAAAGTTGATAGTAATGAACCAGTCAAAACACCTATTTTTACACCATCCATATATTGCATGTTTTCAACGAAAGCTAAATTTCCTACAAACAAACTCATTGTAAAACCAATACCAGTAAGAACTCCAACTCCATAAAAATTATACCAACTTGTATCGTTTGGCATTTGAGCAACTTTTAATTTTATTGATACATATGAGAATACAAAAACACCAAGTTGTTTACCCAAGAATAGACCAAGCACAATGCCTAGCGGAACCTTATCCAACAAAGAAGCAAAAGATAAACCCTCAAGAGAAACACCTGCATTTGCAAATGCAAATAAAGGCATTATCCCAAAAGCAACATAAGGACTAATTGCGTGTTCTATTTTTATTAATAAAGAAAAATCTTTATCCTTTTTTCTATGTGGGATTGTCATAGCCAATAAAACACCAGCAATTGTGGCGTGGATGCCTGAGTTGTGGGTAAAATCCCACAGGAAAAGTCCAACAACTAAATAAGGTAAGAATTTTTTAATATTAAATTTATTTATTAACAACAAAACGATGAAAGCTAAAAGCATTAAGGTTAAATACTTAATGCTCAAATCTCCAGAGTAGAATAGTGCAATAATTACTATTGCTCCTAAATCATCAATTATAGCTAGTGCTGTTAAAAATACTTTTAATGATAGAGGTACTCTTTTTCCAAGCAACGACAAAACCCCTAAAGAAAAAGCTATATCTGTTGCTGATGGAATTGCCCATCCATTTAACGTTTCGCTATCGCCTAAATTAATGAAAACATAAAATAATGCAGGAACTAACATTCCTCCTACAGCAGCTATGATTGGTAGTAAAGCCTGTTTAATATTTGAAAGTTCACCTTGTAGAAATTCTCTTTTTATTTCTAAAGTGACAAAGAAAAAAAATATTGCCATCAAGGCATCATTTATCCAATGCAGTACTGATAATTTTAGTCCAAAATTATTAATACCTATAAATAAGTATTTATTTAATGTAGCAAAATATAAATCAGCTAATCCTGAGTTACTTATAAATAATGCAATTATTGCAGCAAATAAAAGAACAAGTCCACTTGCAGCTTCTAATTTAAAAAACCATCTAAAAGGTTTTGATATATAATTAATCATAAAATATTAATTTTGGTCTATAATAAATAGTTTTATATCTTGCAATGTTTCAAAAAGGTTGAATAATATTATTTCTAGCCCAGGAAATACATTAATTAGTGCGGTTTTAAGTGTGTCAACCAGTATTATTAAAGCAACAAAAGATATAATAAAAACTATCAAATAAGAAAATAATTTAGATTTTTTACCTTCTGATTTTTCAACTGTTTTTACGTTTTCTTTTTCTATTTCAGACTCAATTATTTTTTCTTGTTGCAATGTTTTGCTAATATCTAAATTTTTTTTTTTTAACTCAATATTTTGTTCTGTTTTATTTATAAAAACATTATTGTTTAATGTTAATGGAGCTTCGCTTTCATTTTGTGGTTTGTAAAACCAGACTCTTTCGCAAGATCCACATTGTAGTTCACGTCCTTCGCTGGGAATTAACGAACTATCAATTTTAAATTTTTTCTTTTCGCAAGGACAAGTAATTATCATGCCTCGTTATATAACAGATTTTACTCAAAATTCTTTTAATTTAGGCTTCTTTATACATTGAAATTATCAATAACTACTGTATTAGTACTTCGATCGGAGTGTAGCGCAGCCTGGTAGCGCATCTGGTTTGGGACCAGAGGGTCGCAGGTTCGAATCCTGCCACTCCGACCATCTTTATGAAAAAAGCAATTATTTACATTCCAAACAAAAACCCAATGCAATCAGGTTTAGCTAAAAATGACAAATGGATATTAGAATTTAAAACCAATAACCCAACAAAGAACCCATTGATGGGTTGGGAAAGTTCATCAGATACTTATTCAGAATTAAAATTAGAGTTTTCATCAAAAGAACTAGCAATCAATTATGCAAAAAAAAAGAAAATAGATTTTGAAATAATTGAACCTAGGAAAAGAAAAACAGTAAAAAAATCTTACGCTGATAATTTTTTAAAATAAAAAATGTTTAGGTTTTTCACTCAAAAACATTGGTTGCTATGGTCATGGATTGGTTCAGCAATAATTTTATCATCACTTTGGATACAGGTAAAAATTGATGTAAAAATCAATGAATGGTTTGGTCAATTTTACGATATGATTCAAAAAGCCTTAGGTGCACCAAATTCTATTACTATAGAAGAATATTGGGCAAGCTTATTATCTTTCATAACTTTGGCTGCTATGTACGTAGGTGTAGCAGTTGTTGTTAGTTTTTTTACTTCGCACTATTTGTTTAGATGGAGAACTGCTATGGTTGAATGGTATCATAGCGTATATGATAAAGCTCGTAAAATAGAAGGAGCTGCACAAAGGGTTCAGGAAGATACCATTAAATTCTCAAGAATAATGGAGTCACTTGGTACAAGTTTAATTGAAGCATTAATGATACTAATTGAATTTATGCCAATTTTATTTGGCTTAAGTGTTGGAATTCCAATTTTTTTCTTTGGTGACTGGGATTATGGATTAATAGTTGGTGCTTTAATTTGGTCAGTTGGTGGAACAATATTTTTAATTTTGCTTGGGTTGATTTTAAGGTTAGTGGGCGTTGAGTATGATCTCCAAAAAAAAGAGGCAGCTTATAGAAAAATACTTGTAATAGCAGAGGATGATGGAACCATTCGACCAAAAACTATAGAAGAATTATTTGACGGTGTTAGAAATATTCATTTCTTAAGTTATATTAGATACTTATACTTTAATATTGGTAGAATTGCATACTTACAAGCAAATGTATTGTCTGCATATGTTTTTTTAGCGCCAGCAATTGTAGCTGGAGCAGTTACCCTTGGTGTGATGCAACAAATAATTAGAGCATTTGGTAGAGTTGAGGGCTCTATGCAATATATATTAAAAGCTTGGCCCACTATAATTGAACTTGCTAGTGTATATAAACGTTTAAGAGAATTTGAATCCAAAATTATACAAGAAGAAATAATTGATAAAAAAGCTTAATGGCTATCGATAAAAAATTTATTGATCAATTTGTAAATGTAGCCTCAAAAGCAGCTATAGCTTCATCATATTTTGTTGGCAAAAAGGATAAAATAGCAGCAGATAAAGCAGCTGTGGATTCTATGAGAAAAGAGTTAAATAATATGGATATAAAAGCTGAAATAGTAATAGGTGAGGGTGAGTTAGATGAAGCGCCAATGTTATATATTGGTGAAAAAATTGGCACAGGAAATGGTCCAGAACTTGATATAGCTGTAGATCCATTGGAAGGAACTAATTTTGCAGCTAACAATCTTCCTGGAGCCTTATCAGTAATTGCAATTGCAGAAAAAGACAATCTATTTAAGGCACCTGAAACTTACATGGAAAAAATCTCAACTAAAGTAAGGGAGAGAAACGTTGTTGATTTAGATTATTCAGTTAAAAAAAATATTTTTAATTTAAGCGAATACTTAAATAAAAAACCAGAGAATTTAACTGCATGTATTTTGGAAAGGCCTAGACATAATAAAATTATTTCTGAATTAAGAGATTTAAATGTAAAAATTAAATTTATATCTGATGGAGATGTTTCTGGAGCACTATTGGTAACTGATGAAAAATACTCTGTTGATATTTTTTTAGGGACAGGAGGGGGACCAGAAGGAGTCTTAGCGGCTGCTGCATTAGATGCTTTTGATTGTGGTTTTCAAGGTAGATTTTTATTTGAAACAGATAAAGACAAGAAAAGAGCCAAAGATATGGGTATTACAGATTTTACAAAAAAATATGATTTGAATGAAATTATCAAAGGTGACTCAATCTTTTGCGCAACTGGTATAACCTCTGGTGAATTAGTTTCGGGCATAAAAACTAATAAAGATAAATTTATTTCTGAAACTTTAGTGACACATAAACACTCAAGCCTTAAAAAGGTTGTAAAATTAAATCAAAAATTAATACGATAAGCTTGATTAATCGTCTTTTTTACAATAAAAAGCAGCAATTCGGTCCCTTCGTCTATCGGTTAGGACACGTGGTTTTCATCCTCGAAAGAGGGGTTCGATTCCCCTAGGGACCGCCAGTTATGATATAAGCCTTAATGGTTTATTACGTTTATTTAATCAAAACTTTAGAAGATTATCCAAAAAAGACATACGTTGGCTATACAAATGACATAAATAAAAGACTATTAAATCATAATACTAATAGAGGTGCTAAATCTACAAGAGGTTATAAATGGAAATTAATTTATAAAAAAAGATTTTATTCGAAATCAAAAGCGCTTTCATTTGAATATAAGTTAAAAAAAGATAGAAAAGAAAGATCAAAAATTATTTATGATTTTACCAAAAAAAAATCTTAAGATTGCAACAATATTACCTTACAAAGAAAATTATTCTTACAAAAAAGCTTCGGCTGCATCACTTTGGGTTTCAGAATTTTTTAAAAAATCAAAATATAAAAAAGGGAATATAATTTATGGTCATACTACGTATCAGGATTATTTAACAGTTAATTATAAAAATATAAAATTAAATAATATAAAAAATAAGTTTAAAAGCACAACAAATGAATATGCCTATAAATTATCTAAAGAAATAAATAATCACTTTTTTGACCTTATAGAGATTCATAATAGACCTCAGTTATTATTTAAATTAACAAATTTAATTAAAAATAAATTCATTTTTTATTTTCATAATGATCCATTATCTATGAAAGGATCTAAAACTATAAAAGAAAGATTAAAGTTATTAGACTCTGTTGAAAAAATTATTTTTGTAAGTGAGTGGGTGCGAGAAAGATTTTTTTTAAATTTAGACAAAAAATTACAAACCAAAACAGAAACAGTTTATCCAAGTGTAAATAAGCAAAAAAAAAGCAAAAAAAGAAAAAATATAATATTTGTTGGAAGATTAAATTATTCTAAAGGCTATGATATATTTAAAACAGCAATTATAAAAATACTTGATGAATATCCTGATTGGAATGCATGCTCATTAGGTGATGAAGATAGAAGAAATATTTATATTAATCATAATAGACATAAAGAACTTGGTTTTCTTAACCATAAAAAAACCTTAAATATTTTAAACCAATCTGAAATAGCTGTTGTTCCATCAAGATGGGAAGAACCTTTTGGAAGAACATCACTTGAAGCTTCTTCAAGGGGATGTGCTACAATCATAAGTAATAGAGGGGGTCTGACTGAGACAACTGATGCGGCTATAATTTTAAAAAATCTTAATTCTAAAGAACTTTATTTAGAAATTAAAAATTTAATTAAAAACAAAAAAAAAAGGAAATCTTTACAATTAAAAGGTCGAAATAACATAAAACATTTAATTAGTGAAAATACTAAATTAATAGACCAGCTTCGTGAAAGTTGCATTCCTTTTTTTAAAATTAATTTTAATAAAAAAAAATTAAAAATAATAAATTTATACAATCAAGGTCAGAAACTTAATCATAGGCTTTTTAATATTTCTTTAGGGAAAAAATTTACTAACGGTTTTATAAGAAATGGTCATGATGTATTAGAAATTAGTGATAGAGATTTTTTAAGAAACAACAAATCGTTTAGTTTAATTCCTAACAAAAATAATTTTCAAAAATTCTTAATTGAAACTTTTAAAAATTATAATCCAGATATTGTTTTTTTTGGTCATACTAAAAATATCGATCTCAGCACACTTGATGAATTTAAATCAATTAATAAAAATCTTATTTTGTCACAATGGAATGAAGACCCAGTAATGCCTAGTCTTAACTATTCGAAACAAAACATTTCTAACATCAAACTATATTCAAATTTTGTTGATCATAACTTCGTTACAACAGATCCATCTGTATTAAAAAAAGAAATAAAAAATAATAATTTTCATTTTTTCTTTGTGCCTGTTGATAAAAATATTGAGAGTTTTGAGGTATACAAAATGCGTCCTAAAAAAGATTTATTTTATGCAATGAGTCATGGAGTGAATAGAGCTACTTTAAAAGAAGGAACGGAAGATGAAAGAATTAACTTTTTAGACAAACTTGTTAAAAAAATTCCTGATATCAAATATGATTTTTATGGATTTTCAAATAAACAACCTATTTGGGGAAATGAATTTAACAATGCACTTATAAATTCAAAAATGGGACTTAATCTTAGTAGAGGTAATCCTACTAAATATTATTCTAGTAACAGAATTGCTTCAATAATGGGAAATGGTTTACTTACATTTATTGATGAAAAAGTACAAATGAGAGATTTTTTTAATAAAAAAGAAATTGTTTTTTATAAAAATATAAATGATTTAGCTGAAAAAATTAAATTCTATTCTAAAAAGGATAAGATAAGACAGAAGATTGCCAGATCTGGTCAGAAAAAATATTTTAAATTGTTTAATGAAACTAAAATATCTAAATATTTTATAAATATAAGCCTTGGTGATAAAGCATCTTTATTTAAATAAATACAATGAATATCAAAACCTTAGTAATATTAATGGGTAATGCCAGAGGTGGTGAAGATACATGGAATTCTATGTATAAATATTTATTGAAACCTTATTCAGCAGATCTTGCTTTATTGTTTGGTAAAACATCAAATAAATCTAATTCGTTATATGCTAAAGCAAAATTTGTATGGGAAATAGATGAATATGCTAACTGGTGGGATTATTATAAAAATTACTTTTCAAATAGATTATATAATATCTATAAAAATAATGAAATTGAAGGTCTTGGTGGTGGTATAGAAAATTTTAGAGGGTCGGGTGCAATCATTTTTGCCTTAAGACATTTTTTAAAAAATAATTATAAAAATGAATTAATTAAATATGATAGAATAATACTTACCAGATCTGATTTTTACTATATTGACTATCATCCAATATTGAAAAATGATTCTTTCTACATATTGGAAGGTGAAAAATATGGAGGTGTAACAGATAGACATCATATATTTCCTTCATTTATATTAGAAGATACATTGGGTATAAATGAATATTTGGATAATAAAAATAATTATAAATACTTAATTTCTAAAAAACTTAATCCTGAGAGAGCCTTGCTAGAATATTTTAAAGATAATGAAGTGATCAAAAAAATTAAATTTTGTAAAAGAGTTCAATTTATTGTTTCAAAAAAAAATGAAAGCAAGAGGTGGTCATATACTAAAGGTTATATGTTTAATAGTAATAAACTTCTAATTAAATACCAAAAAGAATATTACAGAGCCTTAAGAAATAAATATGGAATAATTATTGGATTTATTTTAAGAATAATTTTTCATTTTTTTAAAAAAAAAAATGAGAAACCTGCAGGTTTGTAATTTAAATAATTTTAATCTTATTTAATGCGTTATTTTTAAACAAATTTGCTTCCTTGATGTATCTTCTTACCATTTGCGTTGTTTTATGACCAGTCATTGCCATAATACTCCGCTCATCTGCACCTGAATCAGCCGCAACAGTAGCAAAACCAGATCTTAAACTATGACCTGCAAAGTTTTTGTTTTCTATTCCTGCTAATCTTAAATATTCTTTAATCATCAAAACTACAGATTGGTCAGTTAATCGATTGTTAGTTAAAACTGAACCTTTTGAAAATCTTCTAAAAATAGGACCAGATTTAATGTCGGAAATTTCTAACCAGTTTTTAAGATTAATTACAGGACAATAGTTTTTATCATTAAAGTAGGGTAGACCTTTAATCATTCCTTCGCCAAATTGATCAGTTTTTGATTTTTTAAGAGTTATTTTCAGACCTTCAGGTACAAATTCTAAATCTTCATAATCAATTGATATTAACTCTGTTCGTCTAAAACCGCCTCCAAAACCAATTAGAATTATCGCTTTATCTCTAAGCTTCTTAGTTTCATTTGTCTTTTGCTCATTTATTGAATTAATTATTAATTTTAAATGATTGATTAATATAGGTTTTTTACCTTTTTGAATGCTGCCTTTAACTCTTCTAATTCCCATTAAATTTTCAACAATTATTGGGTGTTTAGTATCCAAATAATGACCTTTAAGTTTATGAACCATGCTAATAGACACGAGACGTCTTCTTAAAGTACTGAATTTTGAATTTTTAGAAAGATGGGTCAAATATAATGAAACTATTTTAGGCTCAGTTGGTAATGAGTTTAATCCATGCCTGGAACAAAAAGATCCAAAGTCTTTAAAATCAGATTTATAAGCTCTTAATGTATTATTTGCCTTAGAGTTTTTTAAATTTTCTAATGTAGCCTCATGAAGAATTTTCAAATCTGTAGTTAACTCACTCATATTATTACTATTGATAACAATTAATTATCATTAGTAATATATTAATAGATTTTAATAGTCAATACTAATAATTAATAAATATTATGATCAAAAAATCACAAGAACATCTTAATTCAGTTAATGAAAGTTATGCAGAACATATGAGCGTAGCGTTCAAAGTAGGCTCAAAAATGATTACTGGTGGATTTATGGCTTTAATTCATGGATTAATACCTGCAATCTTCCAAAGAAATGCGAGTAATGGAATAAAAGAACTGTATTATTTTATAAACCAAAAAAGATAATTATTACAATAATTTAAGACAAATAACTAATGTAAATGATTAGAGAAATTAAAAGAAAAGATAAGGAAAATTGGATAAAATTATATTGCGGTTACGCAAAATTTTACAAAGTTCCTATGAAACAAGAGATTTTAGATACTTTATGGAGTTGGATACACGATGAAAATCATGTTGTGAATGGAATATGTTACGAAATTGAAGATAAAATTGTTGGA
This sequence comes from Candidatus Pelagibacter ubique HIMB140, assembly GCF_025558165.1. Lineage (NCBI taxonomy): Bacteria > Pseudomonadati > Pseudomonadota > Alphaproteobacteria > Candidatus Pelagibacterales > Candidatus Pelagibacteraceae > Candidatus Pelagibacter > Candidatus Pelagibacter communis. Next base: position 159,668 of record NZ_LAMZ01000001.1, on the reverse strand, counting down.
ATTGCACATTACAGAACAATGCCAAGACCAATTAAAGGTCAATATATTGGATTTTTAGATGATTTATTTGTAGATGAACATTTTAGAGGCCAGAAAATAGCTCAAAAACTTATAAAATACATAGAATCTTTATCTAAAGAGAATAATTGGGATGGAATTCGTTGGATAACCCACTCTTCCAATGAGACAGCGAGAAAATTATATGATAAAATTGCAAAAAATACAAGATTTGAATTATATGAACTTAAAAGGGACTAAATTTCAGTTAAAAGTTTGGAATTATTTGAAAAAAATACCTAAAGGAGAAGTAAGAACTTACCTTCAGGTGGCAAAAGCTATTGGGAAGCCTAAAGCTCATAGAGCGGTAGCAAATGCAGTTGGGAAAAACCCATATCCTCCGAAAATACCTTGTCACAGGGTAATTATGACTGACGGATCTCTTGGAGGATACTCAGGAAAAGGCGGAATTAAGACTAAGCTGCGCTTACTTAGATCTGAAAAAATTGACATTTAAGGTTAAAAAAGTGTTGAAATTAAAGACTTTTAGACGATTTTCATGAATAATCATGTAAATAGCACTATTCACCCTTCAGTTGTACTATATATTCTAATATAACTAAATAAATACCCTCTATGGGCGATTAAAGAGCATATTCTATTACTGCATTGCTCTATTATTCAATGATATCAACCCTTTTTTAATGTCTTAAATTTGCTTTATTTTACAGCTTTTTAAAGCCACCTGCCCTACAATTTTTGATGCAAAGATAAATTTAGAATTTTATTAGTAAAAAAATGTTGCAATTAAACACTTCTAGCAATTTAAATTATTTGTCAACGTTTTAGCTAAAATTAGTATTTTTTTCTAAATCAATGTGATCCAAAAAAGCTATTAATATTTATGATTTTAGTTAAAAAACCAAAATATTACTTTACTTCAACAAATATTAATGCATTTTAATTATATTTATATATAAATAATTTATTCAATAATTACAATAATTTAATAAAATATATTAATGTAAAACATTAATAATTAGTATACAAATAAATACTATTAATTACTTCTTTTTAAAATGTATTCTCTTCTGGTTATATAGAGACCACTTAAGACAATTATAAAAAGACCTAAATAAGTCCAATTATCCGGTAATTCATGAAAGAAATAATAGCTAATTAATATGTTTGTTATGATTTCTGTATAGCCCAAAGGAGCTAATTTTGAGGCATCAGCATATTTGAGCGATAAAATTAAGAAAAGATGGGCTACAGAGGCTATAAGGCCGATTAAAGCCATTAAAATCCACTGATTTGTAGAAGGATTTACCCATACAGAAGGCATAAATAAGCTAATAATGACCGTTCCTATTAAACCTGAAAGCAAAAGCGTTAAAAGAGGGTTATCTGAAGTACTAAGTTTTCTTGTTATAATAAGGTAAAATCCATAACAAATTCCATTACCTAAAGCAGCTAAAGTAGCTAAATTAAGTTCAATAAATCCAGGTCTAATAACAATCAAAGTACCAACAAATCCTAACGATACAGCAGTCCATCTTTTCATTCCTACTTTCTCATTTAAAAAAAATGGAGATAAAGCTGTGACACAAATTGGTGCTACAAATGCTAAAGTTAAAGCTTTAGGGAGTGAAATTTCAGAAATCGCATAAAAGAATAAATACGTAGAAAAAACAAATATCAAACCTCTTATTAGTTGAAGAGCCGGTTTTTTAGTCCAAACTAATGACTTTCTATAAAATATAAGCATTAAAGACAGAGTAAAAACTACTGTAAAAAAATATCTAGCCCATGTTATTTGCAAAACATCCATTGATGAGCTTAAATATTTAGCAAACGCATCCATAACAGGGACAATCATCCAAGCAGATGCATTTAAAATTATAGCCTTCACAACTGAAAGATATATCTTAATAGAAGTATTTTAAAGCAAAGAATACGACTATTGGAACTGTAATAAATGACATTAATGTAGAAACAACAATCGTGCTAGCTATGTTATCTACTATTTCCTTTGGTGAGTACATTGATCCAATTAAATAATTTAAAATAGCGCTTGGCATAGCAGATTGAACTAAAATTACACCAGCACCAAATCCTGAAAGATCGAAAAAAATTATAATTAAAAAACCAATTATAGGTCCAATGATTACCCTTCCAATAGAGGCAATTATTGAATTAGTTAAAGAAAAAACTTTTAATTTTGTTAATGCAATTCCTAACGACATTAATATTAAAACAATTGCAGTATATGTTAACAATTCAGTTAAATTAATAATTGCCTTGGGCATTTCCAAGTCAAAATAAATAAAGGTAACAGAAAATATAATTGCGTAAAAAGGTGGATTTTTAATTAAAATATTAAAGTCAAATTTTCTGTCGGCTAGAAACACTCCTAAGGTAAAGTGAAGTAAAATTATAAGTGAAGATATTGATGCAGCTATTCCTAAACCTTGTGAACCGTAAGCAAAAAGACAAATAGGAATACCCATATTTCCATTATTAGGAAGAAGAAAAACTGGGATTTCTCTAATGATATCTTTAGTTTTTAATAGATATAAAATAATTATGCCTGTTAAACCAAAACCAGCAATGGCAATTAAATAATAAATAAAATAACTGGTATATTGTTCAAATGTTATACCTGTAGAAGTAATAGAATATATAACCATTGCAGGTGTACCAACATTTGAGGCAAAAGTAGTTATAAAAGAATTATCAAAATCTGGTTTTTTCTTACCAAGATAATATCCAATCCCAACAACAAAAAATACTGGAAATAATACTTCAATAAGTTTGAAATATATTTCCATTAATCAAGCAATCTAATTAACATAGGGGATTTTAAGATATTCTTATTTTTTTTAAATATAGATAAACAGCTATTACAATTTAATTCTGTGGTTTTATGAGTAACTATTACGATTGTAGCTTTATTATTTTTTTTATCTGGGGTTTGGATTAATCTTTTGACAGAAATTTTATATTTAGCTAAACGATTGGTTATTTGAGATAAAACGCCTGGTTTATCTTTAACTTCAAATCTTAAATATAAAGAATTAACATAATTATTTACGTTGTAAGTCTTTAAAGTTTTAAGCTTATTTACACTTACGCCAAATGGCTTTTTAATGTTTCCTCTTAAAATAGATAATAAGTCAGATAATAAAGATGATGAAGTGGGACCTGGTCCAGCACCCTCCCCTTGTAATACACTTTCTCCTACTGGTTTGCCATTAAGGATAACAGCATTCATTACTCCATTTACATTACCAATATATGATTTTTTACTTACAAGACATGGATGAACAGTTTCAAAAAGTTGATTATTTTTGAGTTCAGAGATACCCAGTAGTTTAATTCTTAAATCTAATTGATTTGCAATTTTAATATCTTTTAAATCAATCTTTTCTATTCCTTCCATTAAACATTTTTTATTTGATATTTTACTATTAAAAGCCAAAGCGGATAAAATTCTCACTTTTGCAAATGCGTCAAAACCATTTAAATCTAATTTTGGATTTCCTGGCTCAGCATATCCAAGTATTTGAGCTTTTTTCAAAACATCAGCAAAATTTTGCTCAGAATTTTCCATCTCTGACAATATATAATTTGAAGTACCGTTTAAAATTCCATAAACTTTAGATAATTTATTTGTAGCTAATCCCTCTTTAATAGATCTCAATATCGGTATCCCACCAGCAACAGATGCCTCGAATTCTAGATTAACATTATTTTTTTCAGCTAGTTTTGCTAAATTGTTTCCATGTTTTGAAATTAAAGCTTTATTTGGAGTAATTACATGAATTTTATTCTTTAAAGCAGTTTCAACTAATTTTTTAGAAACCCCATCAGATTGTCCAATTACTTCAAATAATATATCAACTTTTTCTTTTTTAAAAATTTCAAAAGGGTTTTTATAAAAAATTTTTCTATTAATTTTATATTTTCTTTTTTTATTTATATTTTTGGCAGAAATAGCTACTACGTTAACTCTTTTTCCTGTTTTAAGTTCAATATCTTTTTTTTTAACAATTAGTTCATTAAATAGATAATTACCAACTTGACCAAGTCCAACAACTGCAACATTTACTATATTATTCATTTGCTTATATCTGGATATTTACTTTTTTTAGTATAGTCATCTATATAAATCTCATATTCTTCTAATGTCATTTTTGTTATGTCGTCTAACTTTTTAAGTATTTCAGTTATTTTTTTTTGTTTTTTTTTATTTTCAGCTGGATGTTGTGTCCAATACTGAGAATCTTTATTTAAAGAACAATTACATAAAAAAATTAGAAAAATAATTAACAAATATTTCATTTTAAAGCAGTTCTTTCGGGAAAATTAAATTTATTATTTAAATTTTGAACAGCCTGACCTGCTCCACCTTTGATTAAATTATCTATTGCAGAAATAATGATTATTTTGTTTTTATATTTTGATTTACACACTGTGATAAAGCAATTGTTTGTATTGATAACATCATTTGTGCTCAAAAGTTTATCAGAGTCTAATATTTTAACAAAATTTTCTCCCTTATAAGAGACCTTAAGTGTTTTGATGATTTTTGATTGATTAACATTTTTTTCTAATTCTAAATAAATTGTACTTAATATGCCTCTAAACATTGGAGATAAATGTGGAGTAAAACTAAATTGAAAATTTTTATTTGTAAATTTGCTTAAAAATTGATGAATTTCAGAATTATGTCTATGAAAACCAATACCATAAGCACTTAAAGACTCGTATAAATTCTTATCTTTATATTTTTTATGAACTCCTCTCCCAGCACCAGAATATCCAGATTTTGAATCAATAATTATATTGTCTAATTTAACTAATTTTTTTTTAATTAGCGGGACAAGAGGTAATAATATTGATGTTGGATAACATCCTGGACATGAAATAATATTGTGATTTTTTAATTCATCACGATTTATTTCGGGTAAACAATAAATGCTTTTCTTCTGTAGTTTTGGAGCACGATGTTTTTGTTTATACCATTTTAAATAATCATTAACTTTTTTTAATCTAAAATCTGCTGCTAAATCAATTAGAGTAATATTATCATTAAGTTTTTTTGCTATATCTTGAGCTTCACCATTTGGCAGAGCTGTAAAGACAACATCGATACCATTTAACAATTTAGGATTAAATTTTACGATTTTAGGTAATTTTTTTTTTGATAGAGATTTATCATAATAAGAAATATTTTTTCCAACAGACGAATTTCCACATAGATATTTAATATTAATATATTTGTGGTTAATTAATAACTTGATCAATTGAACACCAATATATCCTGTGGATCCGGCAACTAATGCATTAAGCTTAGGCATTTTTTATTATAGCAGTTTAAATTGTAAAAAAAATTATCTTTTAGAAAACTGGAAGCTTCTTCTAGCTTTTCTTCTACCAGGTTTTTTTCTCTCAACAGCTCTAGAATCTCTGGTTGTAAGCTTTTCAGTTTTCAATGTTGCTTTTAAATTTTCATCAAAGAGAACCAAAGCTTTAGAAATACCATGAACCATTGCTCCAGCTTGACCTGTAGGTCCACCACCTTTTACGCTACATCTAACATCATAATCTGTAGCTTGATTTATAATCTCAAAAGGTCTTGTAATTTGCATTTTGTGAATTTCATCAGCAAAATATTCATTATATAATTTGCCATTTACATAAATTTTACCAGAACCTTTTTTTAACCAAACTTTCGCTATTGAAGTTTTTCTTCTACCTGTCGCGTACTTACTATCTTTAAAATCTAACTTTAATTTTGGAGTTTTTGTGTTTGATTGTACGTTTTCCATATTAATTTCTTGAAATGTTTTTATTGTTTAGTTTATCTAATTCAATAACTTTTGGATTTTGTGCAGCATGAGGATGTTCACTTCCTGAATAAATTTTTAATTTTGTTAATTGTTTTCTACCCAAAACACCACCTGGTAACATTCTTTTAACTGCTAGTTTCAAAGTTTCTCCAGGTTTTTTTTCATGAAGTTTTTCTGGTGTAGTAACTTTAATTCCACCAGGATGTCCTGTATGTCTATAGTACTTTTTATTTTGAAACTTCTTACCAGTAAATTTTGCTTGCTCGATATTTTTTACCACAACAAAATCACCATCATCCATGTGAGGTGTATAAGTAGTCTTATTTTTACCTCTAATAATATTAGATACAACGGTCGCTAATCTTCCGACAACTGCATTTTTAGCATCTATCTCGTACCAAGATGATGTAACTTGATCTTTTTTTGTGAATTTTGTCATTGTGCGAGGATTAATACTATTAAATTATTCAAAGTCAATTTTATATTTAGCTTGTAAAACATAACTAATATGCTATTTATCACTTGCCGATTTGATCCTATTGCGGGCATAAAACTGCTAAAATGGAATTTTCATAAAATTATAATCGGTAGGCATTTGAACTGTATTGTGCGCCTTGCATAAAGCAGAAGCACTAAAAAAGGAGTAAAAATGAGTACAAAAAGAAATAATCCAGAAACTATTGCGATACATGGTGGAGATTACAGAAGTGATCCAGCTACAAATTCAGTAGCAGTTCCAATTTATAGAACAACCTCGTATCAATTTAATAACACTGAACACGCAGCTAATTTATTTGCGTTAAAAGAGTTTGGAAATATCTATACACGAATAATGAATCCAACTAACGATGTGTTGGAAAAGAGAATCGCTGCTCTTGAAGGTGGTCTTGCAAGTTTAACTGTAGCGTCTGGTCAAACTGCATCTACTTTTGCAATATTAAACGTTGCTCAAGCTGGAGACAATATTGTTAGTTCAACAGATCTATATGGTGGAACAGTTTCGTTGTTTACACATACTTTAAGTAAGCTTGGTATAGAAGTAAGGTATGCAGATCCATCTGATCCAAAAAACTTTGAAAAAGCAATAGACGATAAAACTAGAGCTTTTTACGGAGAAACATTGCCAAACCCATATTTAAGAGTTTTTCCAATTAAAGAAGTTTCAGATATTGGTAGAAAATATAACATTCCATTAATCTTGGATAACACTGCTGCACCAGTGATTTGTAAACCAATTGAACATGGTGCTGCTGTGGTTGTTTATTCTTTAACAAAATATATAGCAGGTCATGGAACAGTAGTTGGAGGCGCACTAGTAGATGGTGGGAATTTTGATTGGACAGCAGATCCAAAAAGACAGCCACTATTTAATGAACCTGATGCAAGTTATGGAGGAGTTGTTTGGGGTAAAGCTGTGCCTGAATTAACAGGAGCAAATGTTGCTTTTGCAGTAAGAGCAAGAGTAACTTTGTTAAGAGATTTAGGATCAGCACTTTCTCCAGATAATGCATTCGGCGTTATACAGGGACTTGAAACAGTTGCTTTAAGAATGAAACAACACTGTGATAATGCTGCAAAAGTTGTAGAGTACTTAAAAAATCATAAAGCAGTTAAAAGGGTTATTTATGCTACTGAACATAATGAAGAGATATCAAGTCGAGCAAAAAAATATCTTAAAAATGGTAATGGTGCTTTAGTTGGTATTGAATTAGCTGGTGGTATCGAAGCTGGTACAAGGTTCATTGAGGCTTTAAAAATGTTTTATCACGTTGCTAATATAGGTGATGCTAGAAGTTTAGCAATACACCCAGCAACAACTACTCACAGTCAATTAAATGAGGATGAATTAGCTGCTTCAGGTGTAACCCCTGGATATGTTAGACTTTGTATTGGTTTAGAACATATTGATGATATCATTGATGATTTAGATCAAGCTTTAGACAAATCATCAAAAGATAATTTAAAAGCAGTTAGTTAATTTTATTAATATGTCTACAAATAGAAATTAATTATTTTGTATTTTATATTTTAAGATAAATATAAAATACAAAGTTGAAAGTATTATCAAAATAGAATTTATCTGGTGTAAAGATGCAAATAACATTTTTACACCAGATAAAATAGTTATCACTCCAAGAAAAATTTGAAATGCCAAAGCCAAACCAATTACTGTGATAGGTTTGTATAATTTTTTGTTTCCAGTATTAATTACCTTAAAGAGGATTAAGGCATAAGAGACAATAATTAAGTATGCTAAATTTCTATGTATAAATTGAACAATAGAGGGATTATCAAAAACTTTTAAATTCAAAAACTCTTTAAAACTACTATCATCAGGAAAATAATTAACTCCCATCAATGGCCAAGTGTTATAGATTTTACCAGCATCCATACCAGATACAAAAGCACCTATAATTAGTTGCAAAAATAATAAAACTAAAAAAATTTTTACTATAAAAAGATTAATTGAAATTGTTTGATTTGAAGAGGATGATAACTTTAAAAATTGCCAATATACAATTGATAAAATGATAAATGCTGTAACTAAATGTATTGCTAGTCTATAATGGCTGACATCAATTCTTTCAACTAATCCACTTGATACCATGTACCAACCTAAAAATCCTTGAAAACAAACCAGTAAAAAAATAAGTCCATATTTCTTTATAATCCAAACTCCATGTTTTACTGAAAAATAAACCATTGGGAGCAATACAGTTAAACCAATTATTCTCCCTAACTGCCTGTGTCCCCACTCCCACCAGAATATAACTTTAAATTCATCAAGTGTCATATTGAAGTTTTGTTGGCTGTATTCAGGAATTGTTTTATATAAACTAAAGTATTCCAACCATTTATCATTTGTAAAAGGAGGATAAAAACCAACAAATAATTCCCAAGTAGTAATTGATAGACCAGAGTCAGTTAATCTAGTCAAGCCTCCAACTAATATTATTAAAGAAACTAAAACTAATAATGACAGCATCCACAATTTAAGTTGATTATTTAAATGATTATTCTCACTGTACATGCTCAGATAAATATAATAATTATTAAGTATTCCAATAAATTAAATGTCGCCAAATAATAAAAAAAAACTAGATTTAATAAGAGTTAAGCTAGATAAATTAGATAATAAACTGTTATCACTTATAAAATATAGAACAAAACTAGTCGAGGAAGTTTTAAAGCTTAAAGAATTTAAAAAAGAAATCGTAGATAAGAAAAGAATTAATTTTATTTTAAAAAAAATTAAAGCAAAATCCTTAAAACAAGGCATAGATCCAAAGATAACTAATCGTATTTGGAAAAATATGATTTGGTCTTATATTGATTACGAAAGAAGAAATTTTAAAAAAAAATAGTTTATTTACTATGTGGTGGAAGCTTTTTCTCCACAAACATTTCGTGTTTTCTAGTATCAGGATTATATTTTTTTGCAGATAATTTCACTTTTGCTTTCTCACCACCTGCTGGTTTTTTTAAATAATAAAAGTAAGGACTATCTGGTTTAGCTTCAGGTACCATTCTAACTTTTACGTGTGTTTTTTTTGCCATTTATTTTAGTGTTTTTAAAATATTTGATATTTTAGTTAACTTATTTTTTAATTTTTCAGCTTTTATAGATTTATCTGCCATTTCGTCAAGCTTTAAAGTATCTTCATTATCAAGGATCTTTTTAACTCCATTAATTGTCATTCCTCGGTCTTTAAGCAAATATTTAATCTTCTTAAGAAGATCAATATTTTTTTCATCGTAATATCTTCTATTTGAATTAAGAATTTTTGGCTTGATTTGTTTAAACTGTGTTTCCCAAAATCTTATTATGTGAGTAGGCAAAGAACCTTTCTTATTGACTTTTAAGTCTAAAATTTTAGCAACTTCACCAATAGTTTTATAAGCTTGATCAGCTTTATCCATAATCTTTAAGATTTATAAACTCTTTAAATTCTTTTGAAGGTTTAAATAAAACAACATCCCTACTAGTTATTACTTTAGTTTCCTTAGTTTTTGGGTTTCTACCAATTCTACTTTTTTTTTGTCTTATGGAAAAAGTTCCAAATTTAGATAATTTTAGCTTTTTCTCAGATTTAATGTTGGAAACAATTGTTGATAAAAAATCATCAATTAAATTTTCTGAAATCTGTTTAGAAAAACCTAGTTGCATATAAACTAAATTAACTAAATCTTTTTTAGTTAAATTTATTCTCATTTAAAGATTCTTTTTAATCTTTTCTATCAAATTACCTTTAACAATTCTATGGCAAACATCTAATGAGTTAGCAAAGCCAACGTAATCAGTACCACCATGACTTTTTACTACTGGAGAATCTAAACCTATAAAAATTGCACCATTGTACAGTCTTGGATCTAATCTTTTTTTAAATTTTTTTAAATTTGAAATGTTTAAAAGAGAAGATAGTTTTCCTATCCAATTACCAGTCATCGCTTTTTTTAATTCACTTGTAATAAAATTTGCCGTCCCTTCAGCTGTTTTTAATGCTACATTTCCTGTAAATCCATCTGATACAATTACATCAACTTCACCATCCATAATGTGGTTACCTTCGATGTAGCCTGAGAAATTAAAATTTTCAGATTTTTTGTCATTAAGAATTTGATATGTTTCTTTTATTACTTCATTACCTTTTAATTCTTCTGAACCAATATTCAATAAAGCAACATTGGCTATTTCATCTGGGTATAATGAATTATAAAGAGCAGCTCCCATAGAAGAAAAATCACTTAAATTTTTTGAACTACACTCAATATTAGCTCCGAGATCTAATACAACACTCATGCCTTTTTTATTTGGCCAAAGCGCAGATAGAGCTGGTTTATCTATATTTTCAATCATTTTAAGATTTAATTTTGATACAACTAATAGAGCGCCAGTATTGCCAGCAGATATTACTATATCAGCCTGTTTTTCTTTAACGCTTTGAATAGCAAGCCACATGCTTGTGTCTTTTCCTCTTTTTGCGCCTTCTAAAGGACTATCTGTACTTTTAATTGCATTCTCTGTATGGAAAATTTCATAGAACTCTTTATTAATTTTATTTTCAATTAATGGAGAAATTTTATTCTTATCTCCAAATATTTTGTAAAAAATTTTTTTATTTGATTGATGGTTGTAAATAATACCATCTATAACTTTTTTTGGTGAACCGTCACCTCCCATTGCATCAACTGCAATTTTAATTTTTTCGGACATTAAGATAAATTTACTATTCTTTTGGGTCTAAAACTTGTCTACCCTTATACATACCAGTTTTTAAATCTAAGTGATGAGAAAGTCTGTATTCGCCTGATTTTTTATCCTCAACTATATTTTTGGTTGAAAATTTCATTGTTTGTGCCCTTCTCATTCCAGTTCTGGATGGGGTTTGTTTTCGTTTAGGTACAGCCATAATTATGGGTTACTTACACTTTTTAAATAATAATTCAAAGTTTTTTTTGATAAATTTAAGTTAAATTCATCAAAATATTCAAGTAAATTATCAATATTGTTAAAATCCTCTAAAAATATTGATAATTTTTCAATTTTATCTGATTTTGATAAATCGTCCCAAAAATGAATCTCTGAAACCATAGAATGAAACAAATTAATATAATCTTTCATTTTTTTGTTTATAGATTGATCTCCATATCCAATTTCTCTAATACTCAATTCTAATTGCCTGAAGTTGAAGTCGTAAATTTCTTGTAATACTTTTTTATTTTCTTCATTTTTATAATTTTTGAGGAAAAATGAAAAATGAAGTAAAAATAAAGTTAATCTATCAGAAAAACTATCTTCTCTATTTAAATACTTATATAAATCTTTATTTCTAGTGAAATTAATCAAATTATTATAAATATATATGTATTTAGTATTCATGAATAAAATATTATATATAACTTTTTTTCTTTTAATAGTTTCAAATTGTTCTACTAAACCTGTCATAAAGCATCATGGAATACATTTTTTGGAGAAAAAACAAAATGATTTAAAGGTTAAAACATCAAACACAAATGACATATTAAAAATTTTAGGCAATCCATCAACTAGAAGCAAGTTTGACAACGATGTATGGATATATATTGAAAGAAAAAAAACTCAATCAAGAATCAAAAATCTAGGAAGAATGAAAATTATTGAAAACAATGTTTTGGTTCTTGAAATCAACAAATACGGTATATTGGAAAAAAAAATTTTTTACGATAAAAACAAAATGGAAGAATTAAAAATAGCTGAATATTCTACAAAATCAGGTTTTGACAAGGAAACTTTTATTTATAGCTTTATGTCTAGCATGAGACAAAAGTTAAATGACCCTCTTGGAACGAGGGCCAAAAAACGAGAAAGTATTAGCCAGCGATAACAGCTAATAATAGTAAAGCTACTATGTTTGTGATTTTAATCATTGGATTAACAGCTGGGCCAGCAGTATCTTTGTAAGGATCTCCAACAGTGTCACCTGTTACAGCTGCTTTATGTGCTTCTGAACCTTTTCCACCGTGATTTCCATCTTCGATATATTTTTTTGCATTATCCCAAGCTCCACCACCAGCAGTCATGGAAACAGCAACAAATAATCCAGTAATAATAACTCCTAAAAGCATAGCTCCAACTGCAGCTAATGCAGCTACCTGCCCACCTATTGATAGAATTATAAAATATAAAACTACAGGAGATAGTACTGGTAATAAAGATGGAATTATCATTTCTTTAATCGCAGCAACAGTCAACAAGTCAACTAATTTTGCATAATCAGGTTTTTGTTTTCTTTTCATGATACCTGGAAATTTTTTAAACTGTCTTCTAACTTCTACAACAACGGCACCACCTGCTCTTCCAACAGCTTGCATTCCCATAGAACCAAACAAGTAAGGTAACATTCCACCAATTAATAAACCAACAACAACATATGGATTTGATAAATCAAAAGTTACAACGATACCTTCAAGAGCAGAACCTGCTTCTTTAGAAAAATGTTTGATATCTTCAGTGTAAGCTGCAAATAAAACTAGTGCACCTAAACCTGCAGAACCAATCGCATATCCTTTTGTTACAGCTTTTGTAGTGTTACCAACGGCATCTAAAGCATCAGTTGTTTTTCTAACTTTTTTATCCAAGTTAGACATTTCCGCGATCCCTCCAGCATTGTCAGTTACTGGGCCGTAAGCATCTAACGCAACAACCATTCCAGCTAACGCTAACATCGTTGTAACTGCAATTGCAATACCAAATAGTCCAGCAATAGAATTTGTAATTAAGATACCTGCAACAATGATTAACGCAGGTATTGCTGTTGCTTCCATTGATACAGCCAAACCTTGGATAACGTTAGTTCCGTGACCAGTTGTTGATGATAAAGCTACAGATTTAACAGGTCTATAATTTGTTCCTGTATAATATTCTGTAATCCATATTAATAAACCAGTAATAACTAAACCAATTACTCCACAATAATATAAATCCATTCCATTAAATGTATTTCCATTAACAGTGTATTCATTTGTAAAACCAATTACATGATCAGTTACAGGCCAAAGAATAGCTAATGATGCAACGGCAGATACAATAAATCCTTTGTATAAAGCGTTCATCACATTGTTATCTTTTCCAAGTTTAACAAAGAATGTACCTATAATGGATGTTAATAAACAAGCAGCACCAATTGTAAGAGGATAGATCATCATATTAAGATCACCTACGAAGAAAATTGATGATAAAACCATAGTTGCAACAATAGTAACAGCATATGTTTCAAATAAATCTGCTGCCATTCCAGCACAGTCACCAACGTTGTCTCCAACGTTGTCAGCAATTACTGCTGGGTTTCTTGGGTCATCCTCAGGAATACCAGCTTCAACCTTACCAACAAGGTCAGCTCCAACATCTGCACCCTTAGTAAAAATACCCCCACCTAATCTTGCAAAAATTGAAATCAAAGAAGCACCAAACCCTAATGCAACTAGTGCATTCACTATTTCTCTTTCATCAACTTCAAATTTTAATAATAAAAAATAATAAACTGCTATTGCCAACAATGCTAAACCAGCAACCAACATACCAGTTACAGCACCAGATTTAAAAGCCACTGAAAGGCCTTGAGCTAGACCTTTTCTTGAAGCTTCAGCAGTTCTCACATTGGCTTCTACAGAAACTAACATGCCGACATATCCTGCGATACCGGATAATGCTGCACCTATTAAATAACCTAGGCCAACTAATGGGCTAAATGCAATACTAACTATTACAAGAACAGCTGCACCAACAATTGCAATTGTTTTGTATTGTCTTGCTAGATAAGCCTTTGCTCCGATTTGAATAGCTGAAGCAATATCTTGCATTTTTGCATTTCCTGCACTTGAATTTAAAATATTTTTTCCAGTTAAAAATCCATATACAATAGATAAAAAACCAGCTCCGATTGTGTATAATAATATAGTTTCGACAGTTGCGCTCATATAACCCTTAGTTGTTGGTTGTTAATTTTTTAAGCCCGGACAATACAAAAAAAGTCAAAAAAGACAATAATTAACTTCAAAATTGATGGATATAGCCACCTGTATTATTGGCGATTTCTCTATCTTTTTGATCTAAAATTAAAGACTTGTTTTTACCAGATAAAATAGTTCCTATTTTAGAAATTTTTACACCAAGAGATTTACTTAATTTATTTATGATTCTGGCATTGTTAGGTCTAGCAGTAAACAAAATTTGATAATCATCTCCATTAGAAACTAGATCAATTTTATTTAAATTCTTGCTATTAATTAGGTTGTTAAGATTTCTTGATACAGGAATAAATTTTTCATAAATTTTATAAGAAACATTTTGCTTGTTTATTAATTTATTCAAGTCTGCGATTAAACCATCAGATATATCCATAGAACTTGTTGCTAGAGAAAGTAAATTTTTAGAAAACTTATTTTGGATATCGGGCATATAATATTTATTTATAAAATACTTCGTTTTAGATTTATTCAACTTAATTTTATTTTTTAAAATCTGTAGCCCGATAAAACTATCACCTAAATTTCCTGTAACATATATATCATTATTTACATTAGATTGATTTCTATAGATTATTTTTTTTGAGTAACCAACTGAGGTTATTGTAAAGCTAAGTTTATTAGAAAAAGTTGTATCCCCTCCTCCTAATAATAAATCATATTTTTTCTGCTCTTCCTTTAAAGAATTAGATATTTTTTTAAGATTGTTTTTTGTAAAGTTTTTTTTGTTCCCTGAACCAGCAATAAAATAATATTTTGGCTTAACTCCTTTACAAATCAAATCAGAAATTGAAGATCTTAAAATTTTTTTAATAACTAAATCTGGTCTTTTAAAATCTATAAAATGTGTACCTATGCTATATGTGTCTACTGAAATGACTAATCCTTTTTTTTTATCAAAAAAAACATCATCATTTAAACTTAAAGCAGCTTTATTTTTTTTAGAAATATTAGAAAAATAATTATTTATTAATTCAAATTCATGCATTTGTTCTTAATTTTTTTCCAACATTATCAAGCAAAGCATTTAGGTACTTAGTTTGTGAATTTTCTAAGAAATAATTTGATGAATTTAAATACTCTTTAATAATGATGTTTAAGGATAAATTAGGTTTGTACATTAATTCATATGTGGCAGCTTTTAAAATAGTTTGAAAAACCTTATCTAAATTTTCAAAGACAAATTCATCACCTAATTTATTTTTTAATTCATCTATAATTAGATCATTTCTTTCGATAGTTCCTAGTACAATATCTTTAATAAATTTTTTAAATCTGTGTTTTGGAAACTGTAATTCATCATCTTCGTTATAAAATTTACCATAGAGTTTTTGAATTATTATAACCCTAGGATTATTTTTTGGATTAAAATGTGTTCTCATTTTTGAGATAGAACAGAAATTACTGCTTCAGCTGCTTCCGCACCTTTTTTCTTTCTCGCTTTAGCTTGAGACATATTCAAACAAGTAATTATTCCATTCCCAATTGGTTTTTTACTTGAAATTGATAATTCCATAATACCATTAGTTGCTGCTTGAGAAATAAAATCAAAGTGAGGAGTTTGACCCTTAATAACACAGCCTAAAGCTAAAAAGGCATCATGCTTATTTATGTTTTTTGAAATAGTTACTGGGATTTCAAAAGCTCCTGGAACATTAATGACTTTTATATTATTTTTTTTTGAGATTAATTTTAAAGCACTTTTAAGTAGTCCATCTGCAATATCTTTGTAATAATCAGCTATAACAATCAAAATTTTTTTCTTCATTATATCAATTCCTGTTTAGTAATTTTTATACCATAACCATCTAAACCAATAACTTTTTTTGGAGATTTTGTGATTAATATCATATTTTTAATTTTCAAATCTTTTATAATTTGAGCTCCAATTCCGTAATTTCTTATTAATTTATCATTACCCTTTTTATAAAAATCTTTATTTTTATAATCTTTTAGAGTTTGTGTTACAGATTTTAAATTAGAGTCTTTAATAAAGATTAATACACAATTGTTATATTTTTTAAAATAATTCAAAGTTTTGTTAAATGAGTTTGGTAATTGTTGATTAATTAAATAATTTTGAACTACATTTGAAGAGATCACTCTTACCCTTGGGGTAATACCTTTTTTTATTTTTCCTTTAATTAAAGCAAAATGTTCTGCACCATCAATTAAATTTTCATAAATTCGAATATTATACTTTTGATCTTTTACAATTATGGAGCTTTGTTTTTTTAATTTAATTAATTTTTCTTTTTTAAGTCTATAAGCAATCAAATCTTCAATCTTACCTATTTTAAGTTTATGCTTATTTGCAAAATTAAATAAATCGTTACCTTTGGCCATTGTTCCATCTTCGTTCATAATTTCACAAATAACAGCTGAATTATTTTTTTTTGCTAATTTTGAGATATCAACTGAAGCTTCTGTATGCCCAGCTCTAACAAGTACACCTCCATCTTTTGCTATTATTGGAAAAACATGACCTGGAGATACAATTTCATTTTTGTTAGCATTTTTCTTTGAAGCAACTTTAATTGTTTTGGCTCTATCCTTCGCTGAAATTCCAGTTGTAATTCCCTTTTTAGCTTCGATAGAAATGGTAAATGCAGTTTTATTTCTTGATTGATTAATTGGTGACATTAATGAAAGGTTTAATTTTTTTGCTTGAACACTATCTAGAGCTAAACAAATTAAACCTCTGCCATACTTGGCCATAAAATTTATATTTTTTGAATTAGTATCTGATGTGGATATTACCAAATCGCCTTCATTTTCTCTTTTTTCATCATCAACTAAAATGAACATTCCACCTTTTCTAGCAATACTGATAATAGTTTCTATTGATGCAAAATTATTTTTTGTCATTAAAATAATTTCTTACATATTTAGACAAGATATCAATCTCAATATTTACCAAACTAGATTTTTTTAAAGTAGATAAATTGGTCTCTTTATAAGTATGGGGAATAATCCAAATTTGAAAACCTTTTTTTGTAATTTTTGAAATTGTAAGAGAGATGCCATTTACACATATTGACGCCTTCTCTATTAAATGTTTTCTTTCTTTTTTTGGAATCTCAAAATCAAAAAGATAGGATTTATCTATTTTATTAATACTATTGACTATTCCAACCGTATCAACATGACCTTGGCAGATATGACCAGAAATTTTAGTTCCATATTTCAAAGGTAATTCTAAGTTCAAAACATCATTTGTTTTGAGAAATTTAAATTTGGACCTAATTAAAGTTTCATTAGATAAATAAAATTCCATTATTTTTGACTTATAGGAAATTAGTGTGAGACATACCCCATCACATGCAACTGACAAACCCATATCTTTTGATGAAACTTTTAAGTTACTTTTAACAAATATATTGATGCCTTTTGGTCTTTTAGTAATTCTTTTGACAGTACCTTGGTTATATATAATTCCGTTAAACATAGTTTTTGTAAAATTCTATTTTATCCTTTTTTAATTTAAGGTTTAGTTTTGACTTATATCTATATTTTGATTTTAAAGTATTTAAACTGTTAAATTCAACAAATTCGGAATTTTTAGACAAATTTTTGGAACTTTTAAACAAATAAAATTTATTAAAAATTTTATTATTTATGAATGATTTTGTAAGTTTATCTCCACCTTCAACTAATAAATTTCTACTTCCTAAAGAATAAATTTTTTTTAATATCTCTTTTAAATTGAATTCTTTATTTTTATTAATTTTAGATTTTATTAATAAGACTTTTTTAGATTTAAATAATGAGATTTTTGATTTTGTTGCTTCATTATAAAAAATAATTGTTTTTATTTTAATTGCAGATTTTATTAAGTAGGAATTTGGATTAGAATTTAGCTTATTATCTAAAATGACTCTTATAGGTGAAAAATTATTTTTGTTTTTAAGTCTACAATTGAGTTTTGGATTATCCTTATTTAAGGTTTTGTGTGAAATTAATATCGTATCATTTTTATATCTTAAAAAATGTGAAAACTTATCAGAATAAATATTAGTAATTTTTTGCATTTCTTTACTATAAATTAAATTGTTCTTTGAAACTGCAATTTTACCTGTAACAAAAGGTATTTTATTTTTTCTGTTAAAAAAATAAGGATAGTAAAACCGACTGATTTCTTTTTTTAAAAGATTTTTTCTAACTTTTATTTTACTTGATTTTAAAACTTTAAAAGATTTTCCACTAACACGTTCGTCAATATCAGAATTTGAGTAAATAACTTCTGATATTTTTGATTTAATTATTAAATTTGTACAAGGTGGTGTTTTTCCTTTATGGCAACACGGTTCTAATGTGACGTACATCTTTGAACCAGCAACATTTTCAATAGAGTCTTTAATTGCATTTCGTTCAGCATGAGGCCTTCCATCATGTGAAGTCTGTCCTATAGATATAATTTTATTATTTTTAACAATTACACATCCAACAGATGGATTTGTGCCGGTTAAACCTTCGCGAGCAATTGCCAAATTAAGGGCAATTTGCATGAATTGTTTATCTTTACTGGTAAATTTATCTTTTTTTGTAGACATCTAATCTGTCCACGAATTGCACAAAGTCTTTTTCTTCTCTAAAATTTCTATAAACGGAAGCAAAACGAACGTATGCTACAGGATCAAGCTCTTTTAATCCTTCCATAACCATTGTTCCAATTGTACTAGTTGATATTTCTGTTTGTCCAAGTTCTTCTAATGATCTTGAGATTTTACTTATAAATTTCTCAGCAGTTTCCGTATCAATTGGTCTCTTTTTTAATGCTATATAGATTGATTTAGATAATTTATCTCTGTCAAAAGAAGATTTTCTTCCATTTTTTTTAACAACCATTAATTCTCTAAATTGAATTCTTTCAAAGGTAGTAAATCTTTCGCCACATATACATAATCGTCTTCTTCTTATTGCAGTTCCATCTTCAGTTGGTCTAGAATCTACAACTGACGTATCACCTTTTTTCTCACAAGGACAAATCATTATTTATAAATTTTTATATATTGGAAATGACGAAGTTAGATTAATAACTTCATTTCTTACTTCGTTTTCAACTTTACTGTTATCATCAGGATTTTCAGATAAACCTTTAATAGTTTTTGTTATCAATTCACCTACAGTTTTAAATTCATTTAATCCAAATCCACGTGTTGTAGCAGCTTGAGTACCCAATCTAATTCCCGATGTAATCATTGGTTTCTCTGTATCAAAAGGTATTCCATTTTTATTACATGTTATGTTGGCTCTTGATAGACTTTCCGCTGCAAGATTTCCCTTAACATTAAAAGGTCTTAAATCAACAAGCATTAAATGAGTATCAGTTCCATCTGAATAAATTTTAAATCCATTGTTTTTTAAAGTTTCGGCTAAGATTTTTGCATTAGCTAAAACAGATTTTATATAATCTTGAAAATCTGGTTGAAGAGCTTCTAGAAAACCAGCAGCTTTAGCAGCAATAATATGCATCAAAGGTCCACCTTGATAACCAGGGAAAACAGCTGTGTTAAACTTTTTACCAAGCTCCTCGTCATTAGACAAAATTATTCCACCTCTTGCACTTCTAAAAACTTTATGTGTAGTTGAGGTTACAACATGAGCGTAATCACATGGATTTGGATAACCTTTACCAGCCACAAGTCCTGAGAAATGTGCCATATCAACCATTAAATAGGCTCCTACTTTATCAGCTATTTCTCTAAATCTTTTAAAATCTATTACTCGAGAATAAGCACTGCCGCCTGCTATTATTAATTTAGGCTTGTGTTCTAAAGCAAGTTTTTCAACATTATCATAATCAATAAGTTCAGACTCTTTATCAACGTCATAACCTATAGCGTTAAACCATTTACCTGACATAGATATTTTCAATCCGTGTGTTATGTGTCCACCTGAATTTAAACTCATTCCCATAAATGTATCTCCAGGATTTAATAAAGCTAAAAATACAGCTCCATTTGCTTGGGCTCCAGAGTGAGGTTGTGCATTTGCATATTTACAATTAAATAATTTTTTTAATCTCTCAATTGCAAGACTTTCTGCAACATCGACATGTTCGCAACCATTATAGTATCTTTTTCCAGGATATCCTTCGGCATACTTATTAGTTAAAACTGATCCTTGAGCTTCAAGAACTGCTTGAGAAACTATATTTTCTGATGCAATTAATTCTATATGTTGTTGTTGTCTTAAGAGTTCGTCCTTTATAGCTTTATATAATTCAGGGTCCTTGCTAGACAAACCATCTTCGAAGAAACTCTTATAACTATCGTTTAAATAACTTTTTTCACTAGACATAATTAATTATATTTTTTTTACTCTTTTTAAGTGTCTCCCACCTTCGAACTTTGTATTTAAAAAAATGCTAATAAATTTTAATGCATTTTTTTTAGTTAGTAATCTAGATCCTAATGTAATGATATTTGCATCATTATGCAATCTAGATAATTTAGTAGATTTTTCATTAAAGCATTGAGCGGCTCTAACATTTTTATGTTTATTTGCTGCAATATTCATTCCAGTTCCTGATCCACATACCAAAATACCAATATTTTTTTTAGATGAATTTACTTTTCTTGCAACTTTATGTGCATAATCTGGGTAATCAACGCTATTCTCATTTGAAGGACCAAAATCTTGGAAATTAATTTTTTTCTTTTCTAAATAAATTTTAATTGCTTCTTTAAGTTTAAAACCAGCGTGATCTGAAGAGATAAATATCTTTTTCAAATTAATTGAATTTATAATCTAGCACACAAGCAACAAGGTGGACTCTATTTTCTTCACCACCATTAAATGCATTATGATATTTTGTGTTATTAGTCACCCAAACAGAACCATCTGCAGGCATATGTTTTGCAACATTATCTATAACCATTAAGCATCCAGGATTAGTTACGATTGGAATATGCAATCTTGGTTCTGGATCTCTATGCCAACTTAAAGTTGATCTTGGTTCTTTTAATAAAATTCTTACTCTGCCCAATTTATATTTACTTGATAAAACATCATAAACCTCTTTAAAATAAGTATTCTCATAATCTTTTATAAATTCAGAATAAGCTGCTTCATCAATTTCTACATCTCTAGAAACCTCTTTTCCAGTTTTATCAGGTTTAGTCCAATAAACACCTCTAGCTTTATTGCCTTTGATTGAATCAGGATCACCAGGAATTTGAGTTAATGAAATAGCTCCAAAGTGTGTTATCCCAGCATCTTCAAATTTTTTTGTCTTAATAATTTGGTTATAAGCCTCTTGAAGTTTATTTATATCAAATTTCAAGTTTTGTTTTTGAAAATCACTAAAATCTAAAATTCTTTCTTCTTTTTTTAGGTTTAGGTTTACAACTTTTGTGTTATCAATGCTCATAAAAATGGTTTTGTACTTAATTTAAAAGATATTTGTATAATACATTTGTCGCATTAATAAAGTAAATTTAAACATGATTGTAGGAAAATATCCAAGCCTAAGATTAAGAAGAAACAGAAAATCTTCCTGGACTAGAAAACTAATACAGGAAAATACCCTAAGTCCTAATGATTTTATTCTTCCAATTTTTCTTATTGATGGAGTAAATAAAAAACAACATATAAAATCGATGCCTGGCGTCTACAGATATTCAGTAGATAGAATCAGTCAAATTATCGACAAAGCGATAAGCAAAGGAATTCCAATGGTTGCTCTTTTCCCAAATACAAAAAAATCATTGAAAAATGAACTTGGATCAGAAGCACTCAATGAAAATAATCTTGTTTGTAGAGCATCAAGAATGATAAAAAAAAAATACAAAAATCAAATTGGAATTATGTGTGATGTTGCATTGGACCCTTATACCTCTCATGGACATGACGGATTAATCAAATCTGATAAAATTTTAAATGATGAAACAATTCAAGTTTTAATAAACCAATCTTTACTTCAAGCTGAAATGGGTTGCGATGTCTTAGCTCCATCAGATATGATGGATGGTAGGATTGGTAAAATTAGAAAAGCAATCGATCAAAACAATTTCCAAGAAGTTCAGATTTTATCTTATGCAGCAAAATATGCATCCAGCTTTTATGGTCCCTTTAGGGATGCCGTAGGGTCAAAAAGTTCATTAAAAGGAGATAAAAAAACATATCAAATGGATTTTAGAAATTCTGATGAAGCATTAAGAGAAGTTGCTTTAGATATAAAAGAAGGAGCTGATATGGTTATGGTTAAACCAGGAATGCCATATTTAGATATAATTAAATCAATTAAAGAAAAATTCAAAATCCCAGTTTTTGCTTATCAAGTATCTGGAGAATACAGCTTAATAGAAAATGCTATTAATAAAAACCTTGTAAATAAAGATGCAGTGTATGAAAGTTTAGTGGCTTTCAAAAGAGCTGGTGCAAATGCAATTGTAAGTTATTACGCTGATCGAATTGACAAAATAATAAAGTAATCACCTTAAAGTATTAAGAAATAACAATCTATTATTTGGAAAATTAATATTGTTTGGTTTTAAAATCGTTTTATCTAGATAATCATTAACTAACTTCAAACCTTTTAATAAAATTTTAATATCTTCAACCTCTTTATCTTTTTCAATAAGGAAGTTTGGAACATATTTTTTTTCATTTAATGATGAAACATAATAAACAGTTTCGTTATTTTCAGTATCTTTCTCTACTAAGTTTTGTAATTCTAAATCATAACCTAATATTTTGAGTAATTCTAATTCCCAAAAAATATATTTTTTTAACCAATTTTTATCTTGTAAAATTAAAAAGAAATTATGAATTATGAAAAAAACTTTTTCATTTGATTGTGCGTCTGCTGTTAAAATTTTAATCAAATTCATTGCAGAGGTTAAGCATGATAATTTTTGCCTATCATCAAAATACAAAGGACTGTAAGCATTTAAAATTTCAACTTTAAAATAGCCAATCCTATTTTCATTTTTTGAGTTATAATTAACATGCAATTTATTTCCTATTTGTAGATAATTTTTAATTTTTTTTGATGTTCCGCCAAATATAATGCCTGATACTTTGCCTTTTTCTTTGGTGAAAATTTCTACAATCAAGGAGTTTTCGTTATATCTATTTTTACTTAACAAAAAACCTTCATCAGACCAATTCATATTATTTATTGAAACTATTTAAACACTCTGTGGCAGCACTTTGTTCGGCATTTTTTTTGGAATTTCCAATGCCAATAAAGTATTTTGTATTAGGTAATTTTACTCCTACTTTAAATACAGGTTTGTGTCTTGGTCCAGTGTTTGAGATTAATTTGTATTTAGGAAGACTTTTAAATTTTTTTAATGTTTGTTCTTGTAACTTGGTTTTGGCGTCAATTTCGGTAACAACGCTATCACTAATTTTTGCTTCCCACTGCTTTAAAATAAATTTTTCAACAATATTAAAACCTTTATCGAGATAAATTGCTCCTATTAAAGCTTCACAACTATCTGCAATAATTTTATCTTCAATTTTTATTTTTTTATTTCTTGGATTAAAAGTTTTTATATATTTTTCTAAATTAATTGATTTTGCAATTTCAAGACAAGATTTTTTATTAACAAGTGAAGCAAATTTCTTATCAAGTATTCCCTCTTTTTCGTTAGGATAAATTTCTAATAATTTTTTAGCCATGACCAGTCCTAGTACACGATCACCTAAAAATTCAATTTTCTCATTATTTTTTGAGGAATTAAAACTTTTATGAGTAAGAGATTGGCCTAATAAATTTTTGTTTTTAAAAACTATATTTATTTTTTTTTCTAGTTCTTGATACTTTATTTTCATCAATTAATAACATTAAAGGTTCTTTTAAATCTTATAGATTTATGCCATTTCCAAAATTCAATAAAACTTCCTATTTTTTTATCAGATGAGAAAAAAATAAATTGAGCCTTACCAACCAAGTTATCTTTATGAACATAACCAACACTTGAAAGAAATCTGCTATCTTTAGAACAATCTCTATTATCACCTAAAAAGAAATAATGATCTTCTGGAACTGTAAAAATATCTGAATTTTGATAGGTGTAATTTTTTAAATAAACTGTATGAAATTTTTTACCATTAGGTAATTTTTCCTCAAACTTTAAAACGTCTATTGTTGTGTCACCACAATAAATTTTAGTTTTAAGTGGAATTTTAGATTTAAGTATTTCGCTACTATTTAAATATAGATTGGCATCAATAAACTGGATTTTATCTCCTGGCAGCCCAATTAAACGTTTTATATAATCTGTTCTATTGTCAGCTGGTGTTTTAAATACAATTACATCGCCTCTTTCAGGACTTTTAAACATTATTCTTTTACTAAGTATTGGCGGACTAAAAGGGAAAGAATGTTTACTATACCCATATGAATATTTCGTAACAAATAATCTGTCACCTACAAGTAATGTGGGTTCCATCGAAGAAGAAGGTATATAAAAAGGTTGCACTAAAAGTGATCTAATTATTACTGCAATTATCAAAGCATAAAATAAAGTTTTTATATTTTCTGAAAAAAAGTTTTTATCTAGTTTCATTATGATTGAATAATAGCAAATGCTGTTGAATATTTTTTTTCATCTGAAATGGATAGAAAACAATTATATTTTTTAATTTTAAATTTATTTTGGATTATTTTGGTGATTTTTTTGTTTGTAACATAATTTGGTTTACCCATTTTATCGTTAACTACTTCTATATCCTTAAAGTTCAATTTCATTCTAAATCCAGTACCCAAAGCTTTTGCAAATGCTTCTTTTGCTGCAAATCTTTTTGAAAAAAAGGATACTTTATTCTTTATTAAGTTTGATTGTCTTTGTTCTCTCACACTATAAACTCGATTAATAAAAGATTTACTTTTTATAGCTTCTTTAATTCTTTTATTTTCAATTACATCAACTCCAATACCTAAAATTTTCATTAATTTTTAATAATTTTTTTAAAATCTTTAATTACTTTGGGTAGCCCATAAAATATCGACTCTCCAATAATAAAATGTCCTATGTTGAATTCCTCGATTTCTTTAATTTTTGTTAAAATTTTGGTCGTTTTGTAATCTAAACCATGACCCGCATGTACTTCTAAGTCTAGCTTAGATGCAAGTTTTGAGCTTTTTTTAATTCTATTTAATTCGTTTGAAAAATTATTATGCGATTTAACATAATTAGCTAGTTTTCCAGTGTGAATTTCAACACAATCCACATTTAATTTTTTTGAAAGTTTAATATCTTTTAAATTGGGGTTGATAAATAAACTAGTTCTAATATTTGACTTTTTAAATTTAAAAATGATTTCTTTTAATTTTTTATAATTATCTTTTACATTTAAACCACCTTCTGTAGTTATTTCTTTTCTGTTTTCTGGAACAATACAAATGTAATTTGGTTTATATCTTAAAGCTTTTTTAATTATTTCATTATTCATTGAGACTTCAAGATTCACTAACACTTTGTTCAAAGCACAAATCTCTTTTGTATCTAAATCATTTATGTGCCTTCTGTCTTCTCTCAAATGAATAGTTACGGAGTCTGCACCCAATTTTATAACTTTTTTTGCTGCAAAAACTGGATTGGGATGTTTTTCACCACGTGCATTACGTAGGGTTGCAATATGATCTATATTTACACCTAGTCTTTTCACTTAATAAATCTACTTCCTGGAGTGGTAATGGGAATTGATTTTAGAGATTTAGGTATATTTTTAAGGTTATAGCTAGGCACATCTATTTTTAAATGAGAAACAATTTTATTTTTTATCTTCAAAGATTTTTTTGTTGATCTGTCAATTATAGAGGCAAATCCAACAAGTTTTGCGTTTGATTTTTTAATTAGTTTCACACATTCCAAACTGGATTTACCAGTCGTAATAACATCTTCTATAATCAAAACATTTGCTCCCTTTTTTATACTAAAACCTCTTCTGAGAGTAAATTTTCCATTCACCCTTTCACAAAAAATTGTTTCTTTTTTTAAAATTTTACCAATTTCATAACCTATGATCACACCACCCATTGCAGGAGCAAGTATTAAATCTATTTTTTTAAAATTTTTTTTAATTTTATTTGCTAATGATTTGCAAATTTTGTCAGCTAAATTAGGAAAGCTTAAAAGTTTAGCACATTGAATATACTTTGGAGAGTGTAGTCCTGAGGATAAAACAAAATGTCCTTCTAATAACGCATCAGTCTTTTTTAAAATATTTAAGGATTTTTTGAGTGAAAGCATTTCTTTTTTCTTCGTGTCTAATTATCTTAAATTTTATACCTTTTTGCTTTAGCTCTGCAATAAAATTTGTAAAATTCTTAAGATTTCTAATTATTAATCTAAATTTAAAATTAATATAATTTGGGTTTTTACCTGCCATCTCTAAATTAGAAATGTTAAGTTTATGACTTCCAATTAAAGAACTTATATCACCAAGTTGACCAGGTTTATCTGGTAGTGAAATCCATAGTGTAGTGTTATATTTTTTTGTTTTTTCCTCTTTTTGCTCACCTTTATCATGCCAATATCTTCTAATAGCAGCTCTTGCTTTACCTGTTTTGGTAGCAGGTATCCAATGCAAAGATGGTGAACTATTTTTAGATGTGAGAATGTTAACCCTATCACCATTTCTTAATATTGTTTGTAATTCACTGTTATTTCCATTTACTTCACATCCAATTGCAGAATTACCAATTTTAGTGTGAACAGCATAAGCAAAATCGATTGCTGTTGCATCTTTTGGTAATTTAATTACAGATCCTTTTGGTGTAAAGCAAAAGACATTTTCCTGAAACATTTGAAGCTTTGTATACTCATACGAGTCCTCAGGATTTTCGTTTTTTTCAATAATTTCAACCAAATCTTTTAACCAATCATACTCTTTCCAACTTAATGAATTAAATTTTTCAGAAGATTTATACTGCCAATGCGATGCAACACCTCTTTGTGCAAAGTCATGCATTTCTTTTGTTCTAATTTGAATCTCTATAGGCTTTTTATTTGAACCAATAACAGAAGTATGAATTGACTTATATCCATTTATTTTGGGTGAAGAGATGTAATCTTTAAATTTGCCAGGAATACAGTTCCATTTCTTATGAAATATACCAAGAGTTTTATAACAGTCATCAATAGTATCTAATATAATTCTAAAGCCAATGATGTCTGTTATCTGCTCTAAAGAAACTCTTTTTTTTTGAACTTTTCTCCATATTGAAAATGGAGTTTTTTCTCTTCCATATATTTCAGCATTAATTCTATGATCATTCAATATTTCGCTAAGTTCATATGATTGTTCTTCAAAAATATCTTTTCTATCTAATTTTATTTCATCAAGTCTTTTTTTTATTAATTTCCTCGCATCATAATTTAAAATTTCAAATGACAAATCTTCAAGCTCATCACGTATTCTGTGCATGCCCATTCTATCTGCCAGTGGAGCATAAATTTCCATTGTTTCTTGTGCAATCCTTTGTCTTTTTTCCTCTTTTGTAATTGCTTTAATCGTTCTCATGTTATGTAATCTGTCTGCAATTTTTACTAACAAAACTCTAATATCTTTTGATGTTGCTAAAATTAATTTTCTAAAGTTTTCTACTTTAGAATTTGATCCAGCTGTATTTTCAAAAACAGATATTTTAGTAACACCATCTACAAGATCAGCAACCTCATCACCAAATTCAGCTTTTATTGTTTCGTAGGTTGCAAAGGTATCTTCAATAGTATCATGTAACAACCCAGTAGCAATTGTGGCACTGTCTAATTTTAACTCCGTTAAAATATTTGCAACTTCAATTGGATGTACAGAGTAAGGATCACCAGAAGCTCTCTTTTGACTCTTATGGGCCTTTACAGCAAAATTATAAGCTTTATCTAATTTTTCAGGATTTAAAAATTTATTATAATTTTTAACTTTATTAATTAGTTCATTAGAATTCAGCATAACTTTATTATAACATTAATTTAAATTTGTTTAATAGACCTAATGTCTGCTTCAGGGAGTGAAGAAATCAAGCTTTTAATATCTTTTTTAATAATTGGATGATGCCATTTTTTTTGAATTTCAAAAAAAGGGATAAGTACAAAATTTCTTTTGTGCATAAGCTTATGGGGCAAAGTTAATTTGTTTTTTATTTTTAAAACCTTTTTATGAAAGTCGATTATGTCAATATCACAAACTCGAGGATCATTTTTTTTACTCTTTTTTCTTCCTAATAAAATTTCAATTTTCTTACATATTTTAAGAAGACTTTCTGGATCAAAACAAAACTTTGCCTTGATAACTACATTTAAAAATTTAGGTTTTTTGGGGTCCGGCCATGAAAGTGTTTCATAAAAACTTGAGATAGATAAAAAATCCAGATTATTTTCGCTTAAGTGAGATTTTGCAATTTCTATATTTTTTTTTCTGTCCCCTAAATTAGAGCCAATACCTAAGTAAACAATTTTAGCTTGATTTTCTAATATATCTCGCCTTTTCACGGTTCCAGTCCCTACTTTTTTTTGTTGCTCTTTTATCGTATTGCTTCTTTCCTTTAGCAACTGCTAATTCAATTTTAGCCTTCCCTTTTTTAAAATACATTTTTGTTGGAACAATAGTAAATCCATCTCTTTGCATTTTTCCAATTAATTTATTTATTTCTCTTTTATTAAGCAGTAACTTTCTTTCATCGGTTGGGTTATGATTGGAATAACTTGCTTGTTTGTAAGGTGAAATGTGAGAATTAATTAAAATTATTTCTCCTTTTTTTTCAACTGCATAAGAATCTGCTATATTAACTTTTCCATCTCTTACTGATTTAATTTCAGAACCTTTAAGAACAATTCCTGCTTCTAAAATATCTTCAAAAAAATAATTAAAACTAGCTTTCCTATTTAAACAAATTATTTTTAAACCAGAATTGGTTTTTTTGTTCATTAAATCAATTTTGCTGACTGAAGGGACTTTTTAACAATTTCCTTAGTTTGTTCAGTAACTTTTACCAGAGGCAATCTAACATCATCTTCGCACAGATTTAATAATTTAGCAGCATATTTTACTGGACTAGGATTACTTTCAACAAACATTGAATGATGAATTGGCTGTAAAATTTTATCTAATTTTTCAGCTTCACTAATATCATTTTCAGATTTAGAAAATTTTTGAAAATCTGAACAAAGTTTTGGTGCTATGTTTGCTGTTACACTTATTGCACCTACTCCACCTCTTTTATTAAATTCTAGCGCATTGTCATCATTACCAGTCAATTGAACAAATTCTTTACCCATTTTTTTTAACTGTTGATCAACCCTGTCCAAATCACCAGTGGCATCTTTTACACCAACTATGTTTTTCAACTCGAACAGTCTTGCCATCGTATCAACATTCATATCAATAACTGATCTACCCGGAATATTATAAATTATTATTGGTATCCCACATTTGTCATTTATAGCTTTATAATGCTGGTACAAACCTTCTTGAGTAGGTTTATTATAATAAGGAGTTACGATTAGCGCACCATTAGCACCTGCTTTTTCAGCGTGTGAAGTTAAAGAAATAGCTTCCTCAGTAGAATTTGAACCTGTTCCAGCTATAACTGGAATTTTTCCATTACTTTCTTTTATGCATAGATCAATTACTTTTTGATGTTCATCATGACTTAAAGTTGGAGATTCTCCAGTTGTACCAGCAGGTACAAGCCCACTAGTTCCATTTTCAATATGAAAATGTATTAATTTAATATATGCCTCCTCATCTAAGAGATTGTTTTTAAACGGCGTAATTAAAGCAACATTTGATCCTTTGAACATAAATACTTATAACATAGTTTAAAGATTCATATACCAAAAGATTATGATTAAAAAATTATTATTTTTAATAATAACTTCCTTGATTAGCTTTAATTTCAGTTGGGCACAGATAGTACCTTTAAAAAAACCCTCACTATCCTCTGAAGAATTAAACAAAAAAATAATATTAAATACAATCAAACCTCTAAAAAAACCGTCAAAAGTTATAGTTGAGAAAAAGGTAACTAAAAAAGAAACTAAACTTAGTTTTCTTTTACCTAAAAAAAAGCCAGTTATAAGTGGGTTAATCAACTCAGAAACAGTAAAAATTTCTAAATTTTATAATAAAAAAGATTTTGGGATTGCAAAAAAAGCTATTGGCGAGATGCAAAAGGGCCAGTGGAAATCTGCAGTTAAAATCTCAAAAAAAGCTAAAGATAGATCTATATATAATTTTATAAAGTGGAGATATTTGTTAACAACAGGTAATCAAGAGTCATTTTTTGATTACCAAGTTTTTATTGAGGAAAATTCAGATTATCCAAGAATAGATAGATTGAGATATTTGGCTGAGCATAAACTTTCGACAGAAAGAGTTTCTCCAAGAAAAATAATTAATTGGTTTTCAAAAAATGAACCTTTAAGTGGATATGGTAAGATGATTTTAGGTGAAAGTCATATTTTATCAGGAGATAAAGCAAAAGGTATTGCTCTGATTAAAAATGGATGGATTTCCGCAGATTTATCAAAAAGTGAGTTGAGGTTTTTCAGAAAAAAATACAAAAAATATCTTGATGCAAATGACTATATTAAAAGAGCTGATCATCTAGCATGGAATAGTGATCATTGGGATTTAAAAAGATTAATCAGATATTTACCTAAAGACTATGAATTGCTCTATACTGCAAGACATATTTTGATGACCAAAGGATATGGGGTAGATCAAGCAATCAAAAATGTTCCAAATAAATTTAAAAATGATGCTGGATTAAACTATGATCGTTTAAAGTGGAGGAGAAAAAAAGGACGATTGGAGTCTTCTACTGAAATTTTACTCAAGATAAGAAATGATAAAGATTATTTAGTTAGACCTGACAAATGGTGGAAAGAAAGAGAAATTATATCTCGAAAGTTAATTTATAAAAAACAATATGAACTAGCTTATAAAATTAGTAGCAATCACGGAATGTCTGAAGGGTCTGAATTTGCAGAGGCAGAATGGATGAGTGGTTGGATAGCACTAAGTTTTTTAAATGATCCACTTCTTGCTAAAGATCATTTTAAAAACTTTTTTGATAATGTTAATTATCCAATAAGTGTTTCTAGGGGCGCATATTGGTTAGGTAGATCATATGAAAAACTTAAAGATAAGGATCAATCGGAAAAATGGTATAAAGAGGCTACAAAATATTTAACTACATATTACGGACAACTAGCATTTTTAAAAATTAATCCTAATGCAAAATTTGAACTTGATAAAACAATGTTGGTTGAAGATGAATACAGAAAAGCTTTTTTTAATAAAGAATTAGTAAAAATCACACATCTTTTACATGAGTTAAAGAAAGACAAGTATACAAAATTTATCTTAAGACATCTTGCTAATGATAGCGTTTCTGAAGGCAGTGAACTTTTAGCTGCTGAACTTGCTACAAGTATCAGTAGATATGATTTTGCAATACAAGTATCAAAAATTGCCTCTTATCAAAAAAGATTTCACAACAAATACAATTATCCATTAATAAGCACACCTAAATACATTAATGGAAGAAAGATTCCTGAAAGTGCATTAATTTTATCAATTATAAGACAAGAAAGTGAATTTGACTTAAAAGCAAATAGTCATGCAGGTGCAAAAGGGTTAATGCAATTAATGCCTTACACAGCAAAATTAGTTGCTAAACAAGCAAAGCTTCCTTATGCAAAATCTCGATTAACAACCGATCCAGAGTACAATATAAATTTAGGGTCTCATTATATTGCTGGTTTAATTCAGCAATATGATGGTGCTTATCCATTTGCAATAGCTGCGTACAATGCTGGTCCAAATAGAGTTAAATATTGGAAAAAATTAAATAAGGATCCACAAAAAAAACAAATAAATTATGTTGATTGGGTTGAGCTAATTAAATTTAGAGAAACTAGAAACTATGTTCAGCGTGTATTGGAAAATTATAATGTGTACAGATATGTACTGGAACAAAATCCAATAGTAATGAAAGATTTTTTTAAAGATCAGCCTTTATATTAGTGGCGGAGAGAGAGGGATTCGAACCCTCGGTACAAGTTTCCTCGCACGGTCATTTAGCAAACGACTGGTTTCAGCCTCTCACCCATCTCTCCGTATGACATTGTGTAATAAGTGATTTTATTGAAAATTCAATATTTATAAAGTAATTATTCAATTATTATGGGAAATAAATACTCAGTATTTTCGTTAATCAAAAACGCTCTTTCATACCATGAGAATTGGCAAAGAGCATGGAAAGACCCTACTCCAAAAAAAGAGTATGATGCTGTCATAGTTGGTGGAGGTGGTCATGGTTTAGCGACAGCATACTATTTAGCAAAAAAACACAATATGAAAAATATTGCCGTTGTTGAAAAAGGATGGATTGGTGGAGGAAACACTGGTCGTAACACCACAATTATTAGATCGAATTATTTATGGGATGCTAGTGCTGGACTTTATGATCATGCACTAAAAATTTGGGAGGGATTATCTCAAGAATTAAACTACAATGTAATGTTTAGTCAAAGAGGTGTAATGAATCTTGCTCACAATTTGCAAGATGTAAGAGATTTAAAAAGAAGAACACACGCAAATAGACTAAATGGTATTGATGCCGTTTATTTGAGTACAGAAGAAGTTAAAAAGTTTTGTCCAATTATAAATACATCTCAAGATATAAGATATCCTGTACTTGGTGGTACATTACAAAGAAGAGCTGGTACAGCAAGACATGATGCTGTTGCCTGGGGTTATGCTAGAGGTGCTGATGAAATGGGTGTTGATATAATTCAAAATTGTGAAGTAAAAGGTATAAAAAGAAATGGTGATAGTGTTGAAGGTATAGAAACAACAAAAGGATTTATTAAAACAAAAAAAATTGGAGTTGTAGCAGCTGGACACTCAAGTGTGATAGCTAATATGGCTGGAATAAGACTTCCTCTAGAAAGCAAACCTCTTCAAGCACTTGTGTCAGAACCGGTGAAACCAATTATTGATACAGTTGTTATGTCAAACGCTGTGCACGCTTACGTAAGTCAATCTGATAAAGGCGAATTAGTTATTGGCGCTGGAACAGATGATTATGTTTCATATACTCAAAAAGGAAGTCATAAAATAGTTGAAGGTACTCTAAATGCTATTTTAGAATTGTATCCAATTTTTAGTCGCATGAGAATGTTAAGACAGTGGGGAGGAATTGTGGATATTTGTCCTGATGCAAGTCCAATATTAAGTAAAACTTCTATCAAAGGACTCTATTTTAATTGTGGTTGGGGTACAGGAGGTTTTAAAGCTACACCTGGATCAGGAGATTTGTTTGCACACACCATTGCTAATGATGAGCCACATAAACTTAATGCAGCATTTAATTTAAATAGATTTGTAAGTGGAGACCTTGTTGATGAACATGGTGCTGCAGCAGTTGCTCACTAATGTTTGTTATTAATTGTCCATATTGTGGTGAGAGAGATCAGCAAGAATTTAAAGCTGGTGGTGAAGCCCATATAGAAAGACCTAAACAACCGACAGAACTTAGTGATGATGAATGGGCAGAATATTTATTTATGAGAAAAAATATTAAAGGTGTTCAATATGAAAGATGGAACCACGCTCACGGTTGTCGTAAATGGTTTAATATGGTTAGAGACACTTCGAACGATGAGATTAAAGCAATCTATAAAATGGGAGAAAAACCCCCTTCGATATAAAACAAATGTCAGAAAATTTAAGAGTTAAATCTAGTCAATATATTGATGAAACAACAAGAGTTTCGTTTAAATTTAATGGTACAACTTATTATGGATTTAAAGGAGACACACTTGCTTCTGCTTTATTGGCAAATAATGTTCATTTAGTAGGTAGAAGTTTTAAATACCATAGACCAAGAGGTATTATGACATCAGGTTCTGAGGAGCCCAATGCAATTGTTCAAATCAATCCCAATACTAATAGAACTGAACCAAATGTTAGGGCAACTGAAGTTGAAATATATGAAGGAATGGAGGCATCGAGTCAAAATTGCTGGCCAAGTGTAAACTTTGATATTGGTGGAATAAATAATTTTTTATCACCCCTACTTCCTGCAGGATTTTATTACAAAACATTTATGTGGCCTGCAAGCTTCTGGGAAAAATATGAATACTTTATAAGACACTCAGCAGGACTGGGGAAATCACCAACATCAAACGATCCTGACATTTACGATCACAGAAATATTCATTGTGATGTTCTTGTTGTTGGTGCAGGTATATCTGGAATTCTAGCAGCTAAAAATGCTGCAAAGAATAACTACAAAACTTTACTTTTAGATGAAAAAAATGAATTGGGAGGATCAACTATTTATGAAAACAATGAAAGTAATAAAATTGATAACAAAATTTCATCTGAATGGTTAAAAAAAGAAATTGAAGAACTTAAAATTATTAAAAATTTAGAAATAAAAACTAGAACAAGTGTTGCTGCCTACCATCAATATAATTATTTGCTAGCAAGAGAGAACTTAACAGATCATTTAGAAAAAAAAGATAAGTCAAATAAAATTAGACAAAGATTACTCAAAATAAGAGCAAAGAAGGTAATTTTGGCAACAGGTGCTTTGGAAAGACCGATGGTATTTAATAATAATGATAGACCTGGAATAATGCTTTCTTCTGCAATTAAAAAATATAGTAATTTTTATGGTGTTGCCTGTGGTAGGAAGATTGTATTTTTTACAAATAATGACAGTGCATATGAAAGTGCACTTTCATTAAACGATAAAGGTATCAAAGTTGAAGCAATAGTTGATATTAGAAAGCAATCCGAAACAAATTTAGAAAAAAGAGTTATTGATGCAGGTGTAAAAATATACTGGGAACATACAGTTGTTGATACCTCTGGTTATAAAAGATTAAACAATGTCTCAATAATGAAATTATCAAATGATGGAACTTCAGTAACCGGAAATAAAATTTCTATTTCATGTGATTGTTTAGGGGTTGCCGGTGGATGGACTCCGGCTGTTCACCTATATACTCAGTCAGGTAGCAAACTTGCTTTTGATGAGGATAAAAAAATATTTATTCCAAATAAAAATAATTCAGATCAAATAAGTGTTGGATCTTGTTGTGGTGATTTTAAACTTGATGAAATACTTAAAAACTTAAATGAAAAACTAAAAGATTTTTTAGATATAAATAAAACAGATTTTGAAAATATTACTGTTAATAACGACCAAGAGATTTCAAAAAGAAATATATGGTTATTACCGTCTGATAAAGCTTTAGGCAAAACTAAGCCTTTTGTTGATTATCAAAATGATGCAACTGCAAAAGATATAAAATTAGCACTAAGAGAGGGTTTCAGATCTATCGAACATGTCAAAAGATATACAACAACTGGAATGGGAACTGATCAAGGAAAATTAGGAAATATGCATGCTTTGGGAATAATAGCAGATACAGCAGGTGTTAAGATGGGAGAACTTGGAACGACTACTTTTAGACCTCCTTATACTCCTTTAACATTTGGAACAATTGTAGGACGTAATGTTGGTAAGTTTTTTGATATTTTTAGAAGAACACCTATGAATGATTGGCATGTTGAAAAAAAAGCAGAATTTGAAAATGTTGGTCAATGGAAAAGAGCTTGGTACTACCCAATCAATGGCGAAACTATGCACCAAGCAGTTCAAAGAGAAAGCAAAGCCGCAAGAGAAAGTTCAGGAATATTGGATGCGTCCACACTTGGTAAGATTGATATACAAGGAAGTGATGCCTCAGAGTTTTTAAATAGAGTTTATACAAATGCATGGTCAAAACTTGGCATTGGCAAATGTAGATATGGTTTAATGTTAAATGAAGATGGTATGGTATATGATGATGGTGTTACTACAAGATTAGGTGAAAATCACTATCTAATGACAACAACAACTGGTGGTGCAGCAAATGTTCTTGGAAAATTAGAGGATTACCTTCAAACTGAATGGCCAGAATTAGATGTATATTTAACTTCAGTTACAGATCAATTTGCTACAGCAAGTTTGTGTGGCCCTAATAGCAAAAAAATTCTTAAAAAAATTATTCCTGATTTAGATTTGTCTGATGAAAAATTTCCACACATGTCTTTTAAAGAAGCAAAAATCGGAAGTATTGTTTGCAGAATTATGAGAATAAGTTTCACAGGTGAGCAAAGTTTTGAAATTAATGTGCAGGCAAGTTATGGAAAAGATCTATGGCAGAAATGTATAGAGGCTGGTAAAGAATTTAATATTACTCCTTATGGTACAGAAACTATGCACTTATTAAGAGCTGAAAAAGGTTTTATTATTGTTGGCCAAGATACAGACGGAACAATGACACCAATAGATTTACAAATGGATTGGATTGTTAGTAAAAAGAAATATGATTTTATTGGCAAAAGATCTCTTTACAGATCAGATACTATGAGAGAAGACAGAAAACAATTGGTGGGATTATTAACAGATGACCCTAAAGTTGTATTAGAGGAAGGAGCACAAATTGTTTCTGAACTAAACAAAAGTCCTATTGAAATGCTTGGTCATGTTACATCAAGTTACTTTAGCCCTAATTTAAATAAATCTATAGCCCTAGCTGTTGTCAGAGGTGGGAAAGATATGATGGGTAAAAAACTATTTATCCCTATGGAAGATAAAACAATTAATGTAACTGTTTCAAATCCAGTATTTTTTGATCAAACTAATGAAAGATTAAATGCTTAGTTATAATCAAGTAACAAATAGTGAAATTAATAACAACGGTGTTTCTGTAAAAGAAATTGCACCAATAATGAAATTAAATTTAAGAGGCAAAACAAGAGAATTTTTTACAAATGTAGGAAAAAGTTTAAATATGATTTTGCCAACAGAAGCAAATACATCCTCAATTAGTGATAAACTTACTGCAATATGGTTAAGTCCAGATGAATGGATGATTGTATCAAATGAGACTACTAGCAAGGAAACCAATACATACCAATTAAATGATATATTATTTAACAATATTTCAAAAACATCATTAGGAGCAGTAACTGATGTAACTGACCAATTTGTTCAATTAGAGATAAAAGGTGAAAAAATATATGAACTTTTTTCCTCAGGATGTCCTTTTAATTTTAACTTATTTCGTGAAAAAAAAGGGTCAACAACTCAAACTTTGCTAAATCATATAGATGTTATTTTTCACAATAAGGACGAAAATATTGTTAATTTATTTGTTAGAAGATCATTTGCTAAACACCTTTGGGAATGGATGGAAGATAGCTCTTCAAGATTATAAAGATTAATTTTTACGCCTATAATCCCACGGCATTTCAAATTTACCTTGCCAAATACCTAATTTGTTATTTTTGGCATTAATTTCATCAGAAACATATTTTTTAGAATACTTTCTATATGCTACTGCATAACCATTAGAAACCATCCAAGAATTTAAATTTATATTTCTTTTAAAACACTCACCTATTAACCTATTATACCTATCAACGTCTATAATATTACAATTCAATTTTTGATTATTAATCTTTTTAATTAACTTTTGAGTAGATACTTCTCCACACATATAATCTTTAGTGAAAGACATAAAAGATATTGTTAAATAAGTTTTTTTACATTTTTGTTTTTTTTCAGGTGCATCAATACCGTATAATCGAATTTTTTTTGAATTAATCTTGATTGTATCTCCATCAACAACTTTAGCAAAACCTGAGATTTTATTTATATTTTCAGATCTTACATCGTTATGTGTAAGTATAAAAAATATAGACGAAATAATTATCAAAATTATTAATTTCTTTTTTGTATAAAACATTAACCGATAGTTAATTTATTGTTAATATAATATTTAACATAAAAGAATAGTAAGATTGATATTAACCATTGCAATATTGCCCAGATATAAAAGAAAGTTGTAAAGTCTGCATCAATAGAACGTGCTATATAATAAGATAAAAATGGAACCAAAACGTTCCTTAATATATTGTTAATCATTGCTTTCTCAGATTTTTTTAAAGCCATAAAGAAACCATTTGATAGAAAAAAAATTGGGTATGCTGGTAAGATAAATGCAGAAATTTTTAAATACATTGACCCATATTCAATAACTTCCGTGTTAGATGAGAAAAATTTTGGCATTGAATCTGCAGTTACAAACACCAATACTCCAGACGCTAACATTATAATCAAGCCGTATTTTACTGATGTAAAATAAGATTGCTTTACTCTATCATAATATTTGGCACCTATATTCTGTGCAATAATTGATATTATTGCTGTATTTATCCCTAATACAGGCAGTAAGACAACCTGCTCTATCCTTGTTGCTGCTCCATAACCAGCAACGGCATATTCTCCTGTAAATGCAACATAAGTAAATACAATCGTTGCAGCAATTGAGTACCCAAGAATAGCTATTGTGATTGGCATTGATTGGAAGAAAATGTTTTTAATGTAGAAAAATTTAATCTTAAAATTTTGAATAGTGATCTCTTTAATACGTTTATTTTTTAACAATTTAATTAAAACGATTATTAGAGAAAGAAATTGTGCAATCAAAGTTGCATAACCTATACCCGCAACACCAAAAGCTGGGATAAATAAAAATCCAAATATAAATATTGGATTTAATAAAATGTTTAAAAAAAAAGATAATATAAGAGCATTTCTATATGTAACTGTATCTCCCTCAGCATGAAGAAATGAATTTAAAGCAACAACCAGAATAAAGAGAATAGTTCCATAAAATATTACATTAGTATACTCAAGGCCAAGAGTAATTACCTCTATGGATGAATTCATTGTTAAAAATAATTTTTCAGAAAAACTAAATCCAATTATCGATACAATTATTGAAATTATTACTGAATAAAGAATGATATTTGTAAAATAACCTAATACATTTTTTTCATTTTTTTCTCCAATACTACTACCAATTAATGAAGTTCCAGCAACAGTGACACCAATAGACGTGGCGATAATTAGAAAGTAGATTGGAAAGGATTTACTTAATGCAGATAAAGCTTCAGGCGAAATTTTCCCAGCATAAAAAGTATCAACTAGAGTGTATAATGTTTGAAATAATGTCCCAACACTTGCTGGTATTGCAAGTTTTTTTATAAGTTGAGAGACGTCATCTTTTAATAAATTCATTTCTTTAAACTAAAATATTTTAATATTCTTTTTGAAAGATATGACTTTTTCCAGTTTTTTTGGCAAGGTTAATTTGTTTTTGTCTCATTCTAAATCTTGATTTTTGATCATTTGTTAAATTATCGTGACAATTTGGACAAGAAACACCTTCTTCATATTTTTTAGATTTTTTATCTTTTGGAGAAATAGGTTTTCTACAACCACTACACATTGAGTAAGAACCTATTTTCAAACCATGCTTTAAACTAATTCTGTTGTCAAAGACGAAGCACTCACCTTTCCATAAGCTTTTTTTTGGGTCTGTTTTTTTTAAATAATTTAAAATACCGCCCTTTAATTGGTAGACATTATTGTAGCCTTTGTTTTCCAAAAAAACTGACGCTTTTTCACACCTAATGCCTCCAGTACAAAACATAGCAATAGGTTGATTTTTTTTTAATTTTTTAAGATATTTTGGAAAATCTCGAAAATTATCCACATCTGGATTAATTGAACCTTTAAAAGTTCCAACTTTATACTCAAAAGGTTTTCTAGCATCAATTAAGACTGTTTTTTTGTCTTTAATTAATGAGTTCCACTTTTGAGGGTTAACATGACTATCTTTTTTTTTAATTCTGTTTTTTAAACTCAAATTCATTGGAACCACTTCTTTTTTAATTTTTACTTTTGGTTTATGAAACGGTTGAAAAATACTTTTTGAATTATTGATGCTATCAAATTTTTCAAATTTAAATAATTTGTACAAATAATCTTTAATCAATTTAATATCTTTATTTTTTCCAGAAATAGTTCCATTTAACCCTTCATTTGAAATAATAATTGTTCCACGTATGTTTTTATTTAATAATTGATTGTGAAGTTTTTTCTGATTTTTCTTTAAATAAGAAATTTTAATAAACTTATAAAATCCAAATACTTCAAACATTATAATTTTCTACAAACTGTCATACCATCACCTAATGGGACTATAATTTTTTCAACTCTCTTATCTTTAGAAACATAATTATTAAAATCTTTAATAGTTAAAGTGATTTTATCATCACAATTTTCATCAACAACTTGACCGTACCACAGAACATTATCAATTATTATTAAGCCATGTTTCTTTAATAATATTAAAGATTTTTCATAATATTCTTTATAATTTTTTTTATCAGCATCGATAAAAATTAAATCAAAATCATTTTCTTTTATTTCGTTCAAACTTTCTAAAGCAGGTTTAATTATTGTTTGAATTTTATGATTTTGTTTTGCTTTCTCAAAAAATTTTATTGCAATTTCGTTAGTTTCTTGATTTTTATCTAACGCAATAATTCTACCATCTTCTGGTAAAGCAAGAGACATTGACAAAGTACTTAAACCAGTAAAAGTTCCAATCTCTAGTATTTTTTTTACATTAGATGTTTTTACTATTAAGTGTAAAAATTGAGATTGTGAAACAGATATTTGCATCCTTTTAATATCTCCCAAGGACTCATTATAAGAAATAATTTCTTTTTGAACTTTATGAAGATCTAGTCCATTATTTAAAATGTACTCTTGAATATTGGTGCTAATTTTTAGGTCTGAGCCCATGAACCTAAAGTTTTTTCTTTAAAATCTCATTTACTAACTGAGGGTTAGCTTTTCCACCTGAAACTTTCATCACTTGTCCAACAAAGAAGCCAAATAATTTAACTTTACCAGATTTATATTCGGTAGCTTTATCTCTATTGTTATCAATTACTTTATCTATTAAAGCTTCTAAAGCTTTTGGATCGCTTTCTTGTTTTAAACCTTTTTCTTCAACAATTTTTTTAGGATCCTTGTCCCCTTCCATCATTTGTTCAAAAAGAGTTTTTGCAATTTTTCCAGAAATTGTTCCATCCTTAATTAAATTTATTAATTTTGATAAATTACCAGCACTAATTGGACTATCAGTTATTTCTAAATTTTTTTCATTAAGTGCAGCAAATAATTCACCTATGATCCAGTTTGTTGCTAATTTAACGTCAGATTTTTTAACAACATCTTCAAAATAATTTGAGGTTTCAATGTCTGAAACCATGATATTTGCTTCATATGAGGTTAATTTAAATTGATCTATAAATCTTTTTTTCTTTTCATCGGGTAACTCTGGTATTTCTGATTGTAATTGATCGATAAATTCATCAGAAACTTCTAGTGGTAATAAATCTGGATCTGGGAAATATCTGTAATCATGAGCATCTTCTTTTGATCTCATAGATCTTGTTTCATTTTTTTTAGTATCAAAAAGTCTTGTTTCTTGATCAACAGATTGTCCATCTTCAATTAAATCAACTTGTCTATTCGCTTCATATTCAATTGCCATTTGCATGAATTTAATAGAATTAACGTTTTTAATTTCACATCTAGTACCAAAATCTTTTGTTCCTTTTTTTCTTACAGAAACATTAACATCTGCTCTCAAAGATCCTTCCTGCATATTACCATCACAAGTTCCTAAATATCTCATTATTGATCTTAATTTCTTAATATAAGCATTAACTTCCTCTGGTGATCTTAAATCAGGTTTGCTAACAATTTCCATTAAAGCTACACCTGACCTATTTAAATCAACAAAGGTGTTTTTTGGATCTAAATCATGAATACTTTTACCCGCATCTTGTTCTAAGTGTAATCTTTCAATACCAACCTCTTTTTGACCATCCGGCATATCTAAAATAACTTTACCTTCACCAACTATTGGGTCCTTAAATTGAGAGATTTGGTATCCTTGTGGTAAATCAGCATAAAAATAATTTTTTCTATCGAATACTGATCTTTTGTTAATTTTAGCTTTTAATCCTATTCCAGTTTTAATTGCTTGCTTAACACAAAATTCATTAATCACTGGAAGCATTCCAGGAAAAGCAGCGTCTACTAAACTTACCTGCGTGTTTGGTTCAGCGCCAAATTTAGTAGCTGACGTAGAAAATAACTTTGATTGTGAAAGTACTTGAGCATGAACCTCTAAACCAATGACAACTTCATATTGATTATTATTTCTATTAATTAAATATTCTGACTTTTCTTTACTCACTTAATCCACCAATCAGTAATTTTATTTTTAAAATTAATTTTTTCTTCCATTGCATAGGCAATGTTTAAGATATTTTGTTCATCAAATGCTTTTCCAATAATTTGTAAACCTAAAGGGTAACCTTTGCTGTCATGACCAGCTGGAATAGAAATTCCTGGTAAACCTGCTAAATTTACAGGAACAGTAAAAATATCGTTTAAGTACATTGAAACCGGGTCATTTGTTTTTTCACCAATTTTAAAAGCAGAACTTGGCGTTGATGGAGTTAATATTGCATCTACTTTTTTATACGCTTCATCAAAATCATTTTTAATTAGTTTTCTAACTTTTTGAGCTTTCAAATAATATGCATCGTAATAACCTGAAGATAAAACATATGTACCTATCATTATTCTTCTTTGAACTTCGGCTCCAAATCCCTCTGATCTAGTTTTTTCATACATATCAATAAGGTTTTCTCCATCAGCTCTAAAGCCATATTTAACACCATCATATCTTGCAAGATTAGAAGATGCTTCAGCTGGTGCCACTATATAGTAAGTTGGTAAAGCATAATTTGTGTGTGGAAGAGAAATATCAATTATTTCCGCACCACAATCTTTAGCATACTCAATACCTTTCTGCCAAAGATCATCAATTTCTTTTGGCATTCCATCAACTCTATATTCTTTTGGTATACCTATTTTTTTTCCTTTAATGTCTTTTGTTAATTCTTTGCTGTACTGGTTTCTTTTAAAATCAATAGAAGTTGAGTCTTTTTGATCGTATGAGCTAATTACCTCTTGCAACAAAGCACAATCTTGAACATTTTGAGCCATTGGACCAGCTTGATCAAGAGAAGATGCAAAAGCAACTATTCCGTATCTTGAACAACTACCATAAGTTGGTTTTAAACCCACTGTACCTGTAAATGACGCCGGTTGTCTAATAGATCCACCTGTGTCAGTTCCAATTGTAATTGGAGTTAATTGTGCTGCTACAGCAGAAGATGAACCACCAGATGAACCACCTGGAACTAAATTTTTATCAATCGGATTTTGAACATTGCCAAAAAAACTTGTTTCATTTGATGATCCCATTGCAAATTCATCACAATTTAATTTACCAATAAGAATTGCTCCCTCATTCCAGATATTCTGAGTAACAGTAGACTCATAAGTAGGTACAAAATTGTTTAATATTTTGCTACCAGCTGTTGTTCTTACATTAGCTGTACAAAATAAATCTTTTACAGCCATTGGTATTCCCGGTAATTTTAAATCCAATTTTGGGTAGTCGTCAAATTTTTTAGCTTTTTCTAAAGCATTACTATAATCTTCAGTAATATAAGTGTTTAATTCTTTTGATTTTTCTGATCTATCAACAAAAGCTTGGGTAACTTCTGAAGAAGAAAGTTTTTTTTCTTTAATATTATTAACTAATTCAGAAAGTGTTTGCTTGGTTATATCAGACATTATTCTATAACTTTTGGTACAACAAAATAATCTTCATTATCTTTTGGAGAATTTTTTATTATTTGTTCCCTTAAATTTTTACTTTTA
Organism: Candidatus Pelagibacter ubique HIMB140; assembly: GCF_025558165.1. NCBI lineage: Bacteria > Pseudomonadati > Pseudomonadota > Alphaproteobacteria > Candidatus Pelagibacterales > Candidatus Pelagibacteraceae > Candidatus Pelagibacter > Candidatus Pelagibacter communis. The sequence continues at coordinate 115,613 of NZ_LAMZ01000001.1, read as the reverse complement.
ACTTCATCGGGTCTTAATTTTAAAGTCGTTTCAGCCACTGATGTAAGTGGTTCAACATTTTCAGTTTTAAGTTCATTGAGTTTTTCAATGAAATCAAAAATTGAATTCAAATCACTAGCAAGTTTTTCAGCTTTTTTTTCATCTACTGAAATTCTTGATAATTTAGATATATGCTTTATGGTTTTAAGATCGATGCTCATATGATATTTAAATATGACGCAAACTATCACTATAGTTTAAAATATACAACATGATCACAATAGAAGAATTTAAAAAAAAACAGTCAGAAAAATGTCGTTTGATAGGTTTAGATTTGGGCTCAAAAAGAATTGGTGTATCAATTTGTGACGAAAAGCAATTAATTGCTACCCCTTATAAAACTATACATAAATCAAAAAATAATGAATTAATTGAAGAGTTAAAAAACATTATTCAAGAGAATAACATCAAGGCAATTATCATTGGTTATCCTTTAAATATGGATGGATCTTCAGGCTCTTCAGCACAGTCAGTCTATGATGTATCTAAAAATATAGATAAAGAGATAGATGTTGATGTGTGTCACTGGGATGAGAGATTGTCAACTGTTGGGGCTTTTAATTTATCAAGCCAATTAGATGTTAATGTATCTAAAAGAGAAAAGAATATAGATCAGAACGCAGCAGCTTTTATTCTTCAGGGAGCCATAGACTATTTAAATAATTAATCCTTGCCATTCTATAGCTTTATAGTTATAGAGTTAATTTTAATGGCAAAAAACATCAAGGCTATTAAAATTTCTCAAAAACATTTGTTAGGTATCCAAGATCTATCAGTTAGTGATATTAACTACATTTTAGATGAATCTGAAACTTTCATTAAATTAAATCAGAGTAAGAACAAGAAAATTGATGTTCTTAGAGGCAAAACTCAAATTAATCTATTTTTTGAACCATCAACAAGAACACAAAGTTCATTTGAGTTAGCTGGAAAAAGACTTGGTGCTGATGTGATGTCAATGAATATGAATAATTCAGCAATTAAAAAAGGTGAAACTTTAATTGATACAGCAATGACTTTAAATGCGATGCATCCTGACATTATTGTAATAAGGCATCAAGATTCTGGAGCATGCAATTTATTATCTCAGAAAGTAAATTGTGTAGTACTAAATGCTGGTGATGGCAGACGTGAACACCCTACTCAAGCATTACTAGATGCTTTAACAATAAGAAATAGAAAGAAAAAAATTGAAGGATTAAAAATTGCTATATGTGGAGATATTCTTCATTCCAGAGTCGCAAGATCAAATATTTATTTACTAACAATGCTTGGTGCTGAAGTAAATATTGTTGCCCCAACAAATTTGATGCCAAAAGAAATTGAAAAGTTTGGTGTTAATACTTTTACCGATATGAAAAAAGGATTGAAAGATTGTGACATTGTAATGATGCTAAGATTACAAAATGAGAGAATGACAAGTTCTTATTTATCATCAAATAGAGAGTATTATGAATATTACGGTTTAACACCTGATAAATTAGATCATGCAAAACCTGATGCACTAATAATGCATCCTGGCCCAATGAATAGAGGTATCGAAATAGATACTAGATTGGCAGACGATATAAATAAAAGTGTAATCAAAGAGCAAGTTGAACTTGGAGTTGCTGTAAGGATGGCCTGTTTAAAAATATTTTGTGAATAAATGAAAAAACAATACTTTATTAACGCAAATATAATTGATCCTCAAAATTCAATTAATGAAAATGGAGGACTTATTGTTGGAGAAGAAGGTAAAATTGAAGCAATAGGGAAAAAAGTAAATACAAATAATTTACCGTCCAGAGAAAAACCAATTGATTTAAAAGGAAAATATATATTCCCTGGTTTAGTCGATATGAGAGTTTTTGTTGGAGAGCCTGGGTATGAGTATAAAGAAAATTTTAGAACTTTAAGTAATGCAGCTCTATCTGGAGGAGTAACATCTGTAGTAACAATGCCTAATACAGATCCTGTAATTGATAATGTTTCAATAGTAGATTTTTTAAAACGAAGAGGACGAGATAAATCTAAGATTAATATATTTCCATGCGCATCTCTTACACAAAATGTAGAGGGAACAAACATGACGGAATTTGGATTGTTAGCTAGTAAAGGAATTGTAGCTTTTACAGATGGTGTAAAGACAATTCAAAATACTAGATTAATGTCAAGAATAATGAATTCCGCAAAGGATCTAGGATGCCTAATAATGCAACATGCTGAGGATTATGAGTTAGCAAAAAACGGTATGATAAATTCGGGTATAATCGCCACAAAACTTGGATTATCAAGTATACCAGACGTGGCTGAGAGAATAATTATTGAAAGAGATTTAACATTGTTAGAAAAAGCAAAGTGTCGATATCACATATCTCAACTATCATCAGGCAAATCAGTAGAAATAATTAAACAGAGGAAAAATGATATTAAATTTTCTTGTGGAGTTTCAATAAATAACCTTTCCTTAAATGAAAATGATATTGGAGATTTTAAAACATTTTTAAAATTATCTCCGCCATTGAGAAAAGAAGAGGATAGATTGGCTTTAGTCCAAGGATTAAAAGATAAAACAATTGATGTCATTGTTTCAGATCATAAACCTGAAGATGAAGAATCAAAACGATTGACATTTTCGCAAGCAGCAACAGGTGCTTCTGGTATTGAAACTTTATTGTCTTTAAGTTTGGAACTATTTCATAATGGATCTGTAAAACTTGAAACAATAATCCAAGCACTAACATCTAATCCAGCTAAAATTTTAAATATCAATAAAGGAAATCTTTCAATTGGTAATGATGCTGACTTTTGTATAGTTGATATAAATAAACCTTGGATTGTAAAAAAAGAAAATTTAATTTCTAAATCCAAAAATACGTCTATTGAGGACAAAAAACTTCAAGGAAAAGTAACCAATACGTTTGTAAAAGGTAAAGAATTATTTAAGATATAAAAATGGAATTATTGACAATAGGTATTGTCTCGTACCTAATGGGTTCTATCCCTTTTGGATTGATATTAACTAAAATATTTTTAAAAAAAGATATTAGAGAAATTGGATCAGGTAACATTGGTGCAACAAACGCTCTAAGAACTGGAAATAAACTTATTGGTTATTCAACTTTAATACTTGATATAGTTAAAGCTGTTATCTCAGTTTTGTATGTAAAAGTAAATTTTCCTGATTTAATTTATGTATCGGCTTTATGTGCTTTTCTAGGTCATGTTTTTCCAGTTTGGTTAAGGTTTAAAGGTGGTAAGGGAGTAGCAACTTATGTTGGTATATTATGTAGTATAAACATAATATTTGGGATAATTTTTGGCATTTGTTGGCTTATAACTTTTTTTATTTCTAAATTTTCGTCATTAGCATCACTGATTGGATCATTCTCAGTTCCTATTTATTTATTACTTTTTGATTCAATAGAAAATGAATTATTTTTTGGAATAATGTTTATTTTAATTTTCTATACTCATAGAGAAAATATTAAACGACTGATAAATAAAGAGGAAAACAAGACTAAAATTTATTAATTTGACTATCAAAGACTTTTAAGTAGTTTGTTAAATTATGAATCTAGTCATAGTTGAAAGTCCTGCAAAAGCTAAAACTATAAACAAATATCTTGGAGATGATTATACTGTTTTAGCAAGTTATGGACATATAAGAGATTTACCATCAAAAAATGGATCTGTTGATACTGATCACGATTTTAAAATGGAATGGGAAGTTGATAGTTTTTCAAAAAAATATTTAAAAGAAATAACTGATGTTGCAAAAGAATCCTCTAAAATAATACTTGCCACTGACCCTGACCGTGAAGGTGAAGCTATAGCATGGCATGTTAAAGAATATCTGGATGAAAAAAAACTTTTAAAAGGTAAAGAAATTGAAAGAGTTGTTTTTAATGAGATAACCAAAAAAGCAGTAATGCATGGTATTGAAAATCCACGACAAATCGAACCTTTGTTGGTGGATGCTTATATGGCAAGAAGAGCTCTTGATTATTTGGTTGGTTTTAATATCTCTCCAATACTTTGGACTAAACTACCTGGATCAAAATCAGCTGGAAGAGTTCAGTCTGTAGCTTTAAAATTGATTACTGAAAGAGAACATGAAATAGAATTATTTAATCCAGAGGAATTTTGGACACTTACCCTTAAATTTGGAGATGATAATAAAAACACTATTACTGCAAGCATCTCTCAATTAAATGGTAAAAAAATAGAAAAATTTACTTTTAGAGACAAGAATAGCATTGAAAAAGCAATCAAAGAAATAAAAGAGAAAAAATTTCAAATAACAGATATTTCATCAAAAGTTGTAAAAAGAAACCCCTCAGGTCCATTTACAACTTCGACATTACAACAAGTAGCATCTAGTAGATTGGGTTTTGGAGCTTCAAGAACAATGCAAATTGCACAAAAACTATATCAAGGTGTTGAGATTGATGGGGATACTGTGGGATTGATTACTTATATGAGAACAGATGGAACTAATTTATCAGCTGATGCAGTAAATGATTTTAGAAATTTTATTAAAAATGAGTATGGTAATGAATATTTGCCTGCTTCCGCAAACAATTATTCTGGTAAAAAAGCTAAAAATGCACAAGAAGCTCATGAGGCTATTAGACCGACAGATATAAATAGAGCACCCGACACTCTAAAAAAATATTTAAGTAGTGATCAACAAAAACTATACAATTTAATTTGGTCCAGAGCTTTATCCTCACAAATGGAAGTTGCCCAATTTGATAGAAATACCATAACAATAGAGTCAGAGGATAATCAGACAATATGTAAGGCAAGTGGCTCTGTATTAAAATTTGATGGTTTTTTAAAAGTCTACTCAAATACAAGCAAAGATGATGATGAAGAAATTTTACCAGAAATGTCTAAAGGACCAATTAATATTGAAGCATTAATAGATGAACAACATTTTACACAACCACCTCCAAGATATTCTGAGGCAAGTTTAGTCAAAAAATTAGAAGAATTGGGAATTGGTAGACCTTCTACTTACGCAAGTATAATTTCCACAATAGCTAATCGAGGTTATGCAGAAATAGTAAATAAAAGGTTTTTCCCCACAGATCGTGGTAAACTTATCTCTGCATTTTTAGAAAAATTGTTTTCTAAATATGTTGATTATAACTTTACTGCAGGTTTGGAAAATCAATTAGACGATATTACATCTGGTAAAGAAAGCTGGATAAAAGTTTTAGAGATGTTTTGGAAAGATTTTAATAATAATGTTTCTGAAGTTAAGGAGAAAAGAACTAGAGAAGTGTTAGATCTTTTAAATGAAAGCCTTGGTGCTTTAATTTTTGATACTGATAAAGATGGAAATATTGCTCGAAAGTGCCAACTGTGTGATACGGGTTCACTAAGTCTTAAAAATAGTTTTAGAGGTGGAGCTTTTATTGGATGTTCAAATTATCCAGAGTGTAAATTCACTAGACCCTTGTCTAAAGCAAAGGCAGCAGCTCAATCGCAGTTAGCAGAACCTAAATTTCTAGGAAAACATGAAAATGGTAATGATATATATCTGAAAAATGGAAGATTTGGTCCCTATCTTCAATATGAAAAACTTCAGGAAGAGGAATTAGAAGAGACAAAAACTAAAAAAAAGAAAAAAACCAAAAAATCTAAACCAGATGTTAATGAATTAATTAAAAATGTTTCTATACCAAAAGGGTTAGAGTTAGAAAGTATAGACTTAGAAAAAGCTCAGTTTTTATGTTCTCTACCAAAATCAATTGGTGTTAATCCTGATAATCAAAAAGAAATCATTTTAAATACTGGAAGATTTGGTCCTTATCTTAAGTGTGAAAATAAATCTGCTAGAATAGAGAATATTGATGAAATTTTCTCTATAGGATTAAATCGAGCAATTACTCTCATTGCTGAAGCGAAACCAGGCAGAATGTCTTCTTCAATTATTAAGGATTTAGGAGAACATCCGGAAGACAAAAAACCAGTTAGAGTTATGAAGGGACAATATGGTCCTTATATTAAATATAAATCTTTAAATGCAACAATTCCTGAGGAAAAAGATCCAACAGAGCTTACAATGGAAGAAGCTTTAATCTTAATTGAAAAAAGAAGAGAATACGACAAAAATAAAAAAGGCAAAAATAAAAAGAAAAAATGAGAAAACTATATATAATTTTCATAGTTTTTTTTTTCAAAAGCACCTTTTCATTTGCAGAAGAAAATAAATGTAGTGAATATAAAAAATTATCAAAAGAGTACATAGAATGTAATGCAAAAAAATTAAAGGAAGCGAGTTCAAAAAAAGCTCAAGAATTAAAGGATGGAACATCAAAAAAAGCTAAAGAATTAAAGGATGGGACATCAAAAAAAACTCAAGAACTAAAAGAAGGAACATCTAAAAAAGCCAAAGAACTAAAAGAAAATCTTGTAGAAATTGGAGATAAAGTTAAAAATAAGATTAAAAAAAAAGAATAGTTAATGAATTTTGATAAAAAAATAGAAGAATTAAAAATAGAACTTCCAGAAGCGAAGGCTCCTGTTGGATCTTATGTGGCAACAAAAAAAACAGGAAATTTACTTTTTATTTCTGGTCAAATTTCGATTAATGAAAATGGAGAATTAATTAAGGGAAAAGTTGGAAAAGATTTAAGTACAGAACAAGGTTATGAAGCTGCAAAAAGATGTGGATTAAGTTTAGTTGCTCAAGCAAAAGCTGCTTGTGCTGGAGATTTGTCTAAAATAAAATCATGTATCAAATTAACTGGATTTGTTAACTCAACAAATGACTTTACTGAACAGCCAAAAGTAATTAATGGAGCTTCAGATTTAATTGCATCAATATTCGGAGATGCTGGCATGCATACAAGAGCTGCGGTAAGTACTAATAGTTTGCCACTAGGAGTTTCCGTAGAAGTTGATGCTATATTTGAGTTAAACTAAACTATCTTCCTATACCAAAATATTTTATACCTAGTTTCTCTATTTTAGTTGGTGAGAATATATTTCTCATATCGTAAATAATAAGTTTTTTATTTTTAGAAATTTTTTTAAAATTAATTGATTTAAAATCATTCCATTCAGTATGAATAATTATAAGGTCTGAACCAGAAATGCAGTTTTGAATTGAATTAGCATATTCAACATTTTTTAGATTATCGAATTCTTTTTTTGAACCGGTAGGATCATAATATTTAATCTTTGCACCTTTTTTGGATAGATAAGGAATTAATTTTAAACTTGAGGACTCTCTCATATCATCAGTGTTTGCTTTAAATGTAACTCCCAAAAAAGAAACTTTTTTATTATTAAATTTTTTAATTATTGAATGAAGCCTTTTAAGTAATAAATCTGATCTATTCTGATTAGATTTAATAACACTTTTGATTACAGACAAATTAGATTTAAATTTATCAGCTGTAGATACAATAGCTTTTGTATCTTTTGGAAAACAAGAGCCTCCATATGCAGGACCAGCTCTTAAAAATCTACTTCCTATTCTGTTATCAAGTCCAATTCCTATAGATATATCTTCAACATCTATTCCAGTTTTTTCGCATAAATTTGCAATTTCATTTATAAATGTAATTTTAGTTGCTAAAAAAGCATTAGAAGCATATTTAATTAATTCAGCAGCTCGTCTATTTGTAGAAACATATTTTGCACCTTTGGAAATTAATGGGGAATATAAATTTCTAAGTATTTTTTTTGATTTTTCTTCGTTTGAACCAACCACTACTCTATCGGGGTAAATAAAGTCTCTAATTGCCTCACCTTCTCTTAAAAATTCAGGATTAGATACTACTGAAAACAATCTTTTATTTACTTTTTTTGATATAATTTTTTCTAATTCGTCACCTGTAGTAACAGGAACAGTTGATTTTGTTAAAATTATTTTAAATTTATTAATTGATTTAGATATTTCTTTTCCAACTGAATAAACCTGAGAAAGGTCAGCACTATTACTATTTTTTTTAGTTGGTGTTCCTACGCATATAAAAATTATGTCAGATTTTCTTACAGCTTCATTTAAATTTGTTGAAAAATTTAATCTATTATTTTTTAAGTTTTTTTTAACTAATTCTTCTAAACCTGGTTCATAAAATGGTATTTTGCCATTTTTTAAATTATTAATTTTATTATTATCTTTATCTACACAAATAACATCATTACCTAAGTCTGAAAAACAAACACCACTGACCAAACCAACATATCCGGTACCTATCATACAAAGTTTCATATTTTTCCTATTTCTTTATTTGAATTAATAAATCCTTGCATAGTCCCACAATCTAAATATTTGCCTGAAAAATTATGAGCAATAAATTTTTCACCTTCTTTAATTAAAGTTTGAATAGCATCAGTTATATGAATTTCACCTCCTTTACTTGGTTTTTGCTTAGCTAATTTATTAAATACAATTTTAGGGAGAATGTATCTTCCTATTACTGCTTTATTAGAGGGAGCATTTTTAATTGAAGGCTTTTCAACCACTCCATCAATGAAATAATCATTTTTGGAAATTTTTTTGTTTAAACTATAGATGCCCCATCTTGAAACTGTTTTGGAATTAACTTCCATGCTAGCCATTACAGAAGATTTGTGCTTATGATGTACTTTAATCATATCCTTAGAACAGTTTTTTTTTATTATCAAATCATCTGGTAGCAACATTAAAAAATATTTATCTTTTATATATTTTCTTGTTTTAAATACAGCATCGCCTGTTCCTTTTGGTATATTTTGATATACAAATTTTATTATTTTTTTATATTTTAATATTTTTTTATATTCAGCAATTATTCTGGGATCTTTTTTCTTTTTAATAATTTTTTTATAAAAAGCGTCACTATAAAAATAATTTTTAATCATCTTTTTTTTATTTGATATTATAAAAATAATTTCTTTAATTCCTGCCTCAATACATTCATCTAAAATATATTCAATTCCTGGCTTTCCATTTATTGGAAGAAGTTCTTTAGCAAAAACACTTGTCAAAGGCAAAAGTCTGGTTCCTTGACCTGCTAGAGGAATAATTGCTTGTTTAATCATATAAATGTTTTACTTATCTAAATTTCTAATACAAATGAAAATTATATTAAACAATAATTCATTATTAAAAGCTTTAAGGCCATTTAATGATATTGGCTTTGTTCCCACAATGGGGAGTATACATGAGGGTCATTTATCACTTATAGAAAGATCAAATCGAACTTGCAAAAAGACAATAGTAAGTATTTTCGTTAATCCCAAACAATTTAACAATAAAAAAGATTTCAAGAACTATCCAACAAATATTAAAGAGGATATTAAAATTTTAAAAAAAACTAAAAAGGTAGATTTCTTATACATTCCAAAATTCAAAGATATCTACAATCATAATAAAAAATCAGACATAAAAATCGCAAATAAAGATAAAATTTTATGCGCTAAATATAGAAAAGGCCATTTCGAAGGAGTACTAGATGTTATGGAAAGATTAACTAGCTTAGTAAATCCAAAAAAAATATTTATGGGCAAAAAAGATTATCAACAATATTACTTAATAAAAAATTATCTGAAATATAAATATAAAACTTCTATCATTCCATGCAAAACGATTAGAAATAAAAGCAAAATAGCTTTGTCTTCAAGAAATAGTCATTTAGACTTAAATGGAATTAAAAAAGCAAGTTTTTTGAGCAAAAATTTAATTAAATTAAAAAGAAATTTAGCAAATAGTAAAAAAATAAAACAAAATTTAAAAATTCAAATGAAATATTTTGAGAAGTTTTTAAAAATTAAAATTGAATACTTGGAATTAAGATCTATTAAAAATCTTAAAATATCTAATACTGTTAAAGGCTCACGTTTATTTGTTGCTTACTATATTGATAACGTTAGATTAATTGATAACTTTTAAAGAAAGTAAGCCCCAACACCTAAAAATGACACAAAACCTATTACATCAGTAATGGTCGTAACAAAAACACTAGATGCAATTGCGGGATCAATATTCATTTTTTTTAATGTAAAAGGAACAAGTATACCAAACAGTCCAGCTATAATCATCGTTAGTACCATTGATATTGAAATAATTATTGAAAGAATACTATCTTGAAACCAAATTTGAACAATTAAAGCACTTATAGCGGCAAATATAATTCCATTTAATATACCAATTGAAAATTCTTTAAAAACATTTGATGAAAAATTATTTTGGGTTAAGTCATTTGTTGCAATTGTTCTGACTGTAACAGCTAATGTTTGCATTCCTGCATTTCCGCCCATTGAAGCAACAATTGGCATTAGGAAAGCAAGAACAACCATTTGCTCAATAGTTGCTCCAAACAGACTAATACACCAAGTAGCTAAAAAAGCGGTAAATAAATTAAGTAAAAGCCAGTTAAATCTTCTTTTAGTTTTTGTAACAACACCGTCTGTAATTTCCTCATCACCTACACCTGCAAGTCTTAATGCATCTTCCTCAGCCTCTTCTTTTAAAACTGTAAGAACATCATCGTTCATTATCATTCCTACCAATTTATTATTTTTATCAACTACAGCTGCTGAGTTAAGATTATAATTTTCAAAAAGGTTAGCCACCTCTTCTTTATCCATATCTACAGGCACTAATAGTTGAGATTCAGACATAATGCTTGCCATCTTTGTGTCTCTCGGTGAAGTAAGAACTCTTGATGATGGAACTGTTCCAATAGGTTTAAATTCTTCATTAACAATAAAAATTTCCAAAAATTCCTCAGGCAGATCTTTATTTTCTCTTAGGTAGTCAATTGTTTGACCTACAGACCAGTTGCTTGGTATAGCTGTAAACTCACGCTGCATAAGTCTAGCAGCAGTATCTTCAGGATAGCTTAAGCTTTCTAACAGAGCAAATCTGTCTTTAGGTGGTAATGAGCTTAATATAGTGTTCTTGTCTTCTTCGGGTACATTTTCTAAAATCGAAATAGCATCATCTGACTCAAGGTTAGTAAGAATAGTAACAATTGAGTCTGAAGATAAATATTTAATTATTTCAGTTTGTATAGACTCATTTAATTCTACAAAAACCTCTGCATCAATATTAAAATTATTTAATTTAATTAAACTTTCTCTATCACTAATGCTTAAGTGTTCAATTATGTCTGCTGCATCAGCAGGGTGCATTTCATTGAATGAGTCATTAATAAATTTTGCATCACTGTTAGCTATTTTAGAGGTAACAACTCTCAAATATTCTTTATTAAATTCAAAATTTACTTTTTTATCTTTAGTTTTTTTAATTAAAGACATAAATGTACCTATAATTTAGTTGTGCACTATTAATACATAATTAAAATATTACAAATTTTAAATGGATATAGAGATCAAAAAGTCAATAAAACCGGTAAATTATTTTGAGGCAATTGATCTATTAGAGTCTAGATTAAAAAATATTTCAGCTAATAAAGAAAAAGAGTTAATTTGGACTTTAGAGCATCCTGAAATTTTTACTGCAGGTACATCGTATAAAGAAAATGAAATAATTGATAAATCAATTGATCTATTAAAAACAAACAGAGGTGGAAAAATTACGTATCATGGTCCTGGTCAATTAATTTGTTATTTTGTTATTGATCTAAGAGAAAAAAAAGACATTAGAAAATTTATTACAATCATTGAAAATACAATTATTCAAAGTTTAAAAAAATATAATATTGAAACCTTTCCTGATAAAGAAAATATTGGAATATGGTATAAAGACAAAAATGAAATTCAAAAAATTGCTGCAATAGGTATTCGAGTGAGTAAGTGGATTGCATATCATGGATTTGCAATAAATGTTGATAACAACCTAGAAAATTATAAAAAAATAGTACCTTGTGGAATTTCAGACAAAGGTATTACAAATTTAAAAAAAATTTCAAATCAAGATTATTCTAACTTAAATAATGAAATTATCGAAAATTTTATTTCAAATTTGAAAAACTAAGTCTTTTTGATTTTAACAACTTTTTAAAATATTCTGGTAATAAGGCTGAATAAGTATGCTTCATATCATTAATTTTAAATTTAATTTGATAAGAGTGCAGCATAAGATTTTTATTTATACCTTTATCTGACTTAGATAGTTTATATTTGGTATCACCAAATATAGGATTTCCAATTGCAAAAAGTTGTTTACGTAACTGATGTTTTCTTCCTGTTATTGGTTTTAACTCCAATAAAGATGCTTCAGAATTTTTATCTATTACCTTGAATATAGTTTTTGCTTTTTCAACTAACTTTTTATCTCCATCATATCTTATTAAGTCATCATCCCAAACACCTGTATTTTTATTTATTTCTCCTTGGCATATGGCAAGATAAGTTTTGTGAACTTTTCTTAATCTAAATAATGATGTTAGTAACTGTGCGCTCTCTCTATTTTTCGCCATTATAAATACACCAGACGTATCTTTGTCTAATCTATGAACAGAATAAGGTTTTGTTCCTTTAAAAATTTCACTCTTTGCGAAAATATCAACTAAGTTTTTTTTAGATTTTGTACCACCTTGTACTGATATTCCTGATGCTTTATTTAATACAACAAAATTATCATTATCATCAATTATTTGATCTTCGTTTGATTTTATTATTTCTTTAGTTGGTAAAAATTTTATTTTTTTTTGTTCTACTCTTTCTTTAAATTCAATATTAAAGATATTTATTTGATCTCCTTTTTTTATTTTGTGAGAACTTTTAACTTTTTTTTTGTTAATTTTGATTTTTCCTGTCCTAAGATATTTTTCAATTAAACCTTGAGGTATTTTTCCAATATTTAATCTCATCCATCTATCAATACGCATATCATTACACGTTGAATCAACGATGTATGACTTATTCATGACTTAGGATTTAAGCTGTAGCTTGTTTATTTTCTTCTGTTTTTGGAGCTTCTTTTGACGTATCTTTTTTCTTCTTATCTACTCTTTTGGCCTCAACATCTCTATCTACAAATTCTATGATTGCCATTGGAGCATTATCACCATATCTAAAACCTGCTTTAATAATTCTAGTATAGCCACCTTTTCTATTTGAATATCTTTTAGAAAGAGTTTTTTTTACTTTATTAGCTGATTTAATATCCTGCAATTGAGACACAAGCATCTTAGTTGTTTGCAATGTATCTTTTTTACCTAGAGTAATAATTTTGTCAGCTTGAGGTCTTAAAAACTTTGCTTTCGGTAATGTAGTTTTAATCTGTTCATATTTTATTAAAGAATTTAACATATTCTTTAACAGAGCTTTTCTGTGCTCAGAAGTTCTATTCAACTTTTTATTGGCTAAGCCGTGTCTCATTAAATTGCTTCCTCTAATTTTTTAGACATTTCTGCAATATTATCTGGTGGCCAGTTAGGTATTTCCATACCTAAATACAGAGACATTCCAGTTAGAACTTCTTTAATCTCATTTAAAGATTTTCTACCAAAATTTGGTGTTCTTAACATTTCACCCTCAGATTTTTGAACTAAATCACCAATATAAATTATGTTGTCATTTTTTAAGCAATTCATTGATCTAACAGATAGCTCTAGTTCATCAACTTTTCTTAATAAATTCTTATTAAACTCAGGTTCAGATGAGACTTCTTTTACTGGAGCCTCAACTGGTTCATCAAAATTAACAAACATTTTCAACTGGTCTTGAAAAATCCTAGCAGAATACGCAACAGCATCTTCTGCAGAAATTGAACCATTAGTCTCCACTTCCATTGTTAATTTATCATAATCAAGAGCTTTACCCTCTCTTGCTGTGCTAACAGAATAAGAAACTTTTTTTACAGGGCTATACAAAGAGTCAATGGCAATTAAACCTAATGGTGGCTCCTCTGGTTTATTTAGCTCAGCCGGAACATAACCTTTTCCAGTGTTTACATTCATTTCCATATGAAAAGTAGTATTTTCATCTAAGTTACAAATTACTAATTCAGGATTTAATATTTCTACATCAGTCACAGGAGCAATGTCAGAAGCTTTTATTTCACCTGGACCTTTTGCATCTAAAACTAATTTTTTTGTACCTTCAGAATTACATTTTAATGCTAGTGATTTAACATTTAATACTATGTCTGTTACATCTTCTCTTACACCTTTAATTGATGTAAATTCATGTAGAACACCATCTATTTGTATCGAAGTAACTGCAGCTCCTCTGATTGAAGAAAGCAAAATTCTTCTTAGGGAGTTTCCTAAAGTTAATCCATAACCTTTTTCTAAAGGCTCAGCTATAATCTTAGCATGTGTTAAGTCATCACTAATTTGAACATCTAATTTAGATGGTTTAATCAAAGATTTCCAATTTTTTACATTAACGTTTTCTACTTCCATTAAACTCTCCTTTTTTTTGGTGGTCTAGTTCCGTTGTGAGGCATAGGTGTTGTATCTTTAATTGACAAAATTTTAAAACCTCTTGCTTGTAAAGCTCTTAATGCTGTTTCTCTTCCTGAACCAGGTCCTTTTACCTCAACCGATAAAGTTTTCATTCCATACTCTAATGCTTTTGATGCTGCGGAGTCAGCTGCTATTTGAGCTGCATAAGGCGTAGATTTTCTTGATCCTTTAAATCCTTTCTGTCCAGCAGATGCCCAGGATATTACATTTCCATTTGTATCAGCAATTGAAATTATTGTGTTATTAAATGTTGATTGCACATAAGCAATTCCATTTAAAATATTTTTTTTTATCTTTTTCTTTTTTGAATAAGAACTCTTAGCACTTTTTTTAGAAGATTTTTCTACCTTCTGATCTTTATTGTCAGTTTTTTCTGTTTTTGCCATTATTATTTTTTAGTTGGTGTTAATTTCTTCCCTGCAATAGCGATTGCTTTCCCTTTTCTTGTTCTTGCATTACATCTTGTTCTTTGACCTCTTACAGGTAATTTTTTTCTATGTCTTGTTCCTCGATAACATGCAAGATCTATTAATCTTTTAATACTTAAAGAATAATCTCTTCTAAGATCACCTTCGACTTTAAAATTTTGATCAATGTATTCTCTTATTTTTAAAATTTCATCATCAGTTAACTCATTCACTCTTTTGGCTCTTGGAATTTCTAGAGAAGAACAAATTTGTTGTGAGAATTTATCTCCAATTCCATAAATATAAGTAAGTCCAATGTGGACAAGTTTATTTTGTGGAATGTTTATACCTGCGATACGAGCCATAATTTTTGTGATAAATTGTGCCTTTTATATAAGAAGATTAATCAAAGTCAACGTCTTAAACATTTATAAAAGTGTCTATTTTCCTTGTTATTTCGTCTATTTCTAAGCTTCCATCAATTTCCTTAAATTTAGGATTCTCTGAGTAGTAATTCAGTACTGGCTCTGTTGTGTTCATGTATGTATCAAAACGTTTTAGAATAGTACTTGTTTCATCGTCTGATCTATTTTCAATAATTTTTCTTTTCTCTAGTCTTTTTACCACTGTATCTTTATCAACTTTGAGATATAAAATTAAATCTATCTTTTGACTTGATGCCTCCAGTAAAATATCTAAATTTTTGGCTTGGCTCAAAGATCTAGGGTATCCATCAAATATTAATCTATTTTTTTTTTGAGGGTCAGAAACTAAATTTTCAATAAGTTTATTTACAATTTCATCACTTACAAATTTACCATTTTTCATGTCATTGGTTATTGTCTTACCAATGTCTGAATTTTTATATATTTCTTCTCTTAAAAGTTCACCAGTTGAGATTTGAAAGGAATTTAATTTCTTTACTAAATATTTAGCTTGAGTACCTTTACCAGCACCAGGCGGTCCAAACAAAACTATATTCACTTACTTTCCAAATTTAGTTTTCTTAATTAATTGTTCGTATTGCGAGCTCATTAATCTTGTTTGAATTTGAGTTACAGTATCAATGGCTACAACAACAACAATAAGAATAGATGCACCACCCAAATAAAAAGGAATTGGGTAATTAGCTATTAAAAATTCTGGCATTAAACATACAAGTGTCAAATATAGAGCACCTATTGTAGTAAGTTTAGTTAAAATATTTTCAATATATAATGCTGTACTTTCACCAGGTCTAATTCCTGGTACAAAGCCACCATATTTTCTTAAGTTTTCTGCAGTCTCAGTTGGGTTAAATGTAATTGAAGTATAGAAAAATGTGAAAAATATTATACCAGATGCATATAGCAACATGTACAAAGGCTGACCTTGAGTGAAATAAGAACTTAAGTTTAAAAAAGTTTCATTGTTTGAAAAAGAAAAATTAGAAAAAGTAACTGGTAACAATAATAAAGCAGAGGCAAAAATTGCTGGTATTACTCCTGCTTGATTAATTTTTAGTGGTAAATGAGAAGACTCTCCACCATACATTTTGTTTCCCATTTGTCTTTTAGGGTAATTGATAAGAATTTTTCTTAAAGCTCTCTCCATAAAAACAACAAATAAAATAGTTAATATTAAAAGAACAAAAATTGCTAAGATCATGAAAGTTGATACAGCGCCTGTTCTACCTAATTCAAAAGTTGTAACTAAAGCTCTAGGTATTTCAGCAACGATACCGGCAAAAATAATTAAAGAAATTCCATTTCCAATTCCTCTTTGAGTGATTTGTTCTCCCAACCACATAAGAAAAATTGTACCAGCTACAATGGTTGTTACTGTTGTAATTTTAAAAAATGCTCCTGGATTAATTACTAAATCTGCAGAAGACTCTAAACCTACCGACAAACCATAACCTTGAACTGTAGCGAGTAAAACTGTTCCATATCTTGTAATTTGAGTAATCTTTGCTCTGCCAGTTTCTCCCTGAGCCTTTAAATTCTTAAAATAATCAGAAACCCCTGTTAACAACTGAACTATAATAGCTGATGATATGTATGGCATTATACCAAGCGCGAAAATTGCCATTCTACTGACGGCACCACCAGCAAAAACATTAAACATACCAAGTAAACCTTTTTGATTACCATCCATCATGATTTTTAATTGTTCTGGATCAATTCCTGGTAAAGGAACAAACGTACCAAATCTATATACCGCAAGGATTGCTATGGTAAAAATTATTCTATTTCTTAGATCATTTGTTGAAGATGATGCGCTCATTTAAACAAATTATTTTTTTAATTGAATAGATCCACCAATTTTTTCTAGTTTTTCTATTGCTGATTTTGATGCCAAGTCAGCCTCAATATTAATTTTATCTTTTAACTCTCCAGTACCTAATATTTTTAACTTTGTAGAGTTTTTATTAATTAACTTTAATTTCTTTAAAGATGAAGAATTTAATACTTCATTAGGATTAATATTTTTTTTATCGATATAAGACTGAATTTTTTCCAAGTTTAAAATTGCAATGTTTTCTCTTGAAATTGGATTAAAACCTCTTTTAGGTAATCTTCTGTATAAAGGCATTTGACCACCTTCAAAACTTTTTATTGCAACACCAGATCTAGATTTTTGACCTTTAACACCTCTACCAGATGTCTTACCTTTTCCAGAACCAATACCTCTTCCTACTCTAATTTTAGGTTTATTAATTTTCTGTCTTGTATTTAATGTAATCATTATCCTCTTTTTTCAATAATTTCTGATATTTTTTTATTTCTTATTGCTGAAATTTGTTTTGGTGAATTTTGCTTCATTAAAGCTTTAATAGTAGCTCTAATCACATTGTGTGCATTTGATGTGCCCATTGATTTAGCAACAATATCTTTTACACCCAATACCTCGCATACTGCTCTAACTGGACCACCTGCAATAATACCTGTACCTTTTGATGCTGCTCTTAAAACTATTCTACCAGAGCCATCTTTAGCTTTAACATCGTGATGAATTGTTCTTCCTTCTCTCAAAGGTATATGTGTTAATTTTCTTCTCGCCATTTCATTAGCTTTTTTAATTGCATCTGGAACTTGTTTTGCTTTAGCGTGTGCTATTCCAATTTTTCCAGCCTGATTTCCTACCACTACAAGAGCTGAAAAACCAAATCTTCTTCCACCTTTTACAACTTTTGTAATTCTGTTGATATGAACTAACTTTTCTAAAATATCGTCTGTTTTTTTGTCTTTGTTATTTTCCATAATTAAAATTCCATCCCATTTTCTCTTAACGTGTCTGCAAATGCTTTGATTCTACCATGATATTTATAAGATCCTCTATCAAAATAAATTTTTGTAATATTTTTTTCCTGAGCTTTTTTTGCAAGTTTTTGGGCAACTAATTTTGAAAGCTCTGTTTTGTTAATTTTATCAGATGATTTTAAATCTTTCTCAATGGATGAAGCTGATAACAAAGTTACTTTTTTTGTATCATCAATGATTTGAGCTGAAATATTTTTGGCAGATCTTGAAATACTTAATCTAAATCTATCTTTTGGAGCAACTTTTTTTACTTTGTTGCTAACTCTAAATCTTTTTCTAATACTAGTGTTTAGTTTCATTATTTTTTCTTACCTTCTTTTTTAAGAACATATTGGCCTTTTTCCCTAACACCTTTGCCCTTATATGGTTCAATTTTTCTAAATGTTTTAATTTTTGATGCAACTTCACCAACTAATTGTTTGTCAGATCCAGTGATCTTAAGTGTAGTTTGTTTTTCTACAGCAATTTTAATTCCCTCTGGAATATCAAAATCAATATCATGACTGTAGCCCAATTGTAAATTTAGCTGATTTCCTTTTAATGCCGCCCTATATCCAACACCTACAAGCTCTAACACTTTTTCGTAGCCAGTACTTGAGCCAATCACGGCATTATTAATTAGACTTCTGTTCATGCCCCAAAGTCGTTTAGAATTTTGGTCAATTTTTTTTGGTTTTATTGAAATTTCTTTTCCTTCTTTAATATCCAAATTAAACATATCCAAATCAATATTTATTGATTTCTTTCCTAATGGCCCTTCTATATTTATAATATTGCCAGCTAAAGCCACTTTAACTTTTTCAGGGATTGATATATTTATTTTTCCAATTTTAGACATTAAAATACCTTACAAATAATTTCGCCACCAACACGTTGTTTTCTGGCGTCAATATCAGTCATTACACCTTTTGGTGTAGAAACTATTGCAATACCAAGACCGTTATTAATTTTAGGTAAACCCTCGGCACTAGAAAAAATTCTTCTTCCTGGTTTTGAAACTCTTTCAAATGCACTGATAACTGGGCTACCAGAGTGATATTTAAGTTCTAAAGACAATGTTGGTTTACTATCCTCTGAACTAATTTTAAAGTCTTTTATAAAACCTTCGTTTTTAAGTATATCTGCAATTTTTGATTTAAAGTTTGATGATGGCAGATCTACTTTTTTATGATTTCTCGCTTGAGCATTCTTAACTCTAGCTATCATATCTCCTATTGGGTCACTTAAACTCATAATTTTCCTTCCTACCAGCTAGACTTAACTAAGCCAGGTATTTTTCCTTGTAATCCTAATTGTCTAAGAGCAATTCTTGATATTTTTAATTTTCTATAAACACCATGTGGTCTACCTGTTATCTCACATCTATTCATCACTCTTGTTTTAGCTGAATTTCTTGGCAACTTTGATAATTTTTGCTGTGCCTTAAACCTTTCCTCTAATGGTAGTTTTTTATCCATTATTATTTTTTTCAAATTTTGTCTTTTCTTGAACATTTTGTCTGAAAGTTTAATTCTTTTTTTGTTTTTATTTACAGCACTAAGTTTAGCCATTTTTAATTGTCTCCTTTTTTAATAAATGGAAAATTCATTTTTTCTAATAATGCAAAGCTGTGCTCTTTGTTAATTGCTTTTATAACAATAACGATATCTAGGCCTCTAACTTTATCAGCTCTATCAAAACTAACTTCGGGAAAGATGATATGTTCTTTTATGCCAAAAGTATAATTTCCGAATTTATCAAAACCTTTTGGCGACAATCCTCTGAAATCTTTAATTCTAGGAAGAGCAATATTTACTAATCTATCTAAAAATTCATACATTTTGTTTTTTCTTAAAGTTACTTTTAAGCCCGCATTAGATCCTTTTCTTGTCTTAAAATTAGCTACAGATTTTTTAAATTTTGTAGTTACAGGTTTTTGGCCTGTTATCTTAGCCATATCCTCTTCACATGATTTAAGAATTTTAGAATCTGAACCATCTAAACCAAGACCCATATTTAAAACAATTTTTTCAATTCTTGGCGCCATATAAATATTTTTGAAGCCAAATTGGTCTTTTAAAGCTGGTTGTATTTCTTTATTAAAAATTTCTTTTAATCTTGGAGTCATTATTTCTTAGCCTCTTTTTTCTTTTCTGCTTTTTCATCTATTAATTTTAAGTTTGATAAATGAATAAAACCTTCTTTTGAAAAAATACCACCTTTTTTCTCTTTTGTTGTTTTAACGTGTTTTTTAACCATATTAATTTCTTTTACTTTGGCTCTATTATTCGCTCTGTCGATTTCGATAACTTCACCTTCTTTTTTTTTGTCTTTTCCAGTTAGCACTCTTACTTTTAGACCTTTTTTAATCATCTTATAAAACCTCCGGTGCTAGTGAAATTATTTTCATTTGCCCTCTACTTCTTAATTCTCTAGTAACAGGGCCAAATATTCTAGTACCAACTGGTTCACCCTTATCGTCAACTAATACTGCTGCATTATTATCAAATTTTACTTTTGATCCATCGTTTCTATGAATTCCTTTTTTAACTCTTACTACTACAGCTTTATGAACGGTTCCTTTCTTTACTTTGCCCTTAGGGATAGCCTCTTTCACAGCAATTACAATTGTATCTCCAATGCTGGCATATCTTCTTTTAGATCCACCCAATACTTTGATGCACTCTATTCTTTTTGCACCAGTATTGTCAGCAACTTGTAATTCTGTCTGTACACCAATCATTATTTATTATTCTCCATAACTTGAAACTTTTTATTTTTTGAAAATGGTTTGCTTTCAATAATTGAAACTTTATCACCTTTTTTAAATGTATTATTTTCATCATGAGCATTGTAATTTTTTCTCACTCTAATTACTTTTTTCAATACAGGGTGTGAATATTTTCTCTCTACCATAACTGTAATTGTTTTATTGGGTTTATCGCTTATCACCACTCCTGTTAATATTTTTTTAGGCATTTGATTTTCCTTTTAAAATTGTTTTCAATCTTGCAATTGTTTTTCTTGTTTCTCCAATTTTTGCAGGATTAGTTATTTGAGAATTCATTTTTTGAAATCGAAAATTAAATAAATCTTTTTTAAGCTTATCAATATTTTTGATAACCTCATCTTTGCTTAATTTTTTAATCTCTTGTTTTTTCATTTATGCAAATCTCTTTATTGTCTTTGTTTTTATTGGCAACTTTGCTGAAGCTTTATAAAGTGCCTCTTTGGCAATTTGTTCAGAAACACCATCAACTTCAAATAAAATTCTTCCAGGTTTCACTCTACAAGCAAAATATTCTGGTGACCCTTTTCCTTTACCCATTCTAACTTCTATTGGTTTTTTAGAAACTGGAATATTTGGAAAAACTCTTGTCCATACTCTTCCTTGTCTTTTCATGTGTCTAGTTAAAGCAACCCTAGCAGCTTCAATTTGTTTTCCAGTAACTCTCTCAGGCTGTAATGCCTTCAGGGCATACGCACCGTAATTAATAGTACTTGCTCTAGTAGCATTACCGTGAATTCTTCCTTTATGAGCTTTTCTCCATTTAGTTCTTACTGGCTGAAGCATTATTGTTTACCTTCCTTTGGAGTGACTTTGTTTGTTTCCTGGCTAAATTCTCTTGCAAAAACTTCACCTTTATAGATCCAAACCTTAATTCCAATAATTCCATATGTTGTAAGAGCTTCCGCTTCTGCATAATCTATATCTGCTCTTAAAGTGTGTGATGGTATACTACCATCTCTTAACCATTCAGTTCTAGCGATCTCATTACCACCTAATCTTCCACTTACTGAAACTTTAATCCCTTTTGCACCTAGTCTAATACATGATTGCATAGCTCTTTTCATGGCTCTTCTGTATGAAATTCTTTTGACTAACTGTTGTGCAATGTTTTCAGCAACTAAATATGCATTTGTTTCAGGTTTTTTAACCTCTTTGATATTTAAGTTGACTTCATTTGTCGTAAATTTTGATAAGTTATTTTTAATTTTATCAATATCACTACCTTTTTTACCAATTACAAATCCAGGTCTAGATGTGTAAATTGTAACGTAGCATTTGTTTGATGTTCTCTCTATCATCACTTTAGATACACCTGAATTAATTACATTCTTCTTGATGTATTCTCTTATTTTAAAATCTTCAATTAGATAGTTGCCAAAATCTTTTTTCTTAGCATACCAAACAGAGTCCCAACCTCTGTTTACACCTAATCTAAAACCTACAGGATTAACCTTTTGTCCCATGTTTCTCCATTTGTTTTGCCTCTGATAAAATTATAGTTACTGTTGACCAAGGTTTTAAAATTGGTGCTGCTCTACCTTTTGCTCTTGGTCTAAATCTTTTCATAATAATTTTTTTTCCACAATACGCTTCCTTGACAATTAAATTGTCAATATCATATTGAAAGTTATTTTCAGCGTTTGCAACAGCTGAGCTAATTGTCTTTCTTATATCTCTTGTAACTCTTTTTTCTGAAAACTGCAGATCTCTAATAGCCACATCAACCTTTTTACCAACAATACTTTTTAAAATTGGATTAATTTTTCTTACGCTTGATCTAATTCCATTGTTTATAGACTTTACAGTCTTATCGTTGTTTTTATCAATTTTCTTTTTCTTACCCATAATTATTTTTTCTCTGCTGGTTTAGCTTTCTTATCAGCTGGTGTGTGTCCAAAGAAAGTTCTTGTTGGCGCAAACTCTCCTAATTTATGACCAACCATATCCTCTGATACTGTTATTGGAATAAATTTTTTACCATTATATATTTGAAAAGCTACCCCTACAAAATCTGGAAGAATAGTAGATTTTCTAGACCAAGTTTTAATTGGAATTTTCTTCGGATCATCTTTGTACTTGTCAACTTTTTTCATCAAGCTTTCTTCAACAAATGGTCCTTTCCATACAGCTCTAGCCATTACTTAGTATCCTTCCTTTTATTTCTTCTCTTAACTATAAATTTATCTGTTCTCTTATTATCTCTAGTTTTTAAACCTTTTGCTGATTGTCCTGTTGGAGAGACTGGATGCCTTCCTCCTGCTGACTTACCTTCACCACCTCCATGTGGGTGATCAACTGGATTTTTAACAACACCTCTAGTATGAGGTCTTCTTCCTAACCATCTTGATCTACCAGCTTTTCCAATTTTAATATTTTTTTGATCAGGATTACTTAAAATTCCAATAGTAGCTAAAGCTCTAGAGTCTATTTTACGTACTTCACCTGACGCTAATTTAATTAAACTATAATTTCCATCTAATCCACTAATTGTAACTGAAGAACCAGCGGCTCTAGCTATTTTACCACCACCACCTGGTTGAATTTCAACGTTATGAATATTGATGCCAACAGGTATATCTTGTAACGGCATGCAATTTCCAATTTTAATTTCTTTTTTCGATCCACTCTCAATCTTATCTCCGACTTTAATTTTTTGAGGAGCTAAAAAATACGAATGAGTTCCATCTTCAAATTTAACCAACATTATGTAGCAAGATCTATTCGGATCATATTCTATTCTTTCAACAGTAGCCTCCATGTCAAATTTCTTTCTATAAAAATCAACATGTCTATACATTTTCTTATGACCACCTGCTCTGTTAATCGAAGTGATGTGTCCATTGTTATTTCTGCCCTTCATGGCATTTTTTGGAGAAACAAGAGTTTTAAAAGGTTTGCCTTTCCATAGACCTGTTCTATCTACTAAGATAGTACCTCTAGTAGATTTTGTGTATGGTTTAAAAGTTTTTAATGCCATTTCTTAAATTCCTGTTGTTAGATCAATGCTTTGACCTTTTTTTAGAGTTATAATTGCTTTTTTGTATCCTGAAACTTTCACTTTTTTACCTCTAGTGAGCTTAGTTCTATTTTGTTTATTGATGATGTTGATTTTAGTGACATTAACCTTAAAAATTTTTTCAATATTTTTTTTTAGGTTTTTTTTATTAGCACCATCAGGAACCTTAAAAGTAATTTTATTCAATTCTGATAGGTTTGTTGATTTCTCAGTAACAACTGGAAAAAGAATTTTGTCGTATAAATGAATTTTATCCATATTAAGAATACCTTTTCTCCAATTCTTTTACTGAACTTTCAGTAAAAACAACTTTCTTAAATTTTATAATATCATAAGCACTAAAATGATTTACGTCAGTAACTTTTACGTTTGGAATATTTCTTACAGATTTTTCTATCTTATCTTTAGAATTTTTATCAAGTATAATTAATGAATTAGAAATCTCTAGTTTATTAATTATTGAATTCATTTCTTTTGTTTTTTTAATTTCAGAATTAAAATCGTTTAAAATTAATAAGTTCTTGTTATTATTTTTTTCAGTAATTAAAGAAGCAACACTTTGTTTCTTTTCATTTTTATTTAACTTTCTTTTTTTGTAAGCTAATTCACCTTTTGGACCATGAGCTATACCACCACCAACAAAAATAGGAGCTTTTCTACTAGCGTGTCTCGCTCCACCAGTTCC
Source organism: Candidatus Pelagibacter ubique HIMB140 (assembly GCF_025558165.1). Taxonomy (NCBI): domain Bacteria; kingdom Pseudomonadati; phylum Pseudomonadota; class Alphaproteobacteria; order Candidatus Pelagibacterales; family Candidatus Pelagibacteraceae; genus Candidatus Pelagibacter; species Candidatus Pelagibacter communis. The sequence continues at coordinate 91,025 of NZ_LAMZ01000001.1, read as the reverse complement.
TTTTTGTGCATAAATTTTTGATGTTGGACCTTTTACTTCATTTTGTTGTTTAGTTTTTGCGTGTCTACCTTTGTAGTTAGCATTTGTTTTATATAAAACACTAGCAACTAACTTTTGATTAATTTTTGCAGAAAATATTTTATCTAATACTTCAATAGTATCTTTTTTTCCGTCTATGCTAATTTTATCTAATTTCATTATTTTTTCTTTTTATCTGGTGTTTTTTTTGCTTCCTCAGCAGCAGCTTGTTTTTCACTGATTGTCATTTTGTTTATATTTTTTACTGATTTTTTAACCATCACTTCAGCATTTTTTGATCCTGGAATAGATCCCTTTAAATACAGTAACTCATTTTCTAAATCTGTTTTTATTATTTCGATATTTTGCATTGTTCTTAACTTATCACCCATATGACCAGCCATTTTTTTTCCTTTAAAAACTTTACCTGGATCTTGACTGTGTCCTGTTGAACCATGAGCTCTATGAGAAATAGAAACACCGTGGCTGGCTCTTAAGCCCCCAAAATTATGTCTCTTCATTGCACCAGCAAAACCTTTACCAATCGTTTTTGATCTTGTGTCTACAAATTTTATATCTTTAAAAATTTCTAAACCAAATTCATTTCCTTCTTTGTAAGCAGAAATATCGTTTACTCTAAATTCTTTTAATTTTTTCTTAGCTTCAGTGTTTTTCTTTGCAAAAACACCTTTCATTGCTTTTGTTAATTTTGAATTTTTTATTTTTCCATATCCAAGTTGAACAGCTTTGTAACCTCTTTTTTCTTCCTCAATTACTTGAATAACCCTAGCTTTTTCAACTTTAAGAACTGTAACAGGCACTAACTGACCAGATTTATAAAATTCTCTAGTCATGCCAATTTTCTTACCTAATAAAGCTATCTCGCTCATAATTAAATTTTTATCTCCACATCTACGCCTGAGGCCAAGTCTAATTTCATTAAAGCTTCTACCGTTTGTGGTGTTGGTTCTATAATGTCGATTAATCTTTTGTGAGTTCTAGACTCGAATTGCTCTCTACTTTTTTTATCAATGTGTGGAGATCTTAAAACTGTATATCTTTCAATTCTAGTAGGAAGTGGTATTGGTCCTTTTATAGTAGCTCCAGTTCTTTTAACTGTATTTACTATTTCTTCGGTAGAAGCATCTAAAACTTTATTGTCGTATGCTCTTAATTTAATTCTAATATTTTGTTTTTCCATTAACCTGCTACCTTTTTAGTTACTTCGTCTTGAACATTTTGTGGAACTTTAGAATAATGATCAAAGAACATTGAATATTGTGCTCTTCCTTGAGACATTGATCTTAGATTGTTTATGTAACCAAACATATTTGCTAAAGGAACCATTGCCGTGATTACAGTTGCATTACCTCTTTGCTCTTGAGTGCTAATTTGGCCTCTTCTACTGTTTAAATCACCAATTACATCGCCCATATAATCTTCTGGAGTAACAACTTCCACTCTCATAATAGGCTCTAAAAGCTTTAATCCACCTTGTGTACAAGCTTCTTTAAAACATGCTCTGCTAGCAAGTTCAAATGCTAGAACACTTGAGTCTACATCATGATGTAAACCGTCAACAATCGTTACTTTGTAATCAATCATAGGAAACCCTGCTAATATCCCACTATCTGAAACTGTCTCAATACCTTTTTCAACACCAGGTATAAATTCTTTTGGAATAGCTCCACCTTTAATAGCACTTTCTACCTCTCTACCTTTACCTGGATCCTGAGGTTCAACAAATAATTTTACTTTAGCGAATTGGCCAGCACCACCACTTTGTTTTTTATGTATATATTCAAATTCAGCTGATTTTTCTATTGTCTCCCTGTAAGCAACTTGTGGAGCACCAACATTTGCTTCAACTTTAAATTCTCTTTTCATACGATCAACAATAATATCTAAATGAAGCTCACCCATTCCTTTGATGATTGTCTGACCAGATTCCTCATCAGATGAAACTCTAAATGAAGGATCTTCTTTAGCTAATCTTGCTAAAGCTTCACCCATTTTTTCTTGGTCACCTTTTGTTTTAGGCTCAACAGCAATTTCAATTACTGGTTCAGGAAATTCCATTGGTTCTAATAAAACAGGATTTTCTTTGTCACACAAAGTATGACCTGTCATAGTATTTTTTAAACCTGCCAAAGAAACAATATCACCTGCATTTGCTTCTTTAATATCTTCTCTAGAATTTGCATGCATTAAAAGCATACGACCAACTCTTTCTTCTTTATCTGATGAAGAATTGTACACAGCAGTACCTGATTTAATTGTACCAGAATAAATTCTAACAAATGTTAATGAACCAACAAATGGATCATTCGCAACTTTAAATGCTAAACCTGAAAAAGATGATCCATCCTCGAATTTCATTTCAATTTCATCATCTGAACCAAGTTTAGTTCCTTTGATAGATCCAATATCCACTGGACTTGGAAGGTAATTAATAACTGCATCTAATAAAGGCTGAACACCTTTATTTTTAAAAGCTGAACCAGTTAAAACAGGAACAAAGCTAAAATTTAAAGTTCCTTTTCTAATGCACTTAACTAAATCTTCCTCTTTAATTTCATCGCCATTTAAATACGCTTCCATTAACTTTTCGTCTTGCTCAACTGCAGACTCAATTAATTCAGTTCTGTATTTTTCTGAAATTTCTTTTAAATCATCAGGTATATCTTTATATTCCCACTCAGCACCTAATGCTTCATTTTTCCATACTTGAGCTTTCATTTTAACTAGGTCAACAACACCAGTTAAAGAAGCTTCAATTCCAATAGGTACTTGTAAAACTAATGGTTTAGCACCCAATCTATCTCTGATCATATCAACACATCTAAAGAAATCTGCACCAGTTCTATCAAGTTTATTTACAAAACAAATTCTCGGAACTTTATATTTGTCTGCTTGTCTCCATACTGTCTCAGATTGAGGTTCTACACCAGCAACTCCATCAAATACAGCCACAGCACCATCTAATACTTTTAAAGATCTTTCTACTTCAATTGTAAAATCTACGTGGCCTGGAGTATCAATTATATTAACTCTGTGGTCATTCCAGAAACAAGTTGTTGCTGCAGAAGTAATTGTGATACCTCTTTCTTGTTCCTGCTCCATCCAGTCCATTGTTGCTGCACCATCATGTACTTCACCAATTTTATGGCTTTTTCCTGTATAATATAAAATTCTTTCTGTAGTAGTTGTTTTACCAGCGTCTATGTGGGCCATGATCCCAATGTTTCTATATTTATCTAATGTATGAGTTCTAGCCATAATTCTTTACCATCTAAAATGTGCAAATGCCTTATTAGACTCTGCCATTTTATGAACATCCTCTCTTTTTTTTACTGCAGCACCTTTTTTTTCATAAGCATCATACAGTTCGTTAAAAATTTTATCTGCCATGTGTTTGTCTTTTCTTTTTCTTGCTGAATCAACTAACCATCTTATTGCAAGTGCTTGAGCTCTTTTACTTTTTACCTCAACTGGCACTTGGTATGTTGCACCACCTACTCTTCGTGATCTAACTTCTACAGTTGGTTTGATATTGTTAATCGCTTCATTGAAAATATTTATTGGTTCATCTTTAGTTTTTGTTTTGATTTTATCTATTGCTTCATAAACTATTTTTGCAGCAATACCTCTTTTGCCATCATACATAATGTTGTTTATTAATTTTGGAATTATAGTTGAATTAAACTTTGGATCAGGAACTATATTTTTTTTGGGTTGAGTTTTTTTTCTAGACATTATTTACCTTTTTTTGTTCCGTATAAAGATCTTCTCTGTTTTCTATTTGCAACACCTTGAGTATCTAAATTTCCTCTTAAGATATGATATCTAACACCAGGTAAATCTTTAACCCTTCCACCTCTAATTAGAACTACTGAGTGTTCTTGTAAGTTATGTCCCTCGCCTGGAATATAAGCAGTTACTTCAAAACCGTTTGACAATCTAACTCTAGCAACTTTTCTTAATGCAGAGTTTGGTTTTTTTGGAGTGGTTGTATAAACTTTAACACAAACACCTCTTTTTAAAGGTTGCTTTTGTAAAGCAGGAACTTTGTTCCTTGAAACTTGTTTAACTCTTTTTTTTCTTAACAACTGATTAATAGTTGGCATAATTTTTTTTTAAAATTAATTAATTTATTTTTGAGATGAAAATAACTGACAGGTTATTTTGTGGCAGCGTTTAGTACCTCAAGAGCACTACATTCCAACCAAAAACATCGCCAAAATACTTATTAATGAGCTATTGTCAAACTAAAACTGCAATTTTTAGGTGATTTTTTTATTGATTTACTTGTGTTTCTTCAGGCTCAGAAGCTTCAAGTTTATCCTGTTCTGCTAAGAAGCTATTATCATCTTCCAAGGCCTTGTTGTTCCATCTGTTCTTGATATTACCCGTACCAGCAGGAACTAATCTTCCAACAATTACGTTCTCTTTTAAACCGTTTAATGGATCAACCTTCCCTTTAATTGCAGCATCTGTTAATACTCTTGTTGTCTCTTGGAAAGATGCAGCAGAAATGAATGATTCTGTTTGAAGTGAAGCTTTAGTAATACCCATTAAAACTCTTTCTCCAACTGCAGGAGTTTTGCCTTCAGCAACTAATTTTTCATTAGTATTATCAAACTTGATTCTATCAACCACTTCTCCTGGTAAATAACTTGAATCTCCAGATACCTTAACTTCAACTTTCTTAAGCATTTGTCTTAGAATTGTTTCAATATGTTTATCGTTAATAATTACACCTTGTAATCGATATACTTCTTGAACTTGATTAACAAAATATTCTGTTAATTCTTTAATGCCTAAAATTCTTAAAATATCATGCGGTAATGGCTGTCCATCTAAAAGATATTCACCTTTTTGAATTTTTTCACCAGGATTAAAGTTAATGTGTTTTCCTTTTGGAATTAAATAATTTGATGGTTCTGATCCGTCTTCAGGAACAATCGAAATTCTTTGTTTACCTCTAACTTCTTTTCCAAAAACAACACTTCCATCATTTTCAGCAATAATAGCACTGTCCTTAGCTTTTCTAGCTTCAAAAAGTTCAGCTACTCTTGGTAGACCTCCAGTAATATCTTTAGTTTTTGTTGTCTCTTTAGGCAATCTTGCAATAACATCACCGGCATAAACTTTTTGACCATCTTTAATTGATAAAATCGAATCTGGTACTAAGTAATATCTAGCTTCATTATCATCAGCTTTTTTAATTACATTTCCTTTTTCATCTCTTAAAGTAATTCTTGGTTTTAAATCTGTACTTTTAGATTGACCTCTCCAATCAATCACAGATTTTGATGATATACCAGTTGCATCATCAGTAGTTTCTTGAATTGAAACACCATCTATCAAATCAACATAACTTGCAATACCACTCTTTTCAGCAATAACTGGAGTTGTATATGGATCCCACTCACAAATTTTTGTATTTGCTTTAACTTTATCTCCATTATTAAAAAACAATCTTGATCCATAAGCAACTTTATAAACTGCTATTTGAACTCCTTTATCATCCTCAATAGAAAGTTGTGTATTTCTTCCCATAACAATTAAATTCTTTTTAGAATCTTCTAAAATATTTGAGTTAATAATTTTCAATGTTCCATCGCTTTTGCTGATAATTTGGTTATCTTGTTTAACTGAAGCTGTTCCCCCAACGTGGAATGTTCTCATCGTTAACTGCGTACCCGGTTCTCCAATTGATTGAGCTGAAATCATACCAATTGCTTCACCTACATGTACCATTTTACCTCTAGATAAGTCTCTTCCGTAACAAGTAGCACAAACACCTTCTTTAGAACTACAAGTCATTACTGAATAAACTTTTATAGATTTAACACCTGCTGCATCAATTTTATCACAACCTGCTTCGTCAATCATTTCTGACTTTTTAATTATTACCTCACCGCTTAAAGGATTTTTCACTTCAGCAGCTGTAACTCTACCTAGTGCTCTTTCTGCTAAACTAACAACTACATTACCACCTTCTAAGATCTCTGATAGTTCAATAAAGCCTGGTTCTTCACATTTAATTTTTGTTACTGTTAAATCTTGAGCAACATCACACAATCTTCTTGTTAAATATCCAGAGCTTGCTGTTTTAAGCGCAGTATCTGCTAATCCTTTTCTTGCTCCGTGTGTAGAATTAAAATACTCTAAAGCTGTTAGACCTTCTTTAAAGTTAGAGATAATTGGACTTTCAATAATTTCACCTGAAGGTTTTGCAATTAATCCTCTCATACCAGCTAATTGTTTCATTTGCGCTGCTGAACCTCTAGCACCGCTATCAGCCATCATAAATACTGAATTTATTTTTAAACCCTCTTCTGTTTTTTCAGTTGCAGAAATTCTTTTCATCATTTCACCCGCAACTTTATCAGTACATTTAGACCATGCGTCGACAACCTTGTTGTACTTTTCGCCTCTTGTAATCAAACCTTCGGCATATTGAGTTTCATAATCTGCAATTAATTTTTTAGTATCATCAATTAATTGAGTTTTATTTTCAGGAATAATTAAATCATCTTTTCCAAATGAAATTCCTGCTTTAAATGCATGCTTAAATCCTAAATCTTTAAGTTTATCACAGAAAATAACTGTCGTTTTCTGACCACAGAATCTAAAAACCACATCAATTATTTCAGAAACAACTTTTTTTGGTAGCAATCTATCAACTAATGAAAATTTAATATTGCTATTTTTTGGTAATAGGTTGGCTAATAAAAATCTTCCCGCAGTTGATGTATATTTTTCAATCTTCTTATTTCCTTGTTCGTCAACAGTTTCATATCTTGAAATAATAGTGCTATGAACGTTAATTTCGCCTGAAGATAATGCAAACTCTATTTGATCAGAATTAGTAAAGTATCCAGATGGTTTATCCGTTACTGGTTCCTGTGAAAGATAATATATTCCTAAAATCATATCCTGACTTGGAACGATTATAGGTTTACCATTTGAAGGAGATAGAATATTGTTCGTTGATAGCATTAATATTCTTGCTTCCAACTGAGCTTCTAAACTTAAAGGTACATGAACAGCCATTTGGTCACCATCAAAATCAGCATTAAAAGCTGCACAAGTTAAAGGGTGTAGCTCAATTGCATCACCTTCAATTAATTTTGGTTCAAAAGCTTGAACACCAAGTCTATGAAGTGTTGGTGCTCTGTTTAATAAAACAGGGTGTTCTCTTACGATTAACTCTAATGCATCCCATACAGCATTAGTTTCTTTCTCTACTAATTTTTTTGCTTGTTTAATTGTAGATGCTAAACCTAATTTATTTAATCTTGCGTATAAAAATGGTTTAAATAATTCCAAAGCCATTTTTTTTGGTAATCCACACTCATGTAATTTTAAGTCTGGACCAACAACGATTACTGATCTTCCAGAGTAATCTACCCTTTTTCCTAATAAGTTTTGTCTAAATCTACCCTGCTTACCTTTAAGCATTTCTGCAAGAGATTTAAGTGGTCTTTTACCTGTTCCAGTAATAACACGACCTCTTCTTCCATTATCAAAAAGAGCATCAACAGACTCTTGAAGCATTCTTTTTTCATTTCTAACAATGATGTCAGGAGCTTTAAGATCCATTAATCTTTTTAATCTATTATTTCTGTTAATAACTCTTCTGTATAGGTCGTTAAGATCTGAAGTAGCAAATCTACCACCATCTAACGGAACCAAAGGTCTTAATTCTGGTGGAATAACTGGAACCACTGTCATAATCATCCACTCCGGTTTTTGACCAGTTTCGATAAATGACTCTATTAATTTTAGTCTCTTAATTGCTCTTTCTTCATTAACTTTAGATTTAGTCTCTTTAATAAAGCTAACAAGATTTTTTCTTTCTAATTCTAAGTCAAGACTTTTTAACATCTCAAGAACAGCTTCTGCTCCAATACCTGCGGTAAAGCTTTCTTCTCCAAATTCATCTTGATATTTAGCTAATTCTTCTTCATTTAAAAGTTGGTTTTTTTGCAAACCAGTTAATCCCGGTTCGATTACTATAAAGTTTTCAAAATAAAGAACTCTCTCGATCTCTTTCAACTTCATATCTACCGCAAGTGCAATTCTACTTGGTAATGATTTCAAGAACCAAATATGTGCCACAGGAGTTGCAAGATTAATGTGGCCCATTCTCTCTCTTCTTACATTAGATTTTGTTACTTCAACGCCACATTTTTCGCAGATAATACCTCTAAATTTCATTCGTTTATACTTTCCGCATAAACATTCGTAATCTTTGATTGGTCCAAAAATTCTTGCGCAGAATAGACCATCTTTCTCGGGTCTAAAAGTTCTATAATTTATAGTTTCTGGTTTTTTAATTTCACCAAATGTCCAAGATTTAATTTTCTCAGGACTAGCTAAAGAAATTTTTATACTATTAAAATTCTGTGCTTCAGAAATTTCACTACCTTTAAATAAATCAGTTAATTCTTTTTTCATTAATTAAGCTCCACGTTTAATGCTAATGATTTAATTTCTTTAACTAAGACGTTAAATGACTCTGGAATACCAGACTCGAAATTCTCTTCACCTTTAACTATAGTTTCGTAAACTTTAACTCTCCCAGCAACATCATCGGATTTTACAGTCAAAATTTCTTGTAAAGTATAAGAGGCTCCGTAAGCTTCAAGAGCCCACACTTCCATTTCTCCAAATCTTTGACCACCTAATTGTGCTTTACCACCAAGAGGTTGTTGTGTAACCAAACTGTAAGGACCTGTAGATCTTGCATGAATTTTATCTTCAACCAAGTGATGAAGTTTCAACATATAAATTATTCCAACAGTAACTGGTCTATCAAATTTTTCTCCGGTTCTTCCATCCCACAAATAAGTTTGACCAGATCCAGGCAGGTTAGCTAACTCTAACATGTCAGTTACATTTTTCTCTTTAGCCCCATCAAAAACAGGTGTTGATATTGCAATACCATTTTGTAGATTTTCACACAGGTCTTTAAATTCGTTCTTACTTAATTTGTCTACTTTTTCATTGAAAGTATCTTCTCCATAAACAGATTTTAAAAACTTTTCTATTTTTTCAGTTCTTTCTATTTTTTTGTTATTTTCATTAACTAAATTTTTAATCTGTTCACCAAATTCTTTACAAGCCCAACCTAGGTGAGTTTCTAAAATTTGACCTACATTCATCCTGCTTGGAACACCTAGAGGATTTAAAACAATATCTACTGGTCTACCATCTTCTCTGTATGGCATATCTTCAACCGGAACTATTTTACTAACAACACCCTTATTACCATGTCTTCCTGACATTTTATCACCTGGTCTTAATCTTCTCTTAATTGCTACAAAAACTTTTACCATTTTCATAACACTTGGTAATAAATCATCACCACTTCTAATTTTTAAAACTTTATCTTCGAATCTTTCAGTAATGTCTTGTTTTGCTTTGTTGTATTGATCTTTAAGTTGTGCCAACGTTGCTTCATCATTTACATTTCCAACTGTTATTTTAAATACATCATTTATAGAAAGATTATTAATTATATCAAAATCAAGTTTTGTTCCTTCAGATAAATCTTTTACTTTTTTAGTTAATGATGATCCTGATAAAATTTGTGAAGCTCTTTGTTTAATGCTTCTCTCTAAAATTTCTTCCTCTACTAATTTATCTTGCTGAACTTGTTCAATTTCAGCTCTTTCAATAGTTATTGATCTTTCGTCTTTTTCAATACCATGTCTGTTAAATACTCTTACATCAACAACTGTACCACTAGCACCTCGTGACATTCTCAAAGATGTATCAGTAACATCAATAGCTTTTTCTCCAAAAATTGATCTTAATAGTTTTTCTTCTGGTCCAGATGCTGAATCACCTTTTGGTGTAACTTTTCCAACTAAAATATCACCAGCGTTTACTTCAGCTCCAATGTAAACTATTCCTGATTCATCAAGATTTTTTAAAGCTTCCTCGTTAACATTAGGAATATCTCTGGTAATTTCTTCTTCTCCAAGTTTTGTGTCTCTTGCCATTATTTCGTATTCTTCAATATGTACCGAAGTAAATACATCGTCTGTTACACATCTTTCTGAAATCAAAATTGAGTCTTCAAAATTGTAACCTTGCCATGGCATAAATGCTACTGTTACATTTTTTCCAAGTGCTAATTCACCTAATTTTGTTGATGGACCATCTGCAATAATATCACCAGATTTAACTTTATCACCAACTCTAACAAGTGGTCTTTGGTTAATACATGTGTTTTGGTTTGATCTTTTAAATTTTTGCAAGTTATAGATATCTACACCTGATTCAGTAAAATCAGTTTCTTCTGTTACTTTAATAACAATTCTCTTACCATCAATTTTATCTACAACTCCATCTCTCTTAGCAACAATCGTTACACCAGAGTCTAAAGCCACATCACTTTCAATTCCAGTACCAACCAATGGAGATTCTGGTTTTAAAAGAGGAACTGCTTGTCTCATCATGTTAGAACCCATTAGAGCTCTGTTAGCATCATCATTTTCTAAAAAGGGTATTAAAGATGCTGCAACAGAAACAAGTTGTTTTGGTGAAACATCGATATAATCAATTGCATCTGGTTTTGATAAAAGGAAGTTTAAATTTTGTCTGCAAGAAACAAGCTCCTCAATTATCTTTCCATTTTTATCTAACTTTGTATTTGCTTGAGCAATTGTAAATTTGGTTTCCTCCATTGCAGATAAATACTCAACTTTATCCTGCACAACTCCATCTTTTACTTTTTTATATGGGCTTTCAATAAAGCCATATTTATTTATTTTTGCATAAGTTGATAAACTATTTATCAAACCGATGTTTGGTCCTTCTGGAGTCTCAATTGGGCAAATTCTTCCATAATGAGTTGGGTGAACGTCTCGAACTTCAAATCCTGCTCTTTCTCTTGTTAGTCCACCTGGTCCAAGAGCAGAAACTCTTCTTTTATGTGTAATTTCTGACAATGGATTCGTTTGATCCATAAACTGTGAAAGTTGAGAGCTAGCAAAAAAATCTTTCAATGAAACAGTTAGTGGTTTTGCGTTAATTAAATCCTGTGGCATCGCAGACTCAACATCTAAAGTAGTCATTTTTTCTTTAATAGCCCTTTCCATTCTGTAAACACCAATTCTCGCTTGGTTTTCAACCAATTCACCTACAGAACGTACTCTTCTATTTCCTAAATGATCAATATCATCAACATCATCCTTACCATCTCGCAAATCTAACATTTTGTGAATAATTGCAATAATGTCATCATTTCTTAAGATCGTAATTTTATCAGAGCACTCTTGGTTTAGTCTTGAATTCATTTTTACTCTACCAACATCAGATAGATCGTATCTGTCTGAGCTAAAGAAAAGATTATTAAATATTTGAGTAGCTATCTCTATTGTTGGTGGCTCACCAGGTCTTAGCATTTTATATATTTCAGTTATAGCTTCGTCTTTAGAGTTGTTTTTATCTGCTAAAACAGTTGTTAATAAATAAGGTCCTTTATTTATGGAATTTGTTACTGATATTTGCAAAGAGTGAATATTTCCATCCAATATTTGTTGAATAATTGTATCATTTAGTTCAGTACCAATTTTAAAAGTACCTTCTTCTTCATCACTTACTTTAACATCTCTATGTAAGAATTTTCCAAAAAGAGATTCTCTTGAAACTAAAATATCTTTAAGTCCATCGTTAGCTAATTTTTTTGCATTTAAAAAGTTTATTTTATCACCTAATTTTATTACTACTTCACCAGTTTTTGCATCAATTACTTCTTCTGAAAAGTTTTTAGCTTTATAATTCTCAGGGTTAAATTTAGTTTTCCATTTTTCTGTCTTAGGATCAAAAGTGTATTGCTCACTATCATAAAACTCATCAACAATTTCTGATTTAGAAAAACCTAAAGCTAAAAGTAATGTTGAAGCAAATATTTTCTTTTTTCTATCAATTTTAAAATATAAAAAATCTTTAACATCATATTCAAAATCTAACCAAGACCCCCTGTTAGGTATTACTCTACAATTAAATAATAATTTTCCACTTGCGTGTGTTTTTCCTTTGTCATGATCAAAGAAAACACCTGGGCTTCTATGCATTTGGTTCACAACAACACGTTGAACACCATTGGTGATAAATGTCCCACTATTAGTCATCATAGGAACTTCGCCCATGTAAACTTCTTGTTCTTTTGCTGATAAAATATCTTTAGTATTGTTCTCTTGATCTATTTCGTAAACAACTAATCTTAAAGTACATTTAAGAGCTGAAGAATAAGTTAAACCTCTTGTTATACATTCTTCAACATCAAATTTAGGTTTTTCTAACCTGTATGAAACATATTCAAGAGTTGCTTTATCGTTTAAATCTTCAATTGGAAAAATACTTTTAAATACTCTATCAAAACCTTTTGTTAATTCAGTTTCGGCGTAGAATTCAGTTAATTCTTTGTAAGAATTTTTTTGAACTTCAATAAGATTTGGTATTGATAAGCTTTCTTTTAGTTTACCAAAACTTTTTCTAATGTTTTTCTTTTCAGTAAAAGATAATTGCATCTATATTTGTTAATACTGATTAAAAATAATCAGTATCTGAATTCTTTCTAATTAATTTATTTAAGTTCTACTTTTGCGCCAGCAGCTTCTAATTTAGCTTTGATCTCTTCAGCATCTTTTTTGTTAACACCTGATTTAACTTCTTTTGGTGCTCCCTCAACAAGATCTTTTGCTTCTTTTAAACCTAATGAAGTAGCTGCTCTTACTTCTTTTATAACATTAATTTTTTTATCACCTGCAGAAACTAGCATGATTGTGAAATCATCTTTTTCTTCAGCTGGAGCTGCACCACCTGCTGCTGCTGGAGCTGCTGCTGCCATTGGAGTTACACCCCACTTTTCTTCTAACTGTTTTGAAAGTTCAGCTGCCTCAGCAACAGTCAAACTTGATAAGTCTTCTATAATTTTATTTAGGTCAGGCATATTTTTCTACTCTTTGGGTTGTGTTTCAGAATTTTCTGCGGACAAACTACTCATTTTTTCCGAATGTGCAAGCAAAATACTAATTAATTTTGAAGCTGGAGCGTTTAAAATACCTACAATATTGGCTCTTGCTTCATCGAGTGTAGGTAAACTAGCAACATTTTGGACACCAGCTTGATCCAAAACCTCATCATCCATTATTCCACCAATTAATTTAAGATTCTCATTATCTTTAGCAAATTTAGACAATATTCTTGCAGACATTATTGCATCTTCAGCAAAAGCAACGGCTGTTGGACCTGTGAAAAGATTAGATAAATCTTTACACTTAGTCTTTTCCAACGCTAATTTTGTAATTCTGTTTTTAGTGATCTTAAAGACAATTCCATGCTCTCTCATTTTTGCTCTTAAATCATCTAATTGAGTCATTGTTAAGCCTTGATAATGTGTAACCATCACAGCTTTACTACTCTCAAATTTAGAAGTCATTTCTTCAATATAATTTTTCTTTTGTTCTTTGTTCATCATAACTATATCGATTTTCCTAATTTAACTTTGTATGAAACACCCATAGTAGAAGTTGCAAAAACACTTTTTATTAAATCACCTTTGAGTGTGTTGTTGGATTTTTCTTTTTCTAATGCATCTATTATTGCATTATAATTTTTTAATAACTGATCATCACTGAATGATTTTTTTCCAATACTTACTCCAATATTTCCATCTTTATCATTTCTAATTTCAACTTGTCCTGATTTTGCATCAGTTACTGCCTGTTTAATATTTTCAGATACTGAACCAAGTTTGGGATTTGGCATTAATCCTTTTGGACCTAAAACTTTTCCTAATTTCGAAAGTTTGATCATCATTCCTGGTGTGCAAATCAATTTTTCAAAATTTAAATCTCCACCTTTGATTTGTTCAACAAACTCATCTCCACCAACAATATCAGCACCCGCATCTTTTGCTTCTTGTGCTTTATTATCTTCACAAACAACAGCAACTTTTACTTTTTTACCTGTTCCTCCTGGAAGATTTACTACAGTTCTAATGTTGACTTCACTTTTCTTTTGTTTGTTATTTATTTGAAAACTTAAATCTAAAGACTCATCAAATTTTGTTGTGCAGTTTTTTTTAAGCTCGGGTAATAATTTTTCAATAGACTCTGCATTTAAGTCTTTAGTTTTTTCTGGCAATTTTTTATATCTTTTTGAAGCCATTATTCTTTAACCTCTATACCCATTGATCTAGCTGAACCTGCAATAATTTTTACTGCCTCATTTATATCGTGAGCATTTAAATCATTCATTTTTTCTTTGGCAATATCTTCTAATTGTTTTTTAGAAATTGAAGCTACAATGTTTCTTCCTGGTTCTTTTGATCCACCTTTTAATTTAACAGCTTCTTTAATATAAAAAGATGCTGGTGGTGATTTAATTTTAAAATCAAATTTTTTATCTTTATAAACAGTAATTTCAACTGGAACAGGTTTGCCAGCCATAGATTTTGTTTTGTCATTAAATGCTTTACAAAATTCCATTATATTAACGCCACGTTGACCTAAAGCAGGACCAACAGGAGGAGCAGGATTGGCTTGTCCCCCTTTAATTTGTAACTTTATAAATCCACTTATTTCTTTTGCCATTAACTTACTTTCTCAACTTGGTTATATTCTAAATCTACCGGTGTTGGACGACCAAATATAGAAACTGACACCTTAAGTCTAGCTTTTTCTTCATCAATTTCTTCAATCATTCCATTAAATGATGCAAATGGACCATCAACAACCTGAACTTTTTCACCAACGCTGTAATCTATACCAGATTTTGGCTGAGCCACACCATCTTTAATTTGACCTAAAATCTTCTCAACTTCTTTATCTGAAACAGGTACTGGGATTCCTTTTGATCCAAGGAAACCACTAACTCTCTTTATTCCTTTGATCATATGATAAATATTGTTATCCATTTCACTCTTAATTAGTACGTATCCAGGAAAATATTTCTTTTTTCTTTGTATTCTCTTACCTCTTTTAACTTCTGTGACATCGTGAGTTGGAACTATAATTTCCTCAAATTTCTCACTTATTTTAGCCTTATCCGCTTCTTCTTTAATTAATGAAGCAACTTTATTCTCAAAACTGGAGTGTGATTGAACAATGTACCAATTTTTCATTAAATACTCACCTTTAACAATAATTCTAAGAAGAATTTAAGAACCTGATCTAATAAAAGGAAGAATAAAGACATTACAACCGCCATAACAAATACCATTAAAGCACCTTGTAAAGTTTCTTTCCAAGTAGGCCAAGTAACTTTGAAAGCCTCTTGTTTTACTTCCTGAATAAATTTAATCGGGTTCTTCATAATTCTTTAGCTCAAATTGGCAGGAGCGGAGGGACTCGAACCCTCAGCCTCCGGTTTTGGAGACCGGCGCTCTACCAATTGAGCTACACTCCTATTTATAGAGTTACTCTATAATTTTAGTTACTACTCCTGCTCCAACAGTTCTACCACCTTCTCTAATAGCAAAGTTTAATTTTTCTGCCATTGCAATAGGTGTAATCAGTTTAACAGTGAATTTAGCATCATCACCTGGCATAACCATTTCAGTACCTGCTGGTAATTCTACTTCTCCTGTAACGTCTGTTGTTCTAAAATAAAACTGCGGTCTATATTTTGTAAAGAAAGGAGTGTGTCTTCCACCCTCGTCTTTTTTAAGAATATAGGCTTGAGCTTCAAATTTAGTATGAGGAGTTATTGATCCAGGCTTACAAAGAACTTGACCTCTTTCAATGTCAGTTCTTTCAATACCTCTCAACAAAATTCCTACGTTATCACCAGCTTCACCAGAGTCTAAAAGTTTTCTAAACATTTCTACTCCAGTACAAACTGATTTTTTTGTTTCTTTAATTCCAACGATTTCAACTTCCTCACCAGTTTTAATTACACCAGATTCAACTCTTCCAGTTGCAACTGTTCCTCTTCCTGAAATTGAAAATACGTCCTCAACTGGCATCAAGAATGGTTTGTCAACTTCTCTAGCTGGTTGCGGGATATGTTCATCAACAGCTTTCATTAATTCTAAAATTGAATTTTTTCCAATTTCATCATCTCTTTTTTCAACTGCTGCTAAAGCCGAACCTTTAACGATTGGAGTTGTATCTCCAGGATATTTGTATGAAGTTAAAAGTTCTCTAATTTCTTCTTCTACAAGTTCAATCATATCTTTATCATCAACTTGGTCTACTTTATTTAAGTAAACAACAATTGCTGGAATACCAACTTGTCTTCCTAAAAGAATATGTTCTCTTGTTTGTGGCATAGGACCATCAGCTGCATTAACAACTAATATTGCTCCATCCATTTGTGCTGCACCAGTAATCATATTTTTTACATAGTCAGCGTGACCAGGACAGTCTACGTGAGCATAGTGTCTTTTTTCAGTTTCATATTCAACGTGTGCTGTTGAAATTGTAATTCCTCTTTCTTTTTCCTCTGGAGCTTTATCGATTTGATCGTATGCTACAGCTGTTCCACCACCAGCTTCTGCTAATACATTTGTTATAGCTGCAGTAAGAGTTGTTTTACCATGGTCGACATGACCAATAGTCCCAATGTTACAGTGGGGTTTACTTCGTACGAATTTTTCTTTTGACATTTCTTTTTAACCTCAGTTTTTTTTTTTTTGTTTCTTACTTTAATTTCTTGGAGCGGGTAAAGGGAATCGAACCCTTACATCCAGCTTGGAAGGCTAGCGTTCTACCATTGAACTACACCCGCACAACCCCAAGAGTAACACTCCATTGTTATTTAAAATTATATTAAATGGTGGAGGGGGAAAGATTCGAACTTTCGAAGACCGAAGTCAACGGGTTTACAGCCCGCCCCATTTGACCGCTCTGGAACCCCTCCTTTGGGGAAGTGTCCCCTTGTTCAATATAGCTTCAAATAACATGCGTTTTATATATTTTATTTATCCAAATGCAACACGTGATTTATTAAGAAAAACTATTAAAAAACGTGTAAAACACAACATAATTTTATGAATAAATCATCTTTTTTTATTGTTGGTCAACATGCGGTAATGGAAGCATTACGTAATCCAAATAGGAAAGTTTTAAGAGTGTTTTTAACAGAGGATGCTAAAAAAAATATTCATAGAAAAAATCCAAATAAAAATCTTCTTGAAGAGGTAAAAGTCTATTTCAAATCAAAAAAAGAGTTAGACAAATACTCATCAAAAGAACAATTAATGCATAATGGATATGTTGCTGAGATTGAACATTTAGATCAACCAGAATTAAAAGAATTTATTAAAGAAAAAAATAATTTAACCTTTGTATGTTTGGATGAAGTTACTGATGCAAGAAATATAGGTTCACTCATTAGAAGTGCAGCATCATTTAAAATTGATGGTATAATAATTAAAGAGAGACATTTTCCAAAGGATAGTAAATTAATGTATAAATCAGCGAGCGGATGTATGGAGCATGTAAATATTTTTGAAGTTTCAAATATTAATTCTACCTTAAAAAATTTAAGAGAAAAAAATTTTTGGGTTTATGGTTTTGATTCAAAGGGCCAAAAAGATTTTACTGATGTCAAATGGGAGGGAAATAATATTTTACTTTTTGGATCAGAAGGATTTGGAATGAGGCAACATACTGGAAAATATGCAGATTTTTTTGTCAAAATTGACATCAATGAAGAAATAGAAAGTTTGAATATATCAAATAGTGCAGCAATAGTATTTCATCATTTAAGTTATTTAAAAAAAAAGAGTTGATTATTTAACAAATAATTAATAGTTATTGCGCATGCCCTTGTAGCTCAGTTGGTAGAGCAATTGATTTGTAATCAATAGGTCCGCGGTTCGAATCCGTGCGGGGGCACCACTTCTTTCTTTACCAAGCAGTTAACTTCAATCACTTGTCAAAATTCTCGATACGAAAATAGCAACCGAAGAATGACATTAATTTAAATACAAAAAATCCTGCAAATAAAACTAAAGCAACTATTATAATTGGAATAAATTTATTCATTAAATCTAACTTGTTTCTTTTCTTATTTGTTCAATTTTAATTTTTTTTTGTAAACTTCTATTTTTATCATAGAGAAGATTAAACTTAATTTTATTATTTATTTTAACAGTAATAGATTTTGCATTTCTTACTTCTAAATTATCTGCAACTGCACTAATGGGTCTCTTAGATGGATTGAGATTTGTGATAACAATTTTAGATTTATCATT
This sequence comes from Candidatus Pelagibacter ubique HIMB140, assembly GCF_025558165.1. Classification (NCBI taxonomy): domain Bacteria; kingdom Pseudomonadati; phylum Pseudomonadota; class Alphaproteobacteria; order Candidatus Pelagibacterales; family Candidatus Pelagibacteraceae; genus Candidatus Pelagibacter; species Candidatus Pelagibacter communis. The sequence continues at coordinate 72,778 of NZ_LAMZ01000001.1, read as the reverse complement.
AACTATTTTACCCTTCCACCTTCTTGGTCTAAATGCGCTAATTGGAGATATGGATAATTTTTTTGAATGAAGACTTAATATAGGTCCATGAACAGATAAGTTGTAAGCAGTGCTTCCAGCAGGTGTAGACACCAAAACTCCATCAGAAACTAATTTTTTTATAATCTGTCTAGAACCTTGTTTAATTGATAATGACGCTGCTTGTCTGCTCTGTCTTAATACAGAAACTTCATTAATAGCTATAGATTTTTTAATTTGATTGTTTTTATTTCTTACAATCATCTCTAAAGGAGAAATTGAAACCATATTTGCCTTGGAAAGGTTTTTTATAATATCTTTTGAAGAGAATTTATTCATTAGAAATCCGTAGTTTCCAGAGTTAATCCCATAAAAAAATTTATTTGAATTTTTGTTTCTTTTAAGAGTTTGGAGCATAAAACCATCTCCTCCGATAACAATAGTTAAATTTTTTTTTTGAAAATTATTAGAAATAATTTTTTTTAATAAAACATTTTTTATATTTAAGGACTTCTTATTTTTATCAGAAATAATTTGTGGTTTGTTCATTTAATGGTGCCCTCGGCCAGACTCGAACTGGCACTCCGCAAGCGGCAAGGATTTTAAGTCCTTTGTGTCTACCAATTTCACCACGAGGGCATTAATGAATTTCACTGTTATATCCACAATTATTTATAACTCAACTATATTAAATTGTATTGGTAATCTCTAGCTTCTATTACCTCTTTTGGCAAATTAAGCTCAACATCACCAATTTTTATTATTTCATCTTTGTTGATATTTTTTTTCAATATTGCATTATCTGTTAAACCAAGTGGTAGGGTCATTTCATTTTTCGAATTTTGAGATGTAATTAATTTACCTCTTGCACAAAACCCTCCCTCTCCGTCAAGCTTTTCGCCAACTTTTAAATTTTTTTTTGCAACACTTGCAACATCTGCATTATATTTCTTCGTATAACCTGTTGCTCTATTATCAAGCGCTATAGAATATATGGACTGAGCAAGTTCTAAACCAATATAATGATAAGGTCTCCATATTGCCGAATAGTTTCCAGAAGAATCTGTAACCATACCATAATCTTTAAAACAATTTTTTACATATTCATTTTGAGCTTTAATAACAACGTATACGCCCCATCTCAAGTCATTAGGAATATCTTTTTTATTTAAATCAATACTTGAAATAACTTCAACTTGACCTTCAAAATCAATTAATCCACCATCTTTTTTTGGTATTAATTTTTTTGCTATATCGTAAACCCCAACTGGAGGAAAAGTTAATCCGTTAGAAGGACATTTAAGATTTGCAGCATTGCTTACTGCGCACATTTCAATTGCAGATTTGTCACCACATAAAAAACTATTGAACATTTTTGGATTCATTCCTGACTCATTCTCTGCTCTTTCTTTAGTTAAGCCATAATGACCCCAAACTGTATCAGGTGTAGAATATTCAAAACTTGGATGGTATTTTGTTCCTTTTCCAGCACAAATTACTTCAAAACCATTAAGTCTAGCCCATTCAATTTGCTCTAGAACTAAAGAAGGTTGGTCACCATAAGCCATCGAACAAATAACTCCATTTTCTTTAGCTAAATCTGATAAATATTTTCCACATGTAATATCTGCTTCTACATTAACTAAAATCAAATGTTTTTTTTCTTTTAAAATCCTTGTTGAATGGACGGTACCCACAATAGGGTTTCCTGTTGCTTCAATAAAGATTTCAATATTTCTATCAATAATTTGATCAAGAGAAGTTGAAAAATTAATTTTAGATACCTCTTCTTTACTTACTCCACTTTTTAAACAATTTTTTTTTGCTTGATCAATATTGAGGTCAACTATGCTATCAATTTTAATTTTATTTAAGTTGGAATATTGAGATAAAAACATACTTACAAATTTTCCACATCCAACAAAAGCTACTCTTATTGGATGTTTTCGATCCTCTAATTTTGTGTGTAAAAACATTTCAATTAAAATTGTAAAGCTTTTTTGAGAAATTTTTTATCTAACTTGCAATCTTTATATCCTCTTTTAACTATGTTTAGATATCTTTCTGTAGGAAACTTAAAAGGAGATTTTTTGACCATTGTATAAGTCATAACTTTTTTTCCATAATAATAAAAATAGTGTTTTTTATATAAAATTGGAAAATCTTCATAAACATCCAACTTTTTCTCATCACTTTTTGAAATTTCAAATAATCCACCTGGTACGATAGAATTTTTTTTTGGCTCAATGTCTGCTGCTCTGTATTTGCTTCTAAATGTTAATTTAAAATCTTTTAAATTTATTTTTTTTAAAAAAACACTATCTTTGCATCTTCGTTTCATTTGAAAATGATGAAGGTTGCTACCGTAAGCAAAATACAACATTAGCGCTCAACTACCTCAATTTTTTTTTCATATACAAATTTTAAAATCTGCGAATTACAATCATCAATTTTATTTTGATCTTCTGATCTAATAACTATCGATACACCAAGCTTACCAGCATGAAAAAATGGGTAACTGCCAATCTCTACGTCCAAATTATTATTTTGTACTTTTGTTAATGAACTTGCTATTTCACTTTCAACTGTTCTTAAACTTATAGTTAAACTTTTGATTGGTTCACCTCCAACTATATTATTTGTTAATCCACCTAACATGGATTTTAATATAGAAGGAACTCCTGGTAGTGAGTAAACATTCTCAACATTAAATCCTGGAGCACCACTTGTTGGATTTAAAATAAGATTTGCATTTTCAGGCATCCATGCCATTTTTTGTCTTCCCTCATTAAATTCTCCAGGTTGATAGTATTCTTCTAGAATTTTGAAAGCTTCCTTGTGAACTTCGTATTTTATCCCAAATGCTTTTGAAACTGATTGAGCTGTTATATCATCGTGAGTAGGTCCAATACCACCAGTTGTAAAAACATAATCATATTTTAATCTAAGTAAATTTAGTGTTTCAACTATAATATTTTCTACATCAGGAATTACTCTAACCTCCTCAACCTTTACCCCTATAGAATTTAACCAAGTTGCTAATGTTGAGGTATTAGTGTCTTGTGTTCTTCCAGATAAAATTTCATTACCAATAATTAAAATTGAAGCTTTAAATTTTGCTTTTTTATCCATATGAAATATATAATTTACTCATGGAATTTACCAAGTCTTTAGTAAAAGGCAAACTAATCAAACGTTACAAAAGGTTTTTTACCGACATAAAACTTGGTAAAGAAATTGTCACAGCTCATTGTCCTAACACAGGATCTATGAAAGGTTTATTAAATGAAGGTAATGAAGTTTATTTACTACCAAATAATGATCCTAAGCGAAAACTAAAGTTTGGACTTGAAATAATTAAATCAAGAAAAAATTTAGTAGGTGTTAACACTCATATGGCTAACAAGATAGTAAATCATGCTATCGAAAACAATTTAATCAAAGAATTAAAAAATAACGATAAAATAAAACCAGAGGTATTCTTTAATAGGGAAACTAGATTTGATTTTTTGCTAGAAAAAAAAAATAAAAAAAGCTTCGTAGAGGTCAAGAACGTTACTTTATTTAGAGATAAAGAAACTGCTGAGTTTCCAGATGCGATTACAACAAGAGGTTCTAAGCATTTATTAACTCTTATTGATGCCATAAATAAAGGTTATAAAGGTTATTTGATCTTTTTAGTTCAAATTCAAAATATGAAATATTTTAAAATAGCTAAAGATATAGACGAAGAATATTATGAGAATTATAAAAAAGCTAAAAAAGCTGGAGTAAATTTTCTAGCTTATAGATGTGATATAAGTTCAAAAAAAATTATTATAGATAAAAAACTTAAAATTTTAGATGAGTGATTATAAAGAAAAATTTGAAAAAATGAGAATTGCTGGTGATTTAGCAGCAAGGACACTTGATATGTTAACAGACAACATTAAGGAAGGTGTCTCAACAGACTATATAGATAAATTGGGATATGAATTTATAAGAGATAATGGAGGACACTCTGCTCCACTTTACTATAGAGGTTTTACAAAATCTTTATGTACTTCATTAAATCATGTTGTGTGCCATGGAATTCCCTCAGATAGAGTCTTAAGAGATGGTGATGCAGTAAATGTAGATGTTACTGCAATTGTAGATGAACATTATGGTGATACCAGTAGAATGTTTTGTATTGGAAAAACACCAATTAAATTAAACAATCTAATAGATGCTACTTACGAATCTATGATGAGAGCAATTAGAATTTTAAAACCAGGAATTAAATTAGGCGATATTGGTTACGAAATTCAGTCATTTGTTGAAGAAAAAGGATACTCTGTGGTTAGAGATTTTTGTGGTCATGGTATAAGTACAACATTTCATGAGCCACCAAACATTTTACATTATGGAAGTAAAAACTCAGGACCAGATTTAAAACCTGGCATGACTTTTACAATAGAGCCTATGATAAATTCAGGTAAATATGATGTTAAAATGTTAAATGATGGTTGGACTGCTGTCACAAAAGATAAATCTTTATCTGCTCAATTTGAACATACGTTAGGAATTACTGAAAATGGTTATGAAATCTTTACAGAATCTGCTAAAGGTTATTCAAAGCCTCCATACTTATAATTAATGATTAAAAGATACTCTCGAAAAGAATTAACTGATATTTGGTCAGAGGAAAATAAATATAAAATTTGGCTAGATGTAGAAGTTGCAGCTGCTGAGGCTATGGAAAAACTTGGTCAAATACCAAAAGGAGTAGCTTCAATTGTTAGAAAAAAAGCAGTTATCAATGTAAATAGAATACATAAAATTGAATCTGAAGTTAAGCATGATGTTATAGCATTTCTTACCTCTGTTACAGAAAAAGCAGGAATTAAAGCAAGATATTTACATCAAGGTATGACTTCATCAGATGTACTTGATACCAGTTTTAATATTCAATTAGTTCAATCCGGAAAAATAATTCTTAAAGATATCGATCAAATTTTAAAAGTACTTAAGAAGCAGGCAAAAAAATATAAAATGACTCCATGTATGGGAAGAAGTCATGGAATTCATGCTGAACCAGTTACTTTTGGATTAAAATTAGCATCTTTTTATGAGGAATTTAAGAGAAACAGAAAAAGACTTAAAGATGCAATAGATGAGGTATCAACTTGTGCTATATCAGGAGCTGTTGGAACTTTTGCAAATATAAGCCCTAATGTAGAAAAACATGTTGCAAAAAAATTAGGTTTAAAAGTTGAACCCATTTCAACACAAGTAATTCCAAGAGATCGACATGCATTTTATTTTTCAGTTTTAGGTATTATTGCAGGTTCAATTGAGAGAGTTGCAATTGAGATAAGGCATTTACAAAGAACAGAAGTTTATGAATTACAAGAGTACTTTTCAAAAAAACAAAAAGGATCATCTGCAATGCCTCACAAGAAAAATCCAATTTTAAGTGAAAACTTAACTGGTTTGGCAAGAATGGTTAGAAGTGCTGTGATACCTGCTTTAGAAAATATAGCGCTGTGGCATGAAAGAGACATTTCACACTCAAGTGTTGAAAGAAACATTGGTCCTGATGCAAATATTACAACAGACTTTGCATTAGTTAGATTAACAAATATTTTAGACAACATGATTGTTTACCCTAAAAAAATGTTAGAAAACTTGAATATAACAAAAGGGCTAATTTTCTCTCAAGAAGTAATGCTAGAATTAACTAAATCTGGTTTAAGTAGAGAAAAATCTTACAAAATGGTTCAATCGTATGCAAAAAAATGTTTTGCAGAAAACCTAAATTTATTTGATGTGATATCTAATGATAAGTTTATTATGAGCAAAATTACAACTAAAAGGCTTAAATCAATATTTAGTTACGCAAAACACTTTAAAAATGTGAATTTGATCTTTAGAAGAGTTTTTAAATAATGAAAAAAGGAAAAAAACTATACGAAGGTAAAGCAAAGATTATTTATGCAACAAATGATAAAAATATAGTTATTCAATATTTTAAAGACGATGCGACAGCATTCAATAATCAAAAAAAAACTACAATTGAAGGAAAAGGTGTTTTAAATAATAGAATATCTGAACATATTCTTTCAAACTTATCCCAAATAGGAATTAAAAATCATTTAGTAAAAAGATTAAATATGCGTGAACAAATAATAAAACTAGTTGAGATAATTCCAATTGAATTTATTGTTAGAAATGTTGCAACAGGATCTATCACTAAAAGACTAGGTATTGAAGATGGAACTGTTTTAAAAGAACCATTAATTGAATACTGCTTAAAAGATGACAAATTAGGTGACCCTCTAATTGCAGAAGAGCACATAATTGCCTTTGATTGGGCTACTAAAAATGAAATTGATAAAGTTAAAAAAATGATCTTGAGAATTAATGACTTTATGATTGGTATGTTTAGAGGTGTTGGAATTAAGTTGATTGATTTTAAACTAGAATTTGGAAGATTAAAATCTAATGGCAAGCAAGAAGTAATACTGGCAGATGAAATTAGCCCAGATACATGCAGACTTTGGGACAGTATTACTGATAAAAAACTCGATAAAGACAGATTTAGAAAAGATTTAGGTGATTTAATTCCAGCCTACACAGAAGTTGCTAAAAGATTAGGTATTTTGCATGAACAATCAAATGTAAGTGCCGTGAATGTAACAAAATTATCATCTGTTAAGAGAAAAAAGAAATGAAAATATCAGTAGTAATCACTCTAAAAAAAGATGTACTAGATCCACAAGGTAAAGTTATTCATCAAACTTTAGATGGTATGGGCTTTGATGACGTTAATGAAGTTAGACAAGGTAAATATTTTGAAATTGATACAAAAGAAAATGATCCAAAAAAAGCTAAAGATAAAGTTGAAGAAATGTGTAAAAAACTTTTAGCCAATCTTGTAATTGAAAACTATAAAATTATTGATCTAAAGTAATTAATGAAATCATCTGTCATTACTTTTCCTGGATCCAATTGTGATAGAGATATGGATGTTGCTCTAAAAAAATTTGGATTTAAGAATAAAATGGTTTGGCATGATGATGCTGACCTTCCAAAAAGTGATTTAATTGTATTACCAGGAGGATTTTCATATGGTGACTATTTAAGATGTGGGAGTATGGCATCTAAGTCTAAAATTATGAAGTCAGTAATTAATTTTGCCAACTCTGGTGGTATGGTAATGGGAATTTGTAATGGATTTCAAATATTAGTTGAAACTGGACTAGTTCCTGGCGTGTTATTAAGAAATAAATATTTAGAATTTATTTGCAAAAATGTATTCGTAAAAATTAATAATAAAACAAATAATTATTTTAATAATATTAAAAATGATGTTTTGGAATTTCATATTGCTCACAATGAAGGAAATTATTTTTGTACCAAAGATCAATTAAAAGAAATTGAAGATAATGAACAAGTTGCAATAAATTATTGCGATGAAAATGGAAAAATAGAAGAACAATTCAATCCAAACGGTTCAATTAAAAATATTGCTGGTGTTTTTAATAAAGAAAAAAATGTTTTAGGTATGATGCCTCATCCTGAAAGAATGATTGATAGTTGTTTATCAGGAGAAGATGGTTCAATTTTTTTTAATAATTTAATTAATAATTTAAAATGATAGTAGACGAACAAGTAGCAATTGATCATGGTTTAAAAAAAGATGAATATACTAAAATTTGTGAATTATTAAAAAGAACACCAAATATTACTGAACTTGGTATTTTTTCTGCAATGTGGAATGAGCATTGCTCATATAAATCTTCAAGACTTCATTTAAAAAAACTTCCAACAAAAGGAAAAAAAGTTATTCAAGGTCCTGGAGAAAACGCTGGTGTTATTGATATTGAAGATAATGATGCCATTGTTTTTAAAATTGAAAGCCATAACCACCCATCTTTTATTGAGCCCTATCAAGGTGCAGCAACTGGTGTTGGTGGGATTATGAGAGATGTATTTACAATGGGTGCTAGACCTATTGCAAATTTAAACTCAATTCATTTTGGTTCCCCACAGCACAAAAAAACAAAAAATCTGCTAAGAGGTGTAGTTCATGGAATTGGAGGATATGGAAATTGTATGGGTGTTCCAACTGTTGCAGGACAAACAAGTTTTGATAGTTCATATAATGGAAATATCTTGGTTAATGCAATGACCCTGGGTTTGGTTAAAAAAGATAAGATTTTTTACTCAAAAGCAGCTGGTTTAAACAAGCCAGTTATATATGTTGGTTCAAAAACAGGTAGAGACGGAATTCATGGAGCCAGCATGGCTTCAGCAAGTTTTGATGATAAAATAGAGGAAAAGAAACCCACTGTTCAAGTTGGAGATCCATTTACTGAAAAACTTTTACTGGAAGCTTGTTTAGAATTAATGGCTGGAGACTCAATTATAGCCATACAAGATATGGGAGCTGCTGGATTAACATCATCAAGTATAGAAATGGCATCAAAAGGAAATCTTGGAATTGAAATAAATCTAAACAAAGTTCCTTGCAGAGAAACTAAGATGACACCTTATGAAATTATGCTCTCTGAAAGCCAAGAAAGAATGTTGATTGTTTTAGAAAATGGAAAAGAAAAACAAGCAAAAAAAATATTTGATAAATGGAATTTAGATTTTGCAGTAATTGGTAAAACTACCAATTCAAAAAAAATACAACTTTACTTTGACAATGAAAAGGTAGCAGACATTCCTGTAAATACATTGGTCGAAAATTCACCTATGTACGATCGTAAATGGAAAAAAGCAAAGCTACCAAAAAAGAATAAAATTAAAAAAGAAGATTTAAAAAATTTCAAAATTATAGATGTTCTGAAAAAAGTTTTAGCTAACCCAAATATTTGTAGCAAAGATTGGATTTGGCAGCAGTATGATCATACGGTTATGGGGGATACTATTCAAAAACCAGGTGGAGATGCTGGAGTTGTGAGAGTGCATGGAACAAATAAAGCTGTAGCTGCTTCAGTCGACAGTTCTGCTGTATATTGTTGGGCTCACCCTCTTACCGGTGGAAAACAAGTTGTTTGTGAAAGTTTTAGAAATTTAATTGCTGTTGGTGCAAAACCTATAGCTATTACTAATTGTTTAAATTTTGGAAGCCCTGAAAATGAAGAGAATATGGGTGAGTTTGTCGAATGTGTTCAAGGAATTGGTGAAGCAAGTGAATATTTAAAATTCCCAGTAGTTTCAGGAAATGTTTCTTTTTACAATCAAACTAAAGATGAAGGTATAAAGCCAACTCCTGCTATTGGAGGTGTGGGTTTGATAAAGGATTATAATAAAATGATCACTATGGATTTTAAAGAGATTGATAATGTGGTTTTAGTTATTGGAAAAACAGAGGGACATTTAGATCAAACTTTATTTGCAAGGAATATATTAGATGAAAAAAATGGTCCTCCTCCTGAAATAAATTTATTTAATGAAAAAAATAATGGAGAAACTTTATTGAAACTTATCGAAAGTAATCTAATCAAAAGTGCTCATGATGTTTCTTTGGGTGGAATTATTACAGCGGTAGCCAAAATGTGCATCAAAGGTAAAAAAGGAATAAATTTAAATAAACCAAAATATTTAATCAATGAATTGGGGTATTTCTTTGGTGAAGATCAAGGGCGTTACATTATTGAGGTTAGTAAAAAAGATTTAAAAAAAGTCACAGATATATTGAATAAAAATGCTGTTCATTTTGACGAACTTGGTACAATCAGTGAAAATGAACTATATTTTGATGATAAGACAAAAGTTACAATTGACGAATTAACAAGTTCAAATAAAAAGTGGCTTACAGATTATATGAGTAACTAATGGCAATGGATTTAAAAGAAATTGAGAGTTTAATTAAAGAAGCAATGCCTGATGCTGTTGTAGAGATTCAAGATTTAGCAGGTGATGGAAATCATTATTCAGCGACTGTGACTTCTTCTCAGTTTTCAGGAAAAAGTAAAATTGAACAACATAAAATGGTATATAATTCTCTAAAAGGACGTATGGGAAATGAATTACATGCCCTAGCAATTAAAACAAAGGAGCAATAATGGACGATAATACAAAAAATATAATTCAAAATCATATAGACAACAATGATGTTTGTTTGTTTATGAAAGGAACTCCAGATGCTCCACAGTGTGGTTTTTCAATGGCTGTTTCAAACATGTTAAAAATTCTTGAAGTAAATTTTAAAGGAGTAAATGTTTTAGAAGATCAAAACATCAGAGAAGGTATTAAAGTTTACAGTGATTGGCCAACAATTCCTCAATTGTATATTAAAAAAGAATTTGTTGGTGGATGTGATATCGTAAAAGAAATGTACGAAAACGGAGAACTTAAAAAAGTTCTTGAGGATAAGGGTATTAATTTTAAAAATTAAATTAGAAATTATCTTGAATAATATTCAATTACAAGATTGGGTTCCATTATTACTGGATAAGGCACTTCTTCAAATTTAGGAACTCTTACAAATTTTAATTTTTTATTTTTCTCATCCATTTGGATGTATTCTGGTGTTTCTCTTTCTTTATTTGCTAGAGCGATATCAATGATTGCTAATTGTTTAGATTTATCTCTAATTTCAATTGTGTCCTCTTCTTTTACTGAATAGCTTCCAATATTAACTTTCTTGCCATTTACTCTAACATGACCGTGATTGATTAATTGTCTAGCTGAAAAAATTGTAGTTGCAAACTTTGCTCTATAAATAATAGCGTCTAGTCTTCTCTCTAAAAGACCGATTAAATTTTCACCTGTATCACCCTTAAGCATAACTGCTTTTTTGTAAATATTTCTAAACTGTTTTTCGTTAATATTTCCGTAATATGCTTTTAATTTCTGCTTAGCTTGTAGCTGAATTCCATAATCTGAAGGCTTAGAAGTTTTTGTTTGACCATGTTGACCAGGTCCATATGCTCTAGTATTAAAAGGACTTTTTGGTCTACCCCATAGGTTAACCTTTAATCTTCTATCTACTTTATGTTTAGAGTTTAATCTTTTTGTCATTTAATAGTGGGCTTTATAAACTTACTCTTACTTTTGTCAATCAACGTTTTTTGCCTAAACTTGCAAATACACCAGATAAAATACGCGATTCTTTTGATGATAATTCCATCCGGTAAAAGATATTTCTTAGGTTTTCTAGCATTATTGGCTTCTTCTCTTTTGATTTGAAGAAATTAATCTCTTCTAGATTCTGGATACATAAATTAGCCATATCAACAATTTCTTTTTTAGAGGCAGATTTTACTTTATTTGATTTATTAAAAGAGGACACTTTTGAATTAAGAATACTTGATACATATTGAGCAATAATTATGAGACTATGAGATAGGTTTAATGACTTGAAATCAGGATTTGTTGGAATTTGAAGAGTGTAATTGGCATAACTAATTTCATTATTGGATAAACCTGATGCTTCTGATCCAAACAGAAAAGCTACCTTTTTTTTATAATTAATTTTATTTAAATCTTCTAATTGAATATGCTTAATATTTTTATTTCTAAATCTCGCGGATGTTGCAATAACAATATCGATATTCTTTAAAGATCTTTCTAAATTTTCATAATTCTTTGTTTTATTAATAATATTCTTAGCACCAACAGAAGTTGCTAAAATTTTATCGTTAGGAAATATTGGTTTAGGATCTACAACAACTAGTTTCTGAAAATTGAAATTTTTCATTCCTCTTGCGCAAGCTCCAATATTTTCTGAAAGCTGAGGCTTGTGTAAAATGAAAGAAATATTATTAACTGACATTAATCAATGCCATGATTTCTGTTATAACTAGAAACAGCAGATGGTTTAATGTCTGTTAAATACTTGTGATCTACAGACCAAATAGAAACTTTTAATGGATAACATTTTGCAACATCAGAAGAGTGTTCAGATCCACAATCTCCTCCAGGACAAGCTGAAAGAGCGCCCAACAAATCTGTTTCAGCAAAAAACTCTAGATAATCCCCTGGTCTAACAGGACTAGCTTTCATGAAGTATTGTTTGGTGTCATTAGTAAAACCAGTTAACATAAATACATTTAATACATCATGAACTATTGTTTCTGCATTATCTAGTTGAATATTTTTTTCTTTAACTAATGCTCTAGTTAAATTTGAATGGCAACAATAGTGATAATCATTGTCACTCAAAAGTTTTGAAGTATAAGGATCACACCTGGTTCCAATTACATCATGAACAGAACCACCATCCTTATCATAATCATACCAATCCAAAGTATCCCAAGTTATTGTAGCCAAAGATCTTAGATATGGAAAACTACTAAACATTTTGTCTCCAACAGAAAGATGCGTTCCATATAAAGCTCTTGTTTTTCCTGAATAAAATTTTTCCTCTAGATTATTTAAATTAAATAAATTTAGATCTCCCACTTGTGGTCCATCTACACTTTCAATTCTGAAAAACTCTCCAAATTTAACCTCAAATGTTTTCGCGTCTCTTGGAGGTATGATTACTTCGTCTTTTTTTACCAAATGTTCTCTTGCGGAATGTAGAGTGTTTAAATTTTTATCCTCAATAGTATTATTTGGATAACAAACGATAGGTTTTGCCCCTATTCTACTATTAATATTTGACGGTTTTTCTGAAAATTTTTTAATTTTCATTTTTATAAACTTCCAGGTGCTTTATCCTTAAATAATTTATAATCTAAACTATCCACTAAAGCTTTGAATGAAGCATCAATTATGTTGGGTGATACTCCAATTGTGAACCAGTTCACTCCTTTAGAGTCTGTGCTTTCAATACTAACTCTAGTAACTGCTTCTGTACCTGTATTTAAAATTCTAACTTTATAGTCAACAAGTCTTAAATCTTTCAAATACTCAGAATATTTAGCAAGCTTATTAACATTTTTTCTAATTGCATTATCTAAAGCATTAACAGGTCCATTTCCTTGTCCCTCACATAAAATTTTATCTCCATCTACTTCTAATTGTGCTTTAGCATAAGATATAATTTCTCCTGTTTTATCTTTCTTTACAGAAACGTCGTATTCATTAATTGAAATATATCTTGGTATCTCTCCCATCAATCTTCTCGCAAGTAATTCAAAAGATGCATCTGCGCCATCATAGCTATAACCAATGAACTCTCTATCTTTTACTTCATCTAAAAGTTTTTTTATTTTTGGATCACTTTTTTGAACATTGATCCCAATTGAATTTAATCTAGACATTATATTTGATTGACCTGATTGATCTGAAACTACAATATTTCGAGAATTTCCAACCTCTTCAGGATTGATGTGCTCATAAGTTTTTGGATCTTTTTGAACTGCAGATACATGCATTCCACCTTTGTGTGAAAAAGCTGATGCGCCAACATAAGGTAAATGTTTGTTGGGTTTTCTATTTAATATTTCATCTAGTAATCTTGAGCATTGAGTTAAATTTTTCAAATTTTCTCTCTTAATACTAAGCTCAAATTTATCAGAAAAATCTTTCTTTAAAAAAAATGAAGGGATTAATGACATCAAATTTGCATTACCGCATCTTTCGCCCAATCCATTTATAGTGCCTTGAACCTGTCTTACTCCAGCTTGAACTGCTGCAAGACTATTAGCAACAGCATTTTCAGTATCATTATGAGCATGTATTCCTAAATTTTTTCCTGGAATATGTTTACTTACTTCATTTACAATTTTAGAAATTTCATGTGGGAGTGTCCCACCATTAGTATCACATAAAACAATCCATCTTGCTCCATTATCAAATGCAGATTTTAAACAAGACAAAGCGTATTCTGGATTAGATTTATAACCATCAAAGAAATGTTCAGCATCAAACATGAATTCCTTACCTGATTTTACTATGTGTTTTGCACTTTCACTTATATTCGTTAAATTTTGCTCATTAGTAATTCCTAACGCAACTTTCACTTGAAAATCCCAAGATTTACCGAACAAACAAATAGATGAGCTTTTTGAATTAATTAATGATGACAACATTGGATCATTTTCAGCACTATGCTCTGATTTTTTTGTCATCCCAAATGCAGTTAATTTAGTTGATTTAAAATTGTGATCTTTATTAAAAAATTCTGTATCTGTTGGATTGGCACCTGGCCAACCTCCTTCAACATAATCTACCCCTAACAAATCAAGTGCAGATGAAATTTTTTCTTTATCATCGATAGAAAAATCTACTCCTTGTGTCTGTGCACCATCACGCAATGTTGTATCAAAAATATAAAGTTGTTCTTTACTCATTTAAATTTCCAAATCGTTTTACCATCTTTATCTTCTATTAAAACACCTTTGTCTGAGAGTTCATTTCTAATTTTATCAGCTTCTTCATAATTTTTGTTCTCTCTTGCTTTGTTTCTTTCGTCTATTTTCTGCAAAATTTCTTTTTCTGAAATAGAAGCTTTGCTCATTTTGAAGCTTAACCACTCATCTTTATTTTGGTTTAAAAGTCCTACGAACTGACAAGCAGAAACAAATACAGCTTTGTCATTGTCATCACCTTTTTGTGCTTTTTCATATAATTTGTGTAAATTTGCTATGTAACCTGGTGTGTTTAAATCATCATACAGAGGTTGAAGAATTTCATCCGAGATCTCTGCATTATTTTTACTATCTACATAAACATTGTACCATTTGTTAATAGTATTTTGACAATCTTCTAAAAGTTTATCATTCCAATCTAATGGTTGTTTATAATGCGCACTCATTAAAGCTAATCTTAAAATCTGGCCACTAATATTATTTCTAAAATCTTTTATTTTTAAAATGTTACCCTGAGACTTTGCCATCTTTTCATTGGACATAGTAATAAATGCATTGTGCAACCAATAATTAGCAAATACTTTTGTACCATTAGCGCATCTTGATTGTGCTATTTCATTTTCATGGTGGGGAAATATTAAATCTATACCGCCCCCATGAACATCAAACTCATCTCCTAAAAATTTTTTTGACATTGCTGAACATTCTAAATGCCATCCAGGTCTTCCTTTTCCCCATGGAGAATCCCAAGAAGGTTCGTCACTTGCTGATGGCTTCCATAAAACAAAATCTTCTGAATTTTTTTTATTTTCACTTATTTCAATTCTTGATCCAGCAATTAAGTCTTCTAGTTTTTTGTTTGATAGCTGACCATAATCATTAAACTTTTTAACCTCAAAATAAACATGGTTGTTATTCTCATAAGCAAAACCTTTTTTGATTAATTCAGAAACCATTTCAATCATCAAATCAATATTTTCAGTTGCTTTAGGTTGATGAGTTGGTGTTTCACAATTTAAATAATTACAATCTTCACCAAAACTTTCAGTAACTTTATTTGTTAGCTCTGAAATTGAAATATTATTTTCTTTTGAAGATTTAATAATTTTATCATCTACATCTGTAATATTTCTAACATAAGTAACTTTTAAATATTTTTTTTTAAAAATTTTATAAAGGATATCAAAAACAACTATTGGTCTTGCATTTCCAATATGAGGATCATCATAAACTGTTGGTCCACAAACATACATTCTTATATTTTGTTCATCTATTGGTACAAATTTTTCTTTTTTGTTTGTAAGATTATTTGTTAAAAAAATATCATTACTCATAATTTTAGAAATATACTTAAATTATAGATTTGTGAATCTATTTGATTAATTTGGAATTTTGCATACTGGAATAGGCTCCATTTTATGCAAATTTTGTTTTCTAATGGTTTCGTATTTTGCTCTGTTGGAAGATTTAGGATTATTCATAGCTTCTTCAAGTTCTTCATATTTTAACCCTAGTTGGCCTTCATCTGTTCTACCATCATCCCACAAACCATCAGTAGGTGCTGCTTCAATAATTTCTTTTAAAATACCAAGTTCTTTCCCTAGTTCCCAAACTTGGGTTTTATTACAATCCGCTATAGGGGAAATGTCTACTCCTCCATCTCCATATTTTGTATAAAATCCAACTCCAAAGTCTTCTACTTTGTTTCCAGTTCCAACTACTATTCCTTTATTAGCTGCAGCAACTTGGTAAAGAGTAGTCATTCTTAATCTTGCTCTAGAATTTGCCATTCCATGCTCGTTGTCAAATTTAGATAAGCTTGAACTAAATGTCAAAAACAGTTCATCTAAATTAATTGTATGTGCTTCAACATTTTTAAAATTTTTTACTAACCATTCCTGATGTTTTAAACTTAGATCATGTTGATGTGATTTTTGTTTAATTGGCATCGACAAAACTATTGTTTTCAAACCCGTCATAGCACTTAAGGTGCTAGAAACAGATGAATCAATACCTCCAGATATTCCAATAACAAGAGACTGAGCCTTTGAAGGCATATTGTCAACATAGTTTTTAATCCAATTAGATATAAACTTAACTTTTTCTGAGGCGTTCATAATTTATAAAATATTTTATTATAGAGATTTTACAATGTCTTAAGATGCCGCTCTATCTGCATTTTTAGAATATGAGCTATTCTTTTTAATCTCATCTGAAATCATAAAAGCTAATTCTAAAGCTTGGTTGGCATTCAACCTAGGATCACAATGAGTGTGGTATCTTGAAGAAAGATCTTCTTCAGAAATTTTTTGTGCTCCACCAATGCATTCAGTTACATCTTGTCCGGTTAACTCAATATGGAGACCTCCTGCATAACTTCCTTCACTTTGGTGACATGCAAAAACATTTTTTACTTCATTCAACACACTGTTGAATGGTCTAGTTTTGAAACCTGTTGCAGCTTTAATTGTATTTCCATGACATGGGTCACAAGACCAAATTACATTCAATCCTTCTTTTTTAATTGCTCTAATTAATTTTGGTAAAAATTTTGAAACATTATCTGCTCCAAATCTTGAGATTAAAGTTATCTTACCTTTTTCATTTTTTGGATTAATTCGGTTACAAAGATTTATCAAATCATCTGGTTTTAAAGTTGGTCCACATTTAATACCTATAGGATTTTCAATTCCTCTACAAAATTCTACATGTCCACCATCAAGCTGTCTTGTTCTATCACCTATCCAAACAAAATGAGCTGAGGTATCATGGTTCTCACCTGTAGTGGAGTCTGTTCTTGTCATTGCTTCTTCAAAAGGTAATAGTAACGCTTCATGTGATGTCCAAAAATTCACAGTGTATAATCTATTGTTAAAATCTGATGTAATTCCACACGCTCTCATAAATGCTATCGCATCTGCAATTTTATCCTCTAGATCTTTAAATTTTTTGGCTTCTGGACTTTTTTTAATATAGCCTAAATTCCATAAATGAACTTTGTTTAAGTCTGCAAAACCTCCTTTTGAAAACGCTCTTATAAGATTTAGAGTTGCAGCTGATTGAGAATAAGCTTTGAATAATCTTTTTGGATCTGGAATTCGAGCTTTTTCTGTAAATTCCATTCCATTAATGTTGTCACCTAAATAACTTGGAAGCTCCACGCCATCAATATTTTCAACAGGAGAACTTCTCGGTTTTGAAAATTGACCAGCAATTCTTCCAACTTTTACAACTGGTAAAGAAGCTGAATAAGTTAAAACTAAAGACATTTGCAAAATTAGTTTAAATGTATCTCTTAAATTATCAGGGTTAAATTCAGCAAAACTCTCTGCACAATCTCCACCCTGAAGTAAAAATGCTTTTCCATCTACAACATCAGCTAATTGATCTTTTAGGTGTCTAGTCTCACCTGCAAACACTAAAGGAGGAAAAGTTCCAATTTTATCTAAAACTTTATTCAGTTCTTTTTTATCTGGATATTCCGGTATGTGTTTAACCGGATATTTTCTCCAACTATTTTTTTTCCAATTTTTCATATTCAACCAGGGGGTGTTTTAGCAGAGTTTAAACTTTATTCAACTGTGACTGATTTGGCTAAGTTTCTTGGCTTATCTATATCATAACCCATTTTCAAAGCTGAATAATATGCAAGCTTTTGAAGTGGAATTGTTAAAAGGAATGGTAATAAATCATCATTGGTATTTTCAACCTCAATAGTTTCCCAAATATTCTCCGAAAAAATTTCATCCTTGCTTTTGTTTGTAATTAAAAGAACTTTAGCACCTCTTGCTATTACTTCCTGCATGTTAGAAATTGTTTTTTTATAGTAACTGTCTCTTGGTGCTAGAACAACAACTGGCATACCCTCTTCAATTAAAGCAAGTGGTCCATGTTTCATTTCACCAGCTGGATAACCCTCCGCATGAACATAAGATAATTCTTTCAATTTCAATGCACCTTCCAAAGCTATGGGGAAAGAGAAACCTCTTCCAAGGAACATAGATCCTTTAGCCTCATTGAATGTTGAAGAGATTGCTTGAATATCATTATCTATTAATAAAGTTTTTTCTATTAAGCTTGGTAAGTTTTTAAGATCTTTAATTTTTACCTGATAATTTTTTTTATCTATTTGACCAGACAAAGATCCAATTTTTAAAGCTAAAATATATAAAACAAGTATTTGACCTAAGAACGCTTTTGTAGATGCAACCCCTATTTCGGGTCCACAGTGAATTGGTAATACAAAATTTGAGTCTCTTGCTATTGAGCTTTCAATTACATTAACTACAGCACATGTTTTCATATTATTTTTGTTACAAAGATCCAAAGCTGCATAAGTATCTGCAGTTTCACCAGACTGAGAAACAAAAATATATAAACTATCCTTTTTAAATCTATTTTTTCTATATCTAAACTCTGAGGCTATATCGATATTAACATCTAAAGAAGTTAATTCTTCAAACCAATATTTTGCCATTAAACAAGAATGATAAGCAGTACCACACCCAATTAAAGTAACTGATTTAATTTCATTGATTTTCCACGGAAAATTGAAAATGTTTATCTCATTATTTACATTATCTAAATATTCTTTAATTCCAGTTTTTACTGTTAGAGGCTGCTCCTCTATTTCTTTAGCCATGAAATGTTTAAAGTCACCTTTGTCATAATTTGACTCATTAGATGATAATTCTAAAATTTTTTTGTTAATTTTTTTTCCCTCTTGATTGTAAAAATGAACTTGATCTTTTTTAACAATACAAAACTCTCCATCATCAAGATAAGTAATTTTATTTGTCATGGATTTTAAAGCATAAGAGTCTGACCCTAGGTAATTTTCATTAGGACCATAACCGACAGCTAGTGGTGATCCTCTTCTTGCACCTACAATTAAATCTGGAATATCTTTAAAAATTATACCTAATGCAAAACTTCCATGAAGTTGTTTTAAAGTTTTGGTTATTGCCTCTTCTAGTTCCATAGTTTTTAAATTTTCTGTAATTAAATGGACTATTACCTCAGTATCAGTCTGAGATTTGAAAGTATGACCCTTATTAATTAAATGTTTTTTTAAAATTGTTGAGTTCTCTATTATTCCATTATGGACGACTGAAACATTATCTGATGAGTGTGGGTGAGCATTAATACTATTTGGAATTCCATGAGTAGCCCATCTTACATGGCCTATCCCAATATTTCCTTTTAAAGATTTTAGATCAAAGTTTTGTTCTAAATTATCAACTCTTCCTTCGGATTTTACTTCATTAATTTCACCATCAAATAAAGTTGCAACCCCAGCAGAGTCATAACCTCTATATTCAAGTTTTTTTAAAGAATTTATTATATTTGCAGAAACAGATTTATTGCTAGATATTCCTATAATTCCACACATAATTTATTTTGTCTTTCTTTTATAATTTTTAATTTCCACTTGTGCAGATCTGGTTAGTGCTAGAGATTTTTTTTTAACATTTTTTGTTATTACAGATCCTGCACCAACAATACTTTCTTTGTCAATTTTTACAGGTGCTACTAGAGATGAATTTGATCCTATAAATACTTTATCTTCAATTATCGTCTTACTTTTTTTTACACCGTCATAATTACAAGTAATTGTTCCTGCACCAATATTTGCCATCTTACCGATATCACTGTCTCCAACATAAGATAAATGATTAATTTTTGATTTGTTTCCAACAGTTGATTTTTTAATCTCTACAAAATTACCTACTTTTGAACCTTCTTTAAGAATTGTGTCTGGTCTAATTCTTGCATAAGGACCTATCTCAACTTTATTTTCTACCTTACAAGACTCTAAATGTGAAAATGATTTTATAATTACATTATCTCCAATTTTAACTTTAGATCCAATTACTACATATGGTTCAATTATAACTCCTTTTCCAATTTTTGTATCATTTGAAAAAAAAATAGTTTCTGGACCTGTCATTTTAACACCGGCTTTTAAAAATTTATTTCGAAGTTTATTTTGATTATTATGATTTATTGGTTGTTTCATCTAGATTTTCTTTACATTAAGTATATATCTTTATTAATTCACAAATTATTTCTTTAAAATACTTTTGATATGAAACAAAAATTTACAGTATTGTTTGATTTAGATGGCACTCTAGTAGATACAGCACCAGATTTAATACTTGCTCATAATCATGTGATGAAAAAGTTTGGTTATCCAACAAAATCTATTGTTGAATTAAAAAATGCAGTTGGACAAGGGGCTAAGGCGATGATGCAAAAATCATATGGAAAATGGAAATGGTTTGATGAAAAAATTCAAAACGAAATGACTGATGAATTTTTGTCTTTCTATGGAAAAAATATTTATAATAAAAGTACTTTAATAAATGGGGTAAAAGATTTTTTAAATTGGTGTAAAAATGAAAAAATCTCTATGGCTGTTTGCACTAACAAAACTGAGCATCTTGCTGTTGATCTTTTAAAAAAAATTGGGATTTATGATTATTTTGAATATGTAGCGGGATATAACACATTTGATTATTGTAAGCCTGATCCTAGACATTTAACGACAGTGATAGAAATATTGGATGGAGATTTAAAAAAATCAATTATGATTGGAGATAGTGAAACTGATGCAAACTCTGCAAAAGCAGCAGATATTCCAATGATATTGTTAAAATATGGATATACTGAAAAAAGATCTGATGAAATCTACCATAATCACTTAATAAAAGATTTTGTTGGAATTGAAAAAATCATATCTGAATATCTTTAATATTGATTAATTTATTTTAGCTATTAAAACAAAATTACTTATAAGGAGTTATTTTGTTACTACATACAGTTAAAGTTTTTCCATCTAAAATTCATTTACCAAAGAAAAAACAACTTGCCTGGAAAATTGCAGAAATTGCAAGTGATAACGCTAAACTAAATAAAGAGGCAATTGAAATGGTAATTAATAGAATTATTGACAATGCTTCAGTTGCTATTGCTTCTTTAAATAGAAAGCCTGTTATTTCATCAAGAGAGATGGCTTTGAAGCATTCAAGAAAGAATGGAGCAACTCTTTTTGGAGTTAACTCAAAACTAAAATTTGATTGTGAATGGGCAGCCTGGTCAAATGGAACCGCTGTAAGAGAACTTGATTTTCATGATACTTTTTTAGCAGCAGATTACAGTCACCCTGGTGATAATATTCCCCCACTTTTAAGTGTAGCCCAACAAAATAAAAAGAGTGGTTTAGATCTATTAAGAGGAATTATAACTGCTTACGAAGTTCAGGTAAATTTAGTTAAAGGGATTTGTTTACATAAACATAAAGTAGATCACATTGCACACCTTGGTCCAAGTGTTGCTGCTGGATTGGGATCAATGTTAAAATTAAATACTGAAACAATTTACCAAGCAGTTCAGCAAGCACTACACACAACTATTTCTACAAGACAATCTAGAAAAGGAGAGATATCTAGTTGGAAAGCATATGCACCTGCACATGCTGGGAAACTAGCAATAGAAGCTGTCGATAGAGTTATGAGAGGTGAAGGCGCCCCAAGTCCAATTTATGAAGGTGAAGATAGTGTAATTGCAAGAATACTTGATGGAAAAAAAGCAAAATATAAAGTCCCATTACCTAAAAAAGGAGAAAGTAAAAAAGCTATATTAGAAACTTATACAAAAGAATATTCTGCGGAGTATCAATCTCAGGCTTTAATAGATCTTGCAAAGAAATTAAAAAACAAAGTATCAAATTTAAATCAAATCAAAAAAATAGATATTTATACAAGTCATCATACGCATTATGTAATTGGAACAGGTGCAAATGATCCACAAAAAATGGATCCAAATGCAAGTAGAGAAACATTGGATCACTCTATTATGTATATTTTTGCAGTCGCACTAGAAGATGGTGATTGGCATCATGTAAAATCTTACACAAAATCAAGAGCTAATAGAAAAAGTACTATTAAAATATGGAATTCAATAACAACCTATGAAGATAAAAAATGGACAAAAAAATATCATGATCCAGATCCAAAAAAGAAATCTTTTGGAGCAAAAGTTGTTGTTACATTGAACAGTGGGAAAAAAGTAACTGAGGAACTAGATAGAGCTGATGCTCATCCATATGGAGCAAGACCATTTAAAAGAGAAAATTATATAAATAAATTTTTAACTCTAACATATGGCATTTTAGATAAAAAAGAGAGTGATCGTTTTTTAAGAAATGTTCAAAATTTAAAAAACTTAAAAGCTGGTCAATTAGATAAACTAAATATTGAGATTAAAAAAAGTAAGTTAAAAAGAAATTTGAAAAAAGGAATTTTTTAATGCACTTTGTTGAAAAAGAACCGAGTCAAAAAAGAATAGATTTTGAACAAAAACTTAAATCAAATAAAATTCTGAGAGTTCCTGGAGCTTACAATCCTCTAACAGCGAAATTAATTGAGGAAATTGGTTATGATGCAGTTTACGTATCAGGAGGTGTTATGGCTAATGATCTTGGTTTTCCTGATATTGGTTTAACAACACTTCAAGATGTGAGTACCAGATCTTATTTAATATCTAGGGTAACAAATCTTCCAACAATAGTTGATATAGATACAGGATTTAAATCTTGTAAAGAAACTATAGAAACTTTTGAAGAGTTTGGGTTAACTGGTGTTCATTTGGAAGACCAGATTGAAAGAAAAAGATGCGGGCATCTAGATAATAAAGAACTAGTCTCAACAGAGAATATGGTTTCAAAAATAAAAGAATGTGTAGCTGCAAAAAAAGATCAACATTTTAAAATTATAGCACGCTCAGACGCAAAAAGTGTTGAGGGAATTGATAAAATGATTGATAGATGTAAAGCTTATATTGATGCTGGAGCAGAAATTGTATTTCCTGAAGCTTTACATGATGAAAAAGATTTTGAAAAAGTAAGAAAAGAACTTTCATGTTATTTGTTAGCTAATATGACAGAATTTGGTAAATCCAAGTTATTCAACTATAAGGAGTTAGAAAACCTTGGCTATAATATTGTTATATATCCAGTGACTACACAAAGACTAGCAATGAAAAACGTTGAAGATGGATTAAGAGACATTTATGCAAATGGACATCAAAATAATATAATAGATAAAATGCAGACAAGAAAAAGATTGTATGAATTAGTAGAATACGAAAAATATAATTCTTTAGATGAAAAAATTTATAATTTTAGTACAGAAGGACATGAATAATGAGTGATGATATTAAAAAAGGTTTGCTTGGAATTGTTGTAGATGAAACTGAAGTTTCAAAAGTTATGCCGGAGATTAACTCTCTGACATATAGAGGTTATGCTGCTCAAGATTTATGTGAATACTGCAGATTTGAAGAAGTTGCTTATTTAATCTTAAACAAAGATCTACCTAACACTATCCAATTAAGACAGTTTGAAAAAGAAGAGAGAAACAATAGAGAGCTTACTAAAAATTTATATGAAATTATAAAACACATGCCCAAAAAATCCCATCCAATGGATGTTGCAAGAACAGCTGTTAGTGTAATGGGATTAGAAGATAAAGAAACCTCCAACTCTACTCCAGAAGCTAATATGCGAAAAGCATTAAGAATTTTTGCAAAAACACCCACTGCTCTTGCTGCATTTTACAGAATTAGAAGTGGTAAAAAAATAATCAAACCTAAAAAAAATTTAACTTTTGCTGAAAACTTTTTCTATATGTGCTTTGGAAAAGTACCTCAAAAAGAAATTGTTAAAGCATTTGATGTTTCTCTAATATTGTACGCTGAGCACAGTTTTAATGTTTCAACTTTTACTGCTAGAACAATTACAAGTAGTTTATCTGATATTCATGGAGCAATTACAGGTGCAATTGCTAGTTTAAAAGGACCGTTACATGGTGGTGCAAATGAAGAAGTGATGCACATGATGAACAGAATAAAAAAACCAGAAAATGCATTAAAATGGATTAATAACGCTCTTAAAAATAAAGAAGTGGTTATGGGCTTTGGTCATAGAGTATATAAATCAGGAGACTCTAGAGTTCCAACTATGAGAAATTATTTTGGTAAAGTTGCAAAACTTAAAAAAGATAAAAAGTTTGAAAAAATTTACGATATTGTTGAAAAAGTTATGATCAAAAAGAAAAATATTCACCCCAATGTGGACTACCCTACTGGTCCAATGTATCATTTAATGGGATTTGATACTGATTTTTTCACGCCTATATTTGTTATTTCTAGAATCACAGGTTGGTCAGCACATATTATGGAACAACACGCTGCTAACAAACTTATTCGACCACTTGCTAAATATAAAGGTAGCAAGCATCGAAAAGTAATGGAATTAAATTACAGATAATACAATTATATTTATTAACTAAATGCTTCTGCCCAAGTTCCTTGGGTTGACGCTTTAGAATATTCTGTAGCTCTTCCTTCAAAGAAATTCATGTGCTCTACAGCATTTAACATTGTATCTAACCAAGTTAATGGATTTTTATCAATGTCATAGATCGCTTCTAATCCTAATTGATCTAATCTTCTATTTGCAATAAATCGAATATATTTTTTAATATCTTCTGCAGTTAAACCTTCCATTGGACCCATTTGAAAAGCTAAATCAATAAAAGCATCTTCATGCTCAACAATTGTTCTGCAAGCTTCATAAATTTCTTTTTTCAATTGTGGTGTCCATGTTTCAGGATTTTCTTTAATGAAATCTTTAAATAATCTGATCATCGAATTGCAATGCAACGTCTCATCTCTTACAGACCAAGTAACAATCTGACCCATTCCTTTCATCTTGTTATGTCTTGGGAAGTTTAACAAAATTGCAAAACTTGCAAACAACTGAAGACCTTCTGTGAAAGCACTAAATACAGCAATTGTTTTTGCAATATCATGATTTGATTTAACATCGAAACCTTGCATGTAATCGTATTTATCTTTCATTTCTTTGTATTTCATGAATGCTGAATACTCAGACTCTGGCATACCAATTGTATCTAACAAATGTGAGTAAGCAGCAATGTGAACAGTTTCCATTGAAGCAAAAGAAGACATCATCATTAATACTTCAGTTGGTTTAAATACATTCATGTAATGTCTTATATAACAGTTGCTAACTTCAACATCTGCTTGCGTAAAAAATCTAAAAATTTGTGTTAATAGATTTTTTTCTGAAGTTGAAAGATTTTTTTGCCAATCTCTTACATCATCTCCAAGTGGAACCTCTTCCGGTAACCAGTGAATTCTTTGTTGAGTTAACCATGCATCATAACACCATGGATATCTAAAAGGTTTGTAAACTGGATTTGCAACAAGCAATCCGTTATTGTTTTTTTGTGGTTGAATAATTTCTGACTTAACTTTTTCTGCTACTGACATGACAAACACTCCTCGTACTCTGGTTCACTATTTTCGGTTGATTTATTTTTATATACATTAGCCATGATGTCTGTTGACTTAGAGTCGTTAACATTCTCAGCTCTTTGAATTGATTTTGATCTACAATAGTAAAGGCTCTTTAAACCTTTCTTCCACGCATCAAAATGAATTTTATGTAATTCTTTTTTATGAACATCTGCAGGTAAAAATAAGTTAACTGATTGAGCTTGTGAAATAAAAGGAGTTCTGTCTCCGCTCAATTCAATTATCCAGCTTTGATTAAGTTCAAATGCAGTTTTAAATACATCTTTTTCTAAATCAGTTAAAAAATCTAAATGGTTAACTGAGCCTTGGTTTGTAGTAATACTAGACCAAGTTTCCTCATCATTTTTACTATGACTTTCAAGAATTTCTTCAAGATATCTGTTTCTCACATTAAATGAACCAGATAAAGTTTTGTGAGTATAACTGTTTGCTGCAATGGGCTCTACTCCTGGAGAAGCTCCTCCACAAATAATAGAAATTGATGCTGTTGGTGCAATTGCAGTTTTGTTAGAAAATCTTTCTTGATAACCATACTCTGCAGCATCAGGACACGCTCCTCTTTCTTCAGCTAAATCTTTAGAAGCTTGATTAACTTTTTCATGAATATTTTTAAATATTTTTTTATTCCATGATTTTGCCATTACAGACTCAAGTGGAATTCTATTTTTCTGTAAGAAAGAATGGAAGCCCATAACACCCAAACCAACACTTCTCTCTCTTTCAGCAGAGTATTTAGCATCTTTAAATTGTTCTGGAGCTTTGTTAATGAAATCAGATAACACATTATCCAAAAATCTCATTACATCACTAATCATATCTGGATCATCTTTCCATTCTTCATATTTTTCTAAATTTAAAGATGATAAACAGCACACCGCTGTTCTATCTCTACCATCTTTATCAATTCCTGTAGGAAGAGTTATCTCACTGCATAAGTTAGAAGTTTTAACAGTAAGATTTGCTAACTTATGATGTTGAGGAATTTGTCGATTAACTGTGTCTATATAAATTATATAAGGCTCACCAGTTTCAATTCTAGCGGTCAATAATCTTATCCATAAATTTCTTGCAGAAATAGTTTGTTGCACAGTTCCGTCTGCTGGACTTTTTAATGCCCACTGTTCATCTGTTTCAACTGCTCTCATGAAAGCATCTGAAACTAAAACACCATGATGTAAATTTAATGCTTTTCTATTTGGATCTCCACCAGTTGGTCTTCTCATTTCAATAAACTCTTCTATTTCAGGATGATCGATAGGAAGATAACAAGCTGCAGAGCCTCTTCTTAATGAGCCTTGGCTAATTGCCATTGTCAAAGAATCCATTACTTTAATAAAAGGAATTATTCCTGAAGTTTTTCCAACTCTGCCAATTTTTTCTCCAATAGATCTTAGGTTACCCCAGTAGCTTCCAATTCCTCCACCCTTCGCAGCAAGCCAAACATTCTCACTCCAAAGATCTAAAATTCCACCTAAGCTATCAGATGCTTCATTTAAAAAACATGAAATAGGTAAACCTCTTTTAGTTCCACCGTTTGATAAAACGGGTGTTGCTGGCATAAACCAAAGATTGCTTATGTAATTATAAATTCTTTGTGCATGTAGATTGTCATCAGCATAAGTGCTTGCTACTCTTGCAAATAAATCTTGATAAGATTCGTTTAAACCAAGATATCTATCTTTTAAAGTTGCTTTACCAAAATCTGTAAGTTTCGAATCTTTAGAACGATCAATTTTAATTATTATACCTTTGTCGTTTTGAAATAATTCTGTTTCATTATTTAAAGAAAATAAATCAGGCTTATTTGCTTTTGAAACTTCTTTAACTTCTGGGCTATATTCGGAGACAGCTTTCTTGAGGGCTTGAGATAGAATCTTGTTCATATTTATTATTATATTATTTTAGTTTTGCGAAAACAACTATATGTTGTAGGCGCTTTGATTAAATATACTAAATAAACGTCTAATCAATGGAACATTTATAGAACGCGACAATATGATTATCAATAAAAAAATAAAATTTTTTTAAAGAAATTAACATAAAAAGAGTAAGTAGTGGATAAATGAGTGAAAATTTAAAAATAGATCCTTATGGTTTTAGAGAATATGACGCCCGTTGGTTGTATGAGAAAGACATAAACTCAGCAGGAATAGAGAATCTCGGCAAAGGACTTGGAACACAAATAAAAAATCACACCAAAAAAGATCATCCTAGAATTATTGTTGGACATGATTATCGATCTTACAGTGAGGAGATAAAAACCTCACTTAAAAGAGGATTAAGGTCAACAGGATGTCATATAGAAGATATTGGTTTGTCATTATCTCCAATGGTTTATTTTGCACAATTTAATTTAGATGCAGATGCAGTTGCTATGGTTACAGCAAGTCATAATGAAAATGGTTGGACTGGTGTAAAAATGGGTATCAAAAAAGGCTTAACTCATGCACCTGAAGAGATGAGAGAATTAAAAGAAATAACATTGAGTGAAAAGTTTTCAAAAGGTGATGGAAATGAAAAAGAAATAAAAGATTTCGATAAAATTTATAAAAATGACCTAATTAATAAAAACAAAATAAATAAAAAAATTAAAGCTGTAGTTGCTTGTGGCAATGGAACTGCAGGTGTTTTTGCACCAGATATCTTAAGGGGTATTGGGTGTGAAGTGATTGAGTTAGATTGTAACTTAGATTGGAATTTTCCAAAATATAATCCAAATCCAGAAGATTTAGAAATGCTTCATGAAATTGCTAAAGTAGTTAAAGAAAATAATGCTGATATAGGTTTCGGCTTTGATGGTGATGGAGATCGAGTTGGTGTTATTGATAATGAAGGTAACGAAATATTCTCTGATAAAATTGGTTTAGTAATAGCAAGAAATTTATCTACTAAACATAAAAATTCTAAATTTGTAGTAGATGTAAAATCAACAGGTTTATACTCAAAAGACAAAATTTTATTAGAAAACAATTGTGAAACAATTTATTGGAAAACAGGTCATTCCCATATTAAACGTAAAGTTAACACTGAAAAGGCATTAGCAGGCTTTGAAAAAAGTGGACATTTCTTTTTCAATCAGCCTTTGGGATATGGTTACGATGACGGAATAAATTCAGCCATACATGTCTGTCATTTATTAGATAATAAAAATAAAAAAATGAGTGAAATAATTAATGAATTACCAAATACTTTTCAAACACCTACGATGGCGCCACACTGTAAAGATGAAGAAAAATATCAAGTAGTTGAAGAATTAGTTAAAAAAGTAGAACAATTAAAAAATAATAAAACTAAAATTGATGATCAAGTAATCACTGAAGTTCTTACAGTTAATGGAGTAAGATTTTCTTTTGAAGATGGATCTTGGGGATTGATAAGAGCATCATCTAATAAACCTTCATTGGTAATTGTAACTGAAAGCCCAACCTCAGATAATAGAAAGAAGAAAATCTTTGATTTTATTGACGATTTACTTCAAAAAACTGGGAAAATAGGCGAATACGATCAAAAAATTTAGTACTTAATAAAGTTAATTTTCAACTAATAAGTGTTCATAAAACTGTAAAGAATCATTTAAAAAATTAATTGAGGTGATGGAGGGAGACTGAAGTCACCTCTTTTTATTTTAGAGCTTTTCTTAATTTATCTACTATTACTTTCAGAGCTGTTTTTGAGTAATTTTTTCCTTTAACAACCCATACAGATAATGGCCATGAACTATCTTTTTTACTTCTAGCAATAATATGTATGTGCAACTGAGGAACAATATTTCCAATTTTTTCTACATTGAGTTTTGAAGTTTTAAATAATTTTTTCATTATTTTACTTACATAAACAATTTCACTCATTAGCAGAGTTTGATCTTTAGAATTAAGGTCGCTTATGTCGGTAATCTTTTTTCTTTTGGGAATTAGAATTATCCATGGAAATTTAGAATTATTGTTTAGCCTAATAGTGCATAATTTAAGATCGATAAGATGATGTGAAGTCTTTAAAAATTTCCTATTTAACTTAAACAACATGCTTATAATTTAATATATTCGTAAAAAAACTTAACTGCTACGATTAGTAAGAAAATAGCAAGTAATTTACTAATTTTATTTTTATCTATTTTATGAACTGTTCTTGCACCTAGTCTTGCCATAAAAGTTGTAATCGGAATAAAGATTAAAAAAGCTGGTACATTTAAAAATCCAATACTAAATGGTAAATTTGTTTTTAAATAACTTCCTGAAATAAAAAAACCTGTAGCACCAAACAGTGCAATTAAAAAACCAATCGCTGCAGCGCTACCAATTGCTTTATTAATTGAATAACCGAAAAATTTAAGAATTGGTACATTCATAACAGCACCACCTATACCTGTTATAGCTGAAATAAATCCAACAATCGCACCAAGTATTATTTTTAAATACAATTTCATTTCAGATATTACATTTTGTTCTTTTTCTTTTATCGTAAGTAAATAAATTCCTAAAAGAAAGATTACGATTGCAAAAAAAAGTACTAATGATTTTGTTTTGAAAGTTGCAGCAAATATTGTTCCCAAAACAACTCCTGCAACTACAAAAAAACCATAGCTTTTAACTACATTAAAATCGACTGAATTAAATTTATGATGGGTTAAAACTGAAACTATTGATGTTGGAATTATTATTGCAAAAGAAGTTCCTACCGCTAAGTGCATTATATAAGCTTGATCTATGCTAAGTTTGCCAAATATGTAATACAGAAACGGGACAGTTATTAAACCGCCACCAATACCAAAAAGGCCAGCTACAAATCCAACTGGAATTGCAGTCAAAACCATTAATAAAACTATATAGATATATTCATTTGCGAAGATTGAACTAAGCAGATTGACCTTCTCTCATATCAACATTATTGTATTTAATTTTATCCATTAAGTGATCAATTTTTTTTACATCAGCATCTCTCACGCACATATTTTCACTTAAATATCTTTTCCAATAACTAGCACCAGATTGACCATGAAATAAACCTAATGTGTGTCTCATGATTTGGTTTAACCGAGTTCCTTTTTTTAGCTCATCTTTTACATAAAGAATTAACTGTTCAATAACGTCTTGCCTGCTAGGAATATCTTCATTATTAAAAATTTCTCTCTCAATATCTGCCAATAAATAAGGTGTATGATAAGCGGCTCTTCCAATCATAACGCCATCTGTTTTTTCTAAATGAGGTTTGATTTGATCAACAGAGGTTATTCCTCCATTGATTATTATTTCATCATTTGGAAAATCTTCTTTTAACTTATAAACAAACTCATACTTTAAAGGTGGAATATTTAGATTTTGTTTGGGTGTAAACTTACCAAGCATAGCCTTTCTTGCGTGAATAATAAAAGTTTCAACACCTGTAGATTTTAGAGTAGATATAAAATTGTGTAAGTTTTCGTAATCTTCGACATTGTCATATCCAATTCTAGTTTTTATGGTTACAGGTAATTTAGTTTTTGATTTCATCTCTGTTAAACAATCTGCAACTAAGTTTGGCTCTTTCATTAAACAAGCACCAAATCTATTTTTCTCTACTTTTCTACTTGGGCAGCCTAAGTTTAAATTAATTTCATCGTAACCAAAGTCTTCTCCAACTTTTGATGCCTCCGCAAGTAACTTAGGTGAAGATCCACCTAATTGGAGTGCAACTGGCTTTTCATTGATATTGAATTCTAGTAATTTTTTTTTATCACCTCTATTGATTGCTTCATCGACAACCATTTCAGTATAAAGAAGTATATTTTTGGATATTAGTCTTAAAAAATATCGTTCATGACGATCTGTACAGTCCATCATAGGAGCAACTGATACTAACCTATTCATAAACTGAGACTTTATATTATTTTTTTATGAGTTTGAAGCTTCTGGATCTTCAGAAGCAACATCTGCTTCTTGATTTTCTGATTCTGAAACTTCATCTAATGAAACTTCACCCTGTTCATTCATAGTTTCTTGGCCAACTGAAGCGTCTACTTCAGGTGTAGCTGTTTCAGATAATTCAGCTAAATCTTCCTTTGATACTTGGATTTTTTCTGGAGTTTTTCTTGCTCTTTTAGATGGTAAAATTGGAGTTCCACTTTTTGAAATTTCTCCTTTGTAAAGATTTTCAAAATCATCACCAATATCTTCATCATCCTCTACCCCGTCATCAACTTGTTCAACGTGTTTTCTGAGTTTATAAACAGCGCTTTCAGTTAAATCTGATACTTTGATTTTATCTTCAGCAATTTCTCTTAAAGATATCACTGTATTTTTATCATTATCCCTATCTATTGTTGGTTCTAAACCAGCATTAAGTTGAGTAGCTCTCTCTTTAGCTACTAAAACTAATTCATAAGGACTTTCTACTTTATCTATACAGTCTTCAACGGTAACTCTAGCCATGCGCAGTATCTATACAGTGAACCTTAAAAAATCAAGGAGTATTTTTTATAAATATTGAGGATTTAGCTTATTTTTTATAAGGAATAAAAGCACTAGCATAAATCCAACATATATTGCCGAAAAAGTAGCAATTTGTTCTATTGTAAAATTTTTATCTATTAAAAAACCATACAAAGCAGTTCCAAAAGCAGTAGAGAAAACCATTAAAGCAGAGGTCATAGCCTTTATTCCTCCAATAAATCTTACACCATATAATTCTGCCCATGTAGATGTGCCTAAAACATTTGCAAAACCATTTGTTATCCCCATCAATCCTAAGAAAATAAATGAAACAATTGGGTGATCAAAAACTATCAATATTAAAGCTGCAATCAACATGGGAATATTTGTAAAAATTAATAATTTCCTGCTTGAAAACTTATCTATTAAAATACCAGTTATAAATAAAGTCAAAACAGAACAAATCGAATAGACCATAAAAGATTGAGCTATCACATATGGACCCCATCCCTTAGAAATTTGAACAAATGATTGAAAAACTGCAAAGCCTGTAAAAATCCATGGCATTGCTAATAAGTTCCCACAAATAATATAAAACTTATAATCTTTTAACACTTCTCCTCTGGACCATTGTTTAATTGCATCCTCTTGAGAATTATTATTACTGTCAGACTCTCTAGAATTAATATTTAAATTATTTATTAAAAAGATAGAAGCAACAGGTAGAATTAAAATAATAAGCAAAGAAAATCCTACCCATAACTCCCTCCAATGTATGAAAGTTAAAAAATATACTATTAAAACTGGTAAAATAAATTCTGCTAACGACAAACCTAACCAAGAAGTACTTAATGCTTTTCCTCTTGATTTATCAAAATATCTTGAAACTGTAGTACTAGCAGTATGAGACATTAACCCTTGACCAAATAACCTCATTAAAAAAATTGCTAAAAATAAAAAAACTATTGAATTGATTTTAGAAAATATAAATGAAGATATGCTTAATGATATAATTACAAAATATGCAAATTTAATTGCACTAAAATCATCTATTTTTTTTCCAACCCATATTAAAATAAAACTACTGCATAAAGTTGCAGAAGCATAAATTGAACCAAATTGTCCATGAGATATAGAAAGAGCTTCTCTAATACTAGTGTTAAACAAACCAAGAAAATAACTCTGTCCAAAACTTGAAAAAAATGTAAAAATAAAACCAAATAAAATTACTTTTAAACTTAAACTTTTAAACATAGATAAAAATTATGACTTGTAATGTTGCTTTCATAGGGCTTGGGGTTATGGGCTACCCTATGGCTGGTTATATATCAAAAGCCGGACACAATGTAACTGTTTTTAATAGAACAAAATCAAAAGCTGAAAAATGGATTGGTGAATACAAAGGTAAAATGGCTGACACTCCTGCTCAGGCAGCAGAAGGTGCAGATTTTATTTTTACATGTGTGGGTAACGATAATGATTTAAGAGAAGTAGCTACAGGAGAGAATGGATTATTTAACACAGCAAAAGCTGGATCAATATTTATTGATAACTCAACTGTGTCTGCGGAAGTGTCTAGAGAATTATATAGAGCTGCAAAAGATAAAGGTTTTGATTTTTTAGATGCACCTATATCTGGAGGTCAGTCTGGTGCGGAGGGTGGAATACTAACTGTCATGGTTGGTGGTGATGAAGAAGTTTTTAAAAAAGCAGAGCCAGTAATTGATTGCTACAGTAAAAAAGTAAAATTAATTGGATCTTGTGGAAGCGGTCAACTGACTAAAATGATGAACCAAATGTGTATAGCTGGTGCAGTGCAAGGTTTATCAGAAGCAATTAATTTTGGAATAAACGCAGGTTTAGATATGGATAAAGTAATGGAAACTATATCTAAAGGTGCAGCACAGTCTTGGCAGATGGAAAATAGATATCGAACTATGACAGATGATAAGTTTGATTATGGGTTTGCTATTGATTGGATGAGAAAAGATTTAAAAATTGCAATTGAAGAAGCAAAAAGAAATGGTTCGCCTGTGCCAATTACAGAAATCATAGATGGTTACTATGCCGAAGTACAAGAAATGGGTGGTAATCGTTGGGATAGCTCTGCACTTATTGCTCGATTAAAAAAGAAAAAATAATTTGTGACTAATACTGTTCCTTATTATGAGGACTTTAAGGAGATCAAAAAGAAAATTTGGTCTATGTTAAATAATGCTATCAAAGACAGAAGCTCGCCTTTCAGAATACCTGTATTTATATGTGGTAGCCAATCTGATTTAGATGGTAGAATTGTAGTTCTTCGAAAATCAGATCAATCTAATAACTTAGTTCAGTTTCATAGTGACATTCGTTCAGATAAAATTGAAAAATTAAAATCTAACAAAAATGCAGCAATGCTATTTTATGATAAAGATGAAAAAATTCAGGTTAGATTGAAAGTAGAGTGTACTATTAATCATAATAACGAAGTTACTAAAGAATCTTGGTCAAAAACCCAACACATATCTAGAAAATGTTATCTAGTTGATAATGGACCAGGAACTGAGTCTGATATTCCTACATCTGGACTGAAACCTGAGCTTGATAATTTTGATTATACAAAAGAACAAAGTGAAGAAGGTTATAAAAACTTTACGGTTATTCAGTGCAAAATAAAATCAATAGAATGGTTATATTTGGCTGCTAAAGGTCACCGACGAGCTAGATTTGATTTTGAAAACAACCTTGGTTCAGAAAACACAATCTCAAGAGATTATTGGCTTGTACCTTAAAGAACATATTATTTTAAATTAATTATCAATTTTAGAATAAAAGATCAAATTTTACTAAATTTGATAAGTTAATTTTTCAATTTATAGCCTATTATGAGTAATTACTCGTTAATGAGCAAAAGTACAATTTTATTGATCAATATAGTTTTATGCTGTATTTGTGAATGTAAATATGAATAGCAATAAAACACATGAAATATATCCTAAGTTTTTGAACCAATTAGCTGTTGATTTAAATTTATTTTATAAAAAAATAATTAATTCAAATATAAATGTTAAAAACAAAAATAAATCAGGAAAATTTAA
Organism: Candidatus Pelagibacter ubique HIMB140; assembly: GCF_025558165.1. NCBI lineage: Bacteria > Pseudomonadati > Pseudomonadota > Alphaproteobacteria > Candidatus Pelagibacterales > Candidatus Pelagibacteraceae > Candidatus Pelagibacter > Candidatus Pelagibacter communis. The sequence goes on along the minus strand of NZ_LAMZ01000001.1, from coordinate 37,636 downwards.
TCCTGTAACCAGTTTCGATAAAGCATTTGAAAAATTTATTAGGAATAAAATAAATAAAAGATTTCCTGGTCACAGCATTGTAGGTGAAGAATTTAAAACAAAAAATAAAAAAAGTGATTATTCTTGGATTATAGATCCCATTGATGGTACCAAATCATTTGTTGTTGGAAATCCAACGTGGTCAAATTTAATTTCATTAAATTATAAAGGAAACCCACAATTTGGTTTGGCTAATTTTCCTGAGTTAAATAAATACTATTTTAATCAAAGCGCAAACACGGCTTATGTTGTAAAAAATGGAAAAAAAAGAAAACTTAGAGCAAATAAAAAATCAACATTTAACCAAATGAAATTAGCAGGAGAATTTCATGGTTGGTTATCTTTAGATCAACAACTAAAAATTCTTAAAGTTTTAGATTTAATGCAATTTCCATCGTCAGATGCCTTGAGTTATGTGAATTTTTGTGAGGGAAAAATAGATTCTGTTATTCAATGTGTAAATAAAATTTGGGATATTCATGCTTTAATACCAATAATTAAAGCTTCAGGAGGGATTGCCTCGACTTGGAGTAACAAGGATCCAAAGGAAGCAGGAACTATTTTAGTAAGTTCAAATAAAATTATTCATAATAAAATGCTCGGTTATTTAAAACCGTTATCTGAATTTATTCCTGGAGGAATAAATAATTAAGTGATGCTTGGATTGTTTTTTTTACCCTTAAATTTTCTCTCCCAAGCATCACTTTAATTAATTACTAATTCAAAAATCCAAATTTTAGTTTATTAATATCTATATGTCTAAAAAATTTAAGATCGGTATTGACTATGGTGGTACAAAAATAGAGGGCATTCTTTTGGATCAAGATGGGAAACAAATTGAGAGAAAAAGATATTTGTATGACAAAAATTATATTTCAGGAATCGAAACTGTAAAAAAACTAGTAAGTGAATTTGATGCAATTAGTGAACAAACTTGTTCAGTGGGTCTAGGAATACCTGGTTTTTCATCAAAAGAGACTGGATTAATCACTAATGCTAATTCCTTATGGTTAAATGACAAACCATTTGAAAAAGATTTAGAAATTGCATTACAAAGAAAAGTAAAGTTGATGAATGATGCCAATTGTTTAACTTTATCAGAAGCTATAGATGGTGCTGGTAAAGATTATCAGTCAGTATTTGGTGTCATAATTGGAACTGGTTTTGGAGGAGGTTTATCTTATAAAAAAGAAATTATTGAGGGATCAAATCAAATTGCTGGAGATTGGGGTCATCAACCATTACCCTATCCAACTGACGAAGAAAATAAACTAAATGTTAAATGCCCTTCTGGAAATTGTGGAAGACCCTTGTGTGCAGAGCAATTCATCTCAGGAACAGGTTTCACTGAAATTTTTAATAAAAAACATAATACAAATTTTACGACAACAGAAATTGTTGAACTTGATAAAAATAACGATGATCGTGCTAATTTAGAATTTTCTTTATATGAGGATAGAATGGCAAGATTAATGGCTGTAATGGTAGGTATCTTTGATCCAGACGTAATTATTTTGGGTGGAGGAATGTCAAATATTGAAAGATTGTACGAAAATATTCCTCCATTAATCCCCAAATATACTTTTGCAAAAAAAATAGAAACCAAAGTTTTAAAAAACTTACATGGTGATTCCAGTGGAGTAAGAGGAGCTGCTTGGTTGTGGAAATAATTTTTAATTTATAATAGTTTTTCTGCTGTCACTTCATCTGTAATTAAACCATTTACAAGCCTACCATTTAATGCTGCTTTTATTGCAAGAACCCTATCTGATCCTCCTGCAAATGCAATTACTGGTTTCTTTAAATTTGCATCTGGAAGAATAGACATTGGAATATAATTATCAATATTTTTTATTATTTTTCCATTTTCATCGAAACACACACCATTAATTTGTCCCACTACACCTTTCGATTTCATTAAATGATATTTGTCATCATCTATCAAAGAGTCTCTTAATAAGCCTGCTGTTTTTTTGGATCCAAATCCACCTATAGATAAAAAACAAGCATCAAAATTTTTAATTAATTTTACTGTTTTTTTAACAGGTAAATAATTCAAAAAAAATTTTTGAACTTCTTTGCTAGATGAATAGATAGGAACTGTGAAAGGAAAAAAATTAGACTCTACATTTTGACTGATTCTACCTAGTACAAAATAAGGTGGTTCAAGACCATCTGGACCATGATTGCCAATATTTGATACTATTTTATGCTGTAAGCAAGTGACTGGTGAAAGTTTATCAGCTACTTTTGAAAGAATTAATCCAGAACCAAAAATTAAATTCATAGACTTTTTTGCCATCAAAAAAGTATCTATAGTTTTTGATGCCAAATTCACTATCCCATCTAATTTGTCTATTTTATTAGAAACATTTGGGGCAACTTCAACATTCATTAGGTAAAATTTTTTTTTTAATTCCAAAGATAATTCTTGGCATGAAACTATTGGGTGATTTATCTTAAAATTAACCAAATTTTCATTGACTGCTAAGGAAATTAATCTTTGAGCTCTTTGTCTTGAAATTCCCATGGTCTTTGCTATTTCATCTTGGTTCATTTTATAAATATAATACATCCAGGCAGCTCTCGCTGCGTTATCGTTTTTGTGTATTTTTGATATATTCATTATAGAATTCTTATATCGTTTAAAAAGCTTTTTCAATTAATAGTTGCACTAATTTACTCATTTTGAGTATTTGATCGAACTTGAGCAAATATATTGATTTTCATAACCAACTGTGATTAGGTTTCATTAATAAACTAACAAGGAGAAATATGAATATAATTAGAACTGCTATTGCTTCTATCATCACACTATTCGTTTCGACTATTGCTATTGCTGAAACAATTAAAGTAGCAACAGTAAACAACGGTGACATGATTAGAATGCAAGGGTTAACAAATGAATTCACTTCTAAAACAGGAATAAATGTTGAGTGGGTTACATTAGAAGAAAACGTTCTACGTCAAAAAGTTACAACTGACATTACTACTAAAGGTGGTCAGTTTGATGTACTTACAATTGGTACTTATGAAGTTCCAATTTGGGGAGGCAAAGGTTGGTTAAATGAACTTAACTTTAGCGCTTCGTATGATGTAGATGATCTTTTACCAGCAATCAGAAGTGGTCTGTCTATAGATGGAAAACTTTATGCAGCTCCTTTCTATGGTGAGTCATCAATGATTATGTATAGAAAAGATTTAGTTGCTAAAGCTGGAATGACTATGCCTCAAAGACCAACATGGGGAGAAGTTTATGATATTGCTAAAGCAATCACTGAAGGCAACGACGGTGTATACGGCGCTTGTTTAAGAGGTAAACCTGGTTGGGGTGAAGGTGGAGCTTTCATAACAACTGTAGCTAATGCATTTGGTGGTAGATGGTTTGATGAAAACTGGAACCCACAAATGGATAGTCCAGAGTGGAATGCTGCGGTATCGTTTTATGTAGATTTACTTCAAAACTATGGGCCTCCAGGTGCATCATCAAATGGTTTCAATGAAAACTTAGCATTGATGAACGAAGGTAAATGTGGAATGTGGATTGATGCGACAGTTGCAGCAAGTTTTGTAACAAATCCTGATCAATCAAAAGTACATGACAAAATGGCATTTGCTCAGGCACCATGTGCTGTAACTTGTAAAGGTTCAAACTGGTTATGGGCTTGGTCTTTAGCTATTCCTGGTGGATCAAAAAAAGTTGATGCAGCAACTAAGTTTATCGATTGGGCAACTTCCAAAGATTACTTAGAGCTTGTAGCTTCTAAAGAAGGTTGGGCAAATGTACCTCCTGGTACTCGAACGTCGTTATATCAAAACCCAACTTATTTAAGTGAAGCACCATTTGCTGAGATGACTTTAAATGCCATTAACACAGCAGACCCTTCATTTAATGGTACTTTGAAGAAAAAACCTTACATGGGTGTACAGTTTGCTGCTATTCCTGAGTTTCAAGGAATTGCAACTTCAGTATCTCAACAAATCTCTTCAGCTTTAGCAGGAAAAATCACTGTAGAAAGAGCATTGAAAAATGCGCAGAAGATTGCTGCAAAAGAAATGAAGAAAGCTGGTTATACTAAATAATAACTAAGCTTTAATTATATTTAAAGGCCACTATGAAATTAGTGGCCTTTATAATAAAACCTTAATCATCAACATCTATGAGAAGTAATTTAGTTCCCAAATTAACCTCTTATCCAACTATTACTTTGTTATTTATTTGGATGGCAGTGCCTCTAGGGATGACCATTTATTTTTCTTTTTTAAGATACAGCTTGATGTATCCAGATGTAAGAGAGTTTACTGGTTTATTAAATTATGAATATTTTTTAACAGATTTTGCCTTTTTGGAGGCTTTGTGGAACACTTTTGTTTTAGTTTTTTCTGTATTAATTTTTTCAATATTATTCGGCACAGGATTTGCAGTTTTATTGAACCAAAATTTCTTTGGTAGAGGTTTAGCGAGAGTTTTGGCAATAGCACCTTTCTTCATTATGCCAACAGTAAGTGCATTAATTTGGAAAAACTTATTTATGAATCCTGTATCAGGATTGTTTGCGTGGCTATTATCTTTATTTGGTCTTGGGCCTATAGATTGGTTCACTCATGTTCCAATGATTTCAATAATAATAATTGTTTCATGGCAATGGACTCCTTTTGCAACACTAATTTTATTAACAAGCTTACAATCAGTTGATAAAGATCAGCTTGAGGCTGTTAAACTAGATGGAGCAAATAACTTCCAAGCTTTTAGGTATGTTATACTGCCCCATTTATCAAGACCGATTGCGATAATCATATTAATAGAAACTATTTTTTTATTAACAATATTTGCAGAAATATTTGTTACTACAACAGGTGGGCCAGGTTTAGCTACTACAAATTTAGCATTCTTAGTATTTACCGAAGCCTTGTTAAAATTTGATATTGGTATTGCTTCAGCAGGTGGTGTTGTTGTTGTTATACTCGCAAATATCGCAGCATTCTTTTTAGTTAAAATGATTGGAAAAAATTTACAATAAATATGAAAAAAAAAATTATTATTACTTTTTTTGCTTGGTTGTTTTCTCTGTTAATTTTCTTTCCTATTTTATGGATGATAATTACATCATTTAAAACTGAAATAGATGCGGTAGCAATACCACCTTTATTTTTTTCATTTGAGCCAACGTTAGAAAACTACGGGATTGTTCAAGAAAGAAGTAATTATCTAAAGTTTGCACAAAACTCTGTAATAATTTCATTTGGTTCATCAATTTTAGGTTTAGTGTTATCAATACCGATAGCCTGGTCAATGGCTTTTCATCCAACTAAGAGAACTAAAGGAACTCTTCTGTGGATTTTGTCAACAAAGATGATGCCACCAGTTGGAGTGTTAATCCCAATTTATTTAATATTTAGAGACTTTTCTCTTTTAGATACTCAATTGGGAATTGTTATTGTTTTATGTTTTGTCAATTTGCCAATCATGATCTGGCTTTTATATTCGTATTTCAAAGAAATACCTAATGAGATTTTAGAAGCTGTGAGGATAGATGGTGCTAGTACACTTCAAGAAATACTTTATGTTTTGGTTCCACTTTCGTTACCTGGAATAGCATCAACATCTTTGTTATGCATTGTGTTAGCTTGGAATGAAGCGTTTTGGACTTTAAATCTTACATCTATTGATGCTGCTCCTTTAACAACATTTATTGCATCTTATTCCAGTCCAGAAGGTTTATTTTATGCAAAACTTTCGGCTGCCTCTACCTTATCAGTATTACCAGTTTTATTTTTAGGATGGTTTACTCAAAAACAATTAGTCAGAGGATTAACTTTTGGAGCTGTTAAATAAATGTCTTTGGAAATAAAAAATCTAACAGATAATCCTAAATTAATTAAAGGTAATTTTGATAAAAGTTCTATTCAAGCTGGAATATTGCATATAGGTGTAGGAAATTTTCATAGATCACATCAAGCAAATATTATTGATCAATTTATGGAAAACACAGGTAATTACAGCTGGGGAATTGTAGGTTTAAATTTACTATCCGAAACTACTAACTTTCTAACAAATCTAAAAAAACGAAATGGAAATTATGTTTTAAAAACAATTTCACCAAATGAAGAGATTGTATTTAGAGAAATAAAATCAATTGTTGAATTATTAGATTGGAATTCAGATAAGGAAAAATCAGAAAAAATTCTTTTAAATAAAAATATACATTTAGTCACCATTACTGTTACAGAGACAGGATATTTTTTAACTGATAACGCTGAATTAGATATTAATCATGAGGTTATTAAAAATGAAATAATGGGTAAAATTACTAATTCACTTTACTCTTATTTAAGAATTGCTCTAAATAAACGAAAAAATTCAATTAATAAACCAATTACAATTTTATGTTGTGATAATTTAAGAGAGAATGGAAAGATATTAAAAAAAGCTTTTTTAAAATATTTAGAACTCTTTAATGAAAAAGATTTAATAAACTGGGTTAAAAAAAATGTTTCTTTCCCAGCATGTGTAGTTGATAGAATTACACCAAGATCACCGGAAAAATTATCAAAAGAAATTGAAGATCATTTTGATATTAAAGAAGATTGCACTGTTTTATCTGAAGATTTCATTCAATGGATAATAGAAAAAGACTTTGCGGCACCATTTCCTGATCTTGATAAAATTGAAAATGTTAATTTTACAGAAAATGTATTTGATTATGAGGAAACTAAAATTAGAATTTTAAATGGAGGCCATACTTGTTTGGCATATCTAGGAGCACTCAAAGGTTTAAAAACTTTTGATGAATGTTTTAATCATGAGGATCTAAAATCTTTTTTCGATAATTTACAAAATAAAGAGATAATCCCAGCATTGGGTAATATAAAGCCAATAAATTTAAATAAATATTTAGAAACAATATCTCATAGATTTCAGAATAGTCATATTAGTGATGCGTTAGAGAGAATTTGCATGGATGGTTCAAGTAAATTTTTAATTTTTATAATACCCACTATAAAAAAATGTTTTGAAAATAATATTGAACCTATAAATTCAATTACAGCTATTGCTAGTTGGTATATCTTTATGAAAAAAATTTATAATAAAGAATTAGAATTTAATTATATTGATCCAAAATGGGATTGGTTAAAAAACTTCCTTGAAGATGATATGATTGACGAGTTTTGCACTAACAAAGATTTATGGGGAGACCTACCTACTCAGTTTCCTAAATTTAAGGAAATATTAAAATTAAAAATTAAAAAAAAAAGATGAGATAATTAAATGGCTAATATTAAGATTAAAAACTTAAACAAATATTATGGTGATCTTCATATTATAAAAGATGTAGATATAGATATTGAAGACAAATCTTTTACAGTTTTAGTTGGGCCAAGCGGTAGTGGAAAATCAACAGTGCTTAGAATGATAGCTGGTTTAGAAGAAATAAACTCAGGTGAAATTTATATTGATAATAAAATTGTTAATAACTTAGATCCAAAAGATAGAGAGATTGCAATGGTATTTCAATCTTACGCCTTGTACCCTCATATGACAGTTTTCGAGAATATGGCTTTAGGTCTAAAATTAAGAAAAACACCTAAAGATCAAATAATTAAAAAAGTAAATGAAGCTGCAAAAATACTTAAATTAGAAGATTACCTTCAAAGATTACCAAAACAATTATCAGGAGGTCAACGACAACGAGTTGCTATAGGCCGTGCAATTACAAGAGATCCAAAGATTTTTTTATTTGATGAACCTTTGTCAAATCTAGATGCAAAGCTTAGAGTAGAAATGAGAAGAGAACTAAAAAAATTACATGAAGATCTACAAACTACAATGATTTATGTTACCCATGACCAAACAGAAGCTATGACTTTAGGAACAAAAATTGCATTAATGAATAATGGTAAAATAGAGCAATACGATACTCCGGATAAAATTTATAATAACCCAAAAAGTGTTTTTGTTGCAGATTTTGTGGGTTCTCCATCAATGAATTTTATCAGTGGTAAAATTATTAATAATGATAAAAATATAAGTTTTTTACCTACCAATGGCGATGATAATTCTAAATTTAATTTATCTGATGATTGGAAAAATAAAAATAATATAGAAAAAACATCCTTGCTTGGATTTAGACCAGAACACATTTTCTTTAAAAAAGAACATGCGATTAATAATATAAAAAAAAACTATTTTGCAGAGATTAAAGTAATACCAAAATTAGCTGAATATGTTGGTCACGAACAAATAATTACCTTTAATTTTGAAGATCAAGAGATTTTAGGTAAATTTCCATCTACTATAAATTTTGAAATAAAAAAAGAAATTACTTTGTATATAGATTTAAATAAAGTTTGTTTTTTTGATGAAGGAAAAAATAGAATTTAAATTTTATCTGATAATAAATTGATTGGTCAAAAAATACGTAATTTTTTATATACCTTTAACTATAATATTGCTTCCTTCAGAGTTTTGAAGACGAATGTCTTTAACTGGCTTATATTCATCAGAGTGATACCATTCTAAAGCTTTTTCATATGATGGAAATTTAATGATTACTAATCTTGGAAAATTATCTTCACCCTCTACTACTTGGTATTCACCATTTCTAACTAGATACTCTCCACCAAATTTTTTTACAACCTCTGTAACTTTAGCTACATATTCTTTATAGTTTTCTGGGTTTGTTACCTTTAATTGTGCAATCACATATCCTGCTGACATAATCTTCTCCTTTAAAATATTGATTTTGAATACTTCTTCCAGTTATCTTGATAGTGTTTAGTGTTTTCCTCTACAGCTTTTTTTTCTTCTTCAGTCACCTCTCTTACAATTTTTCCAGGTGATCCCACTACTAAAGAGTTATCGGGTATAACTTTATTTTCAGTTATTAGAGCTTTTGCTCCAATGATACAGTTTTTTCCTATATTTGCTTTATTCAAAATTACTGCACCAATTCCAATTAAACTATTATCTCCAATGGTACATCCATGAAGCATCACTAAATGACCTACAGTAACATTCTTTCCTACTTTTAAAGGACACCCGGGATCTGTATGTAAAACACTGCCATCTTGAATATTAGATCCCTCGCCTATGTGAATATTTTCTATATCGCCTCTTAAAACAGCATTAAACCAAATGCTTGTATTTTTCTCCAATGTAACATCTCCAATTATAGTTGCATTAGGAGCTACCCAATTTTCACCAGAGTTTTTTGGTTTTTTATCTTTTAAATCATAAAACATAATTTATATATTCTTACAGTATGCCAATACAAACTCCAATATGTGATTTTGGTCAAAAAGCTATTCCATTTGAATTAAAATCAACAGATAATAAAATTCTTTCGTTAGAGGATATCAAAGGAGAAAATGGAACTTTGATAATGTTTATTTGCAATCATTGTCCATATGTAAAAGCAGTTACAAAAGAAATAGTTGAAGATTGTAATGAATTAAAAAAAATTGGAATAAATTCAGTTGCAATCTGTGCAAACGATGCAGAAAATTATCCAGAAGACTCTTTTGAAAATATGATTAAATTTTCAAAAGATAATAATTTTAATTTTCCTTACTTAAACGACGAAACACAAAATATTGCAAAAGCATATGATGCTGTCTGTACACCAGATTTTTTTGGATATAACAAAAATTTAGAACTTCAATATCGTGGCAGATTAAGAGAGTTAAGAAATCTTATACCTGTTAAAGAAGGTGAAAGTGATTTGTTAAAAGCTATGAAACAAATTGCTAACACAGGTGAAGGTCCTAAAGACCAAATTCCTAGTGCTGGCTGCAGCATAAAGTGGAAAACTAATTAATGTATTTAATTGTTACTAGATCTTTTCCTCCTGAGCTTGGTGGTATGCAAAGCTTAATGTGGGGTTTATCAAGAGAGTTGTCTAAAAACTTTATGATAAAAGTTTTCGCTGATCATATTGATAATCATAAAGATTTTGATGAACAAGCATCGTTTTCAATTGAAAGAGTTGGTGGAATAAAACTTCTTAGAAAATATAGAAAAGCTCAATTAATTAATGAATTTATCAAAGAAAATAAGGTTGAAGGAATAATAGGAGATCATTGGAAAAGTTTAGAATTAATTAAAACTTCTAAAAAAAAATATTGTCTTATTCATAGCAAAGAGATCAATCATCCTAAAGGATCAAGTCAAAATAAAAGAGTTTTGAATGTTCTTAATAATGTAAAAAAAGTTATTGCTAATTCACAATATACCAAAAACCTTGCTATTGAATGTGGGGTTAATGAAAATAAAATTATTGTAATTAATCCTGGTGTTGATCCAGCTCAAGAATTAAACAAAAAATCATTAGAAAAAGTTGAAAGCTTACTAAAAGTTAAAACGCCAAGATTAATTACTGTTTCAAGATTTGATAAAAGAAAAAATCATGAAAAAGTAGTGATGGCTCTTAGAAATCTAAAACAAATATACCCAGATATTGTCTACATTTGTATTGGATACGGTGATGAAGAAGAAAATATTAAAAAATTAGCAAAAGAATTAAATTTAGATGAACAAGTAATGTTTTTTAAAGATATAAGTGATGATTTAAAAAATGCACTAATCGCTAAATCAAATTTATTTGTCATGCCTTCTATAATTCATAAAAAATCTGTTGAAGGGTTTGGAATTGCATATGTTGAAGCAGCACAATACGGTGTACCATCTATAGGCGGTAAAGATGGAGGCGCGGCTGATGCAATAGATCATGAAAAAACTGGTTTAATATGTGATGGAAATAATCTGGATGATATTTATTCTTCAATTAATTCAATGCTAGAAAATAAAAGATATTTGGAATTTGGAAAAAATGCAAAAGAATTTGTTAATAAATTTCAATGGTCTAAAATTATTAACGAATATAATAAAATTTTAGATTAATGGAAACTTGTATAATTTGTAAATCACAAATAAAAAAAATTAATAATTTTGTATATAAATGCACTAAGTGCTTATTTTTAAAATCAGATTTGCAATCAGGATACGGTAGGGAAATTGAAGGTATAAATGATCTTAGGATTCAAAACTTTAAAAAAATTATAAAAGTAATAAAGTCTTTAAATAAATCGGATGAAATTAAAATCTTAGAAATAGGCTCTGGAAGTGGTATTTTTTTAGAAGAATGTAAGCATGAAAATATTGATGTTTTAGGAACTGAAGCGGATAATGAGCAAATAAAAAATTTAAAAAAAAGATTCCGAAATGTATCGCAAATCAAATTACCACTCGAAAAAGTAGATAGTTTAGATTTCGGTAAATTTGACTATATAGTTTTTAATGATGTTTTTGAACATCTTGAAAAATTAGATCAAGTAATCCAGCAACTTGAATATTTTTTAAATGATGAAGGAAAAATATTAATAAATTTACCTTCATCTGACGGAATAATTTACAAATTTGCAAATATTTTGAATAAATTTGGCATAAGAAACTTTTACAATAGATTGTGGCAAAAAGGTTTGTCATCTCCTCATTTATCTTATTTTAATAATAATAATTTAAGTTGGCTTTTTAAAAATCACAATTTTGAGTTAGTTTATTCAAATTATTTAAACACCGTAAGTAGATATGGTAATTACAAAAGATTGAATTCTACTATTAATAATAAAATAATTTGTATGGGTTTAAATTTTTTTATTGTTATTTTTTTTTATATTCAAAAAATACTTCCTAAAGATATAATTTTCCATATTTATCAAAAAAAAAGACAGATTTAATTAAGGCAAATGTCAAAAAATAAATTTGCTATTTTCTTAATTATAATTTCAGTTTTTTTTGGAACATTAATGTTAACCTTTTTAAAATTAGCACAAGAGGAAGTTAATGTTTATGTAGCAGGTTTTTTTAGATTTTTATTTGGTTTCCTGATCATTTTTCCTTATATGTTAAAAACTAAATTTTCAGTTTTTAAATCAAATCATCATAAAAAACATTTTCTTAGAGCAGTTTTAAACTTGCCTTCAATGCTTTTATATTTCTCAGCTTTAACAATGATGCCAATTGAAAAAGCTACAGCAATATCTTTTGTTGTTCCTTTCATAGTAACCATTTTGGCTGTTTTGTTTCTTGGAGAAAAAATTTATATCTACAGAAGTTTTGCACTGGTTTTAGGATTTATTGGTATGCTGGTAATTTTAAGACCAGGTATTACTGACATCTCTATTGGGGTGTATATGGCACTGGCATCTTCTTTTATGTGGTCAATAGTGATTATAATTACAAAAACTATAACAAAAGACGATAGTTCGATTACAATTTTATCTTATGGATACTGTTATATGACTATTGTTAGTTTCATTATTGCATTGTTTTATTGGCAAACACCTAGTTTACAAACTTTGATTTATTTATTTTTTGCAGGTCTATCTGGCACATTGTTACATCTTTGTATTAATCATGCTTATAAACTAGTAGATGTGAGCATGACACAACCCTATTCTTTTCTAAGTTTAGTATTTGCATCTCTAATTGGATACTTTGTGTTTAGCGAAATCCCTGATCTCTTCACTTGGATTGGTGCGAGTATAATATTTTTAGGAGTTTTCATTATGTCTTATCGTGAAATGAAGCTTAATAAAGAAATAATTAGAAAACGAATAGATATTAAATCTTAATTTTTTCTCTTAAAAGTTTTGTAAATATGCCAAACTACAATTAAAATTGTAGTAGCAAGAATACATGCGGTTAATGTTCTATCCCACAAAAATTCCCACGAACCATTGCTTAATAATAAAGATCGTCTCAAATTTTCTTCCATCAATCCACCAAGTACAAATGCTAATATCAAGGGTGGCATAGGAAAATCATATAATCTTAAAAAAGTTGCAACTACTGCAATCCCAATCATTAAATAAATATCAAAATTATTAAATGACATTACATAAATACCAGTGACAGAGAAAAATAAAATTAGAGGAATTAAATAATTTTTGGGAACAGCAAGAATTCTAGCTATATAAGGTATGAGTGGTAGGTTTAATATAAGAAGAATTACCATTCCAATATACATAGACATTATTATTGACCAAAAAATCTCTGGATTGGTCATATAAAGTCTAGGACCAGGCTGAACACCAAAACCTAAAAGAGCCCCAAGCATTACTGCTGTGGTTCCACTCCCAGGAATTCCTAAAGTAAGCATTGGAACAAAAGAACCAGAGCAAGCAGCATTGTTTGCAGTTTCTGGTGCTGACAAACCATTTACGCTTCCCTTACCAAATTTTTCTTTTTCCTGATCACTAACTACGTTTCGTTCCATTCCATAAGCTAAAAAGGATGCAATTGTTGCGCCAGCTCCAGGTAAAACACCAATTAAAAAACCAATTACTGATGATCTTGGAATTGTTTTATACATTTTAGTTCGTTCTTCTTTATTAATCTTAATTGAGCCTAATTCAGTTAATGAAACTTGTTTAGCAGCAGTTGTTGGATCATTTCTCTTTAAAATAATTGTTAAAGCTTCACTCATCGCAAAAGTTGCCATCACAACTAATACAAAGCTAATACCATCAGTTAAGTTCATATTGTTAAATGTATATCTTGTAATATCAGACAAGCTATCTTGACCAACTGAAGCTAACATCAAACCTAGAACAACCATCATCATTGCTTTTAAAAATTGTCCCTTAGATGAAAAAGCTGCAATGGCTGTTAAACCTAAAATCATCAAAGCAAAATAATCAGGTGATCTAAAAGATAAACTTACTTTAGATAAACTTGGTGCCATAAATAATAAATAAATTGCAGATAATGTTCCACCAGCGAATGAACTCCATGCAGCTATTGCTAAAGCTTTTCCAGCCTTTCCTTGCTGTGCCATTGGATAACCATCAAATGAAGTTGCAACTGTTCCTGGAACACCGGGGGCATTTAATAATATTGAAGAAGTTGATCCACCAAAAACTGCTCCATAATAAACTCCAGCCATTAAAATTAATCCAGTTGCAGGTTCAAAACCATATGTAATAGGTATCATTAAAGCTATTGCAGTCATTGGACCAAGACCAGGAAGCATTCCAATGATTGTTCCAAAAAAACAACCAATCATTACCATTAATATGTTTTGGAATGTAAGTGCTGTTGTTAATCCAATTAGTATTCCTTCAATCATCCCATTACTCCAATTAATTGTAAAAATGGATCTCTTAAATAAATATCAAGAATACCATGAAGCAAATACATAAAGGCAGCAACAAATGGAAAGGATAATAAAAACATTAAAATCCATCTTCGCTCTCCTAAAAAATAATATGAAGCAAATAAAAATAAGGAAGTGGTTAAAAAATAACCAACTTTTAAAATTGTAGCTCCGTAAATAATTGCAATGATTATTAATATACCAGTTTTTTTATACTCTAAATTTTTATGCTCTACTTTAATTGTATTCGGGTCAGGTAAAATAAGTTTTAATCCAGAAAAAAACAATCCTGCATAACCTAAATAAATTGGAAATGTTCTAGCATTAAATGGAGCGTTTTCATCGAATGTGAAGACTTGAATTTGATAAGCTAAATATAAATAAAATGCAGAAAAAACAAAAAAGAGCAGTGATATAATTTTTGTAGTATTTATATTCACTGCTCTAATTTTAATTTCTAACCGAGGGTTAGATTACTCCTAGTTTTTTCATAAGAGCTGTCATTTCTTCAGTTTGTTTTTCTAAGAAAGAAACAAACTTTCCTTCAGGGTTATAAATATTAACCCAAGCATTTCTTGCTCTTACTGTTTCCCATTCAGGAGTTTTTTGTACATCACCAAGCATTTTTGCAATTGCTGCTTTATCAGCATTGCTCATACCTGGAGGGCCAAAGAAACCTCTCCAGTTAACAAATTGCACATCATAACCCTGTTCTTTAAGAGTTGGTGCATCTGGTGCATCAGAAACTCTTGAAGGAGCAGTAATACCAATAATTGTTACTTGATCTCTTGCACCCATCAATTCACCTAAACCAGTTGAAATGATTTGAGTTTCTCCAGATAAAAGTCCAGCTAAAGCTTTTCCACCAGCATCATAAGGTATGTATGCAACAGCATTTGGATCTGCACCTGCAGCTTGGAATGCTAAAGCACCAATTAAATGGTCCATACTTCCTCTTACTGATCCGCCAGCCATTTTAATTGAGCTTGGATCTTTTTTGTATGCATCAACTACATCTTTAAAGTTTTTGTAAGGTGAGTTTTTTGCAACTGCAATAGCACCGTAGTCACCAATTACACCAGCAATCGGCACAACATCTTTATAAGATAAAGTTCCGCTACCTTTTACGTAACCTTCGTGTCTAGTAATTGATCTTAATACTAATGGTGTAGATTGAACTAAAACTGTATTAGCAGGTTTAGTATTAATCATGTAAGCAAGTGCTTTACCACCACCACCGCCTGACATATTTTCAAATGATGCGCTTTTTAACATACCAGCTTTTGTTAAAGCTTCTCCAGTACCTCTAGCAGTTCCATCCCAACCACCACCAGCACCACCACCGATTACAAAGTGCAATTTATCAATTGCTACTGAGCTAGTAGTAGTTGCTGAGAATAGTAAGATTGCTGAGAATAATACTGAAAATAATTTTTTAAGATTACTCATAATACCTCTCTTCTTGTTTATTAATTAAATTATATTAAACATTTAATATAAAGTAGTGTCAATCATATAGAAATTTAAAGATGAATTCATCAACACAGAAAATTAAAGAAAATTTGTCTCAGTTATTTACATTAAAATTTATAACTGTTTTTTTGATAAGTGTACCAAGTGCAATAATTGCAGAACAATTCAATATTCCACTTGCTTGGTTTTTAGGCCCAATGATTATCACATCAATTGCTGCTTTATCAGGAATAAAAATCATTATGCCTAAAATTGTTTTGAGCTTTATTCTAATTATTTTAGGTTTGCATATTGGAAATTACATAGATCAAAATCTATTTAACCAAATAGTTAATTGGATTTGGACATCTCTGATTATGTTAATTTACATAATAATCTGTATTCTAGTTGTTGCTAAGTATCTGCAAAAATTTGCAAATTACGGTAACAAAGCCTCTATATTTTCTGCTGCTCCTGGTGCTTTAGGTCCATTAATGATTTTAGCAGAAAATGAAAAAACTGATTTATCTCAAGTTGCAATTTCTCACTTAATTAGATTGATCATTATTATAACTGTAATTCCACTTATTATCGTAAACAATACTGACAATGATGTTTTATTAAATGGTGAATTTAATTACTTGGCTCAAAATCATTTAAATTTAATTTTACTTATTATTGCATCTTTATTTTTTATTTTTGTTTTTGAGAAAATTAGAGTGCCAGCAGCCTTATTATCAGGAACATTATTTGCAAGTGGCGTATTACAAATTACAGATATAGCAACGTATAAATTGCCAGACGAAACAGTAAATTTTTGTCTGTTAATTCTTGGTTCTTCTGTTGGATGTAGATTTGCTGAAAAAACAGTAAAGGAAATTGCAAACAATTCACTACATAGTATTGTAGCGACAGTAATATTGGTGGTATTGGGCTTAATTGCTGCATACATTGCAACATTCTTTGTTGATACAAATATTTTAACTTTAATATTATCTTTCAGTCCGGGTGGAATTTATGAGGTAGCAGTTATAGCAATTGCCTTTGATCTAGATCCAGATTTTGTTGCTTTTCACCATATAATAAGATTGCTTTTTATACTTTTCACAGTTCCAATATTTTTGAGAGTTTTAGAAAAAATTAAGAAATAATTTCAGAAAGTCTTTCAAAAACTTTTTCTGCTGAGAGTTTTGATAATTCGGGGGCTTGTATTGCTTTAAAGTTATCTCTTTCAATACTTACTTTAAAAGGAGTTGTATGAGAACCAAATAAAGCAATTCCTTTTGATCCTAAGTGTGCTGTTATATGTGCAGGTCCAGTATCATTAGCAACGACAAACGAACTATCTTTAATAAATCCAGATAATTGTGAAATATTTAAAGCTTTACCATTATCTAGAACACATAAAGCATTTATATTTTTTGCATCTTCAATTTCATATGGTCCAGGTGCAGTAACCACTTTAAATTTATTTTGAAATTTGTCATTAATCATAGAGATTAGGTCGTTATAGTAAGGCCATTTCTTTGTAGTTAAATGGGGTGAGCAAAAAGGAAAAAGTATTATGTATTTATCTAGTTCATAACTTTTTTTTATTTCTGAAATATCAACTGTACTCCATGAAAAGTCTGGTTTCATTGTATGATTGGTATTAATTCCTGAGGACTTTAATTGATAATCAAATCTTGAAAGAACAGAATCTTTATCAAAATCTTTTTTGGTTGTTCCTTCTGGAAGAGTTGTTTCTGTTGAACACCAGATGGTTTTATCAGCTTTAGGAAATAATATATTTTTGTAAAATGATGTTCTACTAGAATTTTGAAGATCATAAACTTTTGAGAAATTATGTTTTTTAATCTCTCTCATAAGTAAATATAAATAAATTAAGTTAATCTTTGATAATCTCTTATCTAGAATAACATTTGAAATATGCGGGTTTTTTTTAAATAGCTCAAAATAAGGTTTTGTTGTTAATAAATGAATTTGATCTCCTTTATGATTTTCAGAAATATCTTGAATTGCCCCACATGCTTGAGCTATATCGCCTAAAGATCCATGTTTAATAATTAAAATATTAGACATAATTCTAACAACTTAACATAGTATAAAGTTTTATGAATAAAATTATAGTCGAGGTTTCTGTTGGTGAGCTTTTAGACAAGATTTCAATATTAGAAATCAAACAAGATAAAATTAAAGACCCAGAAAAATTAAATTTTATAAATAATGAACACTCTATTCTTAAAAATCAGTTAGAAAAAAATGTTAAGTCTGATGAGAAACTTGAAAAATTATTTCAAGACTTAAAAGATATAAATGCCAGACTTTGGGTTATTGAAGATGACAAAAGAGATTGTGAAAAAAATAAAGATTTTGGAGAAAAATTCATAAAACTTTCTAGAGATGTACATTTTTTAAATGATGATCGTGCAAAAATAAAATTAGAAATGAATAACCATACTGGTTCTGCAATTAAAGAAATTAAAGAGTATACTAGTTACTAAAAACTTTTGGAAACCAATCTTCTCTCATCTGATCTCCTGATTTTAAATTAATTCCATCGAATGGTGGTGATGTTGGGCCGCCTCTTTCAGCAAAAGTAACATCATCACCTATAAATCTCATGGAGAATGCTCTACGAGATTTAGAACTTTTATTTCCTGTAGAACAATGAACAGTTTTAAAATTAAACAAAACTGCATCACCTAATTTTAGTTCAGGAACTAATATATCTTCTTCAAATTCTTCTTTTTGAGGAAGATTCATAAATGAGCTATCATCTTGATACCAAGGTTGATCGTTAGACCATTTAGTAGGTTTTAAAAGTTTTTGCCACTTATGTGATCTTAAAATTAATTTAAGGTTATTTTCTTTATTTACTTCATCTAAAGGTATCCAAAAACTTCCTGTATCATTTCCATCAACACAGTAATACGGCATATCTTGATGCCAAGGTGTTTCTTTATTTGTTCCTGGATCTTTAATAAAAAGATGATCATGAAAAATTTGTATAGATTTTGAATTTGTAGCCTCAGCAACTATTTGAGCAGCAGGAGAATTAAACATACAATCTTTAAACTCTTTTACTCTTTCCCAATTGCAATAGTCCTCAAAAAACCTTCCTTCATTTTCTTTAACATTTTCTCTTCCATATTGGCTTGGGTTATTTAAAACTTTTTGAAAACCTATTCTTAGTGGTTCGATCCATTCTTTAAATGCATCTTTAATTATTATTGCACCAAGATTTTGATAATCATCAATCTGTTTTTGAGATAGATACATTTTATTGTTGGAAACTATATTTTTTTTCTAAATACTTAATCACATTATGAATAATAAAAGTCATAAATAAATATATTCCACCGGCTACTATAAATACTTCAATAGGTTTAAATGTTGTTGATATGATGTATTTTGCAACACCAGTTAAGTCCATTAATGTTACGGTGCTTGCTAATGAAGTACCTTTCATCATTAAAATAATTTCATTTCCATATGCAGGAAGTGATTGTCTGATCGCAATAGGTATTTGAATTTTATAAAATATAATTTTATTTGAAATACCTAAACTTTTTCCAGCTTCAATAATTCCTGGTTTTATAGTTTGGAATGCAGATCTCAATATCTCAGAAGTGTATGCACCTGTATTTAATGTAAAAGCTATAATTGCACACCAATAAGGTTCTTTTAAAACAACCCATAAAACTGTTGATCTTAAATATTCAATTTGTCCTAATCCAAAGTAAATTATAAAAATTTGAACTAATAAAGGAGTACCTCTGAAAACATATGAGTATCCATAGGCAAATTTATTAATAAATATATTTTTGTTTAATCTTAAAATTGCAAAAAATAATCCAAGAAATAATCCAAAAAATAAAGAAGCTGATAAAAGTTTTAAAGTAATAACAGTTGCTCCTAAGAGTTTTGGAAAACTAGTGATCATTAAATCAAAATCCATTAATAACCCCTACTATATTTGACTTCTAATTTATTAATTAACTTCATGCTTATGTAAGTGAGCAATAAATATAAAACTGCAGCAAAAGAATAAAAAAATAATGGATCTCTTGTAGATCCTGCAGCAATATAAGATTGTCTCATGATTTCAACTAGTCCTGTTACTGATATTAAAGAAGTGTCCTTTAAAGTAATTTGCCAAACATTACTTAAATTTGGAATGGCAAGTCTTAACATTTGAGGAAGAATTATTTTATAAAATTGACCAAACTTGCTTATTCCTAAAACTTTAGCAGCTTCGAACTGCCCTTTATCAATAGACTGAATGGCTCCTCTAAAAACTTCTGTTGAGTAAGCTCCTGAAATTATACCAATAGCAACTGCACCAGTAATGAATGCATTGATTTCTATATATTCGTAATAACCAAATATTGACGCAACATACATGATTGCACCGCTTCCACCAAAAAATAATAAATATATTACTAATAATTCAGGAACACCTCTTATTACTGTGGTGTAAAAATTACCAACAAAATTTAGTGTTTTGTATTTTGAAAGTTTAAGAGGAGTAAAAATTAAAGCAAAAAGAAAACCAACCAACATTGCAGTAACAGATACTGCAACAGTCATTAAGGTTGCGTAAAATAACTCATCCCCCCAACCTGTTTTTCCAAATGCAAGTAGTTCCATATAGACTGGCGACTATATATTATAGTCGCCAAATCCAAAATTAATTACATAGAAGCGTCGAAACCAAAATGTTTAATTGCAAGTTTGCTAATTATTCCTTGTTTTCTAGCTTTGTTAATTGCTTTATTGAAATCTTTTAAGATTTTAGCGTCTCTTTTTCCAATAGCACTATCACTAGCTTGTCTAATTCCAACTCCAACACCATTTCCAAATGCACCACCTGAAAAAGTTGGACCAACTAAAACAACTGGTTTACCAGATTTATCAGCATAGTCTGTAAATGCTACAGCTGCCGCAAGTGCAACATCACATCTTCCAGAAGTTAAATCTAAGTTAACCTCATCTTGAGTTTTGTAAGTTCTAACATTTACACTTCCAACGTCACCAGACTCTAAAAAGTTTTGGTGAATTGTACCTGTTTGAGTACAAACAGTTTTTCCAGCAAGAGCATCAGTTAGAGTTTTAAGTGCTTTTTTAACACTTGAACCACCTAAAGATAAGTTGATACCTTCTGGTGTGTCCATACCTTCTAAGCTTGAACCTTTCATTACAGCAAGAGATGCAACTTCATCAGCATAACCTTGTGAGAAAGTAATTGTTTTCTTTCTCTCGTCAGTGATTGACATCCCGGCCATGATTGCATCAAATTTTCTCATTACTAATGCAGGTATCATACCATCCCAATCTTGCTCAACGATTGTGCACTCATACTTCATAATTTTACAAAGTTCTTGAGCTAGCTCAACCTCAAACCCAATTAAATTGCCAGAAGCATCTTTTGAATTCCATGGAGGATAAGCACCTTCAGTTCCAATTTTAATTTTCTCAGCAGAAACATTTCCGATGATTAAAAAAGAAGCTAGAACTGTTAAAATAGTTTTTTTGAATATATTCATATTTTCTCCTTTAATTGGAATAATTATTTCACAATTTTTAGAAAGAAAAAAGAAAAATTAATGATTTATTGAAGATGAAAAGTTCCAAGCACAATCAAAACTTGGTATGTAAACTCTAGATAATTTAGCATTACCAAAATTTTGATTAAAAACATTTAACCAACTATCAACTTGCTTAGGTTTTTTATCCTGACTACCAACTTGAGCAGTAATCACCCCTTTTGGTTTTAATATTCTAACTAATGAGTCCATATTTTTTGCTGCAAGATCGATGCAAAACTGATCATCATTAAGATCAACAAAAATATGATCGTAAGTATCATCAGCTACTGATTTAATACTTTCAAATGCATCTCCCCATACGCATTTGACTGAATTTTTTTCCGTAGCTTTTTTTCCAATATCACCAAGATGTTTATTACAAACATCTACAACTTCTGGATCTAACTCATACCAATCAATAAAATTAAAATTTTTAGAAATACATTCTCTTGCAACTCCACCATCTCCACCTCCAATGATAGCTGCTCTTTCATTATCTTTATTTAAATTTAAACCTGAGCCAACAAATGTAGAGCTGTATAAGTGTTCGTCAGTTGCAGCAACTTGAATTTCACCATCTATAAATAATGATTTTCCAAATTGTTCAAGATCCAATATTTCAATATGTTGACCAACTTTTGATTTAAAATCTTCTAAAACATCATTTACAACATATGATTTTTGCAAACCTGGTGAGCTATATATGTCATGATAAAGCGATTTTGTGTCTCTATTAAATTCTTTTTTAACAATTCTTGTGTGTTCAAATTCTTTTTTAATTATATCAATTGCAACTGAAGGACTTACTTTCCCACAAGTAAAAAAATCAAAACTAATAATTCCTTTTTCAGGAAATGTATGAAAACTAATATGGCTTTCTGCTAAAAGAGCCAATATTGTAAAACCTTGAGGTTCAAATTTATATTTAGAAATATTTAGTATTGTTACTTTTGCAGCTTTTGCAATTTCATGAATTACTTTTTCATAAATAGAAGGATCGTACTCTTTTGTAGTTCCAATGATATCTAGAGTTATATGCTCTCCAACTTTGGTCATTAGCTATCCTTTTTATAATTTTTAGCTTTGGATAAAACTTTATTCATTTCTGCTATAGAAAGAATTTTAGGCTTACCCAATTTCAGGCTCGTTATATACTGAAGCGATATATTTTCAACCTCTTCAGCTAACTCAAAAGCTTTTGGTAAATTATCTTCAAATGCAATCTGACCGTGATTTGCAATTAAACAGGCTTTTCTACCTTTTAGAGCTCTCAAAATATTTTTGGATAACTCTCTTGTTCCAAAGGTAGCATATTTTGCACATTTAATGTCATGGCCACCAGCCATTGCAACCATGTAATGAAAAGGAGGTATTCCTTTATTATGAGTAGATACTGCAGTTGCATTTGTTGAATGAGCATGAACAATCGCTTTAGCTTCTTTTTTATTTTTATAAATATCTTGATGAAATTTCCATTCTGAAGATGGAATACCTTTTTTTTTGTCAAACTCACCATCTAATGAAACGAAAACTATATCTTTATTTTTTAAAGTTGAGTATTTTTTTCCAGACGGGGAAATTAAAAAACCATTTTTATACCTTACTGAAATATTCCCAGATCTTAAAGCTGATAATTTTTTTGTGTTCAGCATTTTTGAATATCGAATAATTTCAGAACTTAAATTTTTCATTTGAATAAGTTTTTTAGTCCATTGGCAGAAGCTTCACTTACTCCTCTCTCAGTAATCAATCCACTTACATATTTTGCAGGAGTTACATCAAAAGCTAAATTCATTGCTTTACTTTTCTTTGGGTAAATCAAAACTTTTTTAACTTCATTGTTTTCATCAATACCCTCTACATGAGATAATTCCTCAGAGTTTCTCTCCTCAATTGGAATGTCTCTTGCATCTTTAATATTCCAATCAATAGTTGAACTTGGGAGTGCAACATAAAAAGGAACTTTATTATCATGTGCAGCTAAAGCTTTTAAATAAGTTCCAATTTTATTACAAACGTCTCCATTTGATAAAGTTCTATCTGTTCCAACAATACACATGTCAACTTCGCCTCTTTGCATTAAAATACCACCAGTATTATCAGCTATAATTGTATTTGAAATTTGTTCCTCATTTAACTCATATGAAGTTAAATTTGCACCTTGGTTCCTTGGTCTTGTTTCATCTACCCATACATGAACCGGAATTCCTTTTTTATGAGCATGATAAATCGGTGAAGTTGCTGTGCCCCAATTAATTGTTGCTAACCAACCTGCATTGCAATGAGTTAAAATATTTACTGTACTTTTTTTCTTATTGTAAATTTCTTCAATTATTCTTAATCCATTAATACCTATATTCTCACAAAATTTTTCATCCTCATCACAAATTTCTTTAGCTTCTTTTAAAGCTACATCTAAAATTTGATTACTATTGATGCCAGATAATTTTTTCATCATACGATCAACTGCCCATTTTAAGTTTATCGCAGTAGGTCTTGATTTAATTAATTCTTCTGAACATTTGCTTATAAATTCTTGAGAGTTGTTCTCTTGAATAGCTAAAACTATTCCGTAAGCAGCTGTTGCCCCAATTAAAGGAGCACCTCTAACTTCCATAACTTTGATTGCATTTATTGCATCTTTAACTGATTTAAGATTTTTTATTATAAATTGATGTGGAAGCTTTGTTTGATCAATTATTTTTACTATCTTATCCTCGTACCATATTGTACGATATTCTTTTCCTTGAATTCTCATTTAATCAAAACTCTACCTGCAACAGTTTTTAACTTGTGTATTGTTTTTTGGGTTCGTTTTTCCGGAGCAGTAATGATAGCCACATCTAAGCAATTATTAGTTGGATCATTTGGATCTATATGGCTTTCAAAATTATCAATTAAATTTTTAATCATCACTTTTGCTTTTTCAGCATTTCCTAACAAAACTTTTATTACTTGTTGAACATCAACATTTTCATGATCTGGGTGCCAACAATCAAAATCTGTTACCATTGAAACTGATGCATATCTAATTTCTGCCTCTCTTGCGAGCTTTGCTTCAGGCATATTGGTCATACCAATTACATCAGCTTTCCAAGATCTATATAAATTAGATTCTGCCAATGTTGAAAATTGAGGACCCTCCATAACTACATAAGTTCCATTTCTTTGATATTCTATATTAGATTTTTTAATTGCATCTTCGCATGCATTCATTAATCCATTAGATGTAGGATGTGCCATAGATACATGAGCAACAATTTCATCATCAAAAAAAGTTTTTACTCTTGCAAAAGTTCTATCAATAAATTGATCAATAATAACAAATTTTCCAGGTTGCAACTCTTCTTTCAAAGATCCTACGGCTGAAACTGAAACAATATCAGTAACACCCAACTGTTTTAATGCATCAATATTTGCTTTAAAATTTATATTCGATGGAGAAACAAAATGCCCTCTTCCATGTCTAGGTAAAAAATATACTTCTTTATTTTTATAATTAGTTTTTAATATTTGATCAGATGGTTTGCCCCAGGGTGTATTAATTTCTAATAATTCTCTGTCAGTAAATTCTTCAACATCATAAAGACCACTTCCACCAATTATTGCTAATTTATTTGTTGTCATAATTTAAAATATATTTATTTATAATTGAGTATTATGAATTTAAAAGATCATATTAGATCAATTCCTGATTATCCTAAAAAAGGTATTCTATTTAGGGATATAACTACTCTAATTAAAAACGAGGAAGCTTTTGCTGAAACAATTAATCAAATTATTGAAAGATCTAAAAAATACAAAATTGATAAAATTGCTGCAATAGAATCAAGGGGTTTCGTGTTTGCCTCTGCTGTTTCTTATATACTTAAAAAACCTTTTATAATGTTGAGAAAAAAAAATAAATTACCAGCCGAAGTACATTCTGTAGATTTTGAATTAGAATATGGCACTGCAACTATTGAGGTTCATAAAGATTCTATTTTAAAAGATGAGTCTGTTTTAATTATTGATGACTTAATTGCAACAGGTGGTACCGCTGAAGCTGCTGCTAAATTAGTTGAAATGTGTGATGCAAAAGTATCTGCATTTGTTTTCGTTATTAATTTATTTGATTTAGGTGGATCAGATAATTTGGTAAATAAAAATTATAAAGTTGAAAATTTAATAGAATTTCCAGGACATTAAATGGTAGCGGGAAGTGGGATCGAACCACTGACCTCGGGCTTATGAGCCTGTGTTAAACCTACAGAAACCCTTTGGTTTACTTTGTGAAATCATTCACACAACCTCGCTTGTCACAACTCTGTCACAACAGAGGAGAAAATGCAATGGCATCAATAAGAAAAAGAAATGGTAAATACCAAGTGCAAGTAAGAAACCAAGGGTTTCAAAGAAGCAAAACTTTCTTTCATTTAAAAGATGCTCAAAGATGGGGCAAACTAATGGAAAGTAAAATTAACTTAGGTCAGGAATTTGAAGTTTTAGACAAAACTCTCTTACTGTCTGATTTATTGAATAGATACCTTAAAGAAGTTACACCTTTGAAAAAAGGTTTTGATAGAGAAGTCTTAAGAATAAAAAGATTGCTAAGAGAACCAATATCTCAAAGAAAAGTCTATCAATTAAAGACTAGGGATTTTGTTGAATTTAAAAATAAGCGTTTACCTGACGGAAATAGAGCGTGTAAATATGATTTAGCTTTACTTCATCATTTGTACAATGTTGCAATTAAACAGTGGAGCTACCCTATTCCATTTAATCCACTTGCAAACGTTCCTAAGCCTAGATGTAATCCACCTAGAGAAAGGCGATTATCGGATAATGAATTAAAATATATCCTAAATGAACCTTTTAGAAACCCACATATAATAAATATTATTGAGCTTGCTATTGAAACTGGATTAAGAAGAAGTGAAATATTAAAGATTAAGCCAGAGAATATAGAAACTGATATAATTTATCTTCCAGACTCGAAGAATGGTTTTCCTAGAAAAGTTCCATTAACTAACAAAGCTAAAGATATTCTCAATAGAAGTACTCTTCCCTATCCAGTAAGTGCTAATGCACTAAGATTATGTTGGAGTAGAATGTTAAAGAGAGGTGGAATAGAGAATTTACATTTTCATGATTTAAGACATGAGGCTATTTCTAGATTTTTTGAAAAAGGTCTATCTATACCTGAAGTTAGTATGATTTCAGGTCATAGAGATGTAAGGCAACTAATTAGATACACCCATCTTAAAATTGAGAATTTAGCACAAAAAATACAGAAGTTTTGAGATTAGGACACTTTAGATAAATAAGTTCCACTTTAGGGATAAAAAATAATTTATTCATTTGTCTTTCATTATCTGTTTTTAAAAACATTTTTGTATTAGTATGTTGACATGGTCTTTTTGCACTATGCTGTTTGGTTAATAACTTTCGTACTTCTTTTGACTTGGACTGTTGGTTCAATTTTTAAACCCAAGCAAATGGGAGGTCAGGAGTCCTGGGGAACAACTAATTTTAAAGCCATGGTGCTTTGGTGGATAGCTATTTTAAATGTAGTAATTTTAGACCTTAGTGTTTTATATATGATAGTCCTAATTCCTTCGGGAATGGTAATATCTGGGGCTATTTCTACTAGAGAATTAGTTAAATATTCTACCAAGAATAAATTAAAACCTGACAATGTTATGTTGGTAGACTTACCAAATACAGCGGGGATTTTACCTTGTATTATAATTCAATTGATAATAATTGCTATTTGCCACTACACCCAAGGCATCTTATCATAAAAGCGTTTCCGGTATTGAGGGAACAATAGATATAAAAAATAAAGTTAATTATTGAACTTTTCTTTCCAAGAAAAATAATACTTAAGGTACAAACTACTTTTTCTTCCTATATCAATCTCATAATTTCTTTTATTAAATCTATCTATTTTATCATTAGTATTTGTTAGCGAATTATAGAAATCAAGTCTCCACTTAGGTTCTGAAATATCAAACTTAGGGTTTTGTTTTAAGATTTTTTTAAAGGATTTGTTCATTTGCTTTGTTAATTCACCAACATACTTACGACCTACTATAAAACTATCATGTATAGGTAATACTAAGATTTTCTTCTTTAGTAGACTGAGAATAATATCTTCAGCAATTACAGAGTCCAGGTACATTAGTTTTAAACCAATTTCAGACTTAAGAAATTCAATTAAAGGAGGATGATGCTTTTTTATTAATTCTAAAAGTTGATTATGTTTAACTCCTAAAATCTTATATTGCTCATTAGACAGTCTAAATGTTCCTTTGATGTCATTTATAAGTGCATAAGCAAATTTTTTAATTATCTTTCTTTGTTCTTTAGTAGGTTTAAGTCCTAAATCAAAAGGGTCTTTAGAATCATCTAAAGGTTTATTTTTAAGACTATAAATCATTCTTAGTGCTAAAGTTGAGTAATCAACCTCCAATGTTTGTCTTCCATCTATAGTTATATGTTGTCTGTATCTCTCAGGT
Organism: Candidatus Pelagibacter ubique HIMB140; assembly: GCF_025558165.1. NCBI lineage: Bacteria > Pseudomonadati > Pseudomonadota > Alphaproteobacteria > Candidatus Pelagibacterales > Candidatus Pelagibacteraceae > Candidatus Pelagibacter > Candidatus Pelagibacter communis. Next base: position 9,898 of record NZ_LAMZ01000001.1, on the reverse strand, counting down.
AATGACTGCCACCACCCACCATAAAATCTTCCATGTAGATTAAGTTTTTTATTAGAAAAAATTCTTACTAATTTAAATCTTGAATAGTTAATTGAAAAAGGTGTTTTCTCTGTCCAGTTATATTCTGACTTTCCTTTTCTTGTATGTTTTTTTAATTCTTTCTCTAAAAGGAGATAAGCATCATCATCAATATCTAATGCTAAACAGTGTTTTGAAAGTTCTTCATTAATTAAATTTAAGTTCTTTCTTAGTGTTCTTGCTGTTTTGTTGTTGGGTGTTTTGATTAATTTTTTATTCTTATTTTTATCTTTTTCTCTAACAATAATAACTTCATTGTTATCTATTTCGTATTTTCTCCATACATGCCCTATCTTTTTAAATAATATAATTAATCTTTTTGCTGGATAAATTCGTGTAACCTTAGAGGAATATTCATTACCAATTTTATAAATAATAAGTTTCTTTTGTACCAATGTATTAAATACTCTTCTTAAAGCTCTATAGCTTAAACCTGTTCCTGAATAATGTTTGGCTCTTAATGAAAGTGATACCCATGACTTAGGTATGGAAAAGTAAGATTGATATAAAGCATTTATAATTTTTCTTGTTATTGTTGCTTCACTCTTTTCATATGTTTTGTTGAGTTTATTTTTTCTATTATTTTTAAGTTCACCTAAAACTTCATCTATTATCTCATCAAGTAATTCATCATTAGAAACTAAAGAAAATATCAAAGAGAAATCTTGCACAAGAACTATTCGTTGTGACAGAGTTGTGACAAGCGAGGTTGTGTGAATGATTTCACAAAGTAAACCAAAGGGTTTCTGTAGGTTTAACACAGGCTCATAAGCCCGAGGTCAGTGGTTCGATTCCACTTCCCGCTACCAAAAACCTTTAGTTCCTCAATAAAACAAACCTGTCAGTTCTGTCGGTTCAAACCTAAAGTAGAACATATCATTACTATCATCAATCTATTTGTGACCCTAGTGTGACACATATTTTCTATTTAGAGTGGTAAGGGGGAAAATATTTTGGGTGACTATACGATTACCCTGAGAGATTTTTGTGTTAAATTATTTTTTTCTTTTTAGTCTTATATATTTTTTTATCCTTAAGGTTATGATTATTTGAATATTTTTGTTTATATTTTTTTGGATTAAAAACTTCATAAGTATTAAGTAAACCCATTGGGTCATTATCCTCTGTTGCTAGGATGGTTTTAATTATTTTTCCCATCAGAACCTCCTTTTTTTAAATAACTAATAATTATCTTTTTATCTTCAGGACTTGTTTCAATTGGTTTTTCCCATAAATCTACTAATGACTGAGTTATCGGTCCTACTGGTCCACCTTTTTCCATTATGGCATCGTACATAGTTTCTAAGATACCTTTTTTACTTTTAGATTGATTGTTTTGCATCTGTCTCCTTTAGCGTTAATGTTTAAGGTCCGAAGCAAGTAGAGTAATTTCTAAATCACGGACAAAATTAATATATCATATTAAAAATATTTTACCAGTCCTTGAAAAAAAAAAAATTGTTCCCAAATATAATATTGTTAACTTTCTTAAAAAATAAAAAACTCACTTACATTTATGAAAAAAAATAATCTGCCGGAAGGTTGGAAATACGAAGTATTTGATGAAATTGAAAATCCCATTGCGAAATACTATTCATCATTATCGGATTATGGAGATAGAATTAATTTTTCTGACATAACTCTTCCTAAAACTAGTAGTATCTTTGAAGAATTCGATGACTACATAAACATCAAAAAAGAAGACTTAAAAGGAATTACTTTTGAACAAATATTGTTTTATTTGAAAAATATCAAACCAAAAGAAAAGCAATCAAAAAAAGATTGCTTAATTGAATTATTAAAGAAAAAACAAATCAAATATGAGGAAGGACTTTGGGATGAACCTATTAAGTGTGGCTGATTCAAAGATAAAACAAAGCACAGATTTTAAAATATTAAAGCATGATAAAAATATAATCTGTATGTTAGTTGTCACAGATAAATCTTATGTTTACATAGAAAAATATTATTTTGATGGAAAAATTGTTTCTAGTCTGACAGTTGAAATATTTAAATCTCAAGAGAAAGCAATAATTAATTATGACTCTATAAAAGCGTTGTTATTTAAAAATATTGTAGAAAATTTAGAGTTTAAATTTAAAGAATTTGCGAAATCACTTAGAAAAGAAAGAATTTATTTTCATAAATGGTTCGAAAAAGATGGAGTTATCAACACTAACACTTATTAAATGTTAATCATCTTCAATAGTACTACTTTAAGCTTCGAGATAAATTTAACTTTTGTGATATAGATAGAATCAATGAAAAAAGTATTTAAATTAGGAGAGTTTTTCAGTGGTCCAGGTGGCTTAGGTTTAGGCGCTAAACTAGCTAATAATAAATTTAAAAATAAAGATATATCTTTAGAACATTCTTGGGCCTCTGATTATGACCAAGACTCCTGCGATACTTACAGCTACAATATTTCAGATAAGAATATCTACTGCACTCCAGTCGAAAAATTCTTCTCATTAATTGATAATAAAAAGATTAAACTTCCAAAATTTAATGCCTTTGCTTATGGCTTTCCATGCAATGATTTTAGCAACGTTGGTGAGCATAAAGGGTTTAAAGGAAAGTTTGGCCCACTCTACTCATATGGTGTGGAATTAATGAATAGATATAATCCTGATTGGTTTTTAGCTGAAAACGTATCAGGTATGTCTAGTGCAAATGAAGGAGAAGCCTTTAAAAAAATACTAAATGAATTAGGTAACTCAGGCGAAGGCTACAATTTAACAGTTCATAAATATAAATTTGAAGAATATGGAATACCTCAGGCACGTCACAGAATTATAATCGTTGGATTTAATAAAAAATTTGGAAATGATTTTTATTTTAAAGTACCAAAACCTTCTGAAAAGACTGTAACTGTGAGAGAAGTATTAACAAAACCTTTTAAAGCTAATGACCCCAATCATATTTTTACAAAAAATTCCAAACAAGTTATTGAAAGATTAAAATACATAAAACCTGGACAAAGTGCATTCACTGCAAAACTTCCTAAATCTCTAACTCTCAATGTTAAGGGTGCAAAAATAAGTCAAATTTATAAAAGACTTCACCCTGATAAACCAGCTTATACAGTTACTGGAAGTGGTGGTGGTGGAACGCACATGTATCATTGGTCAGAACATAGAGCGTTAACAAACAGAGAACGAGCAAGGCTACAAACTTTTCCTGATAGTTTTATTTTTAAAGGAAGTAAAGAAAGTCAAAGAAAACAAATAGGAATGGCTGTTCCAGTTGATGGTGCTAGAATAATATTTGAGGCAATACTTAATTGTTTTGAAAAAAATAACTATCAATATGTAGAACCTAATATTAAGATATAGTTCTTATGTTCACAAACCACAAAGATTTTGGTGGCCCTTTTGGAAAACAATTCATTAATGATATTAACAAGTACGAAGGTCTTGAAATTGCTAGTGGTTACTTTGGCGTATCTGCAATTGAAAAATATAAGAACAATTTATTAAATATTTCAAAGAGAGGATACTGTCGACTTCTTGTTGGAATGATTTACCATGAAGGTGTCAGCAAATCTCAAAAAAAAGCATTAGAAAATTTAAACGAAGACCTAAAAAATATTAATGATGAAAGTGGAGTTTTTATTTCCCTAAGACAATTTCATGGAAAAATTTACAAATTTAAAAAAAAAGAAGATGAGAAAATATATTTAGGCTCATCAAATTTTTCAGATAGTGGCTTTTTTGGAAATATAGAATGCACATCTATAATTGATGAAAAAAAAACAAAAAATGAAATCAATAAATTTTTAAATCATTTATACTATGGCAATGAATTTACAGCTCCACTAAATGAGGTAGAGCTTTTTATTAAAAATAGAAAAAAGAAAAAAACAAAAGATAAATTAAAGAATTACGAGATAAGACCAGAACTTTTCCCTACAGCTAAGATAACCTCAAACATAGACATTAAATTAAGGGTTGATGAACAGCCACGCTCATCTCTTAATCTTTATTTTGAGAAAGGTAGAAAGAATAGAACAACTGGTAAATATGCACCTAGACCTTGGTATGAGGTTGAAATAACAACTGAAGCCAAAGATAGAATTAAAGATTACCCTAAAGGAGAATTTACCGCATATGTAAAAGATGAAGATAAATTTTATGAATTAAAAATGATTACCGCCTCTGCAAATTACAAAGCAATAACCACTAAAGACAATAGAGAAATTTTAGGAGAACTAATAAAAGGAAAACTTGAAAGAGAAGGATACCTTGAAAGATACCAAAGAATTACTTTAGATACTTTAAGAAATTATGGAAGAGATTTTATTTCACTAAAAAAAATTAATGATAAAAAATATTATTTAGAATTTTAAATAAATAGCATTTATTAAAATTATTATTGTGTCAAAAAAATATTTAAAATTAAAAAACTATATTTCCAAGAAAATGTCTATGGCTCATATTTATCAGCCATTAATGTTAACTGAGTTAATTAAAGGTAATGGAAAAGCTTCAGCAAGGAATATTTCAAAATCATTTTTAAGTTATGATGAAACACAAATAGATTATTATAAAAAGATTACTAATTTAATGCCATTTAAGTATCTATCTAAACACTTAAATGAAATTAAGAAATCTAAAGATAATTACTTATTTGAGGATTTTGATTTAGATGAAAATCAAAAAGATGAGTTAATAAAACTATGCAATGAGAAACTACAAAACTATATTAAAAAAAGAGGTGTAAAGAAAATCTTTGGTCACAGAACTTTAGCAAGTGGGGTTATTTCGGGAAGTATTAGATACAAAGTTTTATTAAGAGCAAAGAATAGATGTGAAAGTTGTGGAATATCTTCAACAAAAAAAGCTTTAGAAGTTGACCATATAATACCTCGAAGTAAAGGTGGAAAGGATGAACTTAGTAACTTCCAGGCTCTTTGTTACACATGCAATTCCCAAAAAAGTAACAAGGACGATACCCACTTTAAAAAGATAATTGAGAGTTACAATGTCAGGAAAAAGGGATGTATTTTCTGTAACATATCTAAAGCTAAGATAATTAAATCAAATGAATTAGCCGTAGTAATTAAAGATAACTACCCTGTTACAAAACAGCATTGTTTAATAATTCCAAGGAGACACTGTAATGATTACTTTGATTTATACCAACCTGAGATTAATGCAATTTCACAACTTATTAATGAAATGAAAGATGAATTACAAAAAAAAGATAAGAGTATTAAAGGATTTAACATTGGTAATAATTCAGGTGATGTTGCTGGTCAAACAATATTCCATTGCCATGTACATTTTATTCCTAGAAGGAAGGGAGATACTGAAAATCCTAGAGGCGGTGTTAGAGGTGTGATAAAATCAAAGCAACAATATAATTAATAATTTATTTTACTTAAAAATGAAACAAACTCTAAAAAATGTAGAAGATTTAGAGAAATATCTTAATAAGAATAACATTCAATTTCCTAAGGAGTGGAAAAAAAAACTTACTATAAAGAAAAGAAAGATTAGAGATGACAGTGAATGGAAAGATTTTAGAATGTGCTACTATGCAATTAGCAGAGTTGTGGAAATATCTAATTTTATTTTTTATGAAGAAGTTAAAAATACAAAAAAAATTTTAGACAGAATTTTAAAAATACAAAAAAGTTACAAAGAAAATCAGAAAAAAGGTGATGAACTAAATAAAATAATTTTGTTAATGAAAGACAGAATTTACAGTTTAGAGGAGTATGTTTACAATCCAGAATGGAAAACAATTTATAAAAAAGGAGGAAAGCTCTATTATAAATTTGAATATAAAAAAGAACTATTAAGTTTATTAAAATTTTTTAAAATTAAAAAATCTGCATTGAATTTAAAATTACCAACGAAAAAAAAGACTATAATTAAAGCGATGGAGGATACACGATATTGGGAATCGCGTTATATATTTTTAGGTCTACCAAAAGAAGATAAGGATAATAAAAGTATTTTTAGAAAAGAAGCTCAGCAATATTTTAAGTCTGTATGTAATTATATTGTTAAAGAAGAAAAAAAATACAATATGAAATTTTTTCAAAAGCATCAAAAACCATTCGCTGAAATTTGGACAAAAAATTGGGAACTCTACAAGAAAGTTAGATGATTTAGATAAATCGTTCTTTGAATATTTGAAAGAACATTTTAAACGTTCTTTGAATTTTTAAAGAATTTAATTCAGATTTAAAAAATAAATTCAATACCTATAACTAATAACATGAACAAGGTTATTGAATTATTGAAGTTTAAAAAAAAATACAAACAAAAATATTCTGATAATTGGATAGCTAAGATAGATTGTGATTTAATCTCAAAATACATTCATAAAAAACATAACTATCAGATAAGTAGAAAAGCGTCTGTTGCGATAGCAAAAGCTGAAATTGCAATTGTTTACAGAGACCTTGTTCTTAAAGAAGAAAACGAAAACATTAAAGATGAAACAATGGAGGGTGAATGGAAAAGTTGAAAAAGGAAAATAAAGAACAAATAAAGTTGATTGATAAAATAACCGATAAAGCTCTTAAAAGAGTTGAGAAAGAGGCAAAGAAGCAACCTCGTAATTATATCAATGAATGGTTTAGATATGTTGAATTGGTTAATGAGGAGCTAAAAAAACACTTACACTAGGAGTAAAAATGATAGAGCAAAAGAAAGAAACGAAGTTAGAAAAATATGTTCGAAGAACCCACTGCTTTAACTGTAAACAAGATATTAACTCTCAACAGAATGATACTTGTGAAACTTGCAAAGGGATTGTTTGTGGTTGTGGGTCATGTTTTTGTGAATGGGAAGAACCTAGTTTTTTATACCAATAAAGTTTAGAATAAATAAATTAAGTCTATGCGAGCAACTTTAAAAAAAGTTAAAGATTATTTAAATTCTTCAATTAAATATTTAACAACACCCTCTGAATGGGTAAAAAGTTATGAGCTTGCAAAAGAATTTTTTCCTCACTTAAAAACTTTAATACTAGATGATATTGATATTGATAAAATTACTAAGTTTGTTTCTAAAAATAGAAAAGAAGAACAAGTATATAAAATTATTACTATCATAGCTTTAATCAATGGAGCTATAGCTTTTGTTCCAGGGCAAATGGGTATCGGAGTTGCTATTTGCAGAGCTCTAGAAGGTTATATGGCCTATGAAATTGCTAAGACAGTTGGAATTAAATTTGAATTAAAAAATTTTTACAAATTAATTATAGCGACTGGGATTACAACTGTCTCGGTATTTTGGCTAATGAAAACATTTTTAAGCTTTGCATTTTCATTTACTGGAGGGGTGTTTGTTGCAGCAGAAATACTTGCAACAAATTTTCTAGGATTATTTTTTTGGTTATCTTTTGAAGAGATAAATAAATTTGATACCATTAAAAGTTTATCTATAGTCAAAACTCTATCAATTGCTACACGAGCAGTTAGACACTCAATTAACTTAGTTAAAGCTCAAATCAAAGTAATTGGTGACATTGGAAGTAAACTGAAAAAACTTTCTCAAAACATTTGGGCTATAATTACTTTTAAAAAAAACCAAGAACAAATAATCAAGGGTGATTTATTATTCGCACTATGTTTAGCAAGACTACTTGAAAATAAAGAAGAGACTTTCGAAGGATTCTTTGGTTCTAAATACTTAGATGCATGGAGAATGTCTTACACTAAACAATTAGGTTCTGATGCTACTTTTGAGGATATAGCAAAATTTGTACAATCTTATGACAAAGAACAACTAGTAGGCTTGCAAAAACCTGTCCAAGGTAAGCTATTTGAAATCTTAGAAAATGCTCATGAGAATAGTGATAGTGATGAATATAAATCTGAAATATTTGAGACACCTAATCATCCAATGGTTGATATTAAAAAAACAGATATTCTATCCGGCAAAAGTTATGGCATCCAATTGAAAGCTTCAGAGAATATTAACTATATAGAGGATACTTTAAGAAAGTATCCTGACACTCCTATAATTGTTCCAAAGGGTGTAGCTGAAAAAGTAAATCACCCTTTGGTAATGGATGGAAACTATACAATGAATGAACTGACTGAAATAAACGAAACAAACTTTGATAAATTACTAGATGTTCACCACGGAGAATATCTTGCAAAAGGTGGTGTTGAAGCAGGGATATTGGTTTTAGCAATGAATTTAATGCCATTCATTTATGCTCGTCATCAAAGACAAATAAATAATGAACAATTCACAAGGGCATTAAAGAAATTTATTCCTGAATTAACAGCTAAAACTATTCATAGAGTAACACTTTTAAGTTTAATTGGACCACTTTATGCATTCTTCTTAATTTCAAAAGCTATTGGAAAAACTTTGTTGGAGGGAATAGATGAGGAAGAATTGGTATTAGACGAAGAAGAACAAAGTGATTTTAATAAAAAAAATATTAGTAGAAGAGAATTCTTTCTCCTGTTTTCACCTAAGAATATTTAAATGTTTGAATTAATTATAATTATAGAAGTATTATGAGCAATAAGTTATTTTGTTAATCAATGAGTAACCAGATATTTATAAGTTTAATTGTCCCTATTAAATTAGTTATTATTTATTTTATCTTTTCATATTTCAAAAAAAGAAGGCTTAGAAATATTCAAAAGTCTAATGAGGCAATTGAGAGAATTCAAATAAGAGAATATGGTAGAAAGATTAACGATGAAACCAGAAATAAAAAAAATAAATGATAAAAAATACTATCTGGGAATTTAATCAAGTAACTCGAAACATACCATCATTTGATTTTTAAAAATCTCTCTGAAATTAATACTTTTACTCATGTTTAATCCTTTATTTTGTACAAAGCCATTTATCAAAGTAGAATAAGTATCGACTATTTCTTCAGCTCTTTTATCTGTTTTGCCATCTTTAATTAATTTTAATACAATTTTGTTAGTGCTTTGATATTGGTCAATCCAGTAATCCTTGTTGAATTTTGTATTTAAAGAAAAAAAACCAAAAAAGGATTTAAATGACCAATTATTGTTAATATTTTTTCCTTCTCTTTTCAAATAACCTGAAATCAAAACACAAGTAAAGTGATGAAAAAAAGCAATTTTAGAAATTTTATTTTTATCGTTTAGTTCTAGATAGTTAATTTTATTATCTATGAGAGCTTCATTAGTTATTTTTGCAATCAACATTCCAACTTTGGTTTCAAAAGTTAACTCAGAAAACTTCTCTTGTTGCATGTGTTTGATTTTACTATCACCCATCAATAAGCTTGCATCAAAGTAATCATCACTAATCATTATTTAAAATTTCTTTTTTGCTTTATCACATTTTAATTCATATCTAAGCCACATTGGCTTTTTATTAAAACTTAAATCTGAATATTTATTTGCAAAGAAATTTCTACTAGTAATTCCTTCAATGAGTTTAAAAGTATATTCATCTTGTTGCACCATTTGATTTTGAGGAGTATTGTTATCTAATAATGGCTGTATTTCCTTTTTTTTAACCTCAGCTGATTCTTGAATAAAATCTCCAGTAAATCTATTTATTCTTACATAGCTAGTGTAATAGGTGTCTGAAAAATTGGATATCATATAATATTTTATTTCATTTTCGCTTACTATGTATGTCTTTGCATTCAAATCAAATTCATATAAAGTCTCGTCACCAATTTCGTTTGAAGGTCTTTTTTCATCAATGAATTTATAAACACATTTTAGGAGAATTGTCTCAGCATTTGCATTTAACGAAAAGCTAATGAAAATAAAATACAGAATTATCTTTTTCATCTCAAAAATAATTTAACACAAAAATCTCTCAGGGTAATCGTATAGTCACCCAAAATA